>NZ_CP052766.1:1232625-1848938 GCF_002499975.2 Alteromonas pelagimontana
GAAAACCGCCTTTTTAGTATTTCTGTTTATGACCGCCTTTCGTCATATGCTGTCTGAACCGCTGGGGGAAATTACCGACCAGATGAGTGCGTTTGATCCTGAGCATCCACAGGATTCAAAAATTGCTGTTACGATAGAGGATGATAACGAGTTACGGCAATTGCAGTACTCGTACAATCAGGTCATCGATGATCTTATTCTTTCGCAGGAAACGCTGCAGGGAACGCAGGAAAAACTGCGCCAGGCTAATAAAAAGCTGGATGATCAAAACCTTATTCTTGAGCAGGAAGTCGCCAAGAAGACCGCGTCCTTATCGCAAATTATGCTGGACCTTGAACAACAGAAAGACGAACTGATTGCCAATCAGCGCGAACTTCGTCAGGAAAATGAAAACCGTCAGTACATAGAAGATGAACTACGCAAACGCAATGCTGAACTGGCTAAATCCATGGACACGCTTAATCTGGCTAAAAATCAACTGGTAGAATCCGAACGAATGGCGTCGTTAGGCGGATTGGTGGCCGGAATTACTCATGATGTAAATACACCGATTGGGGTAAGCGTAACCGCAGCAAGCTTCATGCAGGACCGTATTCAACATTTACAGACCGCGTTTGAGAACAAAACGCTTACTGCAAAATCAATGACAAACTTTTTAGATGAAGCTGAACAGACGACGCAGCTTTTAATCAGCAATCTTAATCGTGCTTCCGATCTTATCGCCAGCTTTAAACAAGTCGCGGTAGATCAAACCAGTGAAGCGGAGCGCGTGTTTAACCTGAACAATTACCTGCACGAAATTCTGCAGTCGCTGCAACCCAGCTTTAAGCAAACTCAGCATGATGTCGTTATTCATTGTCCGGAAGACCTGGAAATTCGCTGCGCTCCGGGCGTTATCGCGCAAATTACAACCAATATGATAATGAACTCATTGGTTCATGGCTTCGACAACATCGACAACGGCGAGATGGCCATAACGGTGACTGAGGAAGATGAAGAAATTGTGTTTAAGTACGACGATAACGGCAAAGGCCTGAATGACAACGATTTGAATCGGTTGTTTGACGCGTTCTTTACGACTAAGCGCGGACAGGGCGGCAGCGGGTTGGGCACCCACATCATGTATAATCTGGTAACGCAAGCTTTAGGTGGACGTATTGAGGCCACCAGTGAACCAGGAAAAGGGCTGCACTACACCGTTCGTTTCCCTAAACGCAGCTAATACTAATCCACCTTAATGTAAGCAATTCGCTGCATACCACATTTTGCTACCATCTTCGCATTGCACCTTTGCTGCTGCGTTGGTACGCTTGCCGCCCGAATTGATAAACAGTTTTTGGCTATGTGGTTTAAAAATATAAAAGCGTATCAAATTACCCAGCCCATCTCACTTGATGATGATGATTTACAAAATGCATTGAGCGAAAATGCCTTCCGTCCTTGTGGGAAACAGGAAACAGCGACTATGGGTTTCGCCTCGCCGTTCTCGCAATCAGGCAAAGAAAGTGTCATGTTCCATAAAGTGCAGGAACGGTACTGGATTACGGTGAAAAAGCAGGAACGTATATTACCTGCAGTAGTAGTAAATGCGGAGCTGGCCGAAAAAGTGGCGCATATTGAAGCAGAAACTGGCTCACCGGTAGGGAAAAAGGCCCAGCAGGATCTGAAGCAGGAAATTATGCATCAGTTGTTACCGCAGGCTTTTACCAAGAACTCTTATACTCATGGCTTCATTTCCATTCCCGACAATCTTGTTGTTGTAGACGCATCCGCAGATGGTAAAGCCGAAGCCTATTTAGCGTTGGTGCGTAAGGCTATTCAGTCACTTCCTGTTGTACCGTTGGCCCGCAGAAGCCTGCAAAGTGAATTAACTCATTGGCTGACGGAAGGCACGCCAGAGGCTATTTCTCTGTTAGAAGAAGCAGAACTTAAATCGGTAGATGATATGGAAAGCGTTATCCGCTGTAAAAATCAGCCTTTGGATAGCGACGAAATTACCCTACATTTAGATTCCGGCAAACTGGTACAGAAAGTTGGCTTTGAATATCGGGATGTGTTAACTGCAATCATTGCAGAAGATGGTTCTTTCAAACGCCTTAAGTTCACCGACCGCATGAAAGAAGAAAACGAAGACATTCCAAAAGATCAGGTTGAGGCCCGTATGGATGCCGAATTTGCCTTAATGTCTGCTGAGCTTTGCCAGTTCCTTGATTACATTCGAAAAGAACTAAAACTGGTAGAATAATGGTGTAACCGTCAGGCCAAAGGCACTGCTTTGTAGTCTGACGGATGTCTTTCCGTGCCCTGGCGAAATTTCTCGCGATGATAAAAAGCAGAGAACAAATCATGCTATTTCGGGTAATAAATAATATCCATAAAGCGAACATTTTTGCTTCGCGCTTTATAGCCATGTTCCATAGCGGCATTCAGCACAAATGATTGTTCCTGAGCCAGCAAAATCCACTCCTCACCCTGCTTTATTTCTAGTTTGCCCTCCAGTACATGAATATGTTCCAGCACGCCAGCCCGGTGTGCAGAAGAAAGCTGTTCATGATGGTTTAACAGGGTTATTTCAAATACTTCAAAGCCAGTCGACGGGGTAAAAGGAAAAAGCGTTTTTACGTGCATATGAGGATCATTGGCAAAGGCGCTGATATCAGAACCATGGGAACCGCTTGTGGTGTTTTCCCCCTCAGCTTCTCCGGCAATAAACGATGAAAACGAACTCTCAATGCCGGTGGCGATCTTCCACAATGTAGCAATAGTAGGGCTGGATTCCTGGCGTTCTATTTGCCCCAACATTGCTTTTGAGACGCCGCTGGCCCGGGCGAGCTTGTCTAGCGACCAGCCTTTCGCTTGTCGTTGCTTTTTAAGTTGAGTGGCGATTTGGCGGGAAAGGCTGTCTTGGCTCTTCAAATATCACTCCTTTATTGTGCGTTATAACGCACAATGTTACACTTTGCTTGTGAGGGAAAATCGTTATCAACAGGATTTTCCCTGCGCTGTATATCGTTAGGCTCTACAAATAGTACCCTTTCTATTCCCTTTTTTGAAAAGGAATCACAATGGTAAGCGCAATCCGTTTAAGTCACGTCGCTGCAGGATTGACCGCAGTGGTGGTAGGCTATAGCAGTGCCGTGGTATTGGTAATTGAAGCTGCCCGCACGGCTGGTGCCACTCCCGCAATGGTTATCAGCTGGTTACTGATATTGGGACTAGGTATGGGAGCAACTTGTATCTTTTACTCCTGCCTGTACCGTGTGCCTGTAATCACCGCCTGGTCTACACCCGGTGCGGCTTTTCTCATTGGTGTGGTAAAAGATTATCCGCTTAACGAGGTGGTAGGCGCGTTCAGCATTGCTGCGGTATTTTCGCTTGTGACAGCCCGCAGCCAGTTTCTTATGCGCAAAATTGACGCTATTCCTCCGGCAATTTCTGCCGCCATGCTTGCCGGTATTCTTGTTCCAATTTGCCTTGGCGTGTTTACAGACGCGGCAGAATATCCTTTGCTGATTGTGAGTTTTCTCATCTTGTATATAGGTGGTGGTCTGCTTTTCCCGCGCTATTTAATGCTGATGTTGTTAGCCGCTGCCATGGTAGCCAGTGTGTTAGTGGGCGATATAGCCCAGCTTGAATGGTCAGTTACTGTTCCGCGGTTAGAATGGGTAACGCCGCATTTTTCACTTGCATCAACCATCGGGCTGGCGTTGCCGCTGTTTTTAATCACTATGCTGTCTCAGAACTTGCCGGGCATAGCGATATCCAAAAGTTATGATTTTAAGCCAGACAATCGCGCCGTATTAACAGGTCTCGCTTTACTCCAACTGGTGACGGGGCCATTTGGCGGATTTACCTTCAATTTTGCAGCCATTACTGCTGCCATTTGTATGGGGGACGATGCTGATCCCAAACGCTCAGAGCGGTACAAAGCCGCCATAATGGCAGGAATCGGTTATCTTATTTTCGGCGCTCTTGCGTCTGTGGTGGTGTTGATATTTACTCATATGCCAGCGGTGATTGTACATTTACTTGCTGGGCTTGCTTTAATTGCCACTTTAAAGAGCTCACTATTTAAAGCGTTGGAAAATTCTCAGTATCGCCACGGGGCAATTCTCACATTTTTATGCTCAGCGTCAGGTTTACTGTTTGCGCAGTTGAGCGCTCCTGTGTGGGGGCTAGTGTTAGGTTTAACAGTGACAGGCCTGGAAAAACTTAAAATCAGAAAAAGCGAGTCGCTACATTAAGAAAAAAACCGGCTATGAATGCCGGTTTCTTTCTTAAATTAATCCGCTGAAAATTAGGCAAATATTAACTTCGCGCTGTCACGCATATCTTTGAATTCTTCGGAATTAAGTTCATTTAGGTTTTCTACCAGACCTCTTTGCACCGCCAAATTCAGTACCGCATCTTTTTGGCTTTCCAATTGTCCAGAAAGGGCTGCGCCTACTCGAACGAAGTCCAGGTAAGAAAGGTTGGAAGGGATCACAGACAAATCGTTCCAATTTTCAGAAACAGAAATAAATGTATCACCAAAGCCCCACACCCGCATTATGCTACCGCCGATGGGGCAAGAGAGCTTATCGATAGCATCTTCAAGAAAAGTAGGATTCGCAAACACTTCTTCGTGACGTTCTGCTTCTGTCAAAATGGGGAGTACACCAATATTATGAACAAGCGCTGCCAGGGTCATCGTATCCAGGCTCAATTCACGCTTCTTCGTCCGCGCCATATAGGTTTGCAGTGCAGCCATAGAATTGGCTACCACATTAACGGTATTCTCCCACTCTCTTTTCATGTACTGGCTAACCAATTCATTTTTGGAAACGAAGAGTTGTTCCATGGCTAACGCAGTGGCAATATTTTTAATTTGCCGTAATCCAATCCGCGTGACTGCCTGACTAATCGAGTTAACCTTGACGGATCTTCCTAAGTAAGCGCTGTTGGCGATTTTAATCATTCTGGCGCTTAACGATGGATCTTGTCCGATCACGTCTCCCATCGCATTCAAATTTATATCTGGATCATCTGCCGCTTTGCGTACTTTTAAAGCAATCGCCGGCAGTGTGGGTAACACCATAGTATCGTTATTGATTTTTTCGACGAGAATTGTGAGTAGCGCGTTTTGTGTAGACATATCTACCTTTACCTGCCTTTCTGAAATTTTCAGCTTGCCAATTGCTGACAACAGTCATTGGTGGCCGTGACGTTGAAAATACCAGCTGCTCAGTCAGTCCTTTGCTGTAGTTATAGTGTCCGGCCAGCGAACAGCTTCCGTAAATGAAATATATCAGTGAAAGAACCAAACTGCACTCAAACTTAGCGTCTTTTTCGATATTCTGCCAGAACTTGCTGCGAACTGCGGATTCGATAGTGGCACATTTCTGGTAGCTTAGGGTATGCTAGCAGGCACTTCGACAAAGTACCTAAAGCAGGTTACCTTGCGCGTTATTAATAACATTGGCATTTCAGCATAGTCCTGAATGTCAGCATAAAATGAAAAGACAGATATTATGAAAACAACATTATTCAAACTGCATAAACTAACGTCGGCAGTTGCTGCCGCTACCTTTTGCCTTACAGCGTGTAGCCCAGCGAAGGATGAAATAGCTTCTCAAGTTGTACCCGATGTAAATCAAGTCCAGCAGACTGATCAGACCCTGTTGGTTGACCGTGCCCGCCTGGATATCTATCGGCCGGTAAAATTAACCACTGATCTTTCCCGATTATCTGATAACCAGAAATCTATGCTGAGCTTGCTTATTGACGCAGCAAAAATTATGGATGATCTGTTTTGGAAGCAGGCTTTTTACACCAATGAAAATGCTTTTCTCTCTCAGCTTAAAGATGAAGACATCAAGCATTTCGCTGCTATTAACTATGGTCCTTGGGACAGGTTAAACGGTGATGCCGCATTTTTAAACGGCTACGACATGAAGCCGTTGGGCGCTGAGTTTTACCCCCATGATATGACCAAAGAAGAATTTAACAGTGCCAAAATGGACGATAAAAACGGACAATATTCTTTAGTTAAGCGAAATCAGGAAGGCAAATTATACACCGTCCCTTACTCACAAGCCTATAAAAGCGAACTCACCGAAGCCGCAGAACTGCTACGTAAAGCCGCAACGCTAGCAGAAGATGCCAGCTTTGCTAATTACCTGAAGATGCGCGCCGATGCTTTGTTAAGCAACAACTATCAGCCTTCTGATATGGCATGGATGGATATGAAAACCAATCCGGTTGAGCTAGTTATTGGACCGATTGAAACCTACGAAGATCAGTTGTTTGGCTACCGCGCAGCATTTGAAGCTTATGTATTGATAAAAGACATGAAGTGGAGCGAGCAACTTGCAAAGTACGCGCAGTTTTTACCTGAGCTGCAGAAAGGTTTGCCTGTACCCAATGAATATAAGGCCGAAATTCCCGGTTCAGATGCCGATTTAAACGCTTATGATGTCATTTATTATGGCGGCCATTCAAATGCTGGTAGCAAGACCATTGCTATCAACCTTCCCAACGACGAGCAGGTTCAGTTGGAAAAAGGTACTCGTCGTCTCCAATTAAAAAATGCGATGCGGGCCAAATTTGATCATATTATGATGCCTATCGCGCAAGAACTGATCAGCCCGGAGCAACGTGACCACATCACGTTTGATGCGTTTTTCGCCAATACGATGTTTCATGAAGTGGCCCATGGACTGGGAATAAAGAATACCATCGACGGCAACAGTACCGTTCGCGCTGCATTAAAGGAACACGCTTCTGCACTTGAAGAAGGTAAAGCCGATATTTTGGGGCTTTACATGATTCAAAGCTTATTGGAGAAGGGAGAAATTACCACCGGAGAACTAAAAGATTATTATGTTACTTTTCTGGCCGGCATTTTTCGCTCAGTTCGCTTTGGCGCTTCAAGTGCTCACGGCAAAGCCAATATGATCCGCTTTAACTTCTTCGCTGAACGGGGTGCATTTGAAAAAGGTCAGGATGGCTTCTATAAGGTGAATATGGAAAAAATGGGCGAAGCGGTAAAAGCCCTGTCTCGCCTTATTTTAACGCTACAGGGCGATGGCGATTATAAAGGCGTGGGCAAACTGGTTGAGGAAAAAGGAACAATTAAACCTGACTTGGCTTCTGATTTAGCCAAATTAGAAAAAGCAAATATTCCCGTAGATGTCTATTTTGAACAAGGGAAAAAGGTTATCGGTTTATAACCCAATAAAAAAGCCTGGCAGTGGAAAATAATTCATAAGAAAATGATGCGTTATCCGCTGCTTTGGTCTTTTAACTTTATTTCTGTCCGGCGGTAGCCAAATAAATTGGCACTTCTTCTATCTTGCCTTTGCCTGCGTAAATCTATAGTTCAAATAAGTAAACCTGTTCTCAGGCACATATTGAAACATAGCCACAGAGCCTCTGTTTGGTACTTATGTTTTAATCCCACTACTTTTGTTAAAGGAATAACGATGAGAAATATCTTCTTTTTTGACGCAATGCTCACCCCTAAAATTATCACTGTGGTTTATTGGTTATTACTCGCTAGTGCGTTTATCGGTGGCCTTACTACGATGTTCTTTGGCTACAACAGTAATTTCATATATGGCGTAGCCCTTACCATCGCAGGATGTATCGGCGCGCGAATCTGGTGTGAATTACTTATTGTATTATTTAAAATAAACAGTAACTTGCAGAAGCTTGCTGATAAGGTAGAACAGTAAAGAAAGATTTCAGTTCTTGTAGGCATCATTAACAAAAAGGGCTGTCATTTGACAGCCCTTTTATCTTTTATTCAAGTTGCTTAGGTCTGTCAGTATAAGGCGGCCACCCCATCAATTTGCCAGCTAACACATGCAAGTGAATGTGATACACAGATTGACCACCAAACTCATTACAGTTCATCACTGTGCGATACCCTTCTTCTGCGAAACCCATTTTTTTGGCCAGTTTGGCAGCCACCAGCATCATATGTCCCACCACCATACGATCATCATCAGAAATATCGTTTATAGTCGCGATAGGCTTTTTCGGAATCACCAGAAAGTGAATGGGGGCCTGGGCATTAATGTCATTAAACGCCAAAACGAGATCGTCATCGTAAATAATATCAGCCGGTATTTCCCGGGAAATGATTTTATCGAATATAGTTTCTGACATAAATTTTACCCTTACGTTATCGCGTATTTAATATAGTGACTTCGTTTATCCAAACACAAACCATAGCAGAACAGCGCCTAGCAACAGCCGATAAATAACAAATGGCAACATACCTATTCGGGAAATCCAGCTTAAGAAAAGATAGATACACAAATAAGCACTCACGAAAGAAAAGGCGGCGCCGTAGAATAACGCGCTCCAGTCGACTGCCGTATTTGACTCCACCAGCTCAAGAGTAGCTAACGCACCCGCACCTAAGATTACCGGAATAGACAGTAGAAAAGAAAAACGTGCAGAACTTTCTCTGTCTAGTCCCAGCATTAGCGCTGCGGTCATAGTAATGCCGGAACGAGAAGTGCCGGGGATAAGGGCTACCGCTTGCGCCAGACCAATAATAACCGCTTGTCGCAACGTCATGGTTTCCAGTTTCTGCGTATGTTTAGCGGCTTTATCCGCGTACCATAACAACAGGCCGAAAATAATAGTGGTACAGGCAACCACCAGCATGGTTCGAGCGTTTAGTTCAATCCAGTCTTTTAGCAAGAAGCCAAAGACCACTGCAGGAATGGTAGCAATAATGACAAACCAGGCAAGTTTGCTGTCAGTAGTTTGCTGCTTACTAAAACCTTTAGAAACCCAGGCGCCTGCCATTTGCGCAATGTCGTGACGAAAATAAATCATTACGGCTAACAAGCTTCCCACATGTACCGCAACGTCAAAGGCCAGCCCTTGACTTACCCAGCCCAGTAATTCTGCAGGTAGCAGTAAATGAGCCGAACTACTAATAGGTAAAAACTCAGTGACACCTTGAATAAGGGCAAGAATGATAATTTCGAAGAGTGACATTCTTACGAGGAACTCCAGTTAAATAGGATTGGCCATAGCTGTTGCGAGGATTTATCAAAATCACACCACAACTGCCGGTAGGTTTGTCTTGCGACAGGATGGACTTCTTCAGGCACCAGTTCTGCAAGGGGTTGCAGAACAAAAGCATTGAACAGTATTTCTTCCCGAGGCAATACAACAGGTTGCATGGTGATTACATGATTGTAGGTTAATAGATCTAAATCCAGAGTGCGAGAACAAAATTTCTTTTCGCCGTGCTTTCTACCATTCTCTCGCTCGATGGCCTTCAGCCGTTGGCATACCTGCTCTATCGACAATTCTGTGCAGGCTTTCACCACCAAGTTGTAGAATCGGCTTCCGTTAAACCCTACCGCTTCGCTTTCATAAACCCTGGACCATTGCACCTCAGCAAATATCGACTCCAATGCAGTTCTGGCGGCGCGAATATGCTTTGTTCGATCAATATTTGACCCGACACTGATAAGAATATCATTCACGATGGTAGCGCCTGCCTCATTTTCACCATAACCTGCGTGGCCTGAGGCAGTATGTCAGGTTTGATAATGGTCAGGGTAATGGCATGAATTGGAAAACGAGCCAAAACGGCATCCATCACCGCTTTTCCCAAGGCTTCCAGCAGCTCAAAGGAAGTTCCTGCCGCTGTTTGTTGTACAAATTCCGCCAGCTGCGCATAATCAATGGTATCTGCAACGTTATCGCTTTGCATTGCCTTGGATAAGTCAGCATCAATTTCAATATCAAGCAATAGCCGGGTGAGTCGCTTTCGTTCCCAGTCATACACGCCAATCAGCGTATCAACTTCAAGACCTTGTATAATTATCTGTTCCATTCAGTTTGTATCTTTAATTGCTCATTTCGCCAGTGCGCACTCTTTGCAAACATTATTAAAAACCGTCGCTGAAAGCTAACTATGTGGCGCAATGATGGGCTTTCTAGTAGTGTGTGTAGAGTGTAACGTGAACATCGGCAGTATGACATGATTGCAACCATTATTCTGATGATTGGTGTGGCCTATTTATTTGGCTCACTCTCCAGCGCTGTGGTGATTTGCCAGCTATTTGGCATTGCCGACCCCCGTACTGCGGGGTCGAAAAATCCAGGCGCGACCAATGTCTATCGATTGGGGGGAAGATTTCCCGCCATACTTGTGCTTTTTATGGATATTTTGAAAGGCACGGTACCAGTTTATATCAGCTACTGGATGGGCATTGAGCCCATACCCTTAGGTTTTATCGGTATTGCCGCCTGCCTAGGTCACATTTTCCCTTTATATTTTGGTTTCAGAGGAGGAAAAGGCGTTGCCACTGCTTTTGGCACCTTGCTACCCATTGGACTGGATCTCGCCGGGCTGCTTATTTTAACGTGGGGATTGGTGGTGTTTTTCTGGGGCTACTCATCGTTAGGAGCCATTATTGCTGTCAGCTTGGCGCCACTTTTCACCTGGTTTATCAAACCGATGTACACAGTACCAGTAGCAATGCTGTCGCTACTGGTCATTCTGCGCCACCACGGCAATATCACGCGTTTAATAAGAAAAGAAGAAAGTAAAGTGTGGGATAAAGTCAAATTAAAGTAATTACGCATCTTTATCCCGCGGGGTGACTCAACTAAGGGGTTTTTAACCCTTTTTCAAAGACGCGAGTATTGCCGTCAACATCGGTAAGCAGCTTTAATCCCATTATTTTTGCCAGCCCGGGATAGATTGCCAGGTTCTGCATCACGGGCAAGGTAACGTCTTTTTTAAAAGCCGGCCCGGCAGCAACAAAAAGTGCCCCCATATCTGGGTGCGAAGGCAAATACCCGTGTCTACCGACACTGCGATGCCCATCTGTAGTGGTAAAGCTGGCTGGCGGAGAAATCTCCAACAAAATATCGCCGGTACGTGAATTCGCTGGCATATAACGTTCTTCGCGTTCTGCATCAGTTAGTACATGATATCTTCCCTGACTGAGACGCTGGAGCGACTGGCGAAGTTTGTCAATGTCACTGTTTTTGACACCGGGCTTGGCATAAATCATAGTTTGACTGCTTGCTACTTCAACCACAAAAGCATCGTCGTCTATATCCAGTGTATCTACGTTGAACAGGCGTTTTTCTTCAATTTTGGTCATACCATGATCAGACACAATGACTAAATTGACTGGCACGGGCAGAGCTTGCAGGCGATCATAAAGTTGTCCAATTAACGTATCCACAGTTTGCACGGCAGCGTGAGTTTCCTGCGCATCCGGACCGAATTTATGACCCATGGAATCCACCAGAGAAAAATAGCCGGCAACGAAAAGCGGCCGCTGCCCTTCAGGTAAACTCAGCCATTGGATAATCTGGTCGATGCGCGCCTGATAATCCGAATATTTTGAATAATGATAATAATAACTGGGGGTGGCGCCATTAATTAATGCATCGGACTCAGGCCAAAAATAAGTGGCCGATTTAAACCCGCTGAACTCCACCAGATTCCATAACGGCATTCCTTGTATCCAGGTACTGTCGGCGCCGCCTTTACCCATACTGTAGCGTGCATAAGTATCGCCCTTCGGCCGCTTTTTATCATAAAAAGCATTGTTTACAATACCATGATGAACAGGCAGCAAACCCGTAATAATAGAAATATGGTTAGGAAAGGTACTGGCCGGATACACCGACAGCATATTCTTAGCCCTTACCCCCTCACTGGCTATACGCGCAAGATTTTTCGCGTCATGTTTTTCGATATAATCATGACGAAAACCATCTAAGGACATTAGCACTACATGCTGACGTTCATTTTGCGCCACAGAGTTTGTGATACCAGTCTGATTATTGGCGTGAGAAATGCCGATAACACTCAGTAAGCCTAATGCAATGACAAATCCGCTGTTTACTTTCATCAATCCTTTTTCCAGTTTATTTAAATAAATAGTAGGGACGGTAATAACCTTATACCGGAGCGAGAGAATCCAGCGCCCAACGGGGTTTTGCCGGCGCGCCCAGGTCACACGTCTGCCCCGCCTTTAGTCGCTGCATACCGGCGTAGGCAATCATGGCCCCGTTGTCGGTACAAAACGCCAAATCCGGATAAAAGACCTCGCCGTGCAGTTCTTTCATCAACGCCGACATTTTTTCTCTTAAATAGCTATTTGCACTTACCCCACCCGCGATAACCAAACGCTTCATGCCAGTTTGCTTCAATGCCCGCTTGCACTTTATCAGCAGGGTATCGACTACGGCTTCTTGAAACGCAAACGCTATATTTGCCTTTGTTTGTTCACTGTCATCAGCATCGCGAATGGTATTTGCGGCAAAGGTTTTAAGACCGCTGAAACTAAAATCCAACCCAGGCCGGTCGGTCATTGGCCGAGGGAATTTATAGTGACCGCCCTCGCCTTTTTCGGCCAGTTTCGCCAATAATGGACCGCCGGGATAATCCAGACCCAGGAGTTTGGCGGTTTTATCAAAAGCTTCACCCGCCGCGTCATCAATAGATTCACCTAACACCGAATAACGCCCAATGCCATCCACTTTTACCAGCATGGAATGCCCGCCAGATACCAGTAGAGCGACAAATGGGAAAGCCGGGGCGTTTTGCTCCAACATTGGCGCCAGCAAATGCCCTTCCATATGGTGTACGCCCACAGCGGGAATATTCCACGCGTAGGCAAGTGAACGGCCTACCGACGAGCCCACTAATAACGCCCCGACTAATCCGGGGCCTTGAGTAAACGCGATGCCGTTAAGATCTTCAGAAGTGGTATTTGCCTCTACAAGCGCCTTCTTTATTAAAGGAACAATTTTGCGCACATGATCGCGGGAGGCAAGCTCCGGCACCACACCGCCATAGTCAGCGTGAAGCTTTACCTGGCTGTATAACTCGTGGGATAATAACCCCTGCTCATCGTCGTAAACCGCAATACCGGTTTCGTCGCAGGATGTTTCGATTCCCAAAATGCGCATATTTAATTTCCACAATCACCGTCAAGGCCGCTGAGTTTACCGTTAATGCCCGTATCAGGGAATGGTAATCCACAAAATTAGCAGGTGCTGGCTATTTTTTAGCAAATCCGGCTTTACTTTTGTCGGAGATATGATTAGAATTTCGCACCATTTTTAACCCGGGTGCCGTATTAGCGCTTAATTTTACCCGGTATTCCTAGTAAAATTTTGAGGTAAGAATTTAATGCCCATCGTTAAAGTTAGAGAAAACGAGCCATTTGACGTAGCGCTTCGTCGTTTTAAGCGTTCTTGTGAGAAAGCAGGTGTATTGTCTGAAGTTCGTCGTCGTGAGTTCTTCGAAAAGCCTACTTGGGAACGCAAGCGTAAGAAAGCTGCTGCTAAAAAGCGTCATCTGAAAAAGCTGGCTCGCGAAAACGCGCGTCGCGTAAAACTCTACTAAGATAGTGTTGGCAAGAGGTGTCGGTTACCGGCGCCTTTATTGTCTTTTGTTACCTGCCTAAATCTGATTCCACTAACACACGTTAGGTCTTTATCATGGCTTTAATTGACGATCTGAAAAACGCGCAGAAAGAAGCAATGCGTGCGAAAGACAAAGTCCGTTTGGGCACCATTCGCATGACAATGGCTGCAATTAAACAGCGTGAAATTGACGAGCAAATTACTCTTGAAGAGTCTGACATTCTGGCGATTATCACCAAAATGGTTAAGCAACGTCAAGATGCCGCATCTCAGTTTGACCAAGCTGGTCGCGAGGATTTGTCTGCCAATGAACGCGCAGAAATTGTGGTACTGGAATCATTCCTGCCTCAGCCTTTAACCGAAGATGAGCTTAATGCACTAATAGAAGATGCAATGGCGTCAACAGGTGCTAACGGTATGCAGGACATGGGTAAGGTAATGGGTGTTCTGAAGCCACAAGTTCAGGGGCGCGCCGACATGGGTGCGTTAAGCGGCAAAATTAAGGCTCGCTTGAATTCCTAAGATTCGTGGCGCAACGTTATTAAAGCGTTGCGCCATTTCTTTAGCTTGCTAAAGTAACCTTTCATTTATTTACTTACGCAGTGCTCATGGCCGGAAAGATTCCCCGCGATTTTATCGACGATATTCTTGCTCGTACTGATGTAGTCGACATTGTAGACAGCCGCGTAAAGTTAAAAAAAGCTGGCAAGAATTACCAGGCCTGCTGCCCCTTCCATAGTGAAAAAACGCCTTCTTTTACCGTTAGTCAGGATAAACAGTTCTATCATTGTTTCGGCTGTGGCGCCCACGGCAATGCCATCTCCTTTGTCATGGAATACGATCGCCTGGAGTTTGTAGATGCCATTGAAGAGCTTGCCCGGCTGCATGGTATGGAAGTGCCACGAGAGCAAAATTCCCGACCTGCAATAAGTGAAGCAAAAAAGGCGCAACAAGAAGACGACTACGCGTTGATGGAAAAAGTCGCTCGCTTTTTTCAGCACCAGTTGCGTCACCATAGCAATAGCGAAAAAGCCATCGACTACCTGAAACGACGTGGCTTATCAGGCGATGTTGTCAAGCAATGGGAAATTGGATACGCGCCTTCAGAATGGGACGGTGTGTTAAAGGCGTTTGGCAGCAATGCTCAGCGGGTAAACCAGTTGCTGGAGCTTAAACTGATCAGCCAAAATGATAGCGGCCGCCAGTACGACTTTTTTCGCGACCGGATTATGTTCCCTATTCGCGATCGTCGCGGGCGCGTGGTGGGGTTCGGCGGCCGGGTCCTTGATGAAGGCGGGCCGAAATATTTAAACTCTCCGGAAACCCGTGTATTTCATAAAGGCCATGAGCTGTTTGGTTTTTATCAAGTGAAACAAAAGAACCGGCAACTGGACAAAGTCGTTATAGTTGAAGGTTATATGGATGTGGTCGCCTTGAGCCAATACAACATTAATATTGCCACTGCAGCACTAGGCACAGCTACCACACCTGAACATTTGCAGTTACTAATGCGCACTACGGGTCACATCATCTGTTGTTACGATGGTGACCGGGCGGGCCGTGACGCTGCATGGCGAGCACTGGAAAACGCGCTTCCGGCACTTAAAGACGGTGTGAAGCTCACCTTCCTGTTTCTGCCGGACGGGGAAGATCCAGATACTATGGTCCGTCAGATAGGTGCAAACGCCTTTTTAGCACTAACAGATGAGGCCCAGCCCCTTTCCCGTTTCTTTTTTGAAACGTTGTTAAAGCATCATGAAGTGGGTTCCCCGGAAGGGAAAATGGCGTTAAAAGCGGCAGCCCAGCCGTTGATTGATCAGGTACTAGGGGATAACCAGCGTAATATGCTGCAGGAAGAATTGGCCAAGCATGTAGGCGAATATGACCGGTTTAGACTACAGACTGACATTCAGTCTGCTAATCGCAAAGCTGATCGGCCCTTTACGTCTACTGTACAAAATAATGTGCAGAAGACCCGTTTGTCGCCGGTACGCATGATGTTACGAATTTTACTGGATAACCCACAGTTAGCTTCAGAATGCGAAGATGTCACACCGCAAATTCTGGCGCATAGTGGATTGGCGGGCATTGGATTATTGCTTGATGTTCATCAGTATTGCCAAACCCATTCCTGTGCAAAAACTGCGCAGGTGATTGAAAACTTCCGCGACCATCCCCATTCATCCATTATCGCGAAGTTACTGTTACAGGAACACCTGGTCAGCGACGAGGATGCCAAACTGGTTTATTGTGACAGTTTTGGCAAGCTGTTGGACTGGCATTTTGATAGTAGAATTGAAACCCTGATATCTCGTTCGCGGGTACAGCCACTGACGCAAGTTGAAAAGCAGGAATTAAATCTACTGATGAAGGAACGTCAGAAATCCTGAAAAGACGATTTTTGACTAAAAAACATGCCGCTTTTCTGGCCAAATTTAAGGGAAATCTGCTATACTGGTAAATTCGCTGCAAGAAGGGCTTCCCGCAGCATACCATTTTTAAGCCGGAATAATCGCAGGTTTTTTGCCTGACGGGTGCGGTAACAACACGACAGCAAGCATGGGCAGGCAAGGATTTCCGCAGCTTGAACGTGCTTTTTTGCTTAAATATTTAAATGTGAGAAGTGTAGGTTATATGGCGCAAAGCAAGCAGTCTCAGATTAAACTCCTGATTGCAAAAGGTAAAGAGCAAGGTTACTTAACCTTTGCAGAAGTAAATGACCACCTGCCGCAAGACATAGTCGATTCTGATCAAATCGAAGACATCATCCGCATGATTAATGATATGGGTATTCAAGTTTCAGAATCAGCACCTGATTCTGACGAACTACTCATGCAGGAAACTACGGCTGATGAAGATGCTGCAGAAGCAGCCGCTCAAGCACTGGCTACTGTCGAAAGTGAAATAGGCCGCACCACAGACCCGGTACGTATGTACATGCGTGAAATGGGTACGGTCGAACTGCTTACCCGCGAAGGCGAAATTGAAATTGCCAAGCGCATTGAAGATGGTATCAATCAGGTTCAATGTTCTGTTGCAGAATATCCGGAAGCTATCACGTATTTGCTGGAACAGTGGGATTTATATGAAGCGGAAGAGATTCGTTTAGGCGATATTATCTCCGGCTTTGTTGATCCTAATGAAGAACAGGATTTAGCACCTACGGCTACTCACATTGGGTCAGAATTGTCTCAGAAAGAACTGGACGATGAAGATGATGACGACGACGATGATGACGAGGAAGAAGAGGAAGATACCGGCGTAGATCCAGAACTGGCGCGGGAAAAATTTGCCCAGTTACGCGAGCAGTATGTAAAAGCTCGTGGCGTTATCGAAAAGAAAGGCCGTTCACATAAAGATTCCCGAATAGAAATTGAAGCGTTAAGCGAAGTTTTTAAAGAATTCCGTTTGGTGCCGAAGCAGTTTGATCGCATGGTAAAAAACATGCGCGATATGATGGACAAGGTGCGCATTCAAGAACGCCTGGTCATGAAGTTCTGTGTAATGAACGCCAAGATGCCGAAAAAGGATTTTATTAAATCGTTTGCCGGCAATGAAACATCGACTAAATGGCTTCATGAAGCTCTGGCTTCTAAGGCCGATTACGCCGAAAAACTTGGCGAATATAAAGAAGACATTGAGCGCTGCATTTCTAAAATGAACCAGGTTGAACAGGAAACTGGTCTGGTCATTATTGATATCAAAGATATTAACCGTCGCATGTCAATCGGTGAAGCAAAAGCGCGCCGGGCGAAAAAAGAAATGGTGGAAGCCAACTTACGACTGGTTATTTCTATTGCTAAGAAGTATACCAATCGCGGTTTACAGTTCCTGGATCTAATTCAGGAAGGCAATATTGGTTTGATGAAGGCGGTCGATAAGTTCGAATATCGTCGAGGCTATAAGTTTTCAACCTATGCAACGTGGTGGATACGCCAGGCGATTACCCGCTCTATTGCAGATCAGGCGCGGACTATTCGTATTCCGGTGCATATGATTGAGACCATCAACAAACTCAATCGTATTTCTCGTCAGATGCTTCAGGAAATGGGTCGTGAACCGTCTCCTGAAGAATTGTCAGAACGTATGCTGATGCCAGAAGACAAGATTCGCAAGGTGTTAAAAATTGCTAAAGAGCCAATCTCGATGGAAACCCCTATCGGTGATGATGAAGATTCGCATCTTGGTGACTTTATCGAGGACAGCACTATTATCCAGCCTCTCGATTCGGCTACGGGTGGAAGTTTGAAAGACGCCACACAGGAAGTCTTGGCTGGACTGACGGCTCGTGAAGCGAAAGTACTGCGTATGCGTTTTGGTATTGATATGAACACTGACCACACCTTAGAAGAAGTGGGCAAGCAGTTCGATGTTACCCGTGAGCGTATTCGTCAGATTGAAGCGAAAGCATTACGTAAGCTTCGTCACCCTAGCCGCTCAGAACAGCTGCGCAGCTTCCTGGATGAATAACCGCTATGTAGCGTAATTGAACAGCCACCGTAAGGTGGCTGTTTTGTATCTGCTCTGCTCTGCTCTGCTCTGCTCTGCTCTGCTCTGCTCTGCAATAATACCAATACTTATTGATGCGCGATCATCACGCACTGATATAAATTGGGCCTGAAGGACCGCACTACACGATATACCGAACGGCTGGCTATTCCAGCTTCTGCCCTCTTCGCGTTCTTTCTCTGGCAACGATAACGTTTCGCATAAGCTGCCATAAATAGCCAGAACGCCTATTGATTAACCCGGTCTTGACAAAAACGCTAGCCCCTTTTTGCTGATTTTTTGTTTAGCTGAATATGCAGGATAGTTCGGCGGGAAGTGATAGCGACTGCTTTTTAAACGATAAGTGAAGATTTTCTGGCCGAACTTCTGGAGCAAGAATGTTACAGCAGAGCCATCAAGGATGATGTTACGGCGTTTCGAAGGAGAAAGCTTTACTATCTCAAGAGGCATTAATTTTAACCCCTTATGCTTCTGCTCTGTACAGTTCGCTCTGCGACAAAAACGGTGTTGTCTATAACGATGTTCTGACAGCAAATGTAAACAGCCCCGGAGTTTAACGGAAAGAACCTAAGTATCCAAATTTTTGCCTTTGCGCATAGAAAGCATTACCTCCTAATGGTATCGTCTTTAGCTGAGCTATTTGCTGGGCTGCTAGCTAGACTGCAAGATCTTCGGCTAACGGTCGCTTTGCTTTTTAATTATCAGAGAACTAAACGCCTCCTTATTGTTACTACGGGTACAAAAATGCTTATCACGCCTCCATATTTACTTTTTATCGGCAATGCGACCGACCCTTTGAGCATAAAGATGGCCCGTAGCGCCGCCGATTGGAGCCCCGAAAAATGTCTGGGCGAATACCGACTTGACGGGTGTACAGTTACAACGGGTTGCCCGGTAATATCAATTGAAGCAGCGGCCCGTGAGGGGGCAAAAAGTTTTGTGCTGGGTTTTGCAAATAGCGGAGGGCATCTGTCGCCGGAATGGTTGCCTACCATTATTACTGCGCTGGATGCAGGAATGGACATTGTCAGCGGTTTGCACGACAAGCTTACCGACTTTCCGGAGCTGGTGTCTCAAGCCGAAAAGGTGGGTAAGCGATTAATTGATATACGTCATCCTACCGCCAGATTTAAAACCGCCACTGGCGGCAAACGTGCAGGAAAGCGATTATTAGCGGTGGGAACAGATTGCTCGGTAGGCAAAATGTACACCGCACTCGCTCTAACCAAAGCGCTAAACCAGCGAGACGTTAAGGCAACGTTTCGAGCCACAGGCCAAAGCGGTATTCTTGTGGCCGGTAATGGCGTGGCCATAGACTGCGTAATATCAGATTTTATCTCTGGTGCTGCGGAAGGATTGAGCCCTGCCAACGACAGTGACCATTGGGATGTTATTGAAGGTCAGGGTTCGCTGTCCCATCCAGCGTTTGCTGGTGTCAGTCTGGGTTTGTTACATGGATCGCAGCCTGACGCGCTGGTTGTTTGTCATGCTCTTGGCCGCTCTCACATGCGCGGCCTGCCACATTATCCTCAGCCTTCCATTGCACATACTATCGACCTTAACCTTACCCACGCCAGATTAACCAACCCGGATGCAAAGGTGGTTGGCATTGCCGTAAACACCTCCAGTGTATCAGAACAGGAAGCATTGGCAGTATGCCAGCGGCTTGCCGAGGAATTTCAGCTGCCCTGCGCCGATCCCATTCGTCATGGCGTGAAAGCTATCGTGGATAATCTACTATGAGCGTGCGCATGGAGATACTTCATGAAACCTTCCCTCTGGCTAATGTATTCCGCATTTCCCGCGGTGCTAAAACCAGTGCAGAAGTGATTGTGGTTAAGCTTACGGATGGCGACATTTCCGGATGGGGAGAAGCCGTTCCCTACGCAAGATATGGCGAAACTATAGACAGCGTTACCCAGCAGCTCAGGCAAATTAATTCCACTGCTACCTTAGTAGAACACCATAATGAATTGTCTACACTGTTGCCCGCAGGTTCGGCGAGAAACGCGCTGGACTGTGCGTTATGGGACCTGAAAGCCCGGCAGGCGGGAAAACCCGTCGAGCAGTTACTCAGTCTGCCGAAGCAGACAGGTTGCTTTACAGCACAAACCATAAGCGTAGATACCGTTGAGAAAATGGAAGCGTCCGCCCGCAAATTACATAATGCACCGTTAATTAAAGTTAAACTGGGCCCTCACAACGTTGTGGAAAAAATGACAGCCATTCAACGAATATGCGCAAATAGCCAGTTTATTGTAGATGCCAATGAAGGTTGGAGCGAACAGCTTTTACGTGAAGTCGTTGAGCCATTACATGCACTGAATGTGGTATTAATTGAGCAACCCCTACCGGCCGGTCAGGACTCGGCTTTAGCAAGCATTAACAGCCCGGTTCCGCTGTGTGCCGATGAATCCTGTCACACTGCGGATACCTTGGCACAGCTGACAGACCGGTATCAGGCGATAAATATTAAGCTGGACAAAACCGGTGGGTTATCGGAAGCCGTGAAACTGTTCCATGCCGCCAGGTCAAACGATATGGCAGTTATGGTAGGTTGCATGGTGGGTTCATCATTGGCGATGGCACCAGCTTATATATTGAGCGAAGGTGCGGATTACGTAGATTTAGACGGGCCATTATTAGTTGCTCAAGACCGGGCGAATGGCTTTAAGTTTGATAACGGCTTTATGTCGCGCCCGACGCCATTCTTGTGGGGTACGGGTAAATCGATTTAGGATGAGCCTGAATTTTAACGTAGCTGACTGTCTTTGCTGCCGCGCCGGTTTATAGCTGATGTCGTTATCTCGTTAAGTTCGAGTTCCGCCTGACATTGCACACAGTACTGTACCCCAGGTAGCGCTTCTCGTCGGGCTTGCGGAATCATATCACCGCATTCTTCACATACCTTTGCACTCTCCCCTTTCATCATGCGGCTACGCACCCGTTGAATGCCCTCTTCAACACTGGCATCAATTTGTTCTTGTACAGCCCCATCTTTCGCCCAGCCGCCAGCCATCCACTTACCTCAGCATTTTGTTATTACAGTCTATTATTACCTTTATACTAATCTACATTGACATCTGATCAGCTCGGGGATAAGTGATCAAGTCGGGAAAGCCTCATAGAAGCAACAAAAAGGCGGCGATCAAAAAATCTTTACTTACGGTATAAACTCCGAATAATAAAGCAAAGGAGAGGCAACATGACGTGGCTGGACTACACGATTATCGGCATTTACTTAGCCGGATTATTACTATTGGGTGTGGTGTTTCGCCAGCAGAAATCGGGTAATGACTATTTTCTTGGCGGCCGTTCCCTTTCCTGGCCCACACTCACGTTATCGGTGATGGCCACGCAGCTCTCCGCAATCAGCTTTATTTCGGCTCCCGCATTTGTGGGCTTGCGTGAAGGAGGCGGGCTAATCTGGCTGTCTTACGAACTCGCGCTTCCTATTGCTGTTGCTATCATGTTGTGGCGCCTGCTCCCTACTCTGCACAATGCCGGTGTGGTCAGTGTTTACGATTATCTGGAAAAACGTTTTTCTCGTTCTACCAGGCTGTTAATAAGCTTTGTGTTTCAACTAAGCCGCTCCTTTGCCACAGCAATTATGATTTACGCTATTTCCCTGATTTTACAAGGCACCATGGGGCTGACTCAGTGGCACTCGATTATGATAATTGGTGTGATAACCCTTATTTATTCTGCCATGGGCGGGATGAAAGCTGTGGTATACGGCGATGCTATTCAAATGATACTGATACTGGCTGGCGCGGCGTTATGTCTTTGGGCTGGGCTGGACGCTATCGGCGGCTGGACAGAAGTAATGGCAAACGTGGATCCTCAACGTCTGGTAGCGGCAAACACCGAATCTGCTGGCTGGAGCGGCAGTGACTTTGGCTTACTTCCAATGATTTTTGGCGGCATCATTCTGTATGCGTCTTATTATGGTTGTGACCAATCCGAGGCCCAGCGTTCCCTTTCCAGCCGTAACCTCGGGGACTTACGTAAAATGCTGCTGGCGGTGGCATTTTTACGTTTTCCCATTACCTTACTTTACTGCACTACAGGGTTAGTAATTGGAACGCTCGTACTACAGCAACCAGAATTGCAGGCGCAAATTCCAGCCAACGAACCCGACTGGATGATGCCAGTGTTTATTATTGAATACCTTCCTACCGGCTTGATCGGCATATTGGTAGTAGCAATTATGGCAGCAGCCATGTCTTCTCTAAGCTCAGCAATAAACAGTCTTGCTGCCGTCACGGTAGAAGACCTCTGCCGATTACGAAATGCTAAACCCGATAATGCGACCTACATGAAATACGCTCGCATCGCGGGTGTGGGCTGGGGGTTACTCACTTTGCTCCTGTCTTTGTATGCGGGAGACATTGCCCCCACCGTTATCGAAGCAATAAATAAAATAGGCTCGGTATTTTATGGCCCGGTTCTGGCGGTATTTTTATTGGGAATACAGTTCCGCAGCGTCAGTGCCAAAGCTGCAAATACCGGCTTGACGTTAGGCGTACTTGTGAACGTGACGCTATGGCTGTCAGGAAGCCCGCTTTTCTGGTTTTGGTGGAACTTAATTGGTTTTGTTATCACCATGGTTGTGGCGCTGGTTATTAGTCGGTTTATACCTAATGATGTCAGACATATTTTGCCCTCAGTCAGAGGTATTAGTGTCGGCACAGTGGCGATGTTGGTCGTATGGTCGGGGGTGCTAGTATTTATTTGTTTACAAATACCTGATTGGCTACTTGCCCTGAACGTTGGGTAAGGCAAGCCCTCTAAGCAATACTAAGCCAATTTTGTTAAAGACCCGGCATACCCTGATTCAGAATTTTTGCAGGTAGAAGGAAACACTATGGAAGCTAATTTTTGGCAACAAAAATGGAAAAAGAACGAAATTGGATTTCATGAAGAAGAGGTAAATCCCGGCCTGATTAAGCATTTTTCCAAATTGGAACTATCCACGGGCAGTCGTATGTTTGTTCCCTTATGCGGTAAAACACTGGATATTTCGTGGCTGCTGGAGCAGGGGTATCGGGTAGTTGGCGCTGAACTTAGCGAGCTTGCCATTCAACAGCTTTTTGCACAGCTAAAAATGACACCTGATATTCAACCGCAAAAGAACGCTAAACATTATCGCGCTGATAATATCGATATTTTTGTCGGAGACATTTTCGAACTTAACGCCGACATGCTGGGCAACGTCGACGGCATCTATGATAGAGCGGCGCTGGTGGCACTGCCACGCGATGTCCGCCATCGCTATTCTGCGCATTTACGTGCCCTCACCAATACTGCTCCCCAGCTTCTCATTGCATTTAACTATGATCAGCAGAGGATGGACGGCCCTCCCTTTGCCGTAACACCAGAAGAAGTCGAAGAACATTATGCGGATTACTACAGCCTTACGTTACTTCAGGATTCACCAGTGAAAGGCGGCTTAAAAGGCCAGTGCAAGGCCAATAGCAATATCTGGCTGTTAGGCCAGGGCGAATGAACAATACGCTGTAAAACCGTCTTCGTGGCTCCGTTGGGGCGTTCCTGCTCCAGCAGTTCGACTAAAAGTTCTTCTGTTTGAAAGGATAATATTCGCAATCCCGCCGGGCTTTTAACAGGCTAATCAATGTCGCCTTTCTTGTAAGGAATTTGCGTATCTAGATCTTCCAGTGTTTTAGTGCGCGCCACAGGAGAACTTGTGTTTCTGGCCAGCAATGAGTAAGCGGTGGGGATCACATACAACGTCATAAAGGAGGAAACGATGACACCGGCAAAAATCACCATACCAATTACCATTCGACTTTCCGAGCCTGGTCCGGTGGCCAGCACAAGAGGCAAAGAGCTGAAAACCGTGGTAAAGCCTGTCATAACAATTGGCCGCAACCTTTGGGTAGCTGCCCGTCTTAGCGCTTCCTCAAACTCAATGCCAGCGTCCCGTAGCTGGTTAGCAAATTCCACAATCAGAATCCCGTTTTTTGCTGCCAGACCAATGAGCATCACCAAGCCGATTTGACTGTAAATATTCATAGTCATGTCTGCCAGGTATAAACCGATAAACGCGCCCACCAACGCCATAGGCACAGTCAGCATGATCACCAAAGGATGAATCCAGCTTTCAAATTGTGCAGCCAGAATGAGATACGTGACACCTAGCGCCAGCAAAAACACAAAGATAAAGGAATTGCCCGCTTCACGATAAAGCTGCGATTCGCCTTTGTAATCAATAGACACGGCCTGCGGCAGGTCCGTCTGTACTATATTTTCAAGATAAGCCAGCGCTTCACCCACTGTATAACCTTCAGCCAGGTTCGCTGAAACAGTAATAGCACGCATTCGGTTGTAACGGTTAAGCAGCGCCGAGGTAGCCTGCTCGTCGAACGTTAGCAGGTTGTCCATTGGAATTAGCTGCCCGGTGCGCTGCGAACGGACATACAAATTGTCGATACTGCTTGGGCTGCGATAGTCTGACTCTATCCCTTCCATAATAACGTAATATTCCTCCCCGCGATCCAGGTAGGTAGAAACCCTACGCTCCCCCAGCATTACCTCAAGAGTACGACCAATATCACTGATGGAGACACCCAAATCCGCCGCCCGATCCCGATTAATGTTAATAGGCAGCTGCGGCGAAGTATCTTTGTAATCCGAGTCCATCCGGATTAACTGTTTGTTTACCGAGGCTTTATCCATCAGCGTATCCCGCCATGCCACCAGATTTTCATAAGTATCGCCTTGCAACACAAACTCCACCGGCCTGCCGCTACCGCCACTAATGCCGCTGCGCATAACACCGAAAGCGCGCACATCAGGTATAGCGCAGAGTTTTTCGGTTATTTCTTCCATTAAGTCAAAAGAATTGAAGTCCCGCTCGTCCCAAGGGATTACGCCAACTACCGCTAAACCGGCATCCGTCCCGCGTCCAGGCGTTCTCACCAACACACGATCGATTTTCCCCTCTTTGCGATAAGTCATGATGATGTCTTCAACTTTACGCAAATTGGCCGAATTATTTTCAAATGAAGCGCCTTCCTGCGCCTGCATCATGATATAAAAATTTCCGCGGTCTTCTCTTGGCACAAACTCACTGGAATACGTTCATACAATTGCCAGATGGCAATAATGGTCGTAATTAACAATAGTGCCATAATGAATGGCTGGTGAAGGGTCTTGCCAAGGCTACCGTAGTAACGCGCTTCTAAGGCTTTAAAGTGACTTTCAACCCAATTTCCGAAACCGGAATTACGCTCGCTTTTTTTTGAGTAAAAGCGAGCCCATCATCGGCGACAACGTCAGGGCGGTAAAACTTGAAAAGGCCACTGCAGCAGCAATGGCAATAGCGAATTCAGTAAACAGGCGCCCGACGTTTCCTTCCAGAAACACCAGTGGCAGAAAAACAGAAATCAGCACCATAGTGGTGGCGATAACCGCAAATCCCACTTCACGTGTGCCGCGATAGGCTGCCAAAATTGGCGGCTCCCCCATTTCGATGCGGCGGTAAATATTTTCCAGCACGACAATGGCATCATCCACCACCAATCCGATAGCAAGGACCATCGCCAATAACGTGAGCAGGTTTATTGAAAAACCCATGGCGTACATTACGATGAAAGCACCGACCATAGAAACCGGTACGGTAACTGCTGGAATTAACGTGGCACGCACATTTCCCAGAAACAGGTAAATCACCACAATGACCAACATCATTGCGATCAACAACGTGTAATACACTTCCTCAATGGATTGTTCAATAAACACCGATGAATCATAACTTGGCACAATAAAAATGTTATCGGGTAAGGTTTCCTGAATCAGCGCTATCTGAGCCTTGGCTGCGCGTACGACATCCAACGTGTTGGCTTTAGACTGCTTTACAATACCCAAGCCAATCATGTTTACACCGTCACCGCGAAACTCCGTTTCATCATCTTCAGCGGCTAGCTCTACGTTGGCAATCTCTCCCAGGCGCACCAGATATCCGTCACTTCCTATCGCCACCGTTAACTGGGCAAAATCATCAGGAGATAAAAAGCTGCGTGTAACGCGAACTTCAAAGTCGCGGTCTGTGGATTCCACTTGGCCAGCGGGTAACTCCACGTTCTCAGAGCGAATGACGTCTTCAACATCGGTAACGGTAATGCCTCTTGCTGCCATAGCATTGCGGTCCAGAAATACCTTCATAGCATAGGTCCGGTCGCCACCCAGATTCACCCGCGCAACACCGTCAACAATAGATAACCGGTCCACCAGGAAACGTTGAGCGTAATCGGTTAGCTCCATAGTATCGAGATTAGTACTACGCAAATTAAACCACACCACGACATCTTCATCGGAGTTCGCTTTAGACACTTCCGGTGGTTCGGCTTGATCAGGCAGGTTGTTCAGTGCCCGGCTTACCCGCTTACGCACATCGTTAGCGGCTGCGTCAATATCACGGCTAAGTTTAAACTCAATAGTAATGTCAGAACGCCCGTTACGGCTGGTAGAGCTGATATTCTTAATGCCTTCGATACCGCTGATACGATCTTCAAGCAGCTGCGTAATACGGGTTTCAACAATGTTCGCCGAAGCCCCGGTATAGTTGGTACTTACAGATACAATAGGAGGGTCGATGTCGGGGTACTCCCGCAGCGACAACATGGTCACAGCCACAATACCGAAAATGACCAGCAGCAAGTTGAGTACCGATGCAAATACCGGTCTCTTTACTGAAATATCCGACAGCCACATAGACTATTCCTTTTGATCGTCAAGGACGCGAACAAGTGAATCATTGCGCACTCGAAGTGTACCCTCAGTTACCACCCGTTCGCCCGCTTGCAGTCCTTCGACCACCTGCACTAGACCGGGCTTACGCTCGCCAATCACTACTTCCCGCTGGCTAACCAGCTTATCTTTCACCACGAACACATATTGACGCTCCTGAGCCGGCACCAGCGCCTTTTCAGGAATGACTAACGCCTATAAAACGCGCTTTTCAAGCGTTACCTGTAGTAACATTCCCGGTCGCAACCTAGCGTCAGGATTGTCAATGACTGCCCGTATCAGAATTGAACGGGAGATTGGATCGACTCTGGAATCTACAGTGGCAATCTTTCCTTCAAACGTTTTGCCCGGATAAGCCACCGATGTCGCTATCACTCGCTGTCCAGGAGCCAGACTAGCAATGTGGCTTTCGGCCACGCTAAAATCCACTTTAATAATATCAATATCATCCAACGTGGTAATAACATCGGCCGGGCGTACTAAAGACCCTTTACTGATATTGCGAATGCCAAGATGCCAGAAAACGGCGCACGCACTTCCAGATCGCTGAGTTGCGCGTTCGCCACATCAAGTTGCGCCTTGAGCGTCTTCACCCGCGCCAGTTGCTCATCCAGAAGTTGCTCAGACGCGGCACTTGATTGAGCAAGATTACGCACCCGTTCGTACTGCCGCTCTGCTTCATTGATATTGGCGGCAAGCTCTTCAACGCGGGCTCGCTCTTCTTTGTCGTTGAGCTGAACCAGAATCTGCCCGGCTTTGACGTTATCGCCATCATCAAAATTGACCTGCGTTACCACATCGGTCTGTTGTGCGGTAATGGTCACCGATTCATTTGCTTTCGCAGTTCCCAGTGCTTCGATAGTAATGGGAAATTTCTGCGTCTGCACGGTTGTCACTCGCACTGGCGTGGCAAAAGTACTGTTGTCTTCCTTTGCCTGTTCCTGAGGAATGTTTAAATACACAACAAAGCCACCCAGCAGCAGCACGCCTATCAGCAGCGGAGAAAATTTTGCACTCAAAGACATCGTTCATTCCTATCAATAAAAGGCGTAACCCATGTGTGTTTGGGTTTAATTTGGTGTAACGCGCAGCATATTTGTATTATTTTTCATCTATTCTACCTGAACTTATGACTCAAACCTTTCACTTATCAGGTATATTCGGAGTTTTAGCGCTTTTTGGCTGTGGCACCGAAGCTCCGCAGGCGCCTTTTAAGATGATTTAATATCAGTTAGAAACGCATTTATTGCCGCTAATGTTCCACCTGATTCGGAAAATGAATGACTTAGAACATTCCGGAGTTGTTGACGGTGACGGGGTTTGATAATTTGTCTATCAACGTTAAAGAGTAAGAGTGAAAATTTGTGTTTGAACTTAAGCACTTTAGTATCAAAAACCGCGTATCAGCTGAAGAATGGCAGACGCGAGTAGATTTGGCTGCCTGCTACCGGCTTGTGGCGGATATGCGCTGGGGCGACCTGATTTACACGCATATTTCAGCGAAAGTGCCGGGTAGCCAGCATTATCTGGTAAATGCGTTTGGTCTCACTTTTGAAGAAGTGACGGCGTCCAATCTGGTAAAGGTAGATTTGCAAGGGAATATTCTAGACGATACACCCTACGCCATAAACCCGGCAGGGTTTACCATTCACAGTGCCATTCACGAAGTTCGCCCGGATGCTAAATGTATTTTGCACTTACATACCAAAGCGACTATTGCCGTAGCGTCAGTAAAAGGAGGCCTTAAACCATGGAGTCAGTATTCATTGTTTTCGCTGCCTTCGCTGAGTTATCACCAATATGAAGGTCTGGCGGTGGATAACAGTGAACGTCAGCGTTTGCAGGAAGACCTGGGTGATACCAACCATATGCTGCTGCCCAATCATGGCGGTTTAACTCTCGGGCCAACAGTAGGCGATGCATTTATGCGGTTTTATGATTTGGAACGCGCCTGTGAGATTCAGTTGGCGCTAATGCAGTCAGGGCAAGAGGTTATTGAAATTCCCGAAGCCATTGTAAAAGGCATTTATCAGCAAGCCAGTGTTGTACATTCCGGTGAAACGGGTGGCCAAAAAGCCTGGCCTGCCATGTTACGCAAAGCGTATAAACTTGACCCCACTTTTTGTGAATAGCACCTTAACGCTGTTCGCTGATTTATTTCAGGACGATTAAATGAAAGTTACCAAAGTAGAGATTTTTGATACCCATTGCCCCAAACGCCCCGCCTGGAACCCGGTGTTTGTGCGTGTGTTTACGGATGAGGGAATTCACGGTACCGGTGAGGCGGGTTTGGCATACGACTTGGGCCACAGCGCCGCTGCTCATATGGTGAAAGAAATAGCCGAAGCCATGTTAATTGGGTGGGACCCATTTAACACCGAAGGGCTGTGGGGCCGCATGTTGCGGGAAAGCTTCTGGGGTTTAGGCGGCGGTCCGGTGATTTATTCAGCCATGAGCGCGATAGATACCGCGCTATGGGATATTCGCGGCAAAGCGCTGGGTGTGCCGGTATATCAACTATTGGGCGGTAAAACCAACGGCAAATTGCGCTGTTACGCCAGCCAACTTCAATTCGATTGGGACAAAGAAGTCACCAAACTTAATAAGCCAGCCGATTACGCCAGAGCAACAGAAAAAGCATTGAAGGACGGGTACGACGCAGTAAAAGTCGACCCCATTGTTTACGATAAAGATGGCGTTACCCACTATGATCGCACCAAAATATTTACCCGCCCAGAGCTAAAATTATTTAAGGCCCGGTTGCAGGCTATCCGCGATACTATGGGCGATGACGGCGATATTATTTTCGAATGTCACAGTTTATTAGGGGCCACTACCGCCATTCAGCTGGGTGAAATTGTAGAAGAAATTGGCTGCATGTACTACGAAGAGCCGGTGAATTATCTTAATGCCAAACTGCACGATAAAGTAGCAAAGCGGGTAAATGTTCCTATCGCCGGTGGTGAACGCTTATACAACCGCTGGGGTGTGCGGCCATATCTTGAAGATCAGTCTCTGGATGTACTCCAGCCAGATATCGGTCTTTGTGGCGGCTTCACCGAAACCAAAAAAGTATGTGACTACGCCGATATTTATGATGTGCGTATTCAGGCGCACGTATGTGGTGGCCCTGTGGCTACAGCTGCCAGTTTGCATTTGGAAACGGCTATTCCTAATTTCTTAATTCACGAGCATCATACCTATGCCATTAAAGACTGGAACCGTGAATTGTGCATTCAGGATCCGCAGCCGGTGAATGGATATATTGAGGTATCGGAAGAACCGGGTATTGGCATAGAATTAAACGATGAAGTCATTTACCGTTCGCCGCATATGACTGTAACCGAGCTTAAGGCTTAATTAGTTTATAAAAGCTGCGTCAGCGGGTTTTTCGCGGCTATTTCGCGCCTTTGCGTTAATACCCAATGCAAACGCCAGATTACAGGCAAGTTTAACTCTAAAGAGATTCCAACTATATGCAGATCATTCAGGAAACGAAAGACCTGACCACTCCTACAGGCACCATGCGCTGCTATATCTACCGTCCTAATGCCACTGGTCGGTTTCCTGCTATTATCTTTTACTCTGAAATATTTCAGCATACGGCGCCTATCGGTCGTTCCGCAGCAACAATGGCTTCTCACGGTTTTGTGGTAGTGGTGCCGGAAGTTTTTCATGAGCTGAATCCTATTGGCACCGTGCTTGGCTACGATGATGCAGGAAAAGAGAAAGGCAATAACGACAAATGGCAAAAGCCGCTTGCTGATCATGATCAAGATACAAAAGCATTGGTCAACTATTGTCAGCAGGCTGACTATTGCACAGGTAACGTCGGCGCCATGGGCGTATGTTTGGGCGGTCATCTGGCGTATCGTGCTGCTCTACACCCTGACGTTAAAGCCGCTTTTTGTCTCTATGCTACAGATATTCACAGCCATGCCCTGCCCGCCCCAGAGCAGGAACAAAGCTTAACCCGCATGAACGAGATCCAAGGTGAGGTATTTTTTGTTTGGGGCAAGCAGGATCCGCACGTACCTCAGGAAGGACGGCTGGCGATCTATCAGCAGTGCCTTAGTACCGGCATCAACTATCAATGGCTGGAAGTTAATGCCGTGCACGCCTTTATGCGTGATGAAGGTGAAAGATATGACGGAGCCTTAGCATTGCAAATGTACCAACAAGCAGTCGCATTTTTCCAACGCCTCCTTTTCGCTGTTTAACAGAAGCCGAAGCTAACAACAGGGTTATTTAACTCGCAAGGTGAAACCGCCTGTTTTAAAATTGAGTCTTTGAATACAGTCTTGGGTGTTGTTGGTGCAAGAAAACTCTCTTCTCTTTTTTCCTGACGCTGATATTCAGTCCGTCACAACAATTTTTGTAGCATATTTCCGAAGCCGTTGTGCTTATTGACGCCAACTGGAACCTAAGTTACGTAAATTTGAGCGCAAGTCTTGCTCCCTCCGTAAGTCGTGAAGACATGATGGGCGAAAATATTTTTAAAATCTTCCCTGCTATCGTCACCCCCCCCTTTTGAAGAGACCTACCGTAGGGTAATGCGAACCCGTGAAGCCGAAACGGTAGAGGCGAACTACCCTGTTCATAGCACGTGGAACAGAGTCAATGTATTCCCGCTGCAGACCGGCGGAATTGGCTTGGTTATTCAGGAAAAACCTGCTGATAAACGTATGAAGTTAATTGCGGAAAGCCAAAGCAACGCTATGGGCCTTGCGCTTGCAGGGGCGTCTTTAGAAGACGTGCTGGATATACTTGTACTGACAGTGGAAAAAAATGCTGGTCACAAAGTGTACGCTTCCATTTTATTGGTAAGTGATAATCAGCAATTTCTTCAGCATGGCGCAGCACCGAGTTTACCCGACTACTATTGTAAGGCCATTGATGGTATTGAAATTGAAGACAACTTAGGAGCCTGCGGCACCACCGCCTAGCGCGGCCAATATACAGCAACCGAAGATATTGCCACAGATCCACGTTGGGCGTTATTTGCTGATTTAGCCATAAAGGCGGGTTTACATGCTTGCTGGTCTATTCCCATTTTTTCTACTGAGAATAAATCTGTACTGGGAACATTTGCGGTTTATTATCCCCAGCCCCAAAAGCCGATAGAAGCGGATCGTAAAATTGTGGAAGTGCTTTCCCGTACTGCAGCGATAGTCATTGAAAAAGAAAAGGAAGCGCGAGCGCGTAAACAGGCTGAGCAGGCGCTGTTGCAAGGCACTGAAAGCTTAAACAAGCAGCGCCGTCTGTATGAAGCCGCAATATCTAATACACCTGACTTTATTTACGTCTTCAATCTTGAAGGCCGTTTTACCTATGTGAATGATGCGTTGCTTGAGTCATGGGGGCGGACGTGGGAAGAGGCTATTGGAAAAACCTGTCTCGAGTTGGGTTACGAGCAATGGCACGCAGATATGCACATGCGCGAACTTGAGCAGGTAATCAAAACCCGAAAGCCAATTCGTGGTGATGTTCCATTTACTGGCGCTAATGGTAGAAGAATATATGATTATATCTTTGTACCCGTTATTGGTGACAACGGCGAGATAGAGGCTATAGCCGGTACCACAAGAGATGTAACAGAAAGACGTCAAGCCGAAGAAAATGCCCGAAAAGCAGAAGAGCGGCAACGTTTGGCTCTTGAAGCCTCGCACGGATTCGGAATTTGGGAATGGGACGTTAAAAACAATATTTTTACGGCCGATGAACGTTTAGGTTGCCTATTTGGCCTAAGCCCCGAAGAAACCCGAATGGGTATTCCTATTGAAAAAGTGCTGCTGTCAATTCATGAAGACGATATCGATCGCATTAAACAACATATAGAAGAAAAAGTCAGAGACGGTGGTCAATATAGTGAAGAATATCGCATTCGTCAGACAGATGGCAGCGTACGCTGGGGGTCATTTAAAGGCCGTGTCGTTCGCGATGACAACGGGGAAGCAGTTAAGTTTCCCGGAGTAGGCGTCGATATTACCGGTGAGAAAAATGCGATTCTGGCTCTGCAGGAGGCTGATCGCAAAAAAGACGAATTTCTTGCCACACTGGCTCATGAATTACGTAATCCGCTGGCTCCTATTCGTAATGCGCTACATATTTTAAAGTCGCAGAGCGCATCCCATCTTCACCAAAAAAATGCTCACCATTTAATTGAAAAGCAAGTAACCCAAATGGTTCGGCTGGTGGATGATTTGATGGATGTCTCCCGGATCACCCGCGGAAAAATAAACCTTTCGACATCGGTATTTAACATTGAAGAGGCTTTAATCGCTGCCATAGAAACCATTCAGCCGCTAATCGATGAACGGCAACATCAATTAACTGTTAATAGTGCAGAGGAACCTGTCTTTGTGCACGGTGATCTGGTGCGGCTATCGCAGGTGTTTGCCAATATTCTTAATAATGCCGCAAAATACACGGGCATCAACGGCAGTATTACGGTTGAAGTAACTACCACACAAGATGCGGTCAATATCGCGATTGCAGATGACGGCGCCGGTATTCCAGCGGATATGTTGCCTAATATATTCGATATGTTTTCGCAGGTAGACGATTCGCTGGAACATGCTCAAGGCGGCCTTGGCATCGGCTTGACGCTGGTTCAACAGTTAGTGGCACTACATGATGGAGAAATCCGGGCCACCAGCGATGGTTTGGGAAAAGGTTCGTGCTTTACTGTAAATCTACCCCGTTGCTCAGCGCCTGCTGAAACGGCTGAGCACAATACAGCCTCAGAACCTGACGACAAAGCGTCTCTACTGCCGGTTAATGTTCTTATTGTAGACGATAATCAAGACGCAGCCGTTACCATGGCCTGGATTCTGGAAGCCATGGATTATCGTGTCGAAGTGGCGGAAGATGCCACCGAAGCGTTACAGATGGTAGAGCAATTTACGCCTGACCTTGCGCTGCTTGATATTGGTTTGCCAGGCATGAATGGCTATGACTTATGCGTAGCCTTGAAGAAAAACCCGGCCTTGGCCCACACTATGTTTGTTGCCCAAACGGGCTGGGGGCAGCCAGAACATATTGAACGTTCAAAAGCGAGCGGTTTCAGTTACCATTTGGTCAAGCCGGTAAATATGTCTGAAATTAAACCGTTGTTAGAGGAAGTTAAGCAAATACTAGCGCAACAACCAAAGCATTAATGATTGTTGAAGCGGCTCCGTGAATTGCTATGCAACTATGGTGAATCGTGAAAGAGCTTATAACTGCAGGTCAATTAAACTGGTACCAATGCCGTGTATTTTCTCTTAACAAGGCTTGCTGATGCTGTGGCAGCGTCAAAGCAAGATAGGTTGCCCACTGTGCCTGATAGGAACCTCGCCACAAGCACAACGGAAAATTGCTTCCCAACATAATTCGCTCTGTCGGCACAACAGCCTGTACAGCATTCAACGCTCTGGTTACAGTGTCAGCATGCCACTGCCGCTTTACCATCTCCCAGCCAGATAACTTAATAGCGGCATGAGGGTACGCAGTAATCTTGGCTAAATTGTGCTGCCAGCGTTCAAATTCATTCCCTCCTTCGGGGATGAAGCCGGTATGATTTATAATAATCCGCAGTCCGTCTGCTGACTCGCAGAGGGAAAGAAGCGCATTGACCGCTGCCGTATCCGCAAGGGCGAACTGCGCATCGAAGCTCAGCCCCCTCTCTGCCAGTAACTTAAAATTATCGCTCATACCCGGCCGCGTTAATATTGTCTGCGCTTGATCATCCAGAATGTGTCTTACACCGGCCACGCTGTTACGCTCAGCCAAGGCCAGCACGTCGCTTTCAAAGCTAGCAGCACACAAATCCACGCCCCCTACGCTACGAAAAGGTAACGTGCAGTGACTTTCCAGCCAGTCTACTTCGCGCCAGGGCTTGTGATTGTCGAATCCCGTTTCAATATGGACAAACCCAGCCAGGGTTAAATTATCGCTTAAACGTAAGTCCGCTTCACAAAACGATTGAGCAATGTCGGCTTTATCTGGCCAGAAGGGAGGATTGTGTTCTTTTAGCCAATGATAGTCGCCTTGTGCCAAATCAAACAAATGAAGGTGTGAGTCGATAATTTCCATTATTTCACCTATTGAGCGGTGTAGCCGCCATCAATTACCTGCAAACTGCCGGTAATGAAACTGGCTTTGTCACTGGCCAAAAACAGTACAAGCTCGGCAACCTCTTCCGGTTGGCCTAATCTTCCCAACGGTTGCTCAGCCGCTTCGCTGGCATGGACATCGGCTTCATTCGCACCCGATGCTGCCACATAGTTATCAATGGCATTATGGTAAAGCGGCGTCTCGATGGTGCCGGGACATACAGCGTTTGCGCGAATGCCAAATTCGGCATAATCCAATGCGGTAGTTCTGGCAATAGAGGCGAGCGCTGATTTACTGAGATTATAGGCAAAGGAGCGGCGCTTGCCCACGATAGCCTGATCAGAAGACATCAGCACAATCGCTCCTTTTCTTTGCGCTTTCATAGCCGGCAGCGCTGCCCTCACTGCTGCATAAGCGCCTTTAACGTTGATACCGAATATCCGATCTAGTTCTGCTTCTGACGTCTCTTCAATGGTCGCTGAAACATGAATACCGGCGTTAGAAACTAACGCATCAATTTTTCCGACGTCCTCAACTACTTGCTGGATACGCACAGCAACCTCATCACAATGAGCCACGTCACAGGGTAACCAATAGCCGTTTTCGACGGGCTGGGCAAAATCCTGCAGATCCAGATTAAATACGCGATACCCCTGGCGGGAAAACGCTCTGCATATCGCCAAACCGATCCCATGACTACCGCCGGTTACTACGCATATAGGAAAAGATTGTGACATAGCTCCTCGCTTCTAACTTTTCTTAAAGAAGCAGAATGCCAAGGCTGTAAATAATTGCAAGGCAGAGATGCGGTTTAAGGAAACAAACTCAAGCTGAGAGCACACATCAATGCGCGCTGGTGTTATGTAATGGCGTATTAATAATGAACCAATCCAAGATGGTATTGAGCGCCGATGTATGGCTATAATGTCATCGAATTCAAACAACCGTTTTAAAATGGAGTAAGCCATGCCCCAGTATCAGGCGCCACTTCCGGATTTCCAGTTTTTGCTTCGCGATTGGTTAGGGCTGGATGAGCATTATCAGAAGCTTGGCCTGCATGATTTCGATTTCGCTCTTGCCAATGATGTTTTGAGCCAGGGAGCGAAATTTGCCACCGATGTTGTGGCGCCGTTAAACCGTGAAGGTGATGAACAGGGATGCAAGTTACAAAACGGTGCAGTGACAACACCTGACGGCTTTGCTGATGCTTATCGGGAATACGTGGCGAATGGTTGGAATGCCATGTTGGGTGAAGAGGAATACGGCGGACAAGCCCTGCCCTATACCATGGCGGTACCCATACATGAAATGCTAAACGCCGCAAATTTAAGTTGGCGGCTTACTACAATGCTGACTGAAAGCACAGTGTTGGCTGTTTCCCGTCACGCCACTGAGGAGCTAAAAGCGCATTATCTTGCCAAACTTATCAGCGGTGAGTGGACTGGCACTATGAATCTGACCGAGCCGCAAGCGGGGTCGGATCTTGCGTTACTTACCACCAAAGCGCAGCCACAGGAAGACGGCAGTTACAGCATTACCGGCAACAAAATTTTTATTACCGGCGGCGATCACGACTGGACAGAAAATATAATCCATATGGTACTTGCCCGATTACCTGATGCGCCAGCGGGCGTTAAGGGTATTAGCCTCTTTTTAGTACCCAAATTTCTTGTTACCGAAACTGGTGAACCTGGTGAAGCCAATGCCGTTTCAGTAGGAAGTATTGAACATAAAATGGGTATTAAAGCCAGCCCAACCTGCGTGATGAATTACGACAATGCGAAAGGCTGGCTGATTGGCGAGCCACATCAAGGGCTTGCCTGTATGTTTACCATGATGAACGATGCCCGCTTTCAGGTAGGTATGCAAGGTTTGGGCGCTGCTGAAGCGTCTTATCAGGGTGCACTTGCCTATGCCAGAGATCGCCGCCAGTCCCGTGCGCCTCAAGGCATTCAGCAACCAGAAGAAAAAGCCGACGCCATAATTTTCCAACCCGATGTAGCCAGAATGCTACTGACGCAAAAAGCCTTAACTGAAGGCTGCCGTGCCCTATCGCTGTTTTATGCTAAGCACATGGATATTGAAAAACACGGCAGCGACAGTAAAAAAGCGGAAGCAAAGCCGGTACTTCAGTTTCTAACGCCAGTTTGTAAAGCGTTTATGACCGATATGGGACTGGAAGTCTGCAGCCTGGGAATTCAGGTGTTCGGCGGTCACGGCTATATTCGTGAGTGGGGCATGGAACAATTGATGCGCGATGTGCGCATTGCCCAGATTTATGAAGGCACCAATGGCATTCAGGCTGCTGATTTAATTGGCCGTAAACTCACCCGCGATAAGGGCGAAATAATGCAGGCTACTTTCACTGCCTTTCATGAACTCACAACCGCAATACAAGAGCCGGAGTTACAATCCAGAGCCCAGACATTACTAAACGACTGGTGCGCCACCTCGACAGAATGTCTGACAATGAGCGCGACAGATGCTGCGGCGGCAGCCCACGATTATTTAGCCTTCACCGCGTATTCTTTAATCGGGGTATTATGGTACAGCATGGCAAGTAAAGCTCAGGAAAGTGAAGATGGATCTATTGCTAAAGGTAAGATGAATACCTGTGCTTTTTACGAAGCGCGTATTCTGCCGCGACGAGACGCACACAAAGCAGCAATGATAACAGGCGCGGAAACTATTCTGAGCGTATCTGATAGTGAATTCGACTATTTGCCATAGCCGATAAAAATAGAAAGCCCCGGCAGCCCGGGGCTTTTTCGTTACGGTTCCGATTACCGCGATAAACGGCTCACGTTTGCAGAACTACCTGTTTTGGTAGGTGAAACCTCTTCAGTTCGACAAGCGTAATAGGTACACATCGTACGCATTTTCGTCATATCCTGAGTATCGACTTTGCCGTCCTGATTCAAATCGAATTCCATTCCTATTTTTTGTTTACTCAAAAGGGCACTAAAGAACGCGCGAATATCATCAATATCCACATCGCCATCACCGTCCCAGTCGCCGGTCACATCTGCTGACTCCAGTAAGTAGCTGGCGATCACAGGGTCGTGATCCGAGGCGCGGAAAAGCAGTTCGTTAAGATACGACTGAGGTTTATTTTCCTCATTGTAATCAAGCGCTGTCGCTTCGTCTGCGTTGATATGCCATTCTGTGACATCTACCAGCCATTCCTGCATTGGCGCGTTAATTAGCTGATAATCCAGCGTTCCCGCCAACCCGTCGAAGGTATAGCTGTAAGATTTCTCACCTTTTAAGGCGGCTACTGTATTGGTATAACCGGAGGTAACCAGATACTGAATAGGATCTTCTTTACCATAGGCGTTAAGATCTCCCATGATAATAGTGGCCGTGTCAGGGAAAGTCTGAGCCAGCCACGCATGCAGGGCCATCGCGGCACGCGTGCGTGTAAGGTTACAACTTCCCTGTTCGGCACTGTCGTCTCCTGAACCACATGAGGAACCTTTTGATTTCAGGTGGTTAACATCGACTACAAAGGTTTGTCCGGTTTCGCTATGAACAAATGCCTGCGCAATTGAGGGACGATTTTTCGCCGTTCCCCACAACGGGCCATTTTCATCCACAATACTGTTCGTTTCTAACAGCACCTGCGCGCTTCCCGACAATTCAACCACTGCAGGACGATAAATCATGCCTGAGGTTATTTCATCAGTGCCGACTTCACTGGTACCAACATCAACAAAGGCATAAGCGTTTACGCCCAAATTGGCATTAATATCATCCACCAGTTGCGCAATGGTACTACGCTCGCTAAAGCCGTCATTTTCCAGCTCTAGTAAACCAATAACGTCGGCATCCAGTTCAACAATGGCATTAACGATCTTGGTACGTTGACGCAAATATTCTTCGTAAGTGTCCGCGCCGCGAGATGTAGGGAAACCTTCTCCCTGTCCGTCACCATTAAACAGATTAAGCACGTTAAAGCTGGCGACTTTTAGATTGCCATCCGCTAGTACGGGTTCATCTTCTCTTGGATTCGTATTCGCCACGCTTATTGTCTCTACCGGGCGGATGCGATATTCAGAGAAACCGTAGTCCATCACACCTGTCACACCAGTTACCGTATCACCAGCTCGCACAGGATTGTATGGGCTAAAGCCGCCAGGCGATAACAGCAATTCTGTGGTATCGGCGCCGTCTGAGTTGTCATCAATTAACAGATGGTCAAGCTCGTTTTGTCGCTCTACAGCGGCAAAGGCTTCTGAGCCGGGTAAGGCAACCTGGCTAGGGGTGAAAAGACGTTCAGTAGACACCACCACTTCACCATATGCGGTATAGTTGTAGTTGTCGCTTATCACCCACGACTGGTTGCTGGATACCAGCATTCCTTCAACTGCTTCGAAACTGTCCGCCTCAGCTTTAGGCAAACTGATTGCTACGGGTGTAACAGTGTATGTGCCGCACACTAACGCCTCGCTTTGCGCCGCAATTTCAGTACGGCCGTAGGTTTCACCAATTATACCACCCACGCGTACCACATCACCCACTGCTACTGTACCAAGCAATGCAGGTGCAGCAACAAAGATGCCTTCTGAGGTATTTGCATTATTATCGTAATCAACCGTTTCTTCCTGAATAAAGAAACCACCGAGATTAGGCGTTACGTGAGAAACTGCCGCTTCCACCACTACCGTCTCGCCGCTAAGCGCAGACGTTGCACCCTCACCCTGGATAGCGCTGATATAAGTAGCCGGCTCACCACAAAATCCCAATTCAAACGGGGCTTCAACTTGTGTGTAGGAACCCAAGCCGTCGAAAGTGTCGATGGGGAATCCGTCCCACTGTGATGCGGGAACAAATTCATCTAAAGCATTGCTATCCCCGCTACGAACAGAAGATTTGCGACGTAGCGTACTATTCAGCGTACTGGTGTCACCACTACCCCATGCAGAATTCGGCCGGAAGCCAATTTGCCCGATGGAATCAATAATTTCACCATCCAACCGCAAGGTGACCGCATCATCTCCATTGAAAGACAGTCCGCCGGAAACTAAATCCGCCTGAGCCATTATTGCGCTACCTGCAGAGCTATTCGCAATAACAAACACATCACCTGCGGCCAGCGTACCTGTTAGCGCAATAGTAGAATTGGCGGTAGTGGCACCGTTGGCGTAAACCTGTACATCGTAACCGTTAAGATCGACATCAGAGAAACCAAGATTCGCTATTTCCAGCGCTTTATTATTGCCACTGCCTTCAATATATTCAGAAAAGAAAAGTTCAGTAGCGGGTGGCAAATAAGTGGCCAGCGGGAACGGGCTCGCCGCAGTACTGTTGCTGCTTTCGCCGTCCCATTCATTGGCGCCGGCAAACAGCCACTGCGACACATCAAAGGTAGCTGAACCAGCACCCGCGGTACGATACGCCCAGCTATCCAGGTATTCCCATGCCTCACCGTTGCCATCAGTGTCTACATCCCCAAACAGATCAACGACTTCACCGTTACAGAATACTTCCACTGCATCATCACCGTTTATTGCCATTGCGCCAGTGGTGTAATCCGGCGCAAACCCCATAAACGCAGCAAAACCTTCAGATTCACTGGCAACGTAAATAAAATCGCCAGCCGAAGCGGATACCACGGGGAAGGTAAATTCTTCGCCGTCAGAGCCGCCACCATTATTGGCTGAACCCACGCCACAAACGCTTAAATCAGCGATATCCTGCGTAACATACAGCTCAATCCCTTTTGGTACTCCACCAGTTAACGGGCCGTCGAATACACCGGTAATGATAACTGGCGCGACACCCGTTGAAGGAGCAGGTAATTCAGGCTCTTCTGGATCGATTGGATCAACGGGTTCCTCATCACAGGTTGCCGCAGAATAGAACATATCTACCCATTCAGGGTGATCCACAAAGGGATTCCGGTTACCTTGATACTCGTAGATTGCGTTTTGGCGGCGTTGTTCTTCAGCGTCCACTGTATCGGCTTCGTTCCACTGCAACAGCGTGCACAGTTTACCTAAACTGGCTTCGCTACCCGAGGTTATGCGGTTGACCAGCGTCAAGTCTGGTGTGGAATCGCTGCCGTTGCCTTCGTAACGAATGTCCATGTACAGCATCATCCGCGCCACGTCGCCCTTAATGGCATCGCGAGGCTCAAAGGAATCCCCGTCTACCCGGTTTTCAGGCGCTTCGCCCAGCGGCGAATCACTGTTATCAAAATCCAGATTTCCACGGCTTGAATTTACTGAAATATCTGTCGCGCGTAAGTGCTGTATGTCGGTGTAAGCTTCTTGTCCACTGTTTGGGAAACCATGGCTTTTCGGCCAGCTGTGCTCGCGGTTCCAGTTGTCGGGATTGTTTGAAGCTGCGCCTGAGCCATTTGAGGATTTAGCGATCGAACGGTTGGAATAGAACAACCGCACGTTTTCCGGGTTTGTAGGATCTTCGTCGGTTTCTGTCAGCGCCGTCCAGACTTCGCTGTAGGTTAGCGTACGTTGTCCGGAAGCAATAGTTTCACTGAGAATTTGGCGGACAACGTCGGTAGAAGAACCGTTATTAATTTCTGTCTGAACCGCTGCGTAGTAAACGGCAGGATTAAAGGTGCTGGCATCAGCTATCTTGTCCAGATCGGGACAGTTGGTGCATACGTTCGACAAGTCTTCATCTTCATCGCCACCGTCGCCGCTATCATCACTACCGTCATAAGTGTGACTGCCAAGATCGGTTAAGTCATCCTGCGGTAAACCTGACCAACCAATGGCAGGATCAAAGACATCTGAAGGATCGGTGTCTCCCACACTGACAGAAGCCAGTCGAATTAATGTGTTATTCTGGGTACTGGTGTCTCCAGAGCCCCATTGGGAACCAGGATCTACACCTACCTGTCCAATACTATCAACAACATTACCTGACTTAGCCAATACCACCGCATCATCGCCGTTAAAGAACGACTGACCAGACGTGACATTGGCCAGAGCAAGAATCTCACTGCTTGCTGAGCTATCGGCAATAACGAAAGTTGCACCCGCTTCAATGGTGTCACCTAAATCGATTATCGTGCTGGCTGAAGTATTTCCGTTGGAATAAAAAGAAAGGTTATAACCGGTCAACGAGATGCTAGCATCAGTCGGGTTATAGAGTTCTATTGCTTTATTATTACTACTTCCTTCGATGTACTGCGAAATAAACACGTCATTTGCCAATGCCGTGGTTGATACGCTCAATACAAGAGGAAGCAGGACTGTTGCTTTCATAATGACTCCTGCTGGTTGGTAAACTGTCCCAAAGTGCAGGAGAGAGTATAAATAAAATACTACAATTAAATGACAATTTTTTGACCAAAACGCCAATTTTTTGACCAAACAGTCTGCTAACCCAATAGCGGTGCGGGTTACAAGAAAGGGAATCTTTTGCTGATACAAAAAACGCGTTTCCTTTCGAAAACGCGTTCTTATTCATAGCGAAGGCGGGAACTAAACGTTATTTTTTACTACTACGCTGGCCATCTCTTCACGAAACCAGTCTTTCAGCATTTGCTTTTCATACGCTAAATTGTCGTGCTGCATAAAGCGAACGGTGCCGTCCATAAAGCCCATATCCTTTAATTTTACTTCCGCACTTTTTACTTCCTGACCATCGGCATCTGTTAAGGTATAGTTGAAGGAAATTCGCGGAATGTCGACACGTTTAATAAGACGAATTTCTGACCCTGCCGATGCACCAAAGCCAATAAAGCTGCTCGGCCATACCTGTCCTGCTAAATCTAAATTAGTAACAGTTATTGCTAATTTCTGACCGTCGGGTAACGCTTCCGCCATTTCAGTAAAGTAGGATTCAAGCTCTTTAAAAGTCCGTTTTTTAAATTTGCTATTGGATTCATTAGAACCCCGAACGTCGGTATAGGAGTCTGGATCTTGCCAGGTTACGTCCACCTCTGCAGCGGCAAACGCAGAACTTGTAAAAACGCCACTGATCAGCATGGATACCAAGACATATTTACGCATTGCTTCACCTCATTTCATGATTCACATTAACTGTTGCGCAATACAACGAAAAACGCGCGTCCTCTCATATAGGCTTACACTGACTACAGCAGAAAGAAAGGCGCGGCTTCTGCGCAAGTTCCTGCATAGATTCCTGCGCCGTTGCAACGCCCGTATCGGGCCTACCAAACCTGGAAGAGCATTAAACGTACCACCACGCCCAGAATTTTGCCGAGTCTGGTACTGGTTTCACAGAGTACGGATCTTATGCATTAATACTAGCAAAGAGGTCTGAACGTAGCCTGAACAATCAGCCTGAGTCTAACAGCGAGGTGCGCTGAATTTCGTCACAGAAATAGTGCAACGTTCCTCCATAAATATAGGGGTTTTTATCATCATTTAAACAGTACTGGGAGTAAAAACGATTCAAGCTGGTGCGGCTAGACATTATCTCTGTAAGATATTCTTTTTGAAATGGACGCAGTGTCTCAAAAGTAGGGGAAGTTTTCCCTTGAAGCTGACGTAGTTCATTTTGCTCGGGAATTTCCGCTACATGAACAAACCAGTCAGCAAGAAATTTTTGCAGGTCTTTAAATATGTACTGGGCGAAATCGGAACGTAAGATAACGACAAGTATTATAATTTCAGCCACAATAATGAAACCACGTAACATACCTTCCAGACGCTCCACAGCGGCTTGTTGACTACCGCGCTATTTTTTTTCAGCATAACCTAAACGCTTTGGCTGCATCAGGGGTGATTTTTATACCTGAATATAGTAATTCATAATGCCGATCCCTCTGATCATATTCCTGTCATAGCTTCTCCGTTGGACCCAGTAATTACCCCGAAAAACATCAGGCGGTGAATGATAAAATGTTCCTCTATGCTTCAACGGAGGTTTCTTTAATGGTAACGGCGCAGAGCATTAGGCCCTGCGGTTTACAACGTCCTTTGAATTCCCATCGAGCGTCAGTGCAGATTGGAATTTCATAGTGCAGATAGTTCTTTTAATTACCGGCCCCAAATGCTGAGGCTGGTTGAATTTCCGCCTATCCGCCCCTATTAAGTTAATCCACGCATAACGTATGGGCATTTAGTTGATCTATATTAAACAAACCCTGTTTCTGCCTGATATAATGCGTGCCGCGGTATCTCCTTCTGTATCAACTAAGGTTTTCGAATGAGTGAGCAAATTCCGGTTAAAGATGTGACTCCGGTTAAAGTCCACAAGCCTAGTCCGAAAGATCAGACCAAACATCATTCTTCTGGCACTAGTATCTACGTTCGCGCGGTAAAAGGACCTTTCGAAACGTTCCGTCGCTTTTTTGGGCTGTTTTTTCTTGCCCTCTTTGCTGTTATTCCCTGGCTACAGTATGACGGCAGGCAGGCGGTGTTACTGGATATCGCCGAGCAACGCTTCACGTTCTTTTCTCTTACTCTGTGGCCTCAGGATCTGACGTTACTCGCTTATATTTTTATTGTGAGCGCGTTTGCTCTGTTTTTTGTCACGGCTTTTGCAGGTCGGGTGTGGTGCGGATTTATGTGCCCCCAGACCACCTGGACCTATATCTATATATGGTTAGAAGAAAAAATCGAAGGCAGCGCAAACAAGCGGATAAAGCTGGACGAGCGCCCGATGGACCTGGACAAGTTTTGGCGGAAATCCCTTAAACATTTTTGCTGGATAGCTGTAGCCTTGCTGACGTCGCTTACCTTTGTGGGATACTTCACGCCTATCGGCGAGCTATTTATCGACTTTTTTATCTTTAATGCTGGCTTTTGGGCAGTATTTTCGGTGCTGTTCTTCACCTTCTGCACTTACGGCAACGCCGGTTGGATGCGGCAAATTATGTGTACTCACATTTGTCCCTATGCACGTTTTCAATCGGCCATGTTTGACAAAGACACTTTCACTGTCGCTTACGATCCTAATCGAGGTGACAGACGCGGCCCCCGCTCGCGTAAAATTCCTTACGAGGAATTGCCCAGCAAAGGGCTTGGCGACTGTATTGACTGCAATCTTTGTGTGCAGGTTTGCCCCACCGGTATCGACATTCGTAATGGTTTGCAATATGAATGCATTAACTGTGGTGCCTGCGTGGATGCCTGTAACGGAGTAATGGAAAAGATGAATTATCCGAAAGGATTAATTCGTTTTACTTCAGAAGAACAGCTGTCTGGTGGAGAAACTCATATTTTCAGGCCTAAGCTGATTGGATACTTCTTCGTATTGGTGGTAATGATGGGGCTGTTAATAGCCAACATTACTATGCGAGTGCCGTTAGAAGTCGATATCATCAGGGATCGTAATACCTTGTTTCGCGATACAGGAGACGGCTGGATTGAAAATGTCTATACGTTAAAGGTATTGAACAAGTCGCAGTCTCCCCAGACCTACAGCATCTCGGTGCAGGATCTTGAAGACTACAAATATATAGGTACAGAGGAACTGAATATAGCCGGTGGTGAAGTAAGAAGTGTGCCGGTTTCAGTCGCAATAAAACCGGATTCACTGCAAGAATCTGTGACAGAGTTCAGTTTTCATGTCGAGACCACTACCGTTAATGGCGATGTGGTCGAAGCGAACGAACCTACAAAGTTCATTTACCGGTAAAAATAAAAAGAGATTATGACAGATTTTGCCTTTTCAGGTTTAAGCCCTGATGCTGTTCTTGATGCACTGGAATCCTGCGGTATTTACCCAGAATCCGGTTTGCTGGCGCTAAATAGTTACGAGAATCGCGTCTATCAATTTGTTACTGACGATGCGCGACGATTGGTGGTGAAGTTTTATCGTCCCCAACGCTGGACAGACACACAAATTCAGGAAGAGCATGACTTTGCTCTGGAGCTGGCGGCCAACGACATTCCCATGGTGCCGCCAATGAAAATTGGCGGCCACACACTCCATCATGCCAATGGCTTTCGCTTTGCGGTATTTCCTTCTGTTGGAGGGAGGCAATTTGAAGTGGATAATCTTGACCAGTTGGAATGGATGGGAAGATTTATCGGCCGTATCCATCGGGTAGCACAGGCGCAGCCATTTGCTACCCGCCCTACGTTAGATGTGGCTTCTTATCTGAAAAAGCCTCGTGAAGAGCTACAGCACAGCCAGCTACTACCGAGTCACCTGCGTACTGCATTCTTTGCCATTCTCGACCCGGTTATTTCCGCTACCACCGCGGCCTATCGGTGCGATGACAGCAGCCAGATACGTCTTCACGGTGATTGTCATCCGGGTAATATCCTGTGGCGGGATGGGCCCATGTTTGTGGATCTGGATGATTGCCGTATGGGTCCCGCCATACAGGATTTATGGATGATGCTGTGTGGCGATAGACAACAACAAATGTTGCAGCTTGATGTTTTAATAGAAGCGTATGAAGAATTCAACGACTTCGACCGCAAGCAATTGGCGCTGATAGAACCTTTGCGTGCCATGCGGATGGTGCATTATATGGCGTGGTTATCGGCGCGCTGGCAAGACCCGGCCTTTCCACGTGCGTTTCCCTGGTTTGCCGAAGACAAATACTGGGAAGGTCAAATCCTCGCATTGAAAGAGCAAATGTCAGCCCTTCAGGAAAAGCCTCTCACCCAAGGCTTCTAAAAATCTCTCATAGTAGCCCCTTGCGGCACTTGATTACGGGATTGGTATCACTCTAAGTTGGAAAGATTTGGAATAAGACTTACCTTTCTATCCAACTTTCAATTAGTTATACTCCGCGGCGTTTTAGGTGCCTGCCTCTGGCAGGGTAAACGGGAAATCAGTAGAAGCTGATGCTGCCCCCGCAACGGTAAACTCAAGTAACCTTTTCGTTACTTTTATGCATCACCGCAGACCGCCCGGTCGGCGAACAACCACTATAGCGTTGGAAATACATTATCCGCTATGGGAAGGGATGTATATCCGCGTCTCGATACGCTGTGAGTAAGCCCGGATACCGGCCTGGAGACACGCCGTCAGCCTTGTCTGACTCAAGACAGTTTATTGTGCTCGGGTGGAGCACTGAAACGAGAGACACCATGAAAATCACATTAACTTCCCGGTTGCTGCCCAAAGCAACTGCCATTGCCTGTGTATTGGCTTCAGCCTCAGCACTGGCGCAAACTTCCAATAACGATAATATTGAAACGCTGACTATCACCGGCTCCCGTTTACCTATTGAGCTTAATCAGGTGGCGGCCTCAACATCCGTGCTTTCCGAAGATGAAATTCGACGTTCTGGTGCAGTGCAGTTAACAGACTTGCTGCGCTCGTTGCCTGGCGTCACCATTGCACAGTCGGGCAGCCCCGGCGCGTTGGCAGAAATCCGGGTTCGTGGCAGCGAGAGCAATCACCTGCTGGTGCTGATCGACGGTGTTGTGGCCAACGACATCGGCCAAGGCAGTTTAATTGACTTAGCCCATTTAACTGCCGCCAACGTCACTCGCATCGAACTACTGCGTGGCCCGCAAAGTGCTCTCTGGGGTAGCGGCGCTATCGGCGGCGTACTCAGCATTACCACTAAGGGCGCTGCCACACAAAACTCCCAGAGCGTAGGGGGTACATTTGCAGTCGGTAGCCGCGAAACAACTAGAGTCAATCTTAACGCATCGGGTAACCAGGAAGATTTTAGCTATTCGGCATTTGCTGACTGGTTCGAAACCAATGGCGACAACGTTGCTCGCGATGGGGATGAAGACGACAGTTATCGCAATATTACTACCGGCGGTGGCATTGCCTGGCGCGCGACGGACGAACACACGTTTTCGGCTAATGTTCGTATAGTAGATTACGCGAATGACTATGACAGCACAGACTTTAGCACCGGCTTGCCAGCAGACGCAGACAATGTAACTGACGGGCAGCAAATCAGCACCCAGTTAAGCTGGCTATTGGCGCCGTCGAACTCTGATTATTCCAGCGAATTAAAGCTTCAGTTCCGTGAAGATGAAAACAGCAATACTACCAGCGGTACAGATGCTGGAAGCACTACTGGTAAACGTCAGCAAGTTATCTGGGTAAATCGTTACCAGGTAAACGACTGGCAGTTGGCTGGCGGGCTTGAATATCTGCAACGGCTTTTCGAGCAACGTGGAGCTACTGACTACGGCGATCCTAATCAGGATCAGCATGACACCACGGTCAGCGCCTTTGGCGAGGCTGGTTCTGAACTGACCGACGATGTTTTTGCTACTTTCAGTGCACGTTTTGACAACAATAGCGAGTTCGATAATGCAGTAAGTTATCGCGCAGGATTAACATGGGAAGTTACCAGAAACTATTCTTTGTTTGGTAGCTTGGGTAAAGCCATTAAAACGCCTACTTTTACTGAGCGCTTCGGCTATTATCCGCAATCATTTGTGGGAAACCCAGAGCTGAAACCGGAAACCAGCCGCGAGTGGGAAGTTGGTGCGCGTGCCCGCTGGACCTCAGCATGGTCTGGAGAAGCCAGTTATTTCAACGCCCGTCTTGAAGACGAAATTAACGGCTATGTTTACGATCCGGAACTGCTTGCCAGCACCGCCAAAAACATTCTGGGTGAAAGTCGTCGTGAAGGCATAGATACAGAGCTCAATTATCAGGGCAGTAGTTTCGCCGTGCGACTGGCGTACAGCTATCTGGATGCCACTCAAGATGAAGCAGAAATTACTGAGCTTCGCCGCGCACAACATGTTGGCTCTGTTACCGTAAGTGGCGATTTACCCGTTGCCGGACTGGGGGCTTACGTAAAACTTGCTTATACCGGCAGCCGGGACGATATGTACTACCCGCCGTATCCTGAACCTGCTACCACTGTCGGCTTGAAGCCTTACACGTTAGCCAGTGTTAATGTGACGTACCAGCTAGCGCCTCAGTGGCAAGCGGCGCTGCGGATAGACAACGCTTTAGGCGAAGATTACGAAGATATCTATGGTTATGCTGGTGAAAAGCGCCGCGCACTATTCAGTATCAGCTATCAGATGAATCCGTAGTAGCGGTTTTATCAGCCTCGCTAAGCCGGGATAACCCTCACAGTCGCGTGCTTGTGGGGGTTTTATGTTTCTAAATCCTTCGCAATTTTTTGCGCCACATCCGCGCAGTAATCCAGGCCGGAAAAGTCAGGGTTCAATCCGCTGATATAAGGCACAGCCATAATATAAGTTTTAGCCGACGTGGCGCGTTTTCCATCTAAAAGCTGGTAACTGGCAGAAATATCAGCCCCTCCAATAAGTCGATAATAAACACTGGCGTTTGCATCAAATTCAACCTCTTTTGGCGTAAGCTGCTTATCCCGCGCCCCGTTTTTAGAATATTGATACGCTACCTTTGCTGGCCTAACTCTGCCGCTTTTTCTCATTGAAGGAAATGGAAATGCCGATAGCGGCTGAGGAGATTGCCCGATGCAGTCTATAAACGTTTGATAATGCTGCTCAACGGTTTCGTCCCGTCTATTTTTATACCGGTAGTAAATATTATTGTCTACAACCTTTACGTCGCTTGATGTGCCCACCGATATCATGGACAACGCTCCTGCTGAATGAAGAGCCAAAAGACGCTGACATGAATGCTGCGGAATATTAGCGATAGCAATAGCGATTAAAGGCTGCAGATGTTCGTTCATGCGTTGGGTATCTTCCGCACTTAAATATCGCGCAAGCGGGTTCAATGCGTAACTAAAAACGGCAAGACACTCCTTCCAGACAATTGACACTTTATGCAACATCGACATTTCAGCTTGCAAATATTCCACTTTGAACAGGGTAAATGGATCAAATGCTTCTCGAGAGGACAACATCTGCTGAACGAAGCCTTCGATGTTTTTATTCGCTATTTTCTTAAAACTTGCGGCATCCCTGTTTGCTACCTGCTTTTTGAAGTTGTGCTCAAACAAAAAATCCAGCGATAAAAATCCGCTATTCTCCTGCCTATGGGCCTCTAGCTCTACTTCGGTTAACAAACCATCCGTGTTAAGTAATGGCGAATCCAGATGATATCGGATGCTGGGCATTAAACCTCCCAATGCGTGCATTACGATTTCAAACTGCTGACACTGCGGATGTTTTTCATATTTTAATTGCCCATTGGCAGCGTGATAAAACTCGCCATTGGCAACAGCAAGCGTACTGATTGCGTCAATTGCCGTTAACGAACAGCCTCGCAGCGCCACCGCATGATTCCGCTGGTGTCGAAGTTTTATTGGCGGGTAAGGCGAATCGAAATAACCCGCGACGCTTTGTTCTTGCTTTCGCGGCCAGGTATGGCCTGTGCAAATAGCGGCGGCGGTAAAGCCAGCATAATCGCCTTCCTTCAATATTATGCAGTGCCTATTCTCGGCATCAATTTTTACATCAATAACTGTAGCTTCATAATGCACCCGAATATCAATTCCGGCCTGTTTTGCCTTATTCACCAATGCAGAAAATTGCGCTTCTAAATAAGCGCCCATAAGCAGCCGAGGAACAATGGTTTCTTCGGTCAGACATTGCTTATTAATACTATAAGAAGCAAGCATGGTGTCAGACTGCTCAAACAGCCACTGCACAAGAGATTGCGGCAGTGCAGGGAGTTCACTTGATGAGACATTCGCCAGATGCTCCTTTAAAGCCCCTGCATTACCATAAGGCATACCCCGGCCCAATGTGCTGCGCTTTTCGAAAATATCTATCCGCCGGAAGCCTGACTTGCCGAGTAACAGGTAATGAAGTAAATACAGAGCGCTAGGCCCACCGCCAATTATTGCCAGAGACTGGAAAGATACTGCTTTCAAAAATGGTATCCGCTATAAGTTAATATCGCTGGGCGGAAGTAAACTTTCGCCGTGCGTTTGTAGTTACCAGTAATACCAAGCCGTAGTTATAATTGATCACTCGGTGAGTCCTGAAAAGCCCTTCAATTTAGTCAAACGAAGAAACCAAATAAATACATCGTGGTGGTACTTTTTCGCTTTCAAACAACGCTGAGTAAGGGTCTTCACATGAAAAAACGCGAGCAGAATTTAAACAAAAAGCGAAGATTTCTTAGCCCAACTTGTGGAGCAGGAATGGGCAGGCACGCTGAACTAGCAGTAAATGTCCGGAATTTGCAGTGGATGATTTATAAAAAGCACCAAGGTGCAAGCGCCCACGTATTTACCGTTAACCTCCAGCAACCGGGTACTTGTCGCGTAAGCTAGGCGAAGCTTTTTTGCTGTGGTAATCTTAAGTCAATCACGCCGAAAGGAAATCTGAAAGAATGAAAAAATTTGCAGCACTCATCATATTGGCTCTGCTTTTACCACTACAAGCATGTGCCCAGGAACAAAAGTGGAAAGAAGGTGAGCATTATAAGATATTGGATGAACCGGCAACGGATTCTCCCCAGATAAAGGAGTTCTTCTCTTACTGGTGCCCGCATTGCTATCAATTTGAGCCGCTGGTGGCGCAAATTAAGAAGAAGCTGAGTGACGACACTGAGTTTACTAAAATTCATGTAAATTTCATGGGTTTTACGAGTCCTGAAATTCAGGATGACGCTACCCGCGCCTTAATGATTGCCCGAGCGATTAAACAAGAAGATGCTATGAATGAGGCTATCTTCAATTATATTCATAAGCAAAATGCCAGCGTTACCGGCTTAAAAGATCTTCGTAATATATTTGTAGTTAACGGCGTCGACGCTGCGGAGTTCGATAAGTTAGCATCGAGCTTTGGTGTAAACAGCATGCTGAAAAAGAATAACCAGAAAATCGACCAGTACCGTCAGTACCTCAAAGGCGTACCGAGCTTTATAGTTAACGGTCGCTATCAACCCACATTTACCCGCGATATGACAACAGATGATATCGTTGAACTTATTGTGTGGCTAAGCGAGCAGAAGTAACTGCTCAGGCTTGCACAGAACGCGCCTAAAGGGCGCGTTTTTTATAGCGCTTTTATAAAGGAAACATTATGGAATTTGTAGACGCCCATGCATCGTTTATTCAGGAGCTGGATAAACTAAAAGCGGTGAAAAGACAGGTTAGGCTACCTGTCGATGCTAACCGGCAGGAAAACAGCGCTGAGCATAGCTGGCACGTGGCGTTAATGACCACAGTCCTTGCAGAATATGCCGCAGAGCCCATCAATATTGCCAGAGTGGTGCAAATGATTCTGATCCATGATCTGGTAGAAATTGACGCTGGCGATATGTTTGCCTTTGCTGAAGCCAGCGATCATGCCGAGCAAGAGCTGAAGGAACTTGCCGCAGCTAAACGTATTTTCGGTATTTTGCCTGAAGCGCAAGGCCAGGCTTATCTAAAATTATGGCTCGAATTTGAAGCCGCCATTACCGCTGATGCGCAATTCGCCAAATGTATGGATCGTGTACTTCCTGTTTTTCAGAATATGCGAGCTGGAGGCGGAAGCTGGACCCGACATAAGGTTACCAGAGAAAAAATTATTAACCGAAACGCCCTTCTTGAATCTGCTGCCCCCGCCCTGTGGCGCTATGTTAATCAGCAACTGAATATCGCTGTGGAAAAGGGCTGGTTACAACAATAGTTTGCTCCTTTCGCTTTGCTGTCAAGCCAGCATACGTTGCCAGTCTTCCGGATGATTGATGTTTAGTAGTTGCTCGCTACGCCATTGCTCAGCCGGTAACGCCGCAGCCTGGTTTAGCGCAATTAGCTCGCGCAGCGATAATGAATCATTATGGGCAAAGTGCGCTTTGGCGACAGTAACGAAGGCCGGCTCCATCTTTAATACCAATGGCATCATATTACCCCTGATGTAACAGCCACTTTCATAATGTAACGCCAGGTTAAGTAGCTGCTTAAGCAGATGTGATGTTAGCAGTGGCATGTCCACCGGAATTACCATTAAATATTCGGTGGATTGCAAGAGCACTGACTGCATAGCATCCAGTGTGGCAACACCGGGGCCGCGATGAGAGTGTTTATCCTCAATATCGGCAGCGTTAGCACCCACTGTGTAGACATTGGATACGCCAGAATTTATCAGACATGAAACCGCGTTCTCAAGCAACGTTTTGCCGTTTAATATTAACCCGCCTTTATCTTTTCCCATCCGTTGAGAAAGACCTCCGCAAAGCACTATTCCTGTTGTTCTCTTTGTCATTGATACCCTCCTCCAGCTATTTTTCACTCACCAAAACGTGTGGTTAAAAAGTGGTGCCCATCCAGACCCAGAGCTTATTGGTATCGACATACCCGCTACCATTTTCATTCGCTGAGTATCTGCCAAATTTCACGCCTGCACTAACTCTTTCGGCTATGCTGGTGACATACTGCAGATCTATTTCATTGCCCAGATCACCAGTAACGGTGCCAGCTTTGTTTATATCGAACTTGTGATAAACCATGGTCACTGTGCCACCGGCGAAAGGCGCAGCAACCGAAACCGCTAAATCTTCCAAACCTTGCGCTGGTGTTGTGAGGAACTGATCGGTCCAGCCGTTAAATTTATGCAACGTAGCCAGCGGCGTAGAGAAACCGTATTTCCCTTCATCGGAACCTAACACTTCATACATGAGCTTTCCGGTAATGCCAGACATGAGCAATCCACCTTCTACCTTATGATAACTGGCGTTGTAGTCGGCTAAGGCATTCTCGCTGCTTTGGGTTGCAGCTTCTGCCCCGTACACCCATTTCAGGTTTCCTTGCTTAACGCCGCCGGTAAAACTGATACCGTAGGTATCAATGCTATTTTCCGCCTCGTTATCCTCTTCCAACAGGTAACCATAGGCTACAAATTTGCCCATAGCCGTAGTGTAGGAGGCATTAAACAGGTGATCTTTGGAGTTAATATCTGCGGCTTCGGCGAAGATGCGGTTGCGCTGATTGATATAGCCATAGAAGACATCAACCGCATCATTAATTGTGTAAGCCACGGTGACGCCATCAAAAGTCTGACGGTCTTGTCGCCATCCCACATCTCCCACGAAACGGTGGTCATCCAAAGCGATAATCTGGCGACCCGCTTTTACTGTAATATGCCGATTGCGATACTGAATCAGTGCCTGGTCTAATTCAGTGGTTTTTGGATCAGCAATAGTAGAATAGATGCCAGCATGAAAATCGGCAGGGCCAACAGAATAATCCCCCTGCCCCAAAGCAACCCTTACATCTTCAAGTTCGGCAGTAAAAGAGAAGCCGCGATATTCACCGCTGGTAATATTCAGCTGTGTACGAAACGTTAGCGCATCCGCATCTTCTAAAGTGTTGTCCTGATCCACTGCCTCATATCGTAACCGCAGATCTGCACTGGCAGTGGTTTGTGAAAGTGCGTCGTACCAATCTGCGGCTTCGCTTGCCGCGCAAAAAACGCAGGACAAAGCAATTATTAAAAAATGCTTAGGAGTTCTTCTCATTTTCTGTTCCTAAATTTACGTTGTGTGATGCCTATTGCAGTAGAGAAAGTAAAACAAACAAAAAAGCCCACCAGCCATCGACGGAAGAGCCGTCTGGGCTGTGTGGGCGTCGTTGCCTACATTCAGATTTATTTTGCTTTTTTGGTTATACCGATCCGCATGGATCAGTATTCGCGCAGCCTCAGGCCGCCCGCTTACTGGTACTAATCTTTAAAAACCAGCTGTAGCATTACAGCGATAAATAAAAGCGCACTGACGCACTGCCAAACCAACACCGGCTTACGTTCAATTAAAGGCCGCTGTTTTTCCAGCAAACGAATTGTGTCGTCTGAACTTTCAAGCGCTGTTTCAAATTCAGAAAAGGCGGCGTAGCGGTTCACAGGATTTGGCTGCAGTGCCTTTTTTAAACATACATCCAACCAGGCCGGCAAGTCAGGTCGTCCGCGAATCAAGGGCTTATATTCCCGGGCAAAAATGCCGCTGGATATCGTTTGACTTGCCGGTTGATACGGTAAGTCTCCGCACAGCATTTCATAGAGAACAGTAGCGCAGGAAAACTGATCACTGCGAAAATCAGCCGTATTGTGAAGTAAATATTCTGGCGCAATATAGTTCACCGCTCCCAAAGGCACTGTATGAGCCAGCTGCTCGCCTGTTTCCTCCTGAGCAGCCACAAGCACGGCACCAAAATCAATCAACTTGACTTCACCATTGCCATTAATCATCACGTTTTCCGGCTTGACGTCCCGATGCACCATTTGTTGCCGCTGCAGCACTCGTAACGCCGCAATCAACTGCCTGGCAATACGCCGTACTTTATCCAGAGCCGGAGACGGATTATCAATCATCCATTGGCGTAACGTCTGCCCCTCAATGTACTCGCAAAGGTGATACATAAATCTGGCCGCAGCTGGCCTTGGAAAAATCTTCATTACATACGGGCTACGCAGATGTTGCCCAATCCATTCCTCTCGCAAGAAGCTGCTTAAATAAGCAGGATTATCGGCAAAATACTCAGAAGGTGTTTTCATGCTGAACAGCTGCCCGCTGTTGTCATCTATAACTTTATATAAACTGCTTCTGGTGCCGTTAAATAAAATTTCCAGCACTCGCATCCCTTCCAGCTTCATTCCGGGCTTCAGGGCGGGAGGTATGGCAAGACGAGTGAGTTGTTGGCAGACTTCATCAAGATTGGCACTGGGTAATCTATTAACTTTCAACAACAGGCAGCTTAAATTGTCGTCACTGCCATTGGTCAATGCCGCCTGAACAATGTTGCGACTCGTCGCCTCCAGGTCCTGCGATTCTTCCTGTAACGCTGACTTCACTTGTTTGGTGGTGATAAACTGATGCACGCCATCAGTGGTCATCACAAAAATATCGTCTGGCTGTAAATCAATTTGTTTAAAATCGACGTCCAGATGAGGTTCAATTCCTAACGCTCTGGACAACACAGAACGCCTACCTTGCTTGATACAGTGATCCAGCGTTAGCTGTTCGAGATCGCCATTCTGATAACGGTAAATTCTCGAATCGCCTGCATGAAAAACAAATGCACTGTTTGACTTAAAAATGAGTCCGCTGAAGGTGGTAACGGCTTGGCTGCCGCCCCCGGTTGCAAACGCATTTTGACCATAACACCAGCGATTTACACTTTGCAGAACCTGTTGTGCAGAACGCTTTACTGTCCAGGTGACCGGCGTTTGCAGGTAATCCAGCACGAAAGTAGTTACGGCAGAGTTAGCGGCTTCCTTAGCCTTAGCGCAGGCAGAAACGCCATCAGCCATGGCCGCCACTACGCCTTTTTCTTTAAGCTGGCTGCCCTGACCATGCCAGACAGCAAAAGCATCCTGATTTTCAGATTTCACACCGGCGCTACTGTAACCCCCGTAAGAAAGAGATAAATCTGCCAACGTTATTCCTTAGGTAACCTGAATCAGTTCCACAGTGCCGTCTTCATTCACTTCTGTCATCGTGCCTGCAGGTTCTTGCATGAACAGCAAAGCAACAAAACCCAGTACTGCGGTGCAGCCGATTACCATAAAGAAGGTAGAAGCATCCACCAGTGAATACACAGTTAAATAAGTGACCGCTCCCACATTGCCGTAGGCGCCAGTCATACCCGCAATTTGTCCGGTAAGGCGGCGCTTAATTAGCGGCACAGCCGCAAACACAGCGCCCTCTCCCGACTGCACAAAAAAGGAACACAGCATGACTGCGAGTACGGCTAACCAGGTAGGCCAGCCCGGATTAATGGTGCTTAGCAAAAAGTAGCCAGCCGCCAAACCGGCGGTCAAAATGAGTAAGGTTTTTTTGCGTCCAAAGTTATCTGAAATGACGCCGCCCGCAGGTCGAGACATCAGGTTCATAAACGCGTACATGCCAGCCAGCAACCCGGCTGTTGCCATATTTAACGTAAAGGTTTCAGCAAAAAAGGCCGGCAGCATGGAAATAACCGCCAGCTCGGAACCAAAAGTGGCGAAATAAAGAATATTCAGTACGGCAACCTGCTTGAATGAATAACGATGGATGGCGGGCACAGGCTGTTTAAAAATACTGGCATTTGCGCGAAACGTAGAATAAGCATCAAACAGGTACAAAGCGATAAGCGAGGTATAAATGGCATTGCAGAGTGTATCTCCCAGCCATCCCACGCCAGCCGCAGAAAGCTTCCAGTTGAGCAACGCTAAAGCCAGGTACATCGGTGTTTTCATAACCAGCAGAAATAGAAAATCCCCTTTGCTGGTTACTTCCATACCGCCTAAATTTTTTGGCCGAAAGTAGGTTGCACCTTTGGGTGTATCCGACACATTTACATAATAAATCACACCAAAAATGAGCGATAGCACGCCGGTTATAGCAATGGCGTAGCGCCAGCCATTGTCTCCTCCTAACAGCAGCGCCAAAGTCGGCAATGTGAATGCCGCAGCCGCCGAACCGAAGTTTCCCCAGCCGCCATAAATTCCCTCGGCAGCGCCCAGCTCTCCTGGCGGAAACCACTCACTTACCATGCGAATGCCAATTACAAAGCCCGCGCCGATAAACCCTAATGCAAAACGAGCGATGGCCAGTTGGGTAAAATCCGTAGCCAGAGCAAACGCAAAACAGGGAATGGAGCAAACTATCAGTAGCGATGAATAGACGATTCTGGGGCCAAATTTATCTGTCAGTGCGCCTATTACCACTCTGGCGGGAATGGTCAGCGCCACATTCAAAATCAATAAGGTTTTCCAGTCATCAACTGACAGCCCAAGGTCTTCTACAATAAGCTGCTTCAGCGGCGCCATATTGAACCAGACAAGAAACGTGATGAAGAAAACCATCCAGGACAAATGCAGAATTTTCATTTTCCCGGTAAAGGACGCTAGATTGAATTTTTCGTTACTCATAAAAGTTTCACTTTTGTTCGAGTCAAAAAAAAACCCACAAGCTAGATGAACATGTCATCTCGCATTGTGGGCTTCGTTGCCGGGTATCAACCCTAAGGCTGATTAGCTAAATTGTATAAATGGGATTGAGTACGACTGCTGACAATCCTATTGCAGATGAGTAAAGCACCTTTAGTGCCAACCAGAGAAAACGTTAACAAACAAATGGTTATAGGAATCTCTAGTAGGCACTGAATACTTTTTTGAATCAAGATAGTGCAGCGGATGCACTTTATGTGGACATAAAGCTGGTTAACGAGCTTTCGCCTTACATAACCGGCAAAAGTTGATGAATGGAAGTGGCTTGGAGTTGATGAATAAAAAGGTAATAAGTGGCCGTTCAGGGAAACACGCCACTTTTAAACTTTTATTAATTAGGAACAGGCCGGGATAAATTCGATTCTGTAGCCGTGTCTGGATCATCACCAAAGCGATGGTTCTTGTTCAAATTATCAATGGCGGTAAGTTCTTCGTCCGTTAAAGTGAAACCATAATTCAGATTCCCTTTCATATGCTTTTCGCTTTCGGCTTTTGGAATCACAATTCGCCCTTGTTGCAGATCCCAGGCAAGAATAATTTGACCCGCTGAAACCCCGTATTTTTCTGCTAGCTTCGTGATTACCGGATCAGAAATCGGTTTTTCGCTGTTATCGACTCCGCTCCAGGAGCCTGATCCTAGCGGCGACCAGCAAGACACCACCATGCCTTTACTTTCACAGTATTCCACCAGCGCTTTTTGCGTAAGATAAGGATGTAACTCTAACTGATTATAAACGGGTTTAATTTCTGCAAAACCCATCAGCTGCTGAATGTCCGATTTTCTGAAGTTCGATAGCCCCAGAGAACGGGCGCGGCCTTCGCGATGTAACTGCTCCATTGCCTGCCAAGTCGCCTGCGTTTTTTCCGGGTATGGCCAATGCACCAGGTATAAATCGACATAATCCATGTTCAGGCGGTTAAGGCTTTCTTCCATCGCCTGCAGAGTATTTTCATGACCCTGCTGGGTGTCCCACACTTTGGTGGTAACAAAAAATTCCTTGCGCGGAATGCCTGATTCGGCAATCGCTTGTCCTACACTTCGCTCGTTTCCGTATAACGCTGCCGTATCGATGTGCCGATAACCCATCTCAATTGCTTTAAGGACTGTATCTTTTACAAATTCATTATCTTGCTGAAATTCGCCTATTGCGGCGGTTCCGAATCCGATTTGCGGCATACTTCGTCCATCACATAACTTTAGGGTGCGCATAATATTCTCCGGCTAAATGGATTATTACCCGCCAGGCAGGGAGACGAGATCACTTTTAGGCACAGGCGGAAAACGGCAACCGATGAACATCGCGGGATTCCCACAACTGGCGGGATTTACTCTGCGCCTCAGCAACATCTAAATTTTCTGTTAGCATAAGATAACTGGTAAGGGTGGCAGAGACGGATTGCTCGGCATACTTGTGGGCTTTTTCTTTGCGCCAAACCGCGAGCATGGTCTTCACGTCCATGTCTTTATCTTTCATTGCCCAACCGGTGTTGGATTCGGGCAGCATGATTGCTTTTGTGTTTCCCTGGCGGGTAAAGAATAGTTCCGTGGGCCTTTCACTGTTTACTTCGGGATCGCCGCCATCACCACGAAAACACAGCGAATCGTAAGCGGGAAACTGTTCGTTTACGCGTGTATGTTTATGGTCTAAGTGCATATGATAAACCCCCTGCACACTGAAGGGTGCGCCGCTAGGATTAAGCAAACGCGCCAGTGTGTTGGCGCAGGAACGTAAGCCAAACTCCTCTCGCAGTTTTATTACCTTGTTTAGCGGCGGCAGAAATGCGTTCATATCCAGGTAACTCACACCATAAGCACGTATTTGCCCGGCGGCTGCCGGTATTGACTCTACCGTCGGCAGGCCCAGCGTGGGCAAAACGTGGCTGGCATACATTCGGCCGCTACCCGGCTCTTCGGCACCATGTAAAAATACCGTTGTGCCGCTTGTTACAAGGCAGGCAACAGCCAAAAGATACCAAGGCAACTGACGACGTTTACCGGCATAGCAACCAATATCTAGCTTGACCTGTATGTTTGCTGTGCCAGGTTCAAGATACTGGCGGCACGCCTGAATAAAGCCGGTAATTTCTTCCGGAGTTTCTTCCCGAGTGCGTAACAACATTAAAAACGCACCGCGCTGATCAGGAGTAATTTCGCCTTTTAGCAGCATACTCATCGCGGTAAATGCTTCTTCCTGCGTCAGGCTGCGGCTACCTTTCTGGCCTTTACCGATAATCTTTATATACTGGCTAAACAAATGAGACATGGGAGTAATGCTTCAATAGTTCCGGACTTACCTGCTGACGGGAGTGTATGACCTCACCAAATATCAGCAAAGCAGGACCTTCAATTTGGGCCTCGGCTACACTGGGCGCAATGGTTGTTAAGGTGCCAGTAATAACCCGTTGATTGTGACAACAGGCATTTTCAACCACGGCTACCGGCAAATCAAGTGCTACTCCCACATCTGCTAGTCGGCTGGTGATCATGCCAAGCCTTTTAAGCCCCATATACATGACCACTGTCTCGTTCTTCATGGCGGCAGCAATGCTCGTCCAATCCGGCTCTTTGGTGGGATCTTGAAGGTGCGCTGTCATTAACCTGACTGTTTGTGCACAACGACGGTCCGTCAGCGGAATGCCGGTGTAGGCTGATGCGCCAGAGGCTGCGGTAATGCCCGGAACAATAGCAAAAGGAATATTGTTTGCGCTCAACGCCTCTGTTTCTTCACACGTGCGGGCAAATACCGCAGGGTCGCCGCCTTTTAAACGCACCACGGTATATCCTGCTTTGCCTAATGCTACCAGTCGCTGGCAAATATCCTGCTGAGGCATACTGTGTTTGCCGCTACGCTTGCCCACGAACTCGGTCTTCACGTGCCGGGGGATCATCGCCAAGACTGAAGCATCCACTAACCAGTCAAACAATACTATGTCAGCCACCTGCAGTAACTTGTGTGCCTTTACTGTGAGAAGGTCGGCGTCTCCCGGCCCGGCCCCCACAATAAACACCTTTCCTTCTGCTGACGCTTCACGGCTGTGAGAAAAATCCCGCTGGGCAGCTTTACGGCGAATGCTCTCTACCACGCGAAAAACAAGGTTTGGAAAACGTGCTACCTGTGCGGCAATACTGTATGTCATGATAAAGCTCCCTCATCAATTGAGTGAAGTAAAACGCGGGCATCGGCTTGCTGATCAATCATTCTTTTCAGCTCAGAGCGACAGGAACCGCAGTTTGTGCCACATTGAAGCTGATCTCCCAGCGCGTCAACGGTGGCAGCTCCGGCTTCAATAGCGTCGTTAATCGTTTTTTGCCGAACATTAAAACAGCTACAAATCTGAGGGCCGAGTAAATAAGCTTCATCAGGCTGCCCCCGCAGTAGTGCAGCAAGTGTTGCATCTGGTAGGTCAGCAGAGGTAGCAAAGAGGCTGTCTAACCATTCAAGCGGCATCGCCTGTGCGTTAGAATCTGTCCAGACAACCGCTGCCAAAATCTCATTCTGCAGTATGACTGCCGAGGCTTTATCATCCTGCTGGCGGGTTAACATAATGCAGTTTTCTGGCAGCACAGATTGCCACTTCTGCAGCAAATCTTCGGCTTTAGCGTAACTTGCCACCTGTGCGCTTTCACAATGTTCAGCGGGAATTTTTACCCAATAATCAGCCACATCGGTAAGCTGAGAAAGCAACGCAGAGTTTCGCACAGCGATTTGCCCGCCAGTGGTGAACGCAGCGGGTTGAATAGCCACCGCTGCATGCTTGAGTTCAGGCTGACCGGAAATTTCGTCGTTCGCTCCATTAAACAGGGCGCCAATCTGGCAATGCGATCCCCATGCTTTTGACCAGTGAATAGGTGCGAACACTTCACCTTTGCGCTGGCGCGTCTCCAGGGTTACAGGCAAGATAGTCGTCATCCCACCACTACTCGCGGCTGACAATGCGGCTAAATCACCTTCTTTTAATGAGAGCTTTTCTGCATCATCCGGGTGCATAGCCAGCGTAGCCTGGGCAGTATGACGAAAAAGTTTGGCGGCTTTACCGGTGCGGGTCATGGTATGCCATTGATCCCTTAGCCGTCCGGAATTAAGCACAAACGGGAATGCTTCACAGGTAAGCTGCGCAGGAGCTGCTGGCTGGATGGCGATAAAATTTGCACGCCGGTCAGCGGTAAAAAATTTGCCATCGCTAAAAAGTCTTTCTGTTCCCTGACAAGTGGCGTCAGCTACTGGCCATTGGGTGGGCGACAGGCGATCATACTCAGAAACCGTCATGCCACTTAAACCGCACAGATTGAGCGCCCGCTCGCCATGATTTTTGTAGGTAGTCAGCCGGGTGTGCTCATCAAAAATTTCGCTGACATGGGCGTAACTGAAGCTGTCAGCAAAGCCCATTTTACCGGCCACGTCACAAATAATTTGCCAGTCATGACGGGCTTCACCTGGTGCGGGTAATAATCCGCGCTGACGGGAAATTCTTCTTTCTGAATTTGTCACCGTACCGTCTTTTTCCGACCAACCTGTGGCGGGTAAAACAATATCGGCAAAAGCTAAGGTGTCGGTATTGGCAACAATATCCGACACCACTACCGTCTCACACTTTTCCAAGGCGGCTTCTATTTGCGGCCGGTTTGGCATACTGACCACTGGATTGGTGGCCATGATCCAGACAAATTTAATGTCACCCGCCGCCATGCGTTCGAACATATCTACCGCCTTTAACCCCTGACGTTCGGCCATTACAGGTGATTGCCAGAAAGTCTGAACATTCTTTCGATGCTCGGCGTTATCTATGTCCATATGTGCTGCCAGCATGTTAGCCAATCCGCCAACTTCCCTTCCGCCCATCGCATTGGGCTGGCCAGTGATAGAAAAAGGGCCACTGCCAGGTTTGCCGATTTTTCCGCTGGCAAGATGACAGTTTATAATGGCGTTACCTTTGTCTACCCCGGTGGTTGACTGGTTAATGCCCATAGAGAAAAAGGTGATTGCGGTGGTCTTTTTAGCAAACATTGTATAAAACTGTATAACGCTTGCTTCAGGTAAGTCGCAGTAATTGGCAACCGCGGCGGTACTCCACACCGACGCATTTTCTACCGCCGCTTCAAACCCGTTGGTGGAATCAGCAATAAACGTGTTGTCGGTATGGCCTTGAGTAACTAAAAAATGCAACAAGCCGTTAAAGAGAGCAGCGTCTGTGCCTGGTTTTAAAGGCAAATGCAGATCAGCTAAGGTGCTGCTGTCTGTAGCACGAGGGTCGATAAGAACCACGTTAAGATCCGGGTTGCGCAGTTTTGCTCTTTCCATACGCTGGAATAAAACCGGGTGAGTCCAGGCAGCATTACTGCCTACTAAAACCAGTAAATCCGTGTGCTCTAAATCGTTATAGCTGCAGGGAACCAGGTCCTCACCGAAAGCGCGTTTGTAAGCCGCCACCGCCGAAGACATGCACAGCCGCGAATTGGTGTCGATATTGGCACTACCGATATACCCTTTCATCAGCTTGTTGGCAACATAGTAGTCTTCAGTAAGCAGTTGCCCGGAAACGTAGAACGCCACTGCCTCCGGCCCATGTTTGGCAATGACATCTTTAATTTTTTCCGCCACCAAACCTGTGGCGGTGTCCCAGGAAACGTTTTTTCCTGCCACTGAAGGCGACAATAAGCGGTTTTCGGCACCGTTGGTTTGCAGAAGGTTAGTGCCTTTGATACATAAGCGTCCAAAATTCGCCGGATGTTCCGGCGTACCGGCCACGCTTTTCAGGGAAGCGTTGCGGCCATCCTGCTGGCGAATAACATCTACGCCACAGCCAACACCGCAGTAGGGGCAAGTTGTCTGCCCTAACTGTTGTGTCCGTTTTGTTGTCGTCACTGGTATCAGCGTTGACAGTTCGTGGTGCTGGCTGTGATTCATGATTTCGCTCTTTTGTTGTTAACTGCGTTTCATTTATTTTTATACTGCGACTTGTACCTTGCCCATTTCCACACGCACCTCGTAAACAGGCACCGCGTAGCCGTCATTTTCAAGGCATTTGCCTGTAATCAATGAGTAGTGCTCCTTATAAAGCGGCGATGCCACTACAGGTTCGCCGCCAATGGAGCCAACAATTCCCCGATATAACACGTTGGCTTTGCCGATGGGGTCCCAGTTCCCGAGAGCAAAAGTGTGTCTTCCGCCTTTGCTCGCAAGGGTAAAAATTGCCACCTGTTGATCATCAATTAGTGCGCAAATACCACTGTTATCAATAAGATCTTCTTCATTCCCAACCTCCAGCCACTGCGGGACGTATTCGACTTGTGCTAACATGATTTTCTCCTTATACCAATTCAACCGGAATGACGTTGTTACCGGCGCGTTTTTCGGCTTCTGTCGCGGGACGGATCTGCTCCCGCTGCGTGACAAATTGAATATTGCTGTCTACCGCGTTGCTGTTGATAAACTGACGAAAGCGTTTCAGTGATTCTTGAGATTCCACCGCAGTCTTCCATTCGCACTGATAGGAATCGACGATATGCTGCATCTGCGCTTCCAGCTCTTGATTAATTCCCAGTGCATCCTCTATAACGACGGACTTAAGATAGTCCAGCCCGCCTTCCAGATTGTCCATCCACACCGACGTTCGCTGTAAGCGGTCGGCAGTTTTTATATAAAACATTAAAATGCGGTCGATGTAGCTAATGAGTGTGGGGGTGTCCAAGTCGGTGGCAAACAGGTCCGCGTGGCGCGGCTTCATACCGCCATTGCCGCAAACATACAGGTTCCAGCCATTCTCCGTGGCAATGATACCGATGTCTTTACTTTGTGCTTCAGCACACTCGCGGGTACAGCCTGAAACTGCCATCTTAATTTTATGGGGTGCGCGAAGCCCTTTGTAGCGATCTTCAATTGCAATGGCCTGTCCCACCGAATCCTGCACACCATAGCGACACCAGGTGCTTCCTACGCAAGACTTCACCGTGCGCAGAGACTTCGCATATGCGTGTCCGGTTTCGAAACCGCCTTCAATGAGTTCGCTCCAAATCAGCGGCAGTTGTTCCACGCGAGCACCAAACAAATCTACACGCTGGCCGCCGGTGATCTTGGTGTACAAGTTATAGCGCTTGGCCACTTCTCCCAGCAGAATGAGCTTCTCGGGCGTAATTTCACCACCTGCTACGCGAGGCACTACCGAATAGGTGCCATCCTTTTGCATATTTCCCAAATAGGTATCGTTGGTATCCTGCAAAGGAAGGTGCGCTTTTTGTAGCACAAAGTCGTTCCAGACCGAGGCCATAATTGATGCAACGGTGGGTTTACATATTTCACAACCTAAGCCGCTGCCGTGTTTATCCACCAGCTCATCGAAGCTGCGGATACCTTCAACTTTAACGATATGAAAAAGTTCCTGACGGGTATGGTTAAAGTGCTCACAGATTGCTTTGGACACTTCGACCCCACGCTTTTCCAGCTCGTTGTCGACGACATTTTTCAGCAACGCAGCGCAACCGCCACAGCCGGTGCTGGCTTTGGTAGACGATTTTACCTCTCCCAGGCTGCAGCAGCCTGCCTCTATAGCTCCCACAATGTCACACTTGGCAACGTTATGACATGAACAAATGGTTGCGCTATCAGGTAGCGCATCCGCACCTAATGTCGGTGCTGCGCCTGCACTAGGTAGAATCAGGCTTTCTGCGTGCTCAGGTAGTGCAATGCTGTTTAGTGCATACTGCAGCAATGTGTCGTAATCGCTGGTATCCCCCACCAGCACAGCGCCTATCACCTGCTGTTGAGCAGCGTCCACTACCAGCTTCTTATAAATGCCTTCGGGCTGGTTATGGTAAGTAAAGCACATAGCGCCTTCGGTGCGGGCGTGGGCGTCACCGATAGATCCTACCTCAACGCCCATCAGTTTAAGCTTGGTGCTCATGTCTGCACCTTCAAACGCCATGTCATTACCCGCTATATGGGCTGCTGCGACGCGTGCCATGGTGTAACCTGGCGCTACCAACCCATAGATTCGGTTGCCCCATAGCGCACATTCACCAATTGCATAAATACTGGAATCAGAGGTAACGCACAGGTTGTTGATGACAATCCCGCCACGCTGACCAATCTGTAGATCTGCCTGGCGCGCCAGTTGATCTGAGGGACGGATCCCGGCGGAAAACAGAATCATGTCCGTTTCCAAAAACGAGTCATCGGCAAACACCATGCGATAGCGACAGGTTTGCCCTGCTTCAATGACCTGTGTGGCTTTTTGCGTGTGTACCTGTACACCAAGAGCGGTAATTTTGCTTCTTAGCAGCTCACCACCAGCATTATCAAGCTGAACTGCCATCAGTTGCGAGGCAAATTCCACTACGTGGGTTTCCAGCCCGGCCTGCTTAAGTGCATTGGCGGCTTCCAGCCCTAATAATCCGCCGCCGACCACAACGCCGACTTTGCTTTGGCTGGCAGACGCTTCAATGGCTTCCAAATCTTCAATGGTGCGATATACCAGACAATGCGCCTGATCATTACCAGGAATAGGCGGCACAAAAGGAAACGAACCCGTTGCCATCACCAAAACGTCATACTCGTAATTCTGCATAGCAGCGGTGGTGACTATCTTGGCAGTACGGTCGATACTGGTAACCATGGCCTCTTTAATATACCGCACGCCCCATTCGTCATAAGTAGCTTCATCGGTCAGAGCCAGATCTGCTGCACTTTTACCGCTAAAGTAAGAAGATAATTGTACGCGGTCATAGGCCAGTCTTTTTTCGCCGCTAAGCACTGTAATTTCACACTGGCTTTTGCTGCTGACCAGTTGCTCTACGAAATGGTGTCCTACCATGCCGTTACCGACAACAACTACTCGCGTTAATGATGTGGATTGATTCATTGTCTAACCCTTTTTCGAGTCAAAAAAAAACCCACCGCCAACGAAAGTTGGTTGTGGGCTTCTTTGCCTGTTTCAGCGCGCATCGACGTACGCCTGACTGCATTGTCAAACGGCAGTAATCTGCCTGAAGAATATGTTCAACAAGAGTATTTCAAGTTCGGTGCCAACTTTTTAGACTCTAGATTTCAACGACTTAACTGTATGAGAAGAACTCAGAGGGGAGGATTGTCGCACCAACCTGGTTCATCTGAACCAAGTTGATGCACAAGTAACTATTGGAAGCGGTTAGCGCAAAAACTATCCTAGCTTGTCGGTAGCCACACGATAGCGAGGATCTTCGGTTACGTTGATCTCGACATATTTATTGGCTTTACGTAGTAATCCGCGGCATTCCGCGCTGATATGGCGTATGTGCAATTTTTTACCTTGCGCTTCGTACTTGTCTGCCAGACTGTCTAATGCATCAATACCGGAAGAATCCCAAATTCGGCTGTTGTTAAAATCCACAACCACATCTTCCGGATCGTTGGCAACATCAAACATATCCTTAAAATGTTGGATGGAGCCAAAAAACAGTGGGCCATCCAGCTCGTACACTTTCCAGCCGTCCTTATCGAGATGGGCCTTCACTTCAATATGTCGAGCATGTTTCCAGGCAAAGACGAGTGCAGAAACAATAACGCCCACCACCACAGCAATAGCTAAATCGGCAATAACAGTCACGGCAGTAACTAAAAACAGTACAAAGGCGTCTTCTTTGTTTACGCCTCTTATTATACGAAAAGAAGCCCACTCAAACGTCGCAATGACGACAACAAACATGACTCCAACCAATGCCGCCAGCGGAATCATTTCAATAAGCGGTGCCGCAAATAAGATAAAGGCCAGCAGAACCAGTGCGGCGGTGATACCTGATAAACGACCACGCCCGCCGGAGTTAATATTGATCATGCTTTGACCAATCATGGCACAACCGCCCATGCCACCAAAGAAACCGTTTACCGTGTTGGCTACCCCCTGACCTACACACTCTTTGTTGCCGCGACCGCGAGTGTCGGTCATTTCATCAATAAGAGATAGCGTAAGAAGTGACTCAATCAGACCAACCAGACATAAAATGACTGAAGTTGGCAGAATAATCATGAAGGTGTCCCAGGTGAAGGGTACCAAAGGAACGGCAAAAGAGGGCAACTCACCCGCCAGTGTCGCGGTGGCTTTCTGCTCCGCAGGCAGCAGATCGCGTACAAAATCAATAACAGTGCGCGCTTCAAGATCAAGCCCATGAACCAGCAAGGTAACGGTAATAATAGCGACCAAGGATGCCGGTACCGCTTTGGTAAGCTTAGGCAATATATAAATAATCGCCATAGTCAGCGCTACCAGTCCCAGCATGATATACAGCAATGTGCCTTCCATCCACTGCCATTGGCCCAACGCATTTTGCACTTTAAACTGTCCTAACTGTGCCAGAAAAATCACAATCGCCAGACCGTTGACAAAACCTAACATCACCGGGTATGGCACCAGGCGAATGAACTTGCCAAGCCTGAATACGCCACAGAGAATTTGCAACACCCCCGCCAGCACCACAGCTGCAAACAGGTACTGTACGCCATGTTGAGCGACCAGTGCGACCATGACTACCGCCATTGCACCGGTTGCACCCGAAATCATTCCTGGCCTTCCACCGATAGCGGCAGTAATCAGGCCCATCATGAAGGCGGCGTAAAGCCCAATCATCGGCTCAACACCTGCCACAAAAGCAAACGCAACGGCCTCTGGAACTAAAGCCAGTGCAACGGTGATACCCGACAGCACATCATTTTTTATGTTGCTGTCCCGGCTAGTGATAATGTCAAACATCAGGTAGATCTGCGGTGGTTTAAAAGTGGCCGCAGATTCTACCACCCTCACCTGATGAGGTCCTTTAACAGATTGTTATACTAATCCACCTTGATGTGTGATCAGCTCAGAGATAGAGGGATTTATCTAATCAAGGCGGATTGATGTTACGCAGCACGGCCTCTTTTTAAGGTAAAAAAAATTTTCCGGCCAAAAAAAAGCAGGCGCTAACAGCACCTGCTTTTTGTCGCCCAGAATATTCCGGCAAGATTATTTTTCAGCAAAAATCATAATGCTGTAGGGCAGCATTTTAACGTAGCCGTCGTTTTCTTCCAATTCCTCTGTTTTAAGACCGTCGCTCCACGCAAATAAACAAGCTGTCTCTGGGGCCAGCCCGTCTAGACGATAGTTGTCGGTGGTATTGTTCGATAGCTGAATATAGACATAAACATTTTGCGAACCCACATCGTTGGAACGCTTATAACCGATGACTTTATTGTCATCGTCCCGATGGACTATTTCAGTGTTTCCGCCAGTTAACCCGGCAGAATTTCCGTTAGTGTTCTTACGCAGCGCCACCAGTTGCTTGTACGCTTCTGCATATTCAGCAAAGCGTTCTTTCCTGCTCCAATCCAGATCGTTCTCATCATTAAACCATCCGGCTTCTTTGAAATCCTGGCCTTGAAACAGCATGGGAATTCCGGCGCTGGTTAACGTTAACGCACCTGCAAGCATGCCTTTTTGGCGGGCAAAGTAGTCAGAATCGACATTTCCCGGCGCAATTTGCTCCACCACTCGCGCGCGCTCGTTAGCGACTTCATCGTGAGACTCGGTATATACCACTCTCGCGTAAGCATTACCGCTATAAATGTGCAGCAAAGAACCTTCAACCTTTTGCAAATCTACATATTCGTCATTGGTTTGCGCCAGCGTAATTCGAATTGGGCGTAAAAAGGTGGCATCCCATTGATTGGTATATCCGCATCCGCCGTCTTCAATCGCGTCGGTGATAAAGTGGTGTTCGTGTAAATCCTCGGCAATGGTCATTTTGTGCGGGAATCTCTCGCGAATATCGCCGTTGATTTTCTGAATCAACTCGTAAGCTTCCGGAATATCGTCTTCTCCGGTATCAGCTCCCGAGACGCAACGGATGTAAGGCACCATATCCATTCGCAGCCCGTCAGCCTTAAATTCTGACAGCCACATAAGTGCATTGTCATAAATGTAGCTGCGCACTTCCGGACGACCATAATCGGGGCGGCTGTCGCCCCACGGCGTTGCGCTACGGTGGTCGTTATAAAAGTAAATGCCGCCTTTATCGTTCTCACTCCAACCGTCGAACTGCCAGATGTCCATGTCGCTGGGGCCGAAGTGGTTATAAACTACATCAAGCACCACGCCAATGCCGGCTTTATGTGCTGCATCCACGAAACGCTTTAAACCGTCAGGACCGCCATACGCTTCTTCAACTGCATAGGGATGAGCCGGGTTATATCCCCAACTGATATCACCAGCAAATTCGTTAATCGGCATCAATTCGACAACGTTCACACCTAATGCCTGTAACTCCGGCAGCTTTTCTATGGCAGAAGCAAAAGTGCCGTTGCCATCTTCAGGCTTATTAAAGGTACCTATATGAATTTCATAAATGACTCGTTCGTGAACTGGCGGTAACTCAAAGTCGGTCACTTCCCATTCAAAATCATCATCATAAACAACAGAATTGCCGATACTGTTAGTCAGTTTTCTAGCTCGGGGATCGTTTTTAAGCAGGGGCTCATCGTCAGCCGTTTGAATTTGAAATTTATATTCTGCACCATTTTCACAACCGTCTATGTCACACCACCAGATCCCGCCGTCAATGGCTTGCATGGGATGTGCTTCGGGGTTCCAGTCGTTCATCGTGCCTACTACAGACACAGCTTTGGCATTAGGTGCCCATACCGCAAACTGGTGACCGCGTTCACGCGTTGACACCCCTAAGGTGCCGCTAAATTCTGACATACTGTCAACTCCGTAAAATGAGTGGTGTGTAGAGGCATCCAGTGTTCCACATTGACTAAAACACCTGGGTCCCCCGAGTTATCTATAGAGTCATCGACTGAAACCGCATTGATAACACAGCGTTTTCTCTTTTAATAAAGGCGCTTGGTTGGTGTCGTCACAACGCTTTCGACTGGGATGGTAGTAGCCATAGCAATACAAATGCCATTTCTCGTAAACCTCACCCTGTTCAGCGACAAAGTAAACGAAGTTTCAGGAAACTTTGCAGTTCATGCTGCTGCAACGCTGGGAGATCAGGGAGCGTGAGACGAACTTTTATGATTATGGATCAGGCCCTTCTGGAGCAACGGAATCGCAAAAAAAACGCCAGTGACATAAAAAGTTTCTCCTGGTAAACGTTTTTACATCCAGATGCAGGCCGCCTTTCCCGTAAAGGTTACACTGCAAAAAAGTAATTTTTGCTATACGCCCGGTTGGACTGCGAAGCAACACTGTATGAGAAGGGGAAGAAGCCGGTTTCCAACCGCTGTTATTTTGGGACGTGCCTGGATGAACCAGAACTGGTAAAGGGCGTAGTCATTTAAGTACTGGGAAAAACGGCGGCTATGAAAATAATGTGGTCCGCCGCTGCGTTAATGTCTCTCACAGAATTCCACACAATAGGTTAGTTATGATTTACGCGTTATTGCTGTCACTGGTGACTGTCGTGCTGGGTGTTACCCTTCACCTTTTCAATATTACAAAACTTGCAGATGCTTTACTTGATAGAGTATCCGGCAATTGGGTAAAGACTAAACTGGTGTTAATGATCGCGATTATCAGCCAGATGCTCATCGCGGCAATTTTTACCTGTAGTTATGTTATTGGCATGAAGGCAGGGCTAGGAAGCTTTAAGAGTCCTGCCCATTTACAGGATATTTTTTATTTTTCTTTAACCACTATTACCACCCTGGGGTTAGGAAGTATTCAGCCGACCCATGATTTAAGAATGCTCGCGGGAGTGGAATCTGCCACCGGATTTTTACTGATTAGCTGTTCGGCGCAACGTGTATTTAGAGCGATGAATGGCGAACGTTGAGGCTACTAACCGGCACCCCCGAAGCTGCGTTGTAGCTTTGCCAGGGGAGCCAGATTTACTAACAGACCTAAAGGCGGGCCAATTTTATAAAGATGAGCTGTGGCCTGCATCTTTTAAATAATCCAGCCAACGTTGCTGATCAGCCTGAACTACATCTTTATCTACAGTGCAGCCGATGAGTTTCTCCAGATGTTTGCTCATTTGGCTACGTAACTTACCTAGAAAACTGGGTTCAGCAATGATGTCGATATGATTGATATTCTCTTTAGAACGCCGCTCATCCAGCCAGCCTGTTACGCTCGCGGCAAACCTCTCAGCCTCAATCTCGGCAGCGTCTTTGCGGCTCATGGTATCCACTCCCGGTACTGTATTACTTGGTGCCGAAATAGACCCAGGCCGATCAGTAACCAGATTGCTGTCGCTAGAACGTCCATCTTCGTTGGTTAAGGTAACCACCAGCTCCAGTTCTTTGGTTTTACTGTTTTCAACAAGTATCTTTGCCTCAGTTTGATTAGCAACCACCACATACGATTTACCTGACATGTCGGCTCCTTATTTTTTGCGGTTTAAGGTTTATAAGAGATGACGTGGATAAAAGTTTGCTTTCTCCGCATTAGCGTTCGCAACCCGCTGATTATACGGCGAATATAACCTATTTTTGAATCAGAGCGAGAGCATGAGTGGTAGCAAAAACGTCGTAAAATCATCCATGATGGCTCTGCTGGAGCATCCCTGCACCAGAAGTTCGGCGAAGAAACTTTCATTTATTGCTTAAAAAATATTCGCGACCTCGCCATGAATTACTACTTCGATTTAAAATAATATTTTGTTTTTTACGAGACACTTATCCCCCGATGGGGTTAAGTAAATTTATCAATCAGCAACACCAGCACCGTCATTAGCAAGCCGGCGCTCACACTTTGCCAGAACCTAATTGGATGGCGCTGCGCAAGAGGCGGGCGGTGCCGATTCATAAACTTTGGATTGGGATGGCGCAGATCATATATAAATTCAGAAAGCTCCCGGTAACGTTTGTGAGGGTTTGGCTGCAGCGCCTTTTTTAAAGTGCAGTCTACCCAAAACGGAATCTCACGGTTGGGATGCAGAACACTTCTGTATTTCAATTTATGCTGCGCCGTTACGGAGCGGCATTTGGCCACATCTGATCCATAGGGGTAAGTTCCGCAAAGCAAAAAGTACGTTAGTACTGCCAAAGAAAACTGGTCAGATTGCGGCGTCCCGCTTTCGCCTAAAAAATATTCTGGCGCTGCATATATGGCAGTGCCGGGAATTTCAGATTCCTCACCGCCCGACACCTTCTGAATCCCAACAATACTGGCGGCGCCAAAATCTATAATTTTTACCGTTCCCGCGTTGTCTATCATAATGTTTTCCGGACGAACATCCTGATGCAGCACATCATCTCGATGCAAAGCCATCAGGCCCCGAGCTACCTGTTCAATAAGAATGCGTACATTTTCCACCGTCGCGGCAGGATTATCTGTCGCCCACTGCTTAAGGGTTTGCCCTTCAATAAAATTACTAACTGTATATAAATAAGAGCGGGAATAGCGCGTTTCGGGTACCGATAACAGATGCTGGCTGCGCACTCGGCGGGCTGCCCATTCCTCTATCATGAATTTTTCAAGGTGACCGGGATTGTCGGCCAGCGCTACAGACGGTGCCTTGATGATTAATTGCTGCCGGGTCTTTATATCCGTAGCCAGATAAATATGACTTCGCGCACTGGCGTAAAGATGGCGCTGAATAAGATAGTTATCCAGCTTTTCGTTTGGCGATAATACCGGAGGCACAGGCAGATTTTCTGCCTCAGAAGATAACTTGGGATTATCTGCAGGTACTGCGTTTATCCGTATAAGCTGAACCGTTAAGTTGTCGTCACTGCCATTTGCAAACGCCTGCTCTACAATCGATTGCGCGGCGAAGTCCAGTCTATCAATGTGCTTCATCACATAATCACACAGAGCAGGTTCAGGTAAAAAATCGTACACGCCATCTGTTGCCAGAATAAAGCAGTCGTTGGTGGCAGTCTTAACTTCCTGCACGTCCAACTGAAAATCTTCGTGAATGCCTAACGCATTACTTAAGACATCTTGTTGTCCAGAACTTCGAGTCCGATGATCCCGTGTAAGCTGTTCGAGCTTGCCTTCCCGTAATCGATACATCCGGGAATCTCCCGCATGAAAAAGGTAAGCCCGATCCCTTTTAAATATGACACTGCTGAATGTGCAGACAAAACCTTTTTCCGGCTCGCCCATAAACGGGCTATTACGCGTCTGCGCGCACAATACGGCGTTAATCGCTGTAACAACTTGCCCTGCGGCCTGCTCTACGCTCGACGCATCTGATGTACAAAAGTAATCTTCGAGAAACCTTTTTATGGCGCTGCGGCTGGCAATCTCACTTACCGTGCTGGAGCCGATACCATCAGCAATTGCAACGGCAGCGCCTTTTGTTCTTAAAATTGATTCCTCCGGTATGACGGCACCGTAGGCATCCTGATTGACAGGCTTATCGCCAGCACTGGAATATTGTCCTATCGACAAGCTCAGCATGGCTGATGAATTTTTTTGATTTACGCAGATGCAGTTTTTGCGTTAAGTCCATCAACCGGTTCTGATTTTGCTGCCAGCTTACGTTTAGGCGCAGTGCGATAGTGGGTGCTGTAAAGGGTAAGACCGGTAAATGCCACACCTCCCACCAGATTACCCAGCGCCGTAGGAATTTCGTTCCACAATAAATAATCCATTACTGAGAAATTGCCGCCCATTATCAGCGCGAAAGGAAACAGAAACATGTTCACCACAGAATGTTCAAACCCCATAAAGAAGAACAACATCACCGGCATCCACATTGCTATAACTTTACCGCTTACATGCGTCGAAACCATAGCGCCCACTACGCCTAAGGAAACCATCCAGTTACACAGCATTCCGCGCACAAAAATGGTGAACCAACCCGCTACGCCGTATTGTGCATAACCCACCGTACGCGCCTCACCAATACCAGAAACCTTGGTGGCAATTGCTCCGCCGTCGGTGTTAAAACCATAGGTAAAAATAAACGCCATCATAAAAGCGACAGTCAGTGCACCGGCAAAGTTACCGACAAATATCAGGCCCCAGTTTCTGAGAATTTGCGGCCAGGTGACTCCCGGTCTGTTAGCCAGCCACGCCAGTGGCGTGAGCATAAAAACGCCGGTGAGCAAGTCAAACCCCATCAGATACAACATACAAAAGCCTACAGGGAAAAGTACCGCGCCCAACAGAAAGCTGCCGGTTTGCACAGCAACAGTAATAGCGAAAACCGCAGCTAACGCCAGTATCGCGCCGGCCATATAACCGCGCACCAGTGTATCGCGGGTAGACATATAAATTTTGGATTCACCCGCGTCTACCATTTTGCTGACAAACTCGGTAGGAAGTAAGTAGGCCATTGTTGTTCACCTCTTGGTTATAAAATCTGTTTTAAATAGCCTTCTCAGGTAATCACAGCAAACTGCAGGAAAAAAAAAACGTCCACACCGTTTCTACTAAAAAGAAAGGTGGAGGACGTCTTTATCCGGTTCAGCCAAATTGTGATGGCCCGATAGGCCGATTATCACTGGAAACAAAGGCAAAATCAGGGCCACTTATATTAACTGTTTAATTCGTAAAGAAATTATCTACTGGCGGTGGAATTAACCGCCCCTTAGCGCTTCGCTTTGCACCGAAAGAGTGCGCGATAAGCCGCATCTCGCACCTTTATCCAACATTTCTCCTGTTCTCATTGAGCCCCAGATTCGCATTTATCCCTTACACGCCCCTGCAGTAGCGGCTTACATGCATATTCACTGATATATGGAATGCCGTTTGCAGTTACCCTCAAAAATAGCGGTTTCCCATTATTTCCCCTCCAGTTCGCGGTTGATGAAGAGGTATATGAAAGACTACAGTGATGCCACAAAGCGCTTTTTGCTTGCTGCTAAGAATGCGGAAATTCAGGCTTTAAAACAGCTTTCCGCCAACTGCCAGTTGGTAACTGCGGTGAAAGACGTTATTCACCAGATGCAGCGGGAACGGGGCATCAGCAATATTTTTCTTGGCTCAAAGGGCCAGCGCTTTGCTACTCAACGACATGATCAAATCAAGATTAGCATTGATCACGAACAGTCACTGCGAAGGCGGTTGAAGTCGCTGTACTTAAACGGTGAAGCATCTATTGGACATATGCGTTTGTTAAGCAATATTACTCTTGCGCTACAAGGTATGGACAATCTATCGCTACTACGTCACAAAGTTGAAGAGCTACGAATTACGCCGCTACAAGCCACTCAAGCTTATTGTCGATTAATTGCCGGTCTGCTTTGTGTGGTGTTTGAAGCTGCGGATGTTGCCAGTGATCCTGCCATTACCCGTCTGCTGGTTGCACTTTTTAATTTTATGCAGGGAAAGGAATATGCCGGTCAGGAGCGAGCGTGGGGCGCCATAGGGTTCGCGGAAACCCATTTCGACAGCACGCTATGCGACAAGCTTGAGCAACTGCAAATTGCGCAAAAGCATAGCTTCAGCATTTTTGCCGAGTTTGCCAATAAGGAAGAACTAGACACATGGCAAGCAATGGAAGAAGGAGAGCTACTTGCTGATCTAGAGCGCTTCCGCGGCATGATTCGTCAACTCGCTGATGGCAGCTCCATTGCCTGTGAAATCAGCGAGGTATGGTATGACATTGCCACAAAACGCGTAGACGAGATGCAGCGGATTGAAGAACACCTAACAACAAGATTGCTTAGCGCAGCGACACAAAGTGTGATTGATGCCAACGCTAATCTTGAGAATCACAAGAAGCAGCTGCATCAGCTCCAAACTGCGCCTCTTGTACAATCGCCACTGACCATGTTATTCGACCCGCAAATGCCAGGTCTCAAAGGTTCTGAGGATTCAGAGCAAACAGAAATTAATAGCGCTGAGCCGCTTTCAACTCACCGCTCCTTTTATGATTTACTCCGTGGACAAGCAGCACATATTAAGCGAATGGCCACCGAACTTGATGAAGCCAAACGCGCAATAACAGAACAAAAGGTTATCGACAGAGCAAAGCTGCTTATCATGCAACAGTGGCAAATCAGCGAAGATCAAGCCTACCGGCGGTTACAAAAAAGCGCGATGGAACAAAATATGAAAATTGCAGACATCGCCAACATAGTGGTAAAGCAAGTCGGGCGATGACGGAGCACCTGAGCAAAATGCCACTTTCTGGTTTCCATTCGCGTTGTCGATGTGCTGACATGCTTCTTGTTACCGGGCCTGTCTAATTGGCAGTGTTCTGTGTGGCAACTGCACACGCTCGACAAATCGTCAATAAGCAATACCTCACCAACAACTGCTAAGTTGAAAGAGATATTCAAAATAAGTTGTTCTGCCCTGTCAGGGTAAGAAAAAAAAATCCTAAAATATGTTCTGAAGCGGCTGGGTGGGTTTGACTATATAGCTCGCGCAATTGCGCCATGCTTACAACATAAATTGGGTCGTAGATAAACCAGCATGCCCCGGAAACTCTTGAACATGACTGTTTCGATTACATAACGAGCTTGATGTATTTGACGACTAACTCTGACAATCGGTCTAAAGGTCGTGCCATTGTTCACACAGCTAGATGACGCCAGAAAGCCAGTGCATCACATTCAATAAAAACGCTTCATTTTGCTCTGCTCCGTTTGAAGATAAGCCATATCTCTTGCCAGTTTTGGTATCAAGTTGTGATGAAAACATCATACCCTCAGCAAAGACGGCAATGCGTCCTTTCCCAACTTCCAATATGGCTCCCTGACTCCAACCTTCCACAGCCACTCTAGGGGTGTCAGCATTTATATCAAAAGTTATAACTGGTGTGATAGATGTTGCACCAGCTCCGAGTGTTAAAAGGGAGATAGCGTCGTCAGGAGCTTTAAAAGCTGCGCCACCGAAGGCTCTGACTTTAGTTATTCGGCCAGAATGTGATGCGTGTTTAGTGGCGCCCTGCATCAAGGAAGACATAAATCCTTCCATCCCCAATTCGTTGTGCTGAGATGTTCCTTGGGTAATAGAATGATTAGCCAGAGTATTATCGGTTGTACGAAAGACGGCATTGCCGACGTGACCATTACTAAACACGAAACCGAAAGTAGCAGTCAGTTTTCCGATGATTTGGGGAAACGGAGTGTGATCAGCGACCAGAAAAAGAGCCCCTCCATCAGATACCCATTGCTTTACAGCTGAAACCTCGGTGGTCTTTAGGGCCTCCTTGAAAGGAGGAGACCAATCATGCCTTTCTTTATCAAGTGCATTGGCAATAACCAGTATGTCCACTTGTTTCAAACGCTCGAACGTAAAATCTTTTTTATTGGGTTTTACGGTGTAACCATCACTCTCTAAAACTTTAGTAAACGGCATATATCGACCGCTTTTGGTCAGGAGATTGTGATGTGCTTCATCAACATATACTACCGGGCTATTTTCAGAAAACGTCCTGTGAACATTTTTAGGGGTAAAATCCGGGTCCGCCACCTGAGTCTCCTGTGCAATGTAAGAACAGGCCGAAGCGCCACAAAAACACAACCATGCAAAAACAGTTTTGCGTACTAATTTCATCCTAACTTCCATGTGAATAACTTAAAGCGCGAGAAAAATGTGGCACTACCTCGGCTCAGTCTGCTCTACCGTAGCCGTATCATGTAGCTCGCTTGCGTTTGTAACCACCTGCAAATCATTGCGCTGTTTGATCGGTTAACAGAGGGACGCTACCAACACAATGCCCCAGCCGTTACAGAGCACACCATCCCAGCTTAATCCCGCTGCGCCTCCGCGGCGCTATGTGCTTCAGTACCCCATAGTGGCACGGTGGAAAGACTGTGCTTAAAGCTGCCGGAGGTTTCTTTTGTGGAGTATGCCAGATACATCAGCGTCTGGTTTTCCGCATCAAGAATACGTCTTATCTTCATGGCTTTAAAAAAAATGCTCTTTGATTTGGTGAAGAGTACTTCACCGTTTTTGCTCTTATCTATTTGGGCAATCATTTCGTTGGTGATTGGACCCGTCTGGCGACACGCGATAGAGCTGTCAGAAGGGTCTGAAAGGTCAAGGTTGGCTTCGATACTGGATACATGACAGGTGACTCCTGTCACTATCGGATCGTTAAAGGCATCCAGCTTAATATCTTTGGTAGTGAATACGCCCAGTGATACATCACCGACTTCATTACTATCACAACCGACGAGCATCAGCATCAGTAAAATACAATATATTGAGCGCATGGTAATGCCTTCCCAGTTGAGTTATTTTTATCCTGCCACCTTGGAAGTCGATAAAAAGCAGATTTTTATCAGAATTATCAGGTGGCTCAGCCGTAATATCTTCATTCGTAACCGAACGGAATTCAGGATACCCTGAATCACATCATAGTGTCACTCTCCGGGTGCGAATGAGTACATGGTGCTAGACGTCATCTACATTGAGATACAACTACTGAGTGCTAAAGCGGTCATTCGGAGTTTAAAAAGGATCCCTCGCCCTTTGCGCTTGTGAGTCACGAGTCGTTAGTTGCTTTCTTTCTTGTTAAAGATAACTCTGCAACTATGCTGGTCATTTGAAATATAAGAGCCCATTGTTCTAATACTAATCCACATGGATTAGTATTAAATGTTTAGTTTTCAGTAAACCCATGACTCCCACATGACCTGCGGAAGCACCGCCAATCGGCTTTTACGCGGATAATCGATTTACTTAACGAACAACTAAGAAGAGAAGCTTTCAAATTGAAATTCAGCCTGCACATGACTTAAGCTCTTGTAAAATAGTACAGTCCTGAATTTGATGATGCGTACAGGATGAGGCTAATTTGACGAGCGAGGCTTCTAACATAGCTAATTCTCGCTGGGTTTGCTGAACGCGGGCGAGTTGATCAGCAATTATGTTATCCACCTCTGTGCAGGAGGCGTTCGGGTTTTGCTGCACATCAAGCAGGCGCTTAATATCGTCAATAGCGATGTTCAGTTCTCTGCACCGACGAATAAATACCAAGGTCTCAGCATCCTTTGCCCGATAGTGGCGATAGCCATTAGCGGCTCTGTAAGGAGGGGGAAGTAGACTTATCTTCTCGTAATAGCGTATTGTCTTAGCTGGAACTTTCGTAGCGGTAGTAAGTTCACCTATTTTCATCTTGATCTTCCAGTTACGGTAACCTTTATACTGAAGCTTAACATTTATCCAATATTATTTGGTGCAGCAAGACGATTATGATTTCTTTTTCACGTTCTGCCTTAGCGTTTCTTTTTCTTGGTCCGACATACGTTAGTTACGCCGAGCAACCTGCTTTACCACCTTCGCCAGCAAACAGCACAGAAGCGCCTCAACAGCCCCAGCACGACAATGAGCAGGAGCATACAGAAGAAGTGGAGAAAATTATTGTCCAGGCCACCCGCTCGGGTCGCATTGCCGACGAACAACCGATACGTGTAGAGCTTATTAACCGTGAAGAAATACAAGAAAAGGCTGCCATGCGGCCCGGAAATATTTCGATGCTTGTTGCTGAAACGGGTGGTGTTCGCATGCAAACTACATCACCGGCTTTGGGAAGTTCAAATATACGGCTACAGGGCATGTACGGTAGGTATACTCAGTTACTTGCTGATGGTCTGCCCCTCTATGGAAACCAGGCTGCATCAATCGGATTACTCCAAATTCCGCCAACAGACCTCGGCAGAGTAGAAATTATCAAGGGTTCAGCATCATCCCTTTATGGTGGTTCAGCACTAGGCGGCGTAATCAATCTGGTTTCACGACGACCTGGCGACGAGGCAAACGGCGAGGCGTTGGTTAATCTGACAACCCGAGACGGACAAGACGTTACTACCTATGCAGAAAGCCCAATTGGGGAATCGCTAAAGGGATCGGTGACCGCCGGCGCGCATCGTCAGAACGAGGAAGATATTGATAATGATGGCTGGGTAGATCTGGCTGGATACGAACGATACACCGTTCGCCCCAGATTGTTTTGGGAAGGCGATAATGGAGAAAACCTCTATGCTACTGCCGGGTTCATGACAGAGAATCGTAATGGAGGGACGTTACCTGGACACTTTGTCGCAGACGGCAGTTCATTTGAACAAATTCAGGATTCTGAACGCTTTGATGGTGGGCTGGTATACACCATGCCTGTATCCACTTCGATTACCTTTAATTCCAGAGCGTCAGCCATGGTGCAGCAGCATGATCACGTGTATGGCGATGTTAAAGAAGATGATAAGCATGAAAGCTACCTTGTTGAAACCAGTTTGTCCGGTTTCAGTGACCACAGCGACTGGGTTATAGGCGTTGCTTACCAGTCTGACATTTTTCAGTCAGTTACCTTTCCTGAATTTAACTACACTTACGATGTTCCGGGTATATTTGCACAGCTGGATTATGAAACCACCGATACCCTGACAACCTCTTATAGCGCCCGTATTGATGAACATAGCGAGTATGGCACACAGTTTAGTCCTCGGGTGTCATTGCTATATCGGCCGGGAGATTTAACCATCAGGGGGTCGTACGGGCAAGGCTATTATGCGCCCACGCCGTTTGTAGAAGAAATTGAAGCTGCTGGTTTATCCCGGCTTGAAAAACTTCAGGATTTACAAGAGGAACAAGCGGAAACCGCTTCCCTCGACTTGACCTATACTTTTGATAATATCGAAACCAGCCTGACGTTATTTGCCTCAAATGTAGAAAATGTGACACAACTTGACGCTTTCGCGTCAGTCAACAGCGACGTACTGAACAGAGTTAGACTGGTCAATGCTGAAGGAGAAAGCCGCATTCGCGGTTCAGAAGTTTTGCTACGTTACTACTGGCAGGATATAAAACTTACCGCAAGCTATTTATATCTGGATGCAACCGAAGTAACTGCCGATAACTCAGGCAGAAGAAAAATGGCGTTGACGCCACAGCACTCAGCGGGTTTTGTTGCCATGTGGGAAAAACACGAGAGCTTTCGCGCGGGGTTTGAGGCTTACTACACCGGCCCGCAACGACTAAATGATAACCCTTATATTGATACGTCTAACCCATACTGGCACCTTGGCCTAATGGGCGAAATTACAGTGGGAAATATAAGCTGGTTTATTAACCTGGAAAACTTGCTGGACGTTAAACAAACTGATGAGCACCCGCTACTTCTACCAAGCAGAGCACCGAGTGGTCAATGGACGACAGATATTTGGTCGAGAAACGATGGGTTTGTTGCCAATGCAGGTTTTAGAATTAAATTTGGAGAGTAGACAGTGTGTTGCCCTGGCTTCTTTTAAGGCAAGGAGAACGTCTTCTTAAAGACGTTGCACTTAGCCATTCCACAGATCGTTGATTTGAGCAAATATGGAAAAGCAATTTAACAGCAAGTCAGAGAGAGATCGCGAATGAGCTTAAGCGATAAGTGAAGGTTTCTTAGCCGAACTGCTGGAGCATGGATGCTCCGGCAATTTCCATTTACCATCAATGATATTAAGCGCTTTCCCGATTTCTTCTGCCGCTGTCGCTGGCGTCCAGTTTTTTTCATATTTATTTCGTTCCTACAGTGTAGGTAATCCCAAAAACTTACCGCCAGGTAAGCCCCTGACAATTTCGTAAGTAGTTGGTGTCATCGCGAGCTAGTTCTATTACAGGAACAGAGTATGTTATAGACGGTGGAACTGTCCCTACAGCCTGATTTTCAGCAAAAAGTAGGCTAGAGACGCAAAGTTTACTACACTCATTTTGTGATAGCCCATGTTGATATAATTCACTATCAGCTTTACTTTTGGTGTTGCTAACAGCCAGCCTAATGGGAGGAAGATGCTTTGGCTGCCGCCTGCTCGCTCAATAGCAATCTTTGACCTGTCAGGCAGACCTTTGCGACCTAGACCTTCTCGAAATAGCGTCAATTTTTTATTAGTGAAAATAAGATGATAATAAACAACGGAACTGTCTCTATGAGTAATAAAGCTTTATCTTTTAGAAACTTATCAACGGCTACGTGCTGTTCTCCGGTAAAGAAAAGGGCGATGGCTTCCCCGAATAAACACTTTACCCGCTTGAATAAAAGCTTAGCAAAACGGTTTCTTGCTTATTGTTACTTAGTTGCTCGCAACTCTATGCCTCAGATTCCGGAGCCATCATTAATGAAGAAGTCGCTCAGCTACTTTCTGAATCAACTGCTAGCGCTGTCTCCGTTGCGTTTGTTTCAGGAAATTCCATTAAGACTTATCACTTTGGTGAATTTCATAATGGCGAAAAACCTTCTGATGAAACACTTTATGATATAGGCTCAATTACCAAAACCTACACGGGATTAGTTCTTGCTCAGGCAGTTGCCGATGGTTTAGTTAATCTTGATGATCCCGTTTCTCGATACCTGCCACAAATAAATCGCAAAGCAATAGAATTTGAGGAAACAGAAATTACAATTCGAGACTTGGCTACACATTTGTCGGGTTTACCCACGGATTTATCCTGTAATGAGCCGACTATGCACCCAAAATTGCGTTTGGACTGTTGTTTACAACATGATGATAAAGATCTTCTGAACCAACTGAATAATTATAATTTGGCAACTAAGCCAGGAACAAATTACCGTTACTCCAACGTCGGCGTGCGGATTCTTGGAACCATTCTTCAGCAAGTTTACGATAAGCCTCTTGAGCAACTATTTGAGAAATTTGTATTTCAGCGGACGGGCCAATCCGATACTCACGCTACATTGTCGATTCAGAAGCGCGCTAGGTGGCGGCAGGGTGAGCACGAAAACGGTATCCCACCGCCCGATGCGTCAGCTTACTTCAACGCTGCTGGCGGCTTGAAGTCAACGGTCACTGATATGGGCAAATATCTCTAATTTTATATGCAGGAAGATAACAAACTAGCTGAAAGAGCACTTACTCTGCTCGCCGGAGAAAGAGACGGACTAGGTCGGGCATTCATCTGGAATACATTTCAATTAGATACTGAAGGCCAGTATTATCACGGCGGAGGGACATTCGGAACGTCTTCGTGGGTCTCGCTCTACAAGCGAAAGAAACTTGCTGTATTTTTAGTCACTCCGTATGTATCCGCCTCAATGCAAGAAGAGCTAAATGATGTGTCTAACCGCATTATCAAACGGTCTCGCCAAATTGCAGAAGACTAAAACGCCGAAGCTGTAAGGAAGATGGTCCTTCAACCGTCGGACACAACGGCGCCAATAATGGGTGGCTCACCAACTAAGGATTTGACCTTTCCCTGAATGCCGGCGCAACCTATTGTAGAGGCCATTATGGATATTACAGTTGCGGATGCCGTGGAAAGGATTTCACCTTGATGTGCAATTTCCAGACATGTTCTTTGATGCTGGTAAGTAGCCGAATCTCCTATCTGGCGGCTTTATATCATCCGGCAAGAGTGCAGTCCGTCTAATCGCCAGATTTCGTTTGCCACAAAACTACGCAACCTGTATAACTAAAGTATTTTACTGCTTTGTCACCTTCAAGAACATGCATCACACAAGTAACATCGCGCGGTACTAACCCATTTATAAATCAGTAGGCCAATTAGATGGCGCTGTAGAAAAGAGAGATTATGAGCGTTTACCTTCGTAATAACATAAAAGTTATCGGTAACGGGTCAACAGCAATTGTATTCGCTCACGGTTTTGGCTGTGACCAAAACATGTGGCGGTATCTGGCACCGTCATTTACCGATCGCTTTAAAGTGATACTGTTTGATCTGGTGGGCAGTGGCAAATCGGATCTTTCAGCTTACGATTATGAAAAATACAGTTCACTGCACGGTTATGCAGATGATCTCATTGAAATAATTGATGAAGTCACTGATAAACCGGTAATTTTTGTAGGACACTCAGTTAGCACCATTATCGGCTTACTCGCCTCTGTAGACGCTCCGGATAAGTTTACGTGTCAAATCATGATCGGCCCATCACCATGCTACATTAACGAGGGTGATTACATCGGCGGATTTTCACGTGCCGATGTGGAAGAATTATGTAATACCATCGACAGTAACTACCTGGGCTGGTCTAGCACGATGGCACCTGTGATTATGGGCGCTCCGGAGCAGCCTGAGCTCGCAGAGGAACTCACCAACAGTTTTTGCAGAACAGATCCAAAAATTTCTCAACATTTTGCGCGAGTTACGTTTCTGTCAGATCATCGTGACGCTTTACCAAAATCGGTCACACCAGCTTTAATTTTGCAATGCAGTGATGATTTTATTGCCCCCCGCACTGTTGGGGAATATATGCAAAAAGAGATGCCTGATGCAGAATTACGCATTATTGACAATGTGGGCCATTGCCCGCACCTGAGTGCCCCTCACGCGAGCATTGAGGCTATTGAGAACTATCTTAAAAAGTTTTATTAACCGTAGGCTGCAATGAATACTATTCCGGATCTGCCATCGTCTTTCGAGCATGCAGCCTGCGGATTAGTCACCACTGAAGCGGACGGGACGATTTGCAGAGCCAATTCAACATTCTGTAAATGGTTTAACTTTACGCCCGATGAACTCATCGGGAAAAAGAAGATTCAGGAACTGTTTACAGTTGGAGGGCGGTTTTTTCACCACACCCACTGGGCTCCGCTGTTGCAAATGCAAGGTTCTGTCGCCGAAGTACAAATTGATATGGTGACAAGTGACGGCGAAACATTGCCCATGCTCATTAATGCATCCCGCGCAAAATATAGTGATAAAACGTTCGATCAACTGGCGTTTTTTGTTGCGACCGATAGGAAGAGTTATGAGCGGGAATTAATTGCCGCTCGTAAATCTGTGGAAGATTCTTTAGCTGATTTACGTGACACGCAGAAAAAGCTGCAAGAAAGTCGTGATTTTTTAAGCATTGCGATCCATAGCGCGAGAATGGGTATCTGGTCCCAAGACATAGCGTCTAATCAGGTAAGCTGGAGCCAGGAACTTCAGCATTTGACAGAACTGACCGACAGTACGCGCTGGGCAACTTCCGAAGACTTCTATCGCTTAATACATGAAGATGACCGAAGTAAGTTTGAAGATGCAATACATAACGCCATCCAAACAAAATCTGATTACGCTATTGAATTTCGGCTTCAACACGCATCGGGAGACTGGTTGGTTATGGAGGGACGCGGTCACGCGACCTATTCTGACGGCGGAGAAGTTATTTCTGTTTTTGGCATCCTCATTGACATTTCGGATCGCAAAGCGACAGAAAAGCAACTCCATGACTTAAATCAGCAGTTATCCCTTGCTGATCGCCGAAAAGATGAGTTTTTAGCTACCCTGGGGCACGAGCTACGAAATCCGTTAGCGCCAATCAAAAATGTATTAGAAATTATGCGATTGAAAGAAACTGAGGATTCTTTTATGCATTGGTCGCGGGATATTATTGAGCGTCATGTGTCGCAAATGACTCATCTTATTGATGACCTGATGGAAGTTTCGCGCATCTCCCAAGGACGTGTGGAACTAAGGAAGCAGCAGATCGATATCAATGAAATGATGCAAAACGCGGTGGAATCGTCTCAGGCTCTAATGCTGGAGCAAAATCACACGCTTACTGTCACTGAGCCAGAACACCCTATTATTATTGATGCCGATCCAACCAGAATTATTCAAATTATTTCGAACTTACTTAATAACGCTGCAAAATATACCCCTGACGGAGGACGAATTCATCTGCGCGCTTTCCAGGAAGGTGACGAAGTGGTGTTGTCCGTAAGTGATACGGGAATTGGTATTCCACCGGAGCAACTTGGCAATATATTCAATATGTTCTCGCAACTTGCGCCAGCGCTAGAACGCTCCCACGGTGGCTTAGGTATTGGTCTTGCACTGGTAAGCGGGCTGGTAAAGCTACACGGCGGGACAATATCGGCACGTAGCGAAGGTGAGGATAAAGGCAGTGAATTTATTGTACGATTACCTATTGTGACTCCGTCTGAAGTTCTTGCTCCACAACACAGCAGAGCGAGGCCCGAGAATGCGGAAAGTAGAAGAATTTTGGTTATCGATGACAATGTTGATGCTGCTGAAAGTCTTGCATTTTTGTTAGGCGCTAACGGTCATACAACCCTGAGCGCTCATGACGGAATAACCGGGGTTGAGCTGGCAGCAGAATTCAGACCTGAGGTCATATTATCTGATATTGGCCTTCCAGATATAACGGGCTATGAGGTCGCAACACGTATACGTCAAAACGCGTGGGGCAAAGAGGTCTATCTCATCGCTACGACTGGCTGGGGCCAGGACAAAGATAAGCAGCTAGCTGGCGCAGCTGGATTCGATAAACATTTAACTAAACCCATCGATTTTCAAGAACTCAATTCGATACTGAAAGAGCTGCGTTAAGTAAAGACTCCCACACCATAAATTATTTATGGCTGTTGAATCATTAACTGAGGCCATATTTCGCGCCACCTTTTATTCTGGATGCGACTAATAAAAGCCTCGGGATGCGGATTAAGTGGGTTAATTTTAACAGTTAAAGACCAGTTTTCGTGTAAACCGAATGGTGCGAGAAAAGTCAGCTTGTCATCAAAATTTATTCTCACCCCTACACACCTTGGCACCTCTAACCAGTGCGCCACTGCCTCAGCTGTCGAGCGGTAAGGAGAGTGTCCGTGAACCAGATGCATTCGCGCCTGATTTCGCACTTGCCACTTAACATTCGGTAGTTGCTCTTCAAGTATGGATTCAGCGCGCTGCTCCGCTGCAAAACTGGTGTCGGTGCTGTCAAAATAAACGACATCAATATCGTTGAGCGGCGTCATGTGCAATTTGCCATGAAGATGATCCCAGATGGCGTTGCGCAGAAACCCAGCGCTAATATAGCCGCCGGGTAACCGAAGTGATCGCACCGCTTGCAGGCACTGCTGCCTGAAATTATCAGCATTTAAAAGAGCCGCGGTACGTTGCTCTTCTACGTTCATCATAAATTTCTCTACGCTGGTAAAGCCACAACCATTGCATATCGTCAGCCGTTACAGTTGGCCCTGAAGATTAAAGAATTTGCCCACGCGATGACAGAGCAACGCCCAAAAACCACCGGCGCACCAACCAGCAACGATGTCAGAAGGCCAATGAACCCCCAGATATACGCGGCTTGAACCCACCATCACTGCCAATAGTAACGCAACAGAAAATAGCAGTATCTTGATGGCGCGACGAGGTTGGATCTGCGCGACTAAAGTAGCTAATGTAAAGTAAGTGAGGGCTGACATCATGGCGTGTCCAGAGGGAAAACTGCTGGTATAAATACGCGTATGATGCGGCACCAAATCAGGGCGCGGGCGGGTAAAACCATATTTCAGCAAAAAGCTGACAAGCATGCCGGACAAAATGGCGCTCACTAAAAACCAACCGAGCCTAGGTCTGCCGTTGATACCCAGCGCCAACCCAATCACCCCAGACATCAGAACGAGTAACCAATTACTCCCCAGGGCCGTAGCATCGCGCATAATCTCTTCTACCCAGGTTGGCCCAATAGGATCGGATAAATCCTGCGGGTTACGAAGGCCGAGCATGATAGCTTCATCCACTATCCACGTTTCCCCCGCCGCTACTGTCATCGCCAGGTGCACAAAAAGCCAAACCAAGCCAAAGAACAGCCACATCAGAAAGAAAGTCTGGGTGGTAAAAAGGCGCCGCTTATCTTGTGCCATTAAACTCTCGCGATAAAGGATTTCACCTTTATACTAATCCTCATTGATGTGTGATCAGCCAAGAGATGAGGATCAGGATTATTCAGGCAGGAATGGAAAAAGTATCACTTGAACCGGCCGCTTTACTGCAAAGGTACAAAGCGGCCAATCCATTTAGTGCTTCGCTGGTGCCTTAAGAAGTAGCAAAAGCGGAATGGCGGCCAGAGTGATCCACATCATCAAACGAAAGTCTTGTAAATAACCTAATGTCATTGCCTGACTGGTGATCATCTCGTTTACGGTAGCTAATCCCTGAGCGCTGGTGGCGTTCACGCCCTGCTCCACTGACTGCATAAAAGCAAAATTATAGGGGTTAATAAACTCACTGAATACCGCATGGTTTTTCTGTGTCGACTGCGCTAGATAAGTCATAACAATGGAAATACCGATGCTGCTACCAATATTCCTCATCAGGCTAAACAATGCGGTGCCTTCGTTCCTGTAATGCGCATGTAAAGTGGCAAAGCTAATGGTGGAAAGAGGAACGAAAACAAATCCCAGCCCTAAACCTTGAATTACACCAGTACGTACAATTTCGAACGCATCGACTTCGGCAGTAAATAACGTCATTTCCCACAACGAAAAACAAATCAGTAGCAGGCCGAAAAATATCATATATCTTGTGTCGACCTTGCCAGAAAGCTTACCCACCGTAATCATCGCTATCATGGTTCCCAGCCCGCGCGGAGCCAAAACGTAACCAACGTCCACTACCGGATAACCCATCAGGTTCTGCATAAAAGGAGGGAGCAGCGCCATGGTAGCCAGCAGGATTATTCCCACCAGAAAGATAAATATCAGCCCCACACTGAAGTTTCTGTCTTTGAATATGGCCGGTTCGATAAAGGGTTTATCTTTGGTAAAAATGTGTACGACAAACAAATAGAAAGCCAACACAGTTAAAATGCATTCAACGATAATTTCACTACTGCCAAACCAATCCTGAGATTGGCCGCGGTCCAGCATCATCTGCAGTGCGCCGATACTTATTCCCAGCAAGGCGAAGCCGGTTAAATCGAAGCGCCGTGAGAGATCGAGTTCAGTTTCCGGCACAAACTTCACCAAGCCAAACCACGCCAGTAGGCCGAACGGCAGGTTAATATAAAATACCCAGCGCCAGTTATAGTACTCGGTAAGTATGCCGCCAAGCGTAGGACCGAGAATTGGCCCAAGCATAACGCCTACTCCCCACATCGCCATCGCGGAGCCGTGTTTCTCCCGAGGATACGTGTCCAGCAACACCGCCTGCGATAGCGGGACCAGGCTGGCGCCGAACACGCCTTGCAGTAAGCGAAAAAGTACCAACTGGTTGAGGTTCTGCGCGGCACCACACATCATAGAGGTGATGGTGAAGCCCACCACCGACCAGATGAACAGACGTTTTCGGCCAAATTTCGCGCTTAACAACCCGGTGAGCGGCATAAATATTGCGGCCGCCACAATATAAGAAGTGAGTACCCAGCTAATTTGATCTTGTGTAGCGCTCATGCTGCCCTGCATATGAGGCAGCGCCACATTGGCAATAGTCGTATCCAGCGCTTGCATGATGGTAGCCAGCATGACTGAAAACGTCACCATAAGCGTATTGACCGGCTGAATTTTCGAGCTCCGGTTTTGCATGTTACAGCGTAATTCCCATGAGGCTACGTTGATGGCCGGTGTCAATTTCGGTAATAACACTTAGGCCTGCGCGGAGTTTAGGCGCATTTGCATTAGGCTCAAGCCGAATCCTTACGGGCACCCTCTGCGCAATTTTCACCCAGTTTCCGGTGGCGTTTTGGGCTGGCAGAATTGAAAATTCTGCGCTAGTCGCTGGACTGACGCTTTCCACAACACCCAGCCATTCAACACCGGGATAGGTATCGACAAATACTTGCACCTGCTGGCCTGGCTGCACATAGGTAAGACTGGTTTCTGTATAATTAGCTTCAATCCACAAATTGTCATCTACAACCAAAGCCATGGCCGTTGTGCCTACCGGCAAGTACTGCCCTTTTAACGGGATGGAATGCACAATTCCTGTCTGTGGAGCCACAACCGTGGTGCGGCGTAAATCCAGTTCACGACTTTCCAGTTCCGCTTTTGCCGCCATATAATTAGGATGTTGTTCAACAGGCGAATCAAGACGACCACCAAGAGATTCTTCAATTCTTTTTAAGTCTTCTCTCACAGCCTGAATCTGCAGACGCGCGACATCGGAGTTCTGTTTGGTAGCATCAAACTGCGAACCTGATATATAATTTTTAGCTAGCAGGTCTGTCTGACGTCTTTCTTCTGATTGCGCAAAGGCGTAACGGCTTTCAGCCAGTGCCAGTTCTGCTTTCTTCTCAAAGTAAGAAGCTTTCAATGCCGCCAAATCGGTCTTCACCTGCGCCAGATTCGCAGACGCTTTTGCCACTGCCACTTTAAAGGGCTGTGGATCAATCTGAAACAGCACGTCGCCCTGATTAACGTGTTGGTTTTCTGAAACCTCAACGGCGCTGATAATGCCAGTGACCTCCGGACTGATACGTACCTTATCCGCCTTAACGTAAGCATTATCTGTTTCCACAATACGACCACTGTGCAAGTAAATTGCTATACCAACGAGCAATGCCAGGGTTGGCACCACTACCATCAACAACAAACGCGTTCGGCGCTTTTTCGGTTTGGCTTCGGTCACAGTTTCTGTAGCAACACGTTGTTCTGACATAACGACTCCAAATCAGAATTTATAAGGTAAGTAAACGCTCACGGATGAGAACAAGGGCGCGGTTAAACTCGGCAATTTCTGCTTCTGTCAGATCCTGCGTCATATCCTTGCGCAGTTGCATGATGACGGTCTGAATATTGGCCAGGACTGGTTGAGCAGCATCAGTTAGATTGATCAGATGCACACGGCGATCATTAGGATCAGGGTTACGCACAATCAGCCCACGTTCCGCAAGCTGGTCCAATTGTTTAGCCAGTGTCATGGGTTGAATATCCAGGGCATCAGCGAGCTCCCGCTGTTTAACTCCCTGATTACGAGAAATATGCAGCAGCGATTTGGCTTGGGCCAAGGTCAAATCCGTGCCTTCCAAACGTTGATTGAAGACGCCGCGCATGCGCCGGATAATGTCACCCAATAGAAAGCCTGGATTTTCGCGATGTAGTTCGCTCATAAGCCACCTATATAGTAAGTGTTGCTTATTATATTGTTAACTTACAACTTTTCAAGGGTGTAAACGGGTGGCCGGCACTAAGCGGCTGAAGAATCTGGTGATTAGTATGAAAATAAGAACTGGTAGGAATAGAAAGCGACAACAAATCACCGCTTTTTAAGGATTAGTAAATGAAACTAAGGACAAAAGCCGGTTAGCAGAGTGAAGGTTGCAGACGGCGTTTTATTTGGACGCTGCTCACCAGCCACATTAAAAAGCCGCCAGAAAATAGCATTGCCGCAACATAACCGGTGTAGTTAGGTGCAGCGCCAGTTGCTAACATTAAACCACCCGCCCATGGTCCGATGGCGTTAGCAGTATTGAACCCGCATTGAACGAGAGCACCAATCATGGAGTGTCCGTCGGGAGAGGCATCAAACAGCATCGACTGGATGACAGCAGCCAAACCTACGCTGCACCCCAAACAAAAAACGGCCAGATATAAAGTCCACAACTCGTAAGCGGCGTAGACAAAGCACAGCGACACCAGGATGCTCGCGATCAACGCAATCCCCGACGTATTTACGGGAGATTGGTCGGCGTATTTCCCGCAAATCCAGTTGCCTGTGGTTGTACCCACACCAAATAATACCATGGCAATAGAAATTGAAATCTCCGGAGCATTGGTCACCGTTAAAATAGTATCGGCTAAATAGGTATAAATACAGAAGACACCGCCAAAGCCAATAATACAGATCCCCAGAATAGACCAAACCAGCTTATTTTTAAGTACGCCAAGCTCGTTCATCATGTTTGAAGGTTTAGTCACGGGGCTGCTGGGCAACACCAGATAAAGCAGCATCACGGTAACAAGTGCCATCACCCCTACCGCCAGCATACACAATCGCCAGCTTGAGTATTGACCGATTAATGTCACCAGCGGCACGCCGCAGATTGTGGCAAAGGTCAAACCAAAAAAGACCCGTGACATATAATTTGCCCGCTTCCCTTTCGGGGCCATATCCGCAGCCAATAGAAAAGCCGTTCCAAAATAGGCACCATGTGGAAGCCCGCTAAGAAAACGAAAAAAGGTTAACTGCATTAAGCTTGCAGCGTTTGAGCTTAGAGAATTGGCGGCAAACATCAAAAATGCGAACAGCATGAGAGCGGTTCGACGATTCATTTTGGTGGTTGTCAGCATTAAAAGCGGTGCGCCAACAACCACTCCGATGGCATATGCACTTATCACGTTTCCCGCCTCAGCAGGTGTTGCATTGAAACTGGAGGCAATCAAGGGCAACATCGGCATAGTAGCAAACTCGGTAATGCCCAAAATAAATGTACCCATAGCCATTATCACAATGCACCAGAAACGATGGCGGTGAGAAATCTGCTCCAGGGGATTTGTCGTCATAATCTGCTACTGCCTTAATTTTCTGATAAAGTAAATGCTGCTCTTCCGCCATGGTTTCGCTGCCAAATTCACCCCAAGCTTTGGCAATTACGCCATGCCTGTGACCCTGTTTTGGAAAATAGAAAAGGGTTGTAGCATGTCGCTACAGTTTCAATGTGTTTAAGGGAAATTTGCCGCAGAGGCCGGAAACGTTCAAAAAGTACTGTCCTATTTTACAGTAAGTCTTCGTTGCTGTTGAGAGGCGCTTAACGGCGAAATAACCACGTTGAACGCCAGAGGTGTTAAGCCGCTGGTACGCTGTTTAACAAAGGAATTACAACGGCTCCCCACTGCCGACCAAACATAGTGTTTTATCGGTAACCGGAGTCTTAGCCGAATTCGATATTTGGTAAACTGTTGTTTTGACATTCATGGATAAGTACTTAAGGTTCACATTTAGATGTTCACATTTATTACCACCACGCTTGTCCCGGTACTGATTCTTTTGCTCATGGGTTACGCGCTTTACCGCTGGAAAATTTTGAATGAAGGATTTATAGAAGCGGGATCTAAGCTGGTGTTCAATGTGGCGCTGCCTGCCCTTCTTTTTATTTCCATCAGTCAGGCAGATTTTTCTCAGGCGGCCAATCCGGTTCTTATTCTTGTCGGTCTCTTTGGTACCATAATATTTTTTGCAGCACTAACGCTGTTTTCCCATTTTACTGTCACGCCTGCCAACGCACGCGGCGTGGTGGTGCAAGGCGGCTTTCGCGCCAATATGGGGATCATCGGGCTCGCTTATTGTGCTAACACTTATGGTGATGAAGGCTTAGCGGCTGCTTCTGTTTATCTAGGTTTCACCACCATTTTGTATAATGTTCTCTCTGTTTTTGTACTTAACTTTTATTTAGATGCCAAACGGTCTGTGAGTCAGCATATTGTAGGAGTTGCCACCAATCCTTTAATCATCTCCATTGCATTGGCACTTTTCGTCTCTTTCTTTCAAATTCAACTGCCAATTACATTGCTCGCCACCGGTAAATATTTCGCGCAGCTTACTCTTCCGTTAGCGCTAATATGCACTGGCGCTTCGCTGCAATTTCGCTCTTTTAGCACCGATTGGTACAACATCGGCGTCAGCACAGTGAGTAAGTGCATACTCTACCCGCTTCTACTGGTACTGCTAAGTTACTGGGCCGGATTTCGTGGCATGAATTTAGGAATAGTACTGTTAATGACGATAGCTCCCACCGCCGCGGCAAGCTACGTAATGGCGCGCAACCTGGGCGGTGATTATCGCTTGGCGGCAAGTATCATTGCAGTAACAACGCTGCTATCTTTACCTGTGACTGCACTGGCGTTTGGCGCGTTATCTTCACTAAATTTACTTTAATTATTAATCCACCTTGTTGTGGCTTAGTACAAGTAGCTTACGGAGCGCTTTTGCTGCCCCCTAAACAGTTCGGTGATGCGGCAACACCGCCGCCTCTTTTTTCCCACTCTGCGGGCGTAAAGGTATGTAAAGCAAGAGCATGCACCGGTCCTGCTAATGCCTCTGCAAGCAGCGCATTCACTTTTCGGTGACGACCTATTAAGCGGTCTGAGGCAAAATCGTTGCTGACAATTGTAACTTTAAAATGACTTTGTGCACCGGGCGGCACATTGTGCATATGACTCTCGTCCTGCACTTCCAGAAAATCAGGTGAAAGATTGTCATTGAGCTGTTGTTCGATAAAGGCTTTTACTTGCATTTTATTTCTCTGCCTCGCGGGAGTTGATGTAACGAAAAGTCAGGTTAATTCTACCATCTATCGGTTTGGCCGTCTTAGCGATACCGTGTGTGTAATACTGTTGAGTTTTACCAGCCATAATTAACAAACTGCCATGCTCCAGCAACTTTACGTATTTCTCGCCGCTATAGCGATGTTTAAAAATAAATGGCCGGGCGTGGCCCAGGCTTACCGAAGCAATGGTCGGTTCTGTACCCAGCTCAGGCTCATCGTCGGCATGCATTCCCATGCTGTCTTGACCGTGCCGATACCAATTTGCCAACGCACTGTTAAATGGCGTATGCGTGACTTTGCTGCAGCGCTTTTTAAGCATCAACAATACCGGGTGCCATGGGTGAGGACGCATCGTAAGCCCAGAGTAAGTATAAACGCAGCTTTCTTCGCCGTGCCAGGACTGCAAACGCGGAATTTTTACCGCTTTGCCGAACAATTTAATGGTATCCTGTCGCCAAGGTAGCTCGGCTTCCAATTGCTGCCGCAACTGATCAGCTTCGCTCGCTTTTATCCAGTTAGAATAATATGCAACCTCAGCATCGGGAAGCGGTAGAAACGTGGGTTGCGACGCTGTATCTGCCTGCGGCAAAAAAAGATTTAACTGCATGCATGCTCCACTTGGTCACAAAAAAATATTATGAATACAGAATTTTCTTTGCTGAATCGGCGTCTTACGCTAATTCGCTATCCCGTTGAACATCAGCATAAAAGTCTTCAGGCCTGGGATAGTGCCGACGAATTGCTTATTGAGCATTTATCCGCCGATACTACACATCCAGATATAGGCAAATATATCATATTCAATGATGACTTCGGCGCGCTTGGCTGCTGGTTCGCTCACCACGCCCCCTATTGGGTGTCCGATTCTTTAATCGCCCATCGCTCGCTAAAGCAAAACCTCGAAGCAAATGAACTTAAGGATAGCGGCGTTCATCTACTTACCAGCCTTGCGCCTTTGCCAGCTGACCCTGATGTCATATTGATTAAAATTCCCCGCACGTTGGCGCTACTGGAACAACAGCTAATTGCATTACGCTCGGTGGTCAAATCCTCTACCAGAATAATTGCCGCAGCAAAAATTAAAAGTATTACGCGCTCGGTACAACAGCTGTTTGAAAAATATCTTGGCCCCACCAACACATCATTAGCCAAAAAAAAATCTCGCTTGCTGTTTTGTGACATTGACGCCGCAGCGCTTTCTCAACCTGTTACCTCACCTTATCCGTCTAAGTGGGACATGCGTTGTAAGACAGGCCAAATAGTGCAAGTAAGTAATCACGCCAATGTCTTTTCCAGACAATCGCTGGATATTGGTGCGCGTTTGATGATTGAGCATATGCAGGTGGATAATCAGGATTCAATTATTGATTTAGGTTGCGGCAACGGCGCGCTGGGATTGAATGCGCTGTCAATAGCGCCACAAGCGCATGTTACCTTTGTCGATGAATCTTATATGGCGCTGGAATCGGCAAAAGAAAACGTGTTGCACAACTTTCCGGCGCAATATAACCAGTGTGAGTTTATCGCCAGTAACTGCCTGGAAAGCTTATTGGAACATCCGCGCCATTCTGCAGTCACAAAGGTAGTGTGTAACCCTCCGTTCCACCAGCAAAACGTCATTACCGATCATATTGCATGGCAAATGTTTTCGGATGCAAAAGCAATGCTGGCGAGTGGCGGACACTTAATTGTTGTGGCTAATCGACACCTGGATTATCACAATAAACTGAAGCGCTTGTATGGTGGTGTGAAGGTGCTTGCAAGTGATAAAAAATTCGTTATTTTAAGTGCAGCAAAACGTTAAGGAAGAATCTATGTTACGAACTCTGTTACTCGCGCTGGTGCTGATCACCTCAACTGTCACTGCCAAAGACAAAGATGATGGCTCGCAGATCCAACCGGATAATTACTACCCCAGAGTGAAAATGGAAACCACAATGGGTGATATCGTGGTTGAGCTGGATCGCCGCCGGGCACCGCTGACGACGAACAACTTTTTGCGCTACGTAGACAAACACGGCTACGACGATACTGTTTTCCATCGTACCGTTCCAGGTTTTGTGGTTCAAGGCGGCGGCTATAATACTGATCTTGAAGAGAAACCCAGCTACCCTGAAATATTTAATGAATCAGGTAATGGAATGAAAAACGAATTATATACCATTGCTATGGCGCGCCAGAATGAACCTCACTCCGCCACCCGTCAGTTTTTCTTTAACGTCAACGACAATCCAAGTCTGGATCCGGGAAAAAATTGGGGCTACGCTGTCTTTGGTATGATTGTAGAAGGTTCAGAAATTGTCGATAAAATGATGGAAGTCGAGACAGAGTATCAGGTTGCACTGGGCGAGCCGAATTTTCCAATTGAACCTATTGTGCTGAAAAAGGCCACCATTTTACCCCCTGTGTAAGCGCGAAATTTGGTGAAGCGTAGTTATTCCCTGGATTAGAAAGATTAAGCGATATCGTTACGGAGTAAATTCAGCCAGTAGAATTTCTGTGCCGGTACGCCCTTTAAAAACAGTTTGCCCTGACGTTTGTAGCCTAATTTAAGCAGCAATTTTTGTGAATCAAAGTTTTCCAAATGGGTCATAGCCGTCAAAAAATCAAACTGAAGGGCAGAATGAGCATACTTAATGACGGCAGAAGCAGCTTCGTGAGCGTAACCTCTTCCTCGACCTGAGGGTAAATAGGCAAAACCAAGATCCGGGCAGCGAAACAGCTGCCTATTGATCAAACCACACATGCCAATGGGTTGCCCCGTCATGCGTAGCTCAACGCTCAATAAACCATAACCCCAGTTATCAAAATGGCCGCAGCAATGATCAACGTATCGTTGCGCGTCTAGTAAGGAATGCACACCGCGGTTACCGATAAAACGCAGCCATAGAGGGTCCTGATTTAACGTGTAAAGCCAGGCAGCGTCCTGATGGCGCGGCAATCTAAGCCGCAAACGGGAAGTTACGAGCTCCATGAGGTATCTGCCACTGAGTTGTCAGAAGGCGCAAGCGTTAGTGTATTTACCTCAACAGCGCAGGAAAATTGGTACCGGCTACAAGTAATAGCACAGAAAAAAGCTTGGTAGCAGGATGTATGAAGCAAAGCTATGCCGTATTGTTTACCCGCGTGGCTCTGAACCGCATCAGCACTAGCTTGCCGACCTTTGTATTGCCGGATGGATATCAAACTTGCCTCCTGCCTGTTTGTTGCAAAAACCTAACAGGCAGTATAACAAGGAAGCCAGTTCAACTTCATCCGCAATCCGCAGCGGAAACAGAAGTTGAACCAGCAATTTTAGCTTAGAAAACCGTGCGCACACCTATAGTGAAGTTGCGCCCCGGTAACGGTGCTTTGTCTTTGAGGAAAGAGGTATGTAAGCGCGCCTCTTCGTCAGTCAGGTTATCGGCGTTGGCAAACAAGATCCAGTTTAAGCCGTTAGTCGGAGTCTCATACTGTATATTGGCGTTTAATAAGGTGTAGCTGTCAGTGAATGTTTCATAGGGCGCGATTTCGTCCTGTTCGTCATTCCATTGAACACCAACCTCGCCGCTTAGCTGCTGACCCACGTAGCTAAGCGTTGTACCTATTCGCATAGGCGGAATACGGGGTAAATCTTCATTGTTCAGCTTGGCACGTATCATGTCGCCGTAAACTTCCAATCGCCATGAAGAAGAGAAGTCTACATAGGCTTCTGCTTCCATGCCGTATATGTCAGCATCGGCCTGTTGAAAATAAAATACCGGTAACCCTTCTTCTTCAGCGTGCTCACCTTCTTCATGTTCTGCACCAAGTGCAGTCAGTCCGGTAGCATTCTGATAAATATAGTCATCGGCCTGATTATAGAAGAACGACACGGTGTAGCCCCAGTCGCCGGTAAATTTACGGAAGGTTAGATCCAAGTTGGTACTCACTTCTTTTTCTACCGATTTTAGGCCTTCTTCGATGTGTCCATCGGCATCTAAATCGTAAACCAGTCCCAGTTCGTAAGTTTGCGTCGCCAAATGCTGGCCACCGGAAAATAATTCCTGCTGGCTTGGCGCGCGTTCACTACGCGATAAAGTGACAGCCATAGACTGCCCGCGAAGATACTCCCAGTTTATACCTGCCGACATCGACGTACTGGTAAAGTCATAGCCTGCAAAACTATAGGTATGCAGCTCTTCCTCGTGCTCATGATCCTGTTCATCCACTTCAAATTCTAAAGCGATGTCCTGCACATCAAACTCAGTGCGCTCTACCCGACCGCCTAATTCTAACGTGATGTTGTCTATTTTCTTTTGCTCAATCAAATATAACGCGTAGCTTGTGGTTTCAGTTGCCGGTGTAAATGCTTCTTCACCAATGGCTTCGTAATCGCTGTTGGTAGCCTCTATACCGACGACGCCATGCCAGCCATTAATATCAGCGTGATCAGCCGAAATGCGCACATTGGTGCCTTCATTGTTGAAGACGGTGCCAATTTCCCCTTCTTCAAGTTCAGCGTGGCTGTAATCGGTATAGGCAGCGGCAAACTTAACGTTGGTAATTCCTTTAACTGGGGAATGCCATTCGCCCATTGTCTGATAACGAGTCATATCTACATCAAGACGGGTGCCTGCTTCAGCCTCAGCGGTTAGCTCTTCCTCTTCTTCGTCATGATGATGTTCATGGGAATGCCCTGGCACGCCGTAAAGATTATCCAGCTTCTCAACTGCAAAACCAATGTAGCCCTCATCCTGAATGTAGCTTAACCCAGCAGTGAAATCTGTGGTATCCATTGCGCTGTTTTGTAGCACGCCGTAAGGTTCATCGCCGTCAGGCGCTATAGATGCATAGCCAGGTATATCAACGTTTTCGGTTTTACGCTTATAGCCATCGAAATGATAGGCAAAATCACCGACACCATGGGTAATATCCACTTTTCCGAACTTGCCATTATCGGCAGTGGAATAACGCACTTCAGCTTCTCCTTCCATTGCTAAAGGCATGGTTTGGGGAATGCGTTTGTCTACTACGTTTACCACTCCACCGATGGCTCCACTACCATACTGCAATGTTGCAGGTCCACGAAGTACTTCTATTTGCGTGGCGCTTGAAGAACTTGCTGCCACGTTGTGATCCGGGCCCACGCGAGATACATCAGAAACATCCAGCCCATTTTGCACAATTTTGACCCTTGGGCCAGCGTTGCCGCGGATTATAGGGCTGCTGGAGACCGGCCCAAAATAAGTGCTGTGTACACCCGGAGTGCTGCTAAGGGTTTCGCCAAGCGTCGGCGCCTGATTTTTTCTTAGCTCTTCTGCAGTAATGACTGACACAGGTGTTACCGACTCTAATACAGACGACTGCATGGCCGTAGCGGTAACAGTAATGTTTTCGACTGAGGAGCGTGTGAGATTAAAATTTACTGTTTTATCCCCCGTCACACTGCCCAGCTCCTTATCGCCATGCAAGTAGCGATTGGATGCAACATGCATATGAACGTCGGCTTGATTAATATCGTTGAAACGGTACATTCCGTTTTCATCTGTCAGCGCCACCCGCCGCGAGCCTTCAATTTTTACTTCAGCTCCCGCAATGGGATTGCCGTCATCGTCAGTGACTTTACCGGAAATAGTAGCTGCAGCAGCAGCGCCTGAAAATAGCGAGAAAATGGTAAGAGTAATTAAGGAATATTTAAACATCGGCCTTTTGTCCATGTTATAAAGTAACATTGTACTGTTACGTTATAACATTTTTATCGCTCCGACAATCACCTTAGTGGCGATTGGTCGTAAGAAGTGCCAATTCTGTCGAACCACACAAATCTTTATTGTTAAACTGAGTGAAGATAGCTGTAGTCAGGCGCGGCTGATGGGGAAGTTAAGTACTTCCTGAATGTGGGTGGCGCCAGTTTTTAACATGAGTAATCGGTCGATACCTAATGCGACGCCAGCGCAATCTGGCAGCCCATGTTCCAGCGCATGTAAAAAATGTTCATCGACGGGTAAACTATCTAAACCCAAGGCGAGCCGTAGCCTGTTATCGTTTTCAAAACGTTTACGCTGTTCATCCGCATTTGCCAGTTCATAAAAACCGTTAGCCAGTTCTGCCCCTTTAAAATACACTTCAAACCTGTCGGCAATGCGCGGGTCCTGGGGATTAAGGCGGGCCAAGGCTGCCTGGCTTGCCGGAAAACCATGAACAAAGCACGGACGTTCCGAGCCGATTGCAGGTTCAATAACCCCGCTAAACAAAAGCTGTAACTTATCATCACGTCCTAAAGCTGCGGTGTCAGTCACATCAATTCCAAACTTCACCATTGCCTGCTCAAGTTCGTGCTCAGTGGCAACTAAGGGGTCCAGATTAACCACGACATCAAACAAGTGTTGGTAAGTGAAGGTATCGGCAGGCTCAGTGGCAAGCGTTATCTGTAACAGTTCATCCACTTCTTTCATTAACGCATGATGGTTGAAGTTTGGTCGATACCATTCCAGCATAGTAAATTCGGGATTATGCCAGCGCCCTGCCCCTTCATGGCGAAACGCTTTGCAAATCTGATAAATTGCGCCGCTTTGCGCACAAAGCAACCGTTTCATCGCATATTCAGGAGACGTTTGCAGATACAACCGTTCCGCCTGCCCGGTGTGACTATGACGAAAGTCGCAGGAAAAAGCGCTTAAATGAACATCGGTTACCGTACCGTGGGAAAGCAGCGGCGTGTCGACTTCCAGTACGTTCCTATCTTCAAAAAACTGTCGCAATGTTTTAAGTAATTGCGCACGGGCGTGGCGATGTGATTGAGGGGCTGTAGGGTGCCAGTCAGAAAACATTTAGCTAACCCAAACCCGGGAAAAGAAGTGTTGTGTAAACATTAAATATAGTCACTGCGTTAAAATAGGATTATTGATTCTTATTAAACTGATGTTGGCTCGTTGACGAGATTTTTGTGCAAAGCGGGATTTCGTATGTCATAGCGGGTTGTCGCTACAAAGCGCAACGATACCAGGCGCAAAAAGACCGGTATGAGCGGCGCGGACTATTCCCAATTGGGATTAGTTAATTAATAAAACAAACGGTGAAACCGTTCCACCGTTTGTCATTTCGGTTACTTCTGCGCGCGGGACGCGTATTCGCCAGAGCGTGTGTCCACGCGAATAACTTCACCGGTTTGCACAAATAAAGGAACGCGTACTACCGCACCTGTGCTCAATGTCGCGGGTTTGCCGCCAGTTCCTGCAGTATCTCCTTTTAATCCCGGATCGGTTTCAGTAATTTCCAGTTCTACGAAATTAGGAGGAGTAACAGTAATTGGCGTACCATTCCACAACGTAATAGTGCATAAGTCGTTTTCTACCAGCCACTTCACATTCTCACCAACCGCTTTTTCGTCAGCGGCTATCTGTTCGAATGTTTCATTGTTCATAAAGTGGTAGAATTCGCCATCTGTGTAGAGATAGGCCAGTTCGGTATCCATCACGTCTGCGCCTTCAACGGTCTCGCCAGAGCGGAAGGTTTTTTCCAGCACTTTGCCAGAAATCAGTTTACGGATTTTAACCCGGTTAAATGCCTGCCCTTTGCCAGGTTTTACGTACTCGTTTTCGAGAATGTTACAAGGCTCGCCGTCCATCATGATCTTCAGGCCGCCTTTAAATTCGTTTGTGCTGTAAAAAGCCATAATTCCTCTGCCAAAACAAAAGGTGTGAAAAAAGAAGTGGCGCAAATAATACCTAAAAAACCCGTATCTGTAGAGCATAACTGGCAAAAAGAGTTAGCAAAAAGCTTTACTGACCCGGTTACCTTGCTTAAGTATCTGAATTTGGACGAGCAAACGTATGCCAAACATGGCAAAGCCAGACAGCTTTTCCCCATGCGGGTGCCGCGTCATTTTGTCGATTTAATGGAAAAGGGTAACTGGCAAGATCCCTTGCTGCGTCAGATAATGCCAATGACTGACGAATTTATTGTACAGCCAGGGTATTTTCAGGATCCGTTAGAAGAACATGACACCGCAGGCAAAGGCTTGCTGCACAAGTACGATAGCCGTGTGTTGCTGATTGTTCGTGGTGGCTGTGCAGTAAATTGCCGCTACTGCTTTCGGCGTCATTTCCCCTATGCTGACAACGCCGTCAGTAAAGATCAGTGGCAGCCAACCCTTGATTATATTGCCAGTGATCCTGCTATTGATGAGGTGATATTTTCCGGCGGCGATCCACTGATGGCCAAGGATGAACACTTGCGGTGGCTTGCCGGAAAAATCAGCGACATATCCCATGTAAAGCGGCTGCGTATTCACACCCGCTTGCCTGTTGTGCTTCCTAGTCGGTTGGACAGCGCATTTATGGACTGGTTTACCCAGAGCCGTTTACAACCGGTAATGGTGATACACGCCAATCATGCCAATGAAATTAGCGAACCGCTTAAGCGCAAACTCAGGCAGTTGCAGCAGGCAGGCGTCACATTATTAAATCAAGCGGTGTTGCTAGCAGGAGTGAACGATGAAGCAGATGCACTGGTAGCACTGCACGAAGCGCTTTTTGCAGCCGGCGTAATGCCCTACTATTTGCACGTACTCGACAAAGTACAGGGGGCAGCGCATTTTGACGTAACAGAGGACAAAGCAAGGTCGCTGATGGCGCAAGTGATAAAGCGTCAGCCAGGATATCTGGTTCCTAAACTCGTCAGAGAAATAGGTGGACAGCCTGGCAAAACGCCTATCGACTTACGTTTACATCCTTAATCACGCGTAGGTATCGACGTTGGCGCCTACAGCAGGATTATGAGATGGTGAAGATTTTGGTACGTCAGCGGCCGATTCCAGCAGCTGAAGCGTCGCCTGACCCTCTTGCTTTTGCTGACTTTTTGCCAGCTTCAGAGAAGCCAATTCAAGCGTCGCACCGGACGTTCCAGAGGCGTTAGCACCTTGTAGATCCATACCAGTTTCCTATGTTACTTGTCGCACAGTTAAAAAGTGGGCAGAATTGCCCACCTCACCGAATTATCGACCATACTTTATCTATCTTTAGTTTTTTTCGAGGAAATATGCAGGCTATTCACGCACAGTTACAGGAAACCATACAAACATTATATCGCAAAGCTATTGATGCTGACGAAGCATTGGACCGCTTACAACAGGCGCAGCAGGGTAAATTCAAGACCATTTTTACCAAAGACAGCGGTTTTCGTACCGAATCAAAACGCTTTAGTCCTTATGTGCAAGAAATTGTTAGCGACTGGGAAGACCTTAAGACCCTGGACGATGACAACGCCAAAGTAGCATTACCTGAATTGGTGAAAAAGCTGGAGCAGATCCTGACAACGCTACATCAATTTCAAGCTACTGTTGGCAAAGCCTGATACTATCTCCCTTCGGGCGCGGAGTGAGCCCACATCATGGCAAAATAAGGTCAATGCTGATAGAGAGGCATTTCCTGCAGACGCGAACGAATTTTCGCCACTTCCTGCAAATATGCCTCGCTGTCTACTTTATCAAACCGCAATTCAAACTGCGCCTTACTCAGCCCTTCTACTAATCCATCGATGTCGGGCATGATAAGCGACTCATCTTCAGCATTTATTAGCTGCTGCTGAAGCTCCCGGGCAAATTCCGGATTACTCGCAGCACGAGCTAGTTCCACACCGGCCATATCAGCCGTAAGATCGACGAAGCTGTAACCACTGCCGTCCATTGAGCGATCCATTAATTCTTTAAACTCGCCGATAGCAAAGGTTAGCGCCTGTTCACTATGCAACTGCAACGCCGCTGAAATAATAAAATGCTTGGCTAAGTCTTCGCGATCTTTTAACAGCGCCGGTGCCGCAGGCTTTAATGCTTTATCTGCGTTGGGCTGAACGTCGCCCACAATATTGGCGAGACGATGGTGACCAACAAATATTGCCAGACCAAAAATTGCGGCTTTATTATGTAACACTGCGGTTTCGGGCGTGCTTCGCTGTTGCACCCGCGTCATTAGCACACGAAGATAATCAAGCAACCGTTGGCGATCTTCACTTAACGCCATTTGCTGCCAGGATATGTAGCGCAGATAATAGGCGGTGAGATCACGTAATTCATCATCCTGATCCACACTCAACCCATTTTTTACTTCATTGAGTTGTTTTAGCAGGCCATCCATCGGTTTAAGTTGAACGGCGAGCACCTGCTCACTCATTGTCACAGAATTGATTTGCTTACGGGCCAAAGAAGCAATATCACTTTTTGTCCACCAATTTACACCCAGCTCGACCAGCCCAACCGCCATACTGCCGGGAATTTTTAAACTGCCGATGCTGACATAATCAATGTCTAATTTATTCCCTGGTAGCACGACGGATTCCACATTCAAATACCAATCGCGACCGAATATCGGCACCGCTACGCTCGCCTCAAAAAGCGTATTAGACGCTGAAACATTGACTTTACCGCGAAAGCTGGCACTTGCCCGCTGAACAAAACCCACCAGACTATCGAATTGTGTTTCCGAAACGGTAATCGTATGTTCGTCGTGCCGGTCGCGAATACTTTCTTCAATCTGCGTAAGCAGTTTTTTAACGGTATCAGCTTCATTCATTTGCTCAGAAGCGTTGGAACGGACTTGCGGCTCAGTGTCTATCATTAACAGCACAAGACCAGCCAGAACAATCAGTAGTACTGCAATGAATGCAAGAAAACCACGCAACAAAGTCAAACGCGACACCCTTCTTTTTTATTTATCCGGCTATTTTTTGCTATCCCGACAGGGAAATCAATCTTAATCCGGTTTCTTTACCGGAAATTACGTTGTGTACCGTGCAAGCGGTGTTAATCTGAAATCTCGATTGCCAGCCATTCTTTTAAAGATGTATATTTCGCTGTTGCCATCGAAAAATCGTGATGTTTGGAATGCGGAGTAGGAATAACGACGCATTTTATACCGGCTTCCACTGCGGACTGCATACCGTGTGCAGTATCTTCAACAGCGACACAATTCTCTGCCGCAATGCCCAGTTCCTGCATGGCCTTGATATAACAATCCGGGGCAGGTTTACTGTTTTCTACATCTTCCACCGCTACTGTGACCGTTACCATTTTGTCAAAACCATGGGTGGATAACGTGCGCTCTACCGATATACGACTGCCGCCAGTAACGATAGCCAATTTATAGCCAGCATTATGACAGCGCATTATTGCGTCTTTCGCGTTCGGCATCAGCGGGAAGGCCTGCTTTTCAAGATACTGCCGGGTTAGCTCGTGTTTTGCTTCTGCCAATCTTGCCGGAGGAACATTTAAATTAAAGTGTTCGACAATATCAACAGCATTCTGATTAACGGGTATCCCTGCCAGCGCGTCAGAATAATAATCTTCGGAAAGTGCTAAATCGTACTCTTTCAATACCTGGCTCCAGAGATCAAAATGGGTGGATTCAGAATCAATGAGAGTACCGTCGTGGTCAAAAAGTACGGCTTTCGTATTTACATTAATGGCATTTTCTTTCGCCATAGGTCAACCTCCTGTTACGCGGATAAAATGAAACCGCAACACCAATATTTGATTACGCAGTTAAGATGGCGGTAGAAACGGGAGATTTCTGCAGCGCACGCTCTGTTTAAGAAGGAAGCGTGCTCCGCCTTTCACATTCGATACTTTACTTGTTTTAGAGTATGGAAAACAATGCTCAAGTTTTAGTAGTTCATATAGCAAATCTTTTTACCCACTGGAAAGCAGAACTTGTTACGTATGTTAACCAGAAAAAGCTTTAATATTCTTTAACAGCACCGCTCGAAGTTTTTTTACCAGCAGTTGATCTTCCACTGTCCATGGCCTCGATTCGTTTCCCCTGACTTGCGTCCATTTTTCAAAGGAAGAGCGAGGCGACAGGGCTCCTGTGTTAGATGCCTGCTGACTAGCCTTTTTAGGATTCCCCGCCCAATAAGTATGCTGTGCTTCTGGCGGCCGCAGAATATAACAACGTAGTGCCTGCTTTTCATAACTCAGACGGATAGCCATAACACCTCGGGTAGAAGCTGTTGCCAATGCTTCGTCATCCTGCTCGCTGCTCATATTTTGGGTGTGAAATATATGATTGGAAACATCCCGCGACAGATATCGATCAAGCTTGTTTAACGTACTCTCATCAATAAGCTCGCCATTCTGATACCACTGCCCATTGATGACAATGGCAACAGTAGTGCAGTAAAAGTTCTGCTTTAACCAAAATGCCAGATTAGCGCATGCGACACTGGAAGCCCGTTCTCCCAGGCAAAGTAACAGCATGTCGTGGACTTTATTGTCGGCCTCGCCTAATTGACGCACCCGCTGACGCGCTTTGTAAGTTTTATAAACAGAGCAAAATTGTTTTACTAACGCTTCAGCTTTCGAGCGCGTTTCAGCATCAAAATAAATAGGTTTTGGATGGTGACACGCCACGATGCCCCACAACTTGCCCGAAATAATAAGCCCAATGGAATAAGAAGACATGACTCCCATATTTTTTAAGTATTCCAGATGAACGGGAGACGCGCTGCGCAAGTCAGACCAGGTAAGATCAGGAATGGCGTTTTCTCGGCTTATCACAGTGACAGGTTCGGCAGCAACGGCCGCTATCAGGCGAGATGGATTTTCAAAATACATTTTACGGGCGATTTCGGGAATATCGGAGGCAGGAAATTTCAAGTTTTTATATAGGATTTCAGCGTTGACAGTATGTTCTGCCACAACTTCCCCTACCCAATCCTCTTCAAACCGATAGAGCATCGCGCGCTCGTAGCTTATCAGGCTGCTCAAGGTATTTAACAGGCGGTCAAAGTAGTCGCTGTCGTTCCAGCTTGCTCCGCTGGAAGGATAAAGCATGGCTTCCAGCTCAGACAGCGAAGCCCGCGACTTTTCCTCAGGCATAGCTTCTACCTCTACAATGTAAAACCCTTTCCCCCGAATCAGACGAATATGTACAGGTATTCCATTGGCCTCACGGTACAACAGCAACGTTCGACTGCCCGCATTTTCCGGCAACGCCTGGAAATCATCGTCGTGTAGCCAGGATATTGCAGACACCGATTTACCCAAAAGGCTCTCTGGAGACTCACCACAAAACAACGCGCAGTTTTCGCTAACATGAGTGACGTTTAACGTCTTGTCGTCGATTCGCAAAAGCGCGCCGAAGTTTTGAATTTTTCCCGTAAGGTGAAGCTGTTCTTTCTCGCAGTTGGCGAGTAAATCTTCTATTCTCAAAACTCCCGCTCCGTCATCCTAATCAGATTAAGATCGATTGCTTTTACTATTGCTTTCTTTGATCAATGTATAAAAAGCTTCCTGATGCAGCGGCTTGTGAAAATAAAAACCCTGCACGATTTCGCATTCCACTTCTTTAAGAACGTTAAACTGTTCTTCGGTTTCAATACCTTCCGCTACCACACGTAAACCCAGGGCCTGTCCCATTTTAATGATGGTACGGGCTATCGCGCGATCATCCGGCTCATCAACCACGCCGTCGATGAAGCTACGGTCGATTTTGATTTCCTGAATCGGCAGTTTGCGCAGATAAGATAATGAAGATTGTCCTACACCGAAGTCGTCTACACTCAAACCTATCCCCAGCTCCACAAATTCGTCCAATAGTACTGCAATTTTGTCAATGCGTTCCATCAACGCACTTTCAGTAATTTCGAATTTGATTTGCGAAGGCGTAATCCGATACTGGCTTAAGAGGTCTTTTACTTCTGTTACAAACTTTTTGTTTCTCAGTTGCTTGGTGGACACATTGATAGAAATAGTGGGTAGAGCTAAGCCTTTATCTAACCATTCGCGCAGGTATTTAAAAACAAGCTCCATTGCATGTAACCCAACCTCGCCAATCAAACGTCCTTTTTCCGCAATATCAATGAAGGTGCCTGCGGGAATATCCTTCAGCCCTTTTTGATTACAACGCAATAATGCTTCGGCGCCGATAATTGTGCCGGTAACAGTTTCAATTTGAGGCTGAAATTCAATTTCGAAATGATTTTCATTAAGCGCTGTACGTAAACCTTTTTCAATATCCATTTTTGTGACAGCATCTTCTTTCATTTGCTGCGTAAAATATTGGTACTGATTTCTACCCAGTTCTTTGGCGCGGTACATAGCAGTATCTGCATTTTTCAACAGAACGAAATTATCTTCCCCATCCTCCGGAAAGATACTGATACCTACGCTGGCAGAAACAAATAACGTGTGTTCATTAATTTCAAAAGGCGCATTTATCATTTTGATAATCCGCTTTGCCACTTCATCAATTTCAACGACTTCGTTGGCACATAAGACGGCGACAAATTCATCACCGCCCATCCTGGCCAACACGTCAGTGTCGCGAATACATTTTTGCAGCCGTTTTGTCACCTGCTTAAGCAGCAAGTCACCGATATTGTGTCCTAAAGTATCATTAATCGCCTTGAAGTCATCCAGGTCAAAAAACAGCACGCCACATAAGGTATCCTGCCGTTGGGCATTACCTATCATGATTTCCAAACGCTCTGTGAGCACGTTACGATTGGGCAGTTTAGTCAGTTCATCATGGGTCGCGAGGAATTCAATTTTACGTTGCACATTCTTGATTTCATTTACATCGCTGTACGATGCGACATAATTTTTGTGCTTTCCATCGGCATCTTTGACCACATTGATGGTGAGCCACATAGGAATTTCATGACCGGACTTATGCCGATTAAGCACCTCACCCTGCCAATATCCTTGTTGCTCAAGAACAAGATACATATTTTCGTAAAAGCTTTCTGAATGCTTTCCAGACGACAAGATACGCGGAGTTTTACCAATGATGTCGTTGATGGAGTAACCTGTAAATTCGCAAAACGCCTGATTTGAGGTGACAATTACGCCTTCTTCATCCGTGATCAGAATCGCCTCACCAGCGCGATCGAACAGCTTACCCGCTAGTTTCAACTGTTCATTAGCATGACGGGCCCGGGTAATATCATTTGCCTGAGTACAAATTGACCGAATGTTACCTTCATCATCAAAAATTGGAAATCTTACGCTTTCCAGTACCACCTTCCCTCGCGCTGTATCGAATTCGTCTATTGTCTGAATGGGCACGAGGGAGCGCATGGTATCAATGTCTTTTTCTCGCAGTGACTTCGCCACTGACTCCTCGAAAAGATGGCGATCCGTTTTGCCCAGAATCGAATTGGCATCAACGTCAAAAAGCGCTTCAAACCGGGCATTCACAAATTCATAGCGGCCAGCGTTATCTTTAAGCGCTACCACCGATAACGAGTTGTTCATTATTGCCAGCAACTGCTCCTGACTTTTTTCCACCCGTTCATGCGCCGTTACCAGTTCGGAATTATCAATAATGACCAGAATGACCCCGGTAATATCGTCTTTCTGATTAAAAATCGGCGTAATAAAAATGTTATAGGTTTCACGATTGGAAGGTTTGATAATGATATTGGTTTTGCCTCCACTGTTAAGCGTGGAGGTAAGTCGGTGTTCAATATCAACAAAATATTCCGGCAGATTTAATTCCTTCACTTCGCGTTTATAAGTGCCGGTATTGAGATGGTACTTGCGATTGGCCGCCTCATTGGTGCGTGTGAGTCTGAGTTTGATATCAAACACGAAAATTGGAAAATCCATGGTGTTATACATGCTTTCCAGTTCGCTATTAATAGAAGATAACTCGGCGGACTTATTCGTGCTTTCTTCATTAACGCTAATAAGCTCTTCGTTGGTAGCCTGAAGCTCTTCGTTGGTCGCTTCCAACTCTTCATTGTTGGCCTGAAGTTCTTCATTGGCTGCCTGAATCTCTTCATTCAGCGCCTGCATTTCTTCTGCCGATGCCGCCATTTCTTCAGTAAGAGTTTGCAATTGTTCGCGGGCGGCTATCAGCTCTGCAACATCAGCGTTCTCAGTGTCGTATTCATTTTCGCGCACCGGAACAGGCTCGTCGCTGGCGGGCTGAAAGTTAACCAGAAAAAGATCAGATTCCTGCTCTTCCAGAGGAATTACCGCCAGCCGCCAGGAGTTATTGTTGTCCTTCTCAATTCTGCGACTGCGACTTAAGGTCTGGGTACCATTTCGGCGCGCTTTATTCATGGCGCTTACCAATTCAGCTGCAAATTCGGGGGTAATAAGCTTGGCAAGATTGAGATCCGGCACCCCTGAAGGAAAGCTGATGAAAGGATGTAAATTTCCTCTGGAATGCAACACGCTAAAGCGGGAGTTGATTAAAATACTGGGGCCAAAATGTTGTATTATTGCATCGCTAAACAAACGTTCATAGTTGCTTCCCGCTGAAGAACGCGCTCTCTCCGAGGTTAACGCACCTTTGAGCATTTTGGGAATTGTCGGACGTTTAGAGCTTTTATTAACTTTGAAAATTCGGCAGCGTCTATCTACCGCTGCAAAGAAATCATCTTTTAGGCCGATAGATTCTGATTTGCCTAAAAATAATATGCCTGCATCTACCAAAGAGTAACGGAACAACGACATAACCCGCTGCTGCAATTCGTTATTAAAGTAGATCAGCACATTGCGAAATGAAATCATATCCAGGTGTAAAAATGGGGGATCCCGGGTGATATCCTGCCGAGAAAAGGTGATCTTATCCCGTAAGCGCTTTTTGGGTTGATAGGCTTCGTCGCTATAATGGAAATACTTTTCCACTAGCTCCGCATCGACACTGTTGACCGAATGCGGGCTATAGCAGCCTTTGCGAGCAATGGTCAGCGCCCGTTCGTCAATATCGGTGCCGAATAACTGTAAGCTTACTTTTTTGCCTTGTTTGTCAATTTCTTCAAGAAAAAGAATGGCGATTGAATATGCTTCTTCTCCAGTTGCACACCCCGCTACCCATACTCTTACTACTTCATCCTCCTTTTTACCTTCCACAATGTCGGACACAAAGGCGCGAAGGGCTTTAAAAGCTTCTTTGTCGCGAAAGAAATTGGTCACCGAAATCAGCAGTTCTTTGGACAAGGCAACAACTTCATCAGTATTGTTGTGAATGTACTCTACATATTCCGCCAGGGTTTCTTTGTGCGTGGCGATAAGGCGTCGATTGACCCGTCGAAGCAGGGTGGATTGTTTATAAAAGCTAAAATCTATTTTTGTTTCTTCACGAATTTTGTCGTAAAGCACTTCCATTAACTGAATTTTTTCCTCCTCAGAAGAAGGAAAAAACGTATTCGACACCTTATAGGTGAGCGTGGCGATTTCCCGCCCGATTTCCTGAGGCGCAAGCACCTTGTCTACATCGACAGTGTCTAGCGAAGACGTGGGCATGCCATCATATTTCGCTGTGGTAGGGTTTTGCACAATGGCAAAGCCACCTACGCCTTTAATAGCTTTTAAGCCGCGGGAGCCATCACTTCCGGTGCCGGATAACACCACCCCGATAGCATGATCGCCTAACTCATCAGCTAATGACTCAAACAGTACATTGACAGAAGGTTTTGGCGACACTTCTTCTGGCGACTTTACCAGAAAGAGCCGTTTGTCACGGTAAACAATATGGAACCCGGGCGGACCGACATAGATGTGGTTATTCTTAACTTCGATGTTGTTTTTTATTTCACTGACATCATAAGTGGTTTCCCGCGCCAGGATTTCTGTCATCTGACTTTTATGACTAGGCGATAGATGCTGTGCAATAACCAGGCTGGCGTTAATTTCTTTGGGAAGTTCCGAAACCAGATTGATAAGCGCCTCAATTCCGCCCGCTGATGAACCCACACCAACTACAAAAGGATTAGTATTCGGATTGTTGTTATTTTTAATGGAATCGTGATCCATGTGTCGCCTACTTCCTAATTCAGAGCGGCAAATTAATCGCCATAAAAAAGCGCTAAATAAGAGCGCTTGTTAGAAACCTAGTGCCGAACGAAATTTATGTGTAAAAGCATGACATGGAAAATGACGTTACCATAGAATGATAGGAAGGCACCGCCATTCTATCCCACAATTTTGCAAGCTAGCTTGTTATACTAATTCTCGTTAATATGTGATCAGCTCAAAGCACACATCATTGCGGATTAGTATTATTTCCCGAAGTAAGTAAACCAATAAATTTTACACGATGACTTCAGCCATATTTCCTTTGCTTTCCAACCAGGTTTTTCTATCGCCTGCGCGCTTTTTAGCAAGTAGCATATCCATAAGCTCAAGCATGTCAGCAGCATCATCAATGGTAAGCTGTACGAGCCGGCGGGTATTTGGATCCATTGTTGTCTCACGCAGCTGGATTGGGTTCATTTCTCCTAATCCTTTAAAGCGCTGAACATTAACTTTTCCGCGCTTGTTTTCTGCTTCAATACGGTCTAACACGCCCTGCTTTTCACCTTCATCCAGCGCATAGAAAACTTCTTTGCCCACATCAATACGAAATAGCGGTGGCATTGCTACATACACATGGCCGCTGTCGACCAACGTCCGGAAGTGCTTCACGAACAATGCGCACAGCAAAGTGGCAATGTGCAAACCATCGGAATCGGCGTCGGCCAGAATACAAATTTTACCGTAGCGCAATCCGCTTAAATCGGTGGAATCTGGATCGATCCCCAGCGCAACGGAAATATCGTGAATTTCCTGCGACCCTAATACCTGCGAAGAATCTACTTCCCAGCTATTCAGAATTTTCCCCCGTAGCGGCATAATTGCCTGGAACTCTCGATCCCGGGCTTGCTTCGCCGAGCCACCCGCAGAATCTCCTTCCACTAAAAAAAGTTCTGAGCGATTGATGTCCTGAGATGAACAATCGGTCAGCTTACCTGGCAACGCGGGGCCTTGCGTTACCTTTTTACGGGCGACTTTCTTATTTTGCCGCAATCGGCGCTGCGCATTGTTGATACACATATCCGCCAGCGCTTCAGCAATATCGGTATGTTGATTCAGCCATAAACTGAATGCATCTTTCACTACGCCGGAAACGAATGCCGCCGCTTGCCGGGAAGATAAGCGCTCTTTAATCTGGCCTGCGAACTGCGGATCCTGCATTTTGGTAGAAAGAATGTAAGCGCAGCGGTCCCAAATGTCATCTGGCGTCAGTTTGACACCCCGGGGCAACAGATTGCGGAATTCGCAAAATTCGCGCATGGATTCAAGCAACCCCTGCCTTAAACCGTTAACGTGAGTTCCGCCCTGAGCGGTAGGAATAAGATTCACATAGCTTTCGGTGATGATCTCACCACCTTCAGGCAGCCACATTACTGCCCAGTCAGCGGCTTCGGTATTACCACTAAACGAACCGACAAACGGATTATCCTGCGGTAAGGTTTCATATTGCTCTACCGCCTGATAGAGATAATCGCGCAGGCCATCTTCATAGAACCATTCCTCAGTTTGCTGGGTGATTTTATTGTCGAACCTAATGCGCAATCCCGGGCACAATACCGCTTTTGCACGCAAATTATGGATAAGACGCGAGGCGGAAAACTTTGCAGAATCAAAATACTTCGGATCAGGCCAAAACCTTACCCGCGTGCCCGTATTGCGTTTGCCGCAGCTATCAATAACCTGCAAGTCTTCAACTTTGTCACCATTGGCAAATACGATTTGATAGACATTACTATCCCGGCGGATGGTCACTTCCACCCGCGTCGACAACGCATTCACCACTGAAATTCCCACGCCATGCAAACCGCCAGAAAAGGCGTAGTTTTTATTTGAAAACTTACCGCCAGCGTGTAACTTGGTCATGATCAGTTCAACACCGGATATGCCCTCTTCAGGATGAATATCCACTGGCATACCACGCCCATCATCCGTGACTTCCAATGAATGATCTTCATGCAATATCACTTTAATATTTGTTGCATGCCCCGCCAGTGCTTCATCCACACTGTTATCAATAACTTCCTGTCCGAGGTGATTGGGCCGAACGGTGTCGGTGTACATGCCGGGGCGTCGTTTAACCGGGTCAAGTCCATTGAGAACTTCAATTGCATCGGAATTATATTGAGTAGACATAGTTAGCGTAAATCTGGCCTAAAAAGGAAACAAAGTATTCGCATTAAAAGCCGGTTACAGGCTAAGCGAATGCGCTTGGTGATGTTAGCAGGGGCGACACGTAGGGGCAATCCTGCTCTTTTGTTAAAAGACGGAGCCTGCCGCGAGTGCATCAATGCTTAATTATGCCGGGCTGGAATCAGGTAAAACACCAAGAAACGCAGCGATATCAGGCAAGTGCTTAGCGTAATCTACAAAACTATGGTCGCCGCCTTCTTCCACCAACAAGGTACTGGAAGCATATTTCTGTTGCGCTTGTCGATAGTCCAGTGTGGTATCCCCCGTTTGCAGCATTACCCGGTACACGGTGGGATCAGCAAGCTGAGCAGAATCTAAGCTTTGCAACAACCCCATGTCGCTGTCTAAAAGCACAAATTTTTCGCCGTTGTAAGGGTTAACATGCTCTCCCAGGTAATCGATTAGCAGCTCATAAGGTTTAACTGCGGGATTAACCAGCACCGCTTTGCCACCATACTTTTCCACCAGCCAAGAGGCGAGAAACCCTCCCATACTGCTGCCGATGACTTTCAGCCCTTGAGCAGTGAGTGAGGGTGTTGTCTCAATGAGTGTTAGTAACTGATCTACCACCTTCGTTGGATAATTCGATAGCTGCGGTATGTGCAGCGTGCACGCAGGGCAATTTGCGGCAATGTAAGCTTTTGTTTGTTCCGCCTTTATCGAGCGGGGAGAGCTGAGAAATCCGTGTAAATAGAGTACATCGCTCATGTCAATCTCCTGATGGTAGTCGACCAGTTTCCATCCTCAGCAAGGTCGATAGTTCGATAACCGGCGGGAACATTATCGGTGCCGAAGGTTTCCGTCATCTGCCACTGCCAGCAGGTCGACGGCGCGCCAAGAATAGAAAGCCCTTCGTGGGTTCTTTTAATATCAGCATGCACATGCCCATGAATTACTATTTGTATATCTTTATGGGCACGTAACCAGCTTAAAACTCGCTCAGCGTTCGCTAAATAGTGCGTATCCATCCAGCTGTTCGATGGCAGAATATGATGATGTAGCGCCAGCATATGATAAGCGCTTGACTCACGCGCCATGGCGTGGTGAATGGCCATCAGTGCTGCGGGCAGCACTCTCCCTTTCGTGCCTTGCCAGCGAGTGTCCAACCCATGAACTCTCCAGGCTCCCAGCTCCCACGGCTTTCCCGCCACCAGTAAATGCTTACCCAGATAGCGCGTAAAGTGTTCTGACTGATCATGGTTCCCCGCAATGACGTGCCACGGAATGTGGTGAAGACGAGAGGCTACTATCTCAACAAAATGCTGATAACTTTCCGCGCTTTCGTCACCGCTGATGTCTCCGGTAAACAGTATGGCGTCCGGGGTTTCAGCCAGCGCCATATCCATGCATTGCAAAAGGGTTTCATACGGATTTATACCGTTGAAAGGGCATTGGGATTTGTCTGCCTGAAGATGACAATCTGTAAGTTGTATTAGCCGCATTACGCTTCTGTTGTCACCTGCGGGCGTTGCTTCAGACAAAACTGTAACCACTCGCCTAAAAACACGTTCACCATTTGTTTTTCGTTGCGCTGACGCATTTTGTTATTCGGGTACTCGTAAGATGCCGCAAAGGCACCGGTATTCTGACTACTGATCACTTCCGCCATTCTCGCATCGTGATACAACCGCACCCGCATTGAAGGTTTTAAATAAGGCGGCGTGTGCTTGTTAATCTGCTCAATGGATATAGTAGTGGTATATCGCGCAGTTTCTTCAATCGTCATGCGATAGCTAAGCCGGGGCCCCACCGAAAAATCATAACTCAGATCTTCAGTGTCGCAATCGGGAAGTATGCGTAAAAACCGGCTGTAATTTACTTCACACACCGCTTGCATACTTGGTAAATGGGGAACGTATTTTCGGGACAACTTAATTTTTCACCTGCCAGTTTTCCAGTAAAGTTTGTTTATGCATAAAGAACCATTGTAGCGCAATTATGGTAGCAGCGTTGTCAATACCGCCATTTTCCAGCCATTCCCTCGCATCCTTTTCGGTAACCCGATGCACCCGAATATCTTCTGCTTCTTCATGCAGGCCATGGATTCCCGATGCTTTAGTGGCGTCGGTCGCCGCTACATAAATATGTATACGTTCAGTGGTTCCGCCGGGACTTGCCAGGTAACTTAACGCTTTAGTTAAATGAGCCAGTTCAATGCCAGATTCTTCCTGCGCTTCCCTATGACAAACCGCTTCTTTGACTTCACCTTTTTCAATGATGCCAGCGATCACCTCGAAAAGCCATGGCGTGTCGCTTGTTGCTAAAGCACCGATACGAAATTGTTCAATAAGAACAAACTCCCCGGTTATGGGATCATAGGGCAAAACCGCTACCGCGTGTCCGCGCTCAAAAACTTCGCGGCTTATTTTTTCACTCCATCCACCGCCAAACAATTTATGCCGAAAATCGTATTTGACCATCTTAAAAAAACCATTATAAAGCGGTGTAGTGGACTCGATTTCGACATCGTTTGAGGTAAACATCTGGATTTTCTTGTTCATTTACATTCACTCGCGCATGTAAAGAGAGTATACTGGATATTACAGTCAGTCTCAAAGAATGTACACATGCTTACCTGCCATGTGGATCAGTCGTTGCCCGTCAGCGTTAATGAATATCCGGCGGTCTGATTACAGGTAACATATTCTGTTACAGTTAAACACGCTATGTTACGACAATAGACTACCGGTTTGCGATTGATTTTCATACACTTCACAACTATATGCAGTCCGAGGGACTAAATTTTTAAACAGGAAGGCGCTTTAATGAAACGAACACTACTCTCGCTAATTATCGGATTGGGAATAACCTCTTCCGCACTAGCTGACGACCTACTGCAAGTTTACCAACAAGCTCTCTCAAGTGATCCTGTGGTTAACCGTGCACAAGCTGAGCGGGACGCTGCTTACTCAGGTATCCCCATTAGTCGCGCCAATTTATTACCGCAAATTGCGGGTACTGTCGGGTATACGTTTGCTAGCCGGGAAAGCACACAATTTGCCGGTAGCGATGAACAGAACCTATCGTTAATTACGTTAGACTCAGAGACAGAATCTATTGACTATGGTATCGACATGTCGATGTCGCTTTATGATCACGCCAACTGGGTCGGACTTAACCGTGCTGAAAAAGTAGCAGAGCAAAGCGATGCGCAACTCGCTGCTGCGATGCAGAATCTGATTGTTCGTACTGTTACGGCTTATTTTGACGTATTACGGGCTAAGGACAACCTTGAATTTGTTCGAGCAGAAAAGCGGGCTATCGAGCGTCAGCTTGAACAGACCAAGCAGCGTTTTGAAGTGGGCTTGACAGCGATTACAGATGTACATGAGGCTCAAGCCAATTATGACACCACCGTGGCGCAGGAAATTCAAGCCGAAAACCAGGTAGAAGTAGCTCTGGAAGGATTGCGTGTGATATCGGGTAAGTACCACGATAAACTGTTCACACTGGATACTGACTCCTTCTCAGCTTCGTTACCGACACCTGCGAAGGTGGAAGACTGGCTAAGCATAGCCGAAGACAGCAACCTGTCTTTGCTGGTGAATCGTCTTGCCCTTGATATTGCGAAAGAAGATATTGCTGCCGCTCAAGCGGGTCATTATCCGTCACTGGGTTTAAGTGCGTCTGCTGGCCGCACCAAGAATGATATTTCCAGCGATAATATCAATTACACTACTCCGTATTTAAATAACTACAGTGTAGGAGTTAATCTTAGCGTTCCCATTTTCCAGGGTTTGCGAGTATCGTCTCAGACCGAACAGGCTCGGTATCAGTACATCGCGGTCAGTCAGGATGTAGAACTGACATATCGCCAGACCGTGCAGTCTATACGTAGTTCCTTTAACGATTTAAAAGCAGCCATTTCTACTATTCGTGCCTTGGAACAAGCCGTAGTTTCTGCAAAAAGCGCATTACAAGCGACTGAAGCGGGTTTTGATGTGGGTACACGAACAATTGTTGATGTGTTGGACAGCACCCGTAATTTGTTCGATGCCAGACGTAATTTAGCTAGCGCCCGTTACGATTTTATTCAAGCCGTGGTGGACTTAAAGCAAGCCGCCGGCAGTTTGACTAGTGAAGACATTGTAACCATTAACCGGGGCCTGGAACCGCAGGAGTCAAAACAACCGCAATAACCAAAGGAGGGCATTCTGCCCTCCTTTACTTTACCTGTCCGGGCTCTGCTCAACATAAATCGGTTAGAGCACGGCAAGCAAGTTTAGGTTAGATTATCGTTATCCAGGTAAGTTAGCCAAGGCGGGAGTGAGTAATTACGAACAAGGCAGGTTTATGAGTAACCCAATGGCATGCCTGCTGTCGCTTTAACTGCGTGATCACAAGTCAATTAAACCAAGTTAATTTCAGTATGAAGACACTTGCTCTCAGATTCTTGCTTGTAGAAACCGTCAGTAACGGTTGCATCAGCGCGCACTCGTCACGAACAGTAAAGCATGAAATAAACGCCAGCCATATTTAGGAGCTACTTAGTTTATTGCGTACAGTATCCAGTAATTCAATGAGCTGTTGAAAATCACCTTTTAACTGGTCGACACTAAATTGTTCAAGCGCAAAACTCTCCAGCTTATCCGATATTTCACCTAATTTTCCTTGCAAAATAACCAAATCGTCATCCATGATGCTTCTTCTTTAGCTGCTGCGTTAGTAACGCAACATTGTAATGAATAATTAGCTAAAATATCAACAACCAAAGTAATAGCAACATTATATTGCTTCAGTAAGTGAAAAACCCATGCAAGCTTCTGAATTACAAACCCGCTTTGAGAAAATCCGTTCGAACAAGCTTTTTGAGACGTTCGTTATCTCAGTAATTGTTATCTCTGCATTATTGGTAGGAGCAAAAACCTTCGCTATGCCACCGACATTTGTGTCGGTTACATTAGTCCTCGACTGGCTTATTAGCGCTTTTTTTCTAATAGAACTGACGATTCGGTTTCTTGGAGAACCGAGGAAGCGCTACTTCTTCTCAAATTTCTGGAACTGGTTTGATAGCTTGATAGTCATGATAAGCTTAATTCCTGCAGACAATGCCGACCTAGCTGTAATAGCCAGGTTGGTACGCGTTTTCCGGGTACTGCGGATGATATCCATTATTCCCGAACTGCGGCTGCTGTTGATATCGCTGGTCAAGGCAATGCCCCAACTGGGCTACGTAATGTTACTGATGTTCATCATATTCTACATTTATGCCGCTATTGGCAGCACCCTGTTTGAAGCCATAAATCCTGAACTGTGGGGCGACATCACGATTTCATTACTTACACTGTTCCGGGTTATGACGTTTGAAGACTGGACCGATGTCATGTATGAAACGATGGAGGTATACCCGTTAAGCTGGGTGTATTATCTCACTTTCATTTTCTTCACTGCGTTTGCATTTTTAAATATGGTAATTGGGATTGTGGTGAATGTGATGGAGCAGGAAAACGCCAAAAGTCGACAGGCAGAAGCGGCGGAAAATTCAGAACCGACCTTGCAAGATATTATGACTGAAATTCAGTCACTGAAAACACAACTAGCGCAGCGCAACAGCCGAGAATAGTTTTAAGAACTACGGTTTCAACGGCCTTGCAGCCAGTGAAGCGATAAGAAAAATGCTTTTCACTCGCCTGCGGATACAGACGAGTGAGAGGTTCTGTTAAACCCTGTATTAAAGTTTATTTTGCAGCATCTTTGCCCGTTCTTTCGACACCTCACGTTCAAATTTTCTTGAAGCAAGGCGCCTTTTGGCAAGCTCCCGTTTGCCAGTCTCTATAAGCAATTCGACATAATTTAAGTAAACCTCATCCGTGCGTAGCTCTTCCGCCCCAAGCTTAGTATAAAGATCCAGCGCTTTTTCTTTTTCACCTTGCTTTATCATCACTTGCGCCAGTGTATCCACTGCATCGGCATTTTTAGGTTTTTGATCTACCGCTCGCTTTGCCAACTGCCGGGCCTTATCTAACTCGCCCTCTTCAAGATAGAGATAGGCTAAATTATTGAGTACCACAAAGTTGTCCGGCATAACTTTAAGAATTTTTTCGTAAAGCTTGGCAGCACCGCCTTTGTCCTGTCGAATCATGCGTTCGGCTAGCAACATCATTGTTTGAGTATCATTAGGATATTTTCTGACATGCTCTTGAAGAAACGCATACGACTGATCGTTTTTTCCTGCGCTTTCATAGCTTGCCACTACCAAAATGGTATTTTGCGGATTGGGCGTTTTCTGATAGGCCGCCATAGCATCCGGAATGGCCGCTTTACCCTTTCCTTCAAGCAGGCTCAATCGGGCGGATATTCCACGCACAAACGGAAGGGCTTTAACTTTTTCCGGTAATGGCTCAATGATGGCGCGGCTTTTTTCCACCTCTCGCGTCATAGCAAGGAAATAAGCTTTTAATATTTGCACCTGACTATCTGAGCGCATCTGCAAAAAACGGTTTGCCAGAGCAAGACCGTCATCGTAATTCCCCTGAGCATCATTAAGCAGCATTTTCCCCAGGGTAGCGGTTTTATCTTGCGGATACTGCGCCAGCCACTTGTCAAAATGTACGTTCGCCGCTTGTGCCTGATTATCTCGAATTAGCGCCTGCCCTTTGATGCTCCAGTAAGGCATTGGTGTCTGGGCGTCTTCTTTTATTGGTTTTAGCGTCTCCAGTACTTTGGGGAAATCTTCATTGGTAAAATATATGCGCGAGAGCAAAAGGCGCAAATCTTCATTACCTGGTGAACGAGCCAGTAATTTTTCAATTTGTTTGGCTACAGCGCTGGTTTCCCCCTTTTCTTTTGCAATTCCGTATTGCATGGTTAAGGCTTGAATATTCACCGGTTCTGCTTTTAAGATAGCGGTTAGAATTGCGGCTGCCGCTTCCAAATCCTTATCTATTACCGCCAGTTTAGCTTTCGCTATTTTTACTTCAGAGCTATCAGGCGCCAGTGATTCTGCTCGGCTCATTTCTGCTTCCGCCGTTGCCTTATCACCACTTTTTAGCGCTAACTCAGCCAGATATACATGCGGCATCGGATCTCGCGGACGCGTTTCCTGCCATTGAGTAGCAAGTTCCCTGGCTTTTTCAACCTGATTGGTAGAAACGTAAGCAGCCAGCAGCGTTTGCTGAGTAGCGACAGACTCCGGTGCCTTTGCCGCGGCAGCTTCAAGATTGACTAATCCGTCAATGTCATTGAGAGAAAGCTGTAAAACCCCCAAGCGAGCTAAGTCCGCGGCGGTGTTACTCAGTTCACTACTTTTATCAACCATCTTCCTGGCATCAGCAACATTCCCTTCTTTAAGCAGTTGGAAGCCCGCTTTGGAAAACAAGGCTGCGTCGGCCTGTAATTCGCCGTCTACGCGATTTAGCACTTCCGTTGCATCTTCACTTTGCCCTAACCGCAGTAAGCTGTCAGCTAACATTCGCAAGCCCGGATGGTTGTCAGGAAGACTCGAAGCAACCATCGACAGATGTTGACTAGCCGCTTTGTAATCCTGCATCTGGTAAGCAGAAAATCCAGCTACCATGCGCACTACGGGCGCATTCTGACCATTGCGAATCGCTTTCTCCAGATACTTCAGTCCATTTTCATAATCTCCCTTTGAGGAAGCAATGATGCCTTTGTACTGATTCAACAACGGATGTTCAGCATTACGTTTTAGCAGCTCGTCTACAAAAGGTTCGGCTTCTGCGGTGCTACCGGTTTCCACCAGCAACGAAATTAAGGCAAACTTACTGGTAAGATCGTTGGGGTAGTTTTTTACGTAATTCTGATATATCCCGACTGCTTCCTGTTTCTGCTTATCAGCCAAATATAAACGCGCCAGTTGCAACATCACATCTTTGTTAGTCGGCGCTTGTTCATAAAGTGCTTGAGTTTGCGCAAGAGCACTTGCGATATCTTTTGCCAGTAAGCTACGATAGCTAAGGATTAAATCTTTATAAACTGAATCAGTGTTCAGGTTTTCTAATTCGTCAATTAACGCTTGTGCTTCTTTTTCTTCGCCAAGCTGAGTAAGCGCCTGTAATTTATAAAAGCCGACTTCTGCGGTTTGGTCATCGCTCATTCCTTCCTCGCCATAATCCAGCTGCGCCAGTGCATTATCGGCCCCGGTTTGCTGGTACGCTTGAGATAGCAAAGGAATGACTTCTGCAGCAGGATGCCCTAGCTCCAGAGCGCGATTAAGCTCCTTTTCTGCAGCATCATAGTTATGTTTTAAAAGATAAGCACGGCCAAGCTCAAAACGAAGCGCGGGCGCTTGCGGAGCCGCTTTAATCGCATTTTTATATTCGATAATGGCTGCATCGGTATCTTTGGCATCAATATATTGTCGCGCGGCAGACAAGTGCTCTTCCATTGATTGCCCACATCCTGTGAGTCCTGCTGAAATACAAAGTACTAACGACAGCGGAAGCAGGCTTTTTCTAACTGTTCTAATTTTCATCCGGTACACCTTTTTTATTTCGCAGAGACACTTATTAAGTAAAAATTCCTTGCATAATTACTGCACTTTATTGTATAAAATTCAAACGTATGGAAACGTAATCATTGTTTAAATGTACAATCGAGAAAGACGTTTTTCTAGCTGTCTATGGTTACGAATCCCTTTATTATTATGTTGTTGTCGCTAAGCTTTGATGCAATTACATGGTAACTGCAAGCTTAATCGAATATAATAGGTTTTTAGCAATATTTGCCGGCTCTAACGCGCCGTGCCCTCCTCAAGCATCAGGATCGTGAATGACCACTACTGTCGAACTGACATTTAAAGACCTCGGATTACCAGAACCTATCTTACAAGCACTTGAAAAAGTTGGCTATGAGAAACCTTCCCCTATTCAAGCAGAAAGTATCCCGCTTTTACTTGCGGGCCATGACCTGTTAGGACAAGCCCAGACCGGCACCGGAAAAACCGCGGCATTCGCGTTACCGATGCTGGCAAAAATTGACCCAGAAGCCAAAATTCCACAACTTTTAGTTTTGGCTCCCACCCGCGAGCTTGCAATTCAGGTAGCTGAAGCTTTTCAGGTTTATGCCAGTTTTTCACAGAAAGTGAAAGTCCTGCCAATTTACGGCGGGCAATCCTATGACAACCAGATACGCCAGCTTAAGCGCGGTGTACAGGTTGTAGTGGGCACGCCAGGACGGGTTATCGACCATATTAAACGCGGTACATTAAAATTAAACGAATTAAAGTTTCTTGTTCTCGATGAAGCCGACGAAATGTTACGTATGGGTTTTATTGATGATGTGGAACTGATCTTAAGCCATGCACCTGAGACACGTCAGACGGCATTGTTCTCTGCCACCATGCCAGGGCCGATTAAGAAGATTACCCAGCGGTATCTAAAAGATCCCAAGCACGTAAAAATTGCGTCAAAAGTCAGTACAGCCAACTTAATTCGCCAGCGTTACTGCCAAGTCGCTGGGCACCATAAATTGGAAGCCCTGACGCGGATTATGGAAGTTGAACCTTTTGACGGCATGATCATTTTCGTGCGCACCAAGACCGCCACCGTCGAACTTGCTGATAAATTGTCAGCAAGAGGTTATGACGTTGAACCACTTAATGGTGACATTCCGCAGAATGCGCGTGAAAGGACCGTTGAAAAGCTTAAACAAGGCGCTATTGATATCTTAGTGGCTACTGATGTCGTCGCACGCGGGCTGGATGTTGAACGTGTGAGTCATGTTATTAACTTTGATATTCCTTATGACTCTGAATCCTATGTACACCGAATTGGTCGTACAGGTCGTGCAGGTCGTACCGGCGACGCCATCTTGTTTATCTCGCACAGAGAAAAGCGTCTGTTGTTCGCTATTGAGAAGACCACTCGCCAACCTATTGAAGCAATGCCCATTCCTTCAATTAGTCAGTTGAATGAAACTCGCCTGTCTCGGTTTAAAACTGCAGTGCTGGAAGCCACTAAAGATGATACGGTAGATTCGTTGATCCCACTGGTGGAAACGCTACGTGAAGAAACCGAAGCATCACCAGAACGATTAATGGCAGCGCTTATCAAATTAGCACAAGGTGATGAACCGCTACTGTTAAAAGAAAGCGACCGGCCGGATCTTAACAGCAAGCCACCCAGAAGCGATCGCCCAGAGCGCGAGCGCGGCCCTCGTCCAGAACGTGGTGGTCGTGAGCAACGCAAACCTAAAGGTAAATCGAAACCCGAAGCAGGCATGCAACGTTTTCGTATTGAAGTAGGCCACAGTCATGGCGCTAAACCAGGCAATATTGTTGGCGCGATAGCAAACGAAGCTAATATCAGCAGTAAGAATATTGGTGCCATCGAAATCTATGACACCTTTAGTACCGTTGATTTACCTCAAGGCATGCCCAAAGAAACCAAGGACTTGCTGCAAGGTACTCGCGTTGCCGGACAACGTTTAGGTTTACGCGAATGGTCTGATACGCCGCCGAAAAAACGTAAAGACAAAAATGCTTAAACTACTGCAGCTTTTATAACTAAAAGAGATATAAAGGCTGAATTTGTGTTTTCGAGTTCACTATAAAGGCGTCACAATGACGCCTTTATTTTTGGCTGAAAGGCTTCTTTTATCATGCGCTATTTTCCCATTTTTCTGGATACAAAAAATACAGAATGCCTGATCGTTGGTGCAGGAGAAGTCGCAGCGCGTAAACTTGAGTTAATGCTTAAAAGCGAGGCCCATGTCACAGTAGTGGCTCCTGAGGTGTGCAATACAGTACATTCTCTCGCCGGCCATACTCAGGTTTCATTACATCAACGGCCGTTTCAGGAGCAGGATCTCGACGACAAAGCGATGGTTTTCGTTGCCACCAGCGATACTTCTCTTAATCAGCAAATCCAGCAGCTTGCCCGACAGCGGGGCGTAATGGTGAATGTGGTGGACAATACGCCGCTGTGCCAGTTTATTACACCCTCCATTATTGATCGTTCTCCTATTGTTATTGCCCTTAGCAGCGGCGGTGTTGCGCCGGTACTTCTGCGCTATCTTCGCCAAAAACTGGAATCGGTTATCCCCGCCAATATCAGTCGTCTTGGTGCTTTCTCAGAAAAGTTTCGTGAAAAGGTCAAGCAAAGCCTTTCAGGGGTTATTGCCCGGCGGTATTTTTGGGAAGATGTTCTCGATGGTGATATTGCCGAGTTTATTGAAAAAGGCCAAAATCAAAAAGCTGAGCAGCAATTTTTAGCCGCTCTTGACGCCGCCAAAATAAATCAGAAACCTGAAGGCCAGGTGTATTTGGTCGGCGCTGGTCCGGGCGATCCTGATCTACTGACATTTCGTGCGTTGCGGCTAATGCAAAAAGCAGACGTGGTGGTTTACGACCGTTTGGTGTCGCCACAGATACTGGAATTGGTGCGTCGAGACGCAGAGAAAATCTACGTTGGCAAAGTGAAAAGCCATCATACACTGCCGCAAAACGACATCAACAATCTTATAGTGCAAAAGGCGAAAGAAGGCAATCGCGTGGTGCGGTTAAAAGGCGGCGACCCCTTTATTTTCGGCCGTGGTGGTGAAGAAATTCAAACGCTGATTGCTGCAGGTATTGGTTTTCAGGTTGTCCCGGGCATTACCGCCGCAACCGGCGCCAGCACTTACGCGGGTATCCCTCTCACCCACCGCGATCACGCTCAGTCGGTGGTATTTGCCACCGGCCACTTAAAAGATAATACCATTGATTTAAACTGGCCTGCCCTTGCCCATGCTAATCAAACACTCGTTTTTTATATGGGATTGACAGGATTAGCTATTATCTGTGAAAAATTAGTCGAACACGGTTTAAGCGCCGATACGCCTATCGCATTAGTCCAGCAGGCCACGCTGCCTGAACAAAAAGTGGTTACAGGAACATTGACAACAATCCTTGCCAATCCGGCCACAGCAACTATTGCGCCTCCGACGCTCATTATTGTCGGCAGTGTGGTGGCATTACATTCGTCAATGAACTGGTACAGCGATAATCCACAATCGCCAGAGGCTGTACATCGTTAAGCTTTCCACCTGCTTATTTTTACTCCATAATCGTACGCAAACTTTATTTGTCAGTAAGGCAAAGCTTGCACTTTAAGATACCGCTACTAATCGGAATACTATTTTTTTCCACGGCGCCGTCTGCTGCGCAGTTGGCGTTTGAACGTAGTTCCACCGCGCAGGGTCCGGAGTATAGCTATCGGTGGCGTGATGCTGCTGGCGAGGAAAGGTCTGTATCCTTTACTCTGGATGGTGAAATACTGGACAAAGCACCAAGAGCACAAAAAAACTACCGCCCGGCACTCGCTCAGCGTTACGTGGCAGTAGAACTGACGAAAGCGGCTAAAACTGTGGACCCCAAAGACGCTCATGTGAAAATACGTCAGCAGGGGGATTCGGTAGAAGTCAGTGTGCGATCACGACACCAAGAAAAACTTCAACACATCCAGCAACAATTTGCCCAGGCCCGGGAACAGGCATTTTCAGATTATCTGGAAAAGCATTACTACACCCGCTATATCACGCCGCTTAATCAACAAGCAGTTAAGCCTGATCATATCCGTTATATCAATGAATACACTCAGGCGCTCATTCCGCTTTCACAGGCCCTTTACGAGCAAGTGGTGGAGCAGTCTGATGCCCGTGAATATTTTAATCTTTTACTGGGATGGGTGCAGAGTATCCCGTACAACGCATTGGACGATCGAGCAGACAGTAACGGCTCTGGTTTCGCGCCTCCGGCCACCTTGTTAGCGCAGAATCAGGGAGACTGTGACAGCAAATCGGTAATGACAGCGGCCATTGCAAAAGCATTTTTACCTTCAACCCCAATGATTTTAGTGTTGCTAAAAGATCATGCTTTGTTGGGAATAGGACTGAATTCCAAAAGCGGGGAGCAAACCATTAAGGTCGATGGTACAAGCTTTGTGCTGATAGAGCCCACAGGGCCTGCTTTATTTCGCTTCGGCGAGGTCGCTACTTCGACACTTCAGGAGCTGGCGTCGGGACGCTACACTATCGAAAAAATTCAGTGAAGCGGATAGTAGCGCGGTACACGCCACTATCCGATGAAGTTACGGCAAGCTAAGTAATCTGAATGCAGGTTACGTAAACTACAGTTGCTGCTCTGCAAACTCAGCCAGTCTTGAGCGCACCACACCGTTTAGGTTAATGGTGGCACTGCCAGAAAAGTTCTTAAATTTCTCTACCAGGTATGTTAACCCGGATGTTACCGCCGACAGATAGTTACTGTCGATTTGAGCCAGGTTACCACTACAAATAAGTTTCGTTCCTTCTCCGCAGCGCGTGATAATTGTTTTTAACTGAGAAGCGGTGAGGTTCTGTGATTCGTCCAGAATTACAATAGCGTTTTGGATACTACGGCCACGCATGAAATTTACCGATTTAAACTGAATATTGGCTTTTTCCATGATGTAACTCATGGAACTTTTTGCGTTCTCGTCATGCTTGTGCAGCACTTCCAGGGAATCAGTAATGGCAGCCAGCCAGGGCGCCATCTTCTCTTCTTCCGTGCCAGGTAAAAAGCCGATGGATTCAGCAATTTCCGGCGTACTGCGGGTAACGATGATCTTGTCATACATATTCTTTTCGACCACCATCTCAAGCGCTGCGGCCAATGCCAAAAGCGTTTTACCGCTACCCGCCGGACCGGTAAGGATAACCAGATCAATATGCGGGTCAAGCAACGAATGTAACGCCATTGCCTGCCCGATATTTTTTGGCGATATTCCCCACGCATGACGTCCCATTAATCGCTCATAGCCTAAATCCAGCACATCGATGGTATCAGACGTGATGGATTCCACCAGACCGGCAAATTGTTGGCTGCTATCCAGCATGTACTCGTTGATGAAAGCTTCCGGCAGCACTGACCGAGGAATAGTGTGAATGGTATCGCGGCCTTCAGTGCGGCTTTCCACCGACTTCACCTTTTCCCAAAAGCTCCCTTCGAATTCGTGATAGCCCTTGGAAAGATACTTTATATCGCTGATAAGCTGATCGGTACGATAATCTTCAACGTGAGCTAAACCCGCCCCTTTTGCTTTAAGGCGCATATTTAAATCTTTGGTTACCAGCACTACCTGCTGAGGGGCGTAGGTTTTTTGAAGATTCAACGCAACATTAATGATTCTATTATCATTTTCATTGCTGGTAAAAACCTGCTGCGACTCGGCCATATTCAGATCGGCAAAAATGGATAATGCGCCTGACGGTGCGTTTTCTCCCGCGCCCATGCCTTTTAACGATACACCAGCCAACATATCTTCCGGCGTAGCATCGTGAAGCAAATCTTCCATTGAACGGATAGACACCCGAGCATCCCGGGCGACATCTTTTTTGCTGTCTTTGATGTAATCCAGTTCTTCCAGAACCGTCATCGGCACAACAACATCGTGTTCTTTAAAGGAGAGAAATGCGAGAGGCTCGTGCAGCAGGATATTGGTATCAAGAACGTAGATTTTCGTGTCTGTGGATTTTTTTCTTGGCATCCTTCGCTCCAGTAAGTAAAACCAGGCCCGCCTAACTACCGACGTGCAATCAAGAGTCTCGCGAAGGAGTAAAAAACCGTCGAACCGGACGACCCACTCCGTGTCGCGTCGACTTACAATTCCACCTTAATCCAGTTTTCGCAGTTTATCACTTATTTTTCACAATTATTTTCGAAACACCTTAATGAAAAATATCCATGCATTATCTTTTATGGGTTTTAGTCGCTTTACCCGAGGCACCCACATCTAACAGCGATTGCAGGCTTTTTATAAAAAAGCTGTTTTGCTCTTTTACTTAACCCCAACTCTGGATAAGACGTGTCGTATAGACTTTAAACACCCTTTTAAATCAGGATCTTAGATATTGCTGTCGATTGTACTTAAGCTAAAATTGGCTCGATGACGATATTTTTGTGCATAGCAAGGCGGGATTTCGTACGTCATAGCCGGCTATGATTAGAAAGCGCAACGATGCCAGACGCAAAAAGATCGTTCTTGAGCGGCGCGGCTTATCCCGAGTTGGGGGTACTTATTCTTTGCTTCGGTCACATGTAATACTAATCCGCCTTGATGTGTGATCAGCGCAGAGACAGGCTAGAAGGTTCGCGCAGCAAGGTCAACGAGCTCTAAGAACTAGAACCGTTAGTTATCAACGGTAAGAATAGCCAGGGAGCAGCTCTTGAAAATACTCGCTACGCCGCATTACCATAAAATATAAGAGCCAAGGAAGTCAGTATGAGTGTCGCTGGGTTTGGAGATAGCAATGCGTTGTTTAAAGTCTATATTGGTAATCGTCCGTCTTACAAAATTGAAAGCCAAACGCAGTCTATCCGTCCGCTAAAAACGCGGGAGATTTATGATATTGGACAAGCCTGTGGCAATGGCTGGCGAAAGGTGTTTAACGTTTACGCAAAACTGTTATACGCCTTAAGTTGCGGCGCCATTAACGGCCACTCTTATCAAAGTTGGCAGCAGTACAGAGATAACGCTCTCCTGCAAGAATCCAGCGCTACCGCTTTGTTATTTAGTGCGCCAGATTTCACCCATGCCAATGCATTGCACATGATAATGGGCCGCACCTACGCCAACACTCTTTCGCTGCCGCCTTCATTAGTTTGGTTAAATAAAGAGTTTGCAATAGACAAAATTAATCGGCTTATTGTCTGTCCATATTTTGATTATCGGCAGCTATCAAATCACAAAATTATTTTTCTGGTAGATTTAATCAAGCAGGAATTTGGTGCGTGTTTACTTGAACCCTAGTTTTTATCTCAGCTTCAGTTCTAGAAACTTCTGGGCGAACCCAGCACAATAGCTCCAGGATTGTATAAAAATTTAAATCTAACTCTCGTCAATTAGCAGAACAAATGTAACCGTTCACCAAGGCCTTATTGACAGGGAGTTTTCATGTCAGCGAGAAGTGGATAGGGCTGCTTTTGCAGCACCGCATTGAGAATGGACCGAATCCATTGCAGTGGGTTTAAGGATTGTTTGCGGCAGGTTTCAACGATGCTCAGAATGCGTTGACGGAACTGCTCGCCTCGATGCGACCACACACCATAGCTGCCTTTTCGCCACAGTACATAGCTTCGCAAGGAGCGCTCGGCTTCATTATTGGTAAGAGGAATTCGGTGGTCGTTAACGAATGCCCAGCACATCACATCGTGTTTCAATAGCAATGCGCAACGGTTTCGATAGCGCCGGGTGGTGCATAATCGCTGTGCCTCGTGCAGTGCTTGTTGCCAATGCTCTTGTAGTGTGATGATGCGTCTCAGATAGCTTGATTCACTTAGACATTGTTTATCAAACCGGTGGCGTAACCGAAATAGCAGATGGATAAGACGCACCAGCTTAGCGCCACATAATTTATTCGTTCCCCAGCTATCCGCTAGTGCCTGCATGTTCCGCAGAATGTGTGCCCAGCAGAGTTGGCGATGGCTGTCATCAATATAGTGATAACCCGCATATTGGTCGGTGACCACCATATTGGTGGGTGACTCGCCAAGTAGCTTTTTGGCGGCCCAGTTTCCACGGGAGTAATGTGTCATGAAGCATGAGTAATCCTGAGTACATACCTGCCACATCCAGCGACGCTCACGTCCCCGCTGATGCCGCGTTTCATCACAATGTACAATATCACTGGCTAGAGTACGATTTTTAACGTCCTCATAAGCCGGCGTCAGCACACTGCTTACCGTGCCCTGGGCCTGGGATATCGCACCACGGCTGAAGTGCAGACCAAAATTCTGAATCAGTTGTTGTTGGATTTTACTGATACTTTGATGAAACTGTCCGGCCTGAACAACAACATAGGCCAGCAGGTTATTGCCCATTTGACCTGAATTTACCGTTTCCGGTAACGGTGCCTTCACTGTCTTGCTGCATCGATAACAACATCCCTGATAAAGCTGATGCTCGACAACCGAATATGCTTGCTGCGGGATCTCAAACACCTGATGACGACGGTAGGGCCTTTTACTCATGACCACATGGCCCCCGCACGGACACTGTTCATCAGGATAATACACCCGTGATTCGTCGACACTGTCACTCATCACACGCTTGCTGCCTTTATGCCCAGTCTGCGCCCCACGAGATTTGCCTGTTGATTTACGCGTAGGAGTGGAGGTACCCGGTCCATTGGATGATGGCGGACGCGAAGAATTACGGCTGTTCTGATTAAGCCGGTCTTCTAAATCATTGAGCCTGTCCCACAGTACTTGAATGATCGCATTGGCATCATCCAGGTTCGTAGCAGTAGGCGGCTTGGGCTGTTGTTTTTTACGTGGCATAGCACCACTTTGACACGCTGGCGCGATCGGTCAATAGGATCCCCTGGATCATGAAAAATAAATACTCTTGCTGTCAATGGGGCCGTGGTGAACGGTTACGAACAAATGACTACCTGCCAGCATCAAACTTTAAGATAAAACATATCTAATATATTCCGGTTGCAAAAATGCCAGCGCCGCCAGGCGGTTACTCTTAAGCCACTATACCCGCCGTAAAGAGTAACTAAGATACTGAATCGAAGCCGTTTATGAGCAGGATCATATCCGTGACTGCAGCTTACCTTTAGTAGATAGCCGAGTGACAATTATTTTCAATCGATCAGGTGTTATATACCAGTTCAGTTGCTACCGCAATTCGTTCGCAAAGCGCCCTACAGCGTCTACCACCTGTCTAGCGCCTTCCTGAATCTCCAAAATCACGGCACCGGCTTGGTTCGAAAGCTCCAATCCTTGCTCAGCTTTCTCGCGAGTGCTAAACATCTGATGCATAACTTCATCTGAAAGTAGCTGATTCTTCTCGACCACTCTTACAATCTCTTCAGTGGCAGTGCTGGTGCGTCCTGCTAATTGGCGCACTTCATCGGCAACTACGGCAAACCCGCGCCCTTGCTCGCCTGCTCTTGCTGCTTCAATAGCCGCGTTTAGTGCCAACAGGTTTGTTTGCTCCGCAATGCCTCCAATGGTTTGTACGATGGAATTTATCTGGAGAGACTGCTTGCCCAGAGCTTCGATACTGTCAGTCGCTGCCTGCATTTGTGCGGCTATCTGCTGCATGGTTTCAACAGTTTGTTTTACAACAGTGGTGCCTTTCTTGGCACTTTCATCCGTTTGCTGAGAAACATCATAAGCCACGCCAGCGCCCTCCCTTACCTGGGTTTCCCGTGCCACCTGTTCAGTAACCACGCTGGCAAATTTTACTACTTTATAGAGTTTGCCTTCAGCGTCATACACCGGATTATAGGTGGCTTCCAGCCATACTTCGTTGCCACGACTATCAAGCCTTTTAAAGCGGTTCGCTACGTACTCGCCCTTATTGAGCCTTTTCCAGAACGCTGCGTATTCAGGCGAGGCCGCGTCGTCAGACGTGCAGAACTTGCGGTGGTGCTGGCCGATGATTTGCTCAAGCCGGTAGCCCATGGCCCGCTGAAACTGCTCGTTTGCAGTGATAACAGTGCCGTCGAGATTAAACTGAATAACCGCCGTAGAGCGGATCAGCGCATCAATAAAAGACTCGCTCTCTTTTGTCTTTTCTACTGCTTTGGTAATGTCACGCGCATAGCCTTGTACGTATGACATTTTGCCGTTCGTGTCAGGTATCGGAAGCCACTGTACGTTCAGCCAAACCAGGGTGCCATCGGCATGAAGATAGCGATAGTCATCACTAACTGGCGCAAACTCTGCGACAGCCTTATTAAAGGCGCGGAAACAAGGCAATTTAGTCACGTAGGCAGGAACGATCTCCGACAAAGGCCGCCCCTGTAGCTGCTCGGAACGATAACCCAAGGCATCTGCGAATTTCTGGTTTACCGCAGATATGCATAAGTCGGCATCCAATCTTATAGATAGCATACCGCGATTCATTTGGTCCGCTAGTTGCCGCAGCATCGCCAGTTCCACACGTTGCTCTTCAATTTCTTTTTTGAGGCGGCTATTAAACATTTTAGTAATCCAACAGAAGATAGTAGGAAGTTATCGACCAGACAAACCAGATCTTGAACTGGTGAAGGCTAAATTTAGCCTTGGTTGTAGTACCAGGTTATTTAAGGCTAACGCTCCCCTATGAGTTCATCATCTTTCAGAAGGAAAACTGCTGTTCGAAATACACTTATAGCTGTAACTGAACGATACCGCTCCTTATACCGATCTGCATAAATAAGTACTCACTCAGCGTAGGTCTTCCCGCTTGCTGACAAAGAAGGCGTACGCCGCTTTGGTGGCTCCAAAGCAAGTGCGACTGATGCAGCTTTCAGGAAGCGGGAAAGCTGCGCCCGCAGGGAGAAAGCAGAACTTCCCATTTCTTACGTTGCATTATTTCGAAAGGCCCAGGCATTCCTTCAATAATGCGCCTTGAACTGAAAAGTTCTGCTTTCTCTGAGCTGATCACTTATTTATGCGGATCGGTATTACATTGCACTTCTGCTACACTTCCCTAATCTTTACCAGCGCGATTAAGTTGGATCTGCGCTTTATTACACGCAGCTTGGCAAGTACAATATCGCCCCCAAGAATGACAGAAGACGTAATATGACTTCAGCAAACGATTTTGCGGTCGGCCAGCGTTGGCTAAGTAATACCGAATCCGAACTGGGATTGGGCGCCATTATCAAAATAGACTTTCGCTCTGTGGAAGTATACTACCCCGCAAGCGGCGAAAGCCGGATTTATACGAAAAATGATGCTCCCCTTACTCGGTTGTTGTTTAGCCAAGGTGATACCGTTAAAAGTCAGGATGGCTGGTCGTTAACTGTTTCCGACATTCAACAAAGCCAAGGGGTAATGATTTACCACGGTCAGCGCGAAGATACCGGCGCAGATGTTCGGTTATCTGAAACCATGCTTGATCATCATATTCGTTTAAATCAGCCAGAGCAGCGATTGTTTAGTTTCCAGTTTGATAACCCAAAGTGGTTCGACTTGCGGCTTAACGCGCTTACTCATCAACATACGTACCTACGCTCTTCCACTATTGGGCTGGCAGGCGCGCGAATTGAGTTAATTCCACATCAGTTGCATATCGCTTCAGAAGTTGGAAGACGGCATGCGCCCCGCGTGCTATTGGCAGATGAAGTGGGCTTGGGAAAAACCATAGAAGCCGCGCTTATCATTCACCAACAGCTAAAAACAGACCGCGCCCAGCGAGTGCTGATTGTCGTGCCGGATTCACTGGTGCATCAGTGGCTGGTGGAAATGTTACGACGGGTGAATCTGGCGTTTTCCATTTTCGACGAAAGCCGTTGCGAAGCGTTGGATGAATCTGGTACCAACCCTTTTGAAAATGAGCAGCTGGTATTATGTAGTATCGATTTTCTGCGTAATAATCCCCAGCGCCATCAACAAGCTGCCGCCGCCGGCTGGGATTTGCTAGTCGTCGATGAAGCTCACCATCTTTCATGGTCAGCCGAGAGTCCATCGGAAGAGTATCAGCGTGTTGAACAATTGGCCGAAGTGACCGCAGGTGTGTTGCTGCTGACCGCCACCCCTGATCAACTTGGCCATGAAAGCCACTTTGCCCGGCTGCGGCTGCTTGACCCTGCCCGGTTTCATGATTACCAAACCTTTCTTGCAGAAGAAGCGAAATACAGCGAGCTGGCCGATGCCGTTGAACCGTTATTGACAGACGCCAGTTTGAGTCAGGAGCAAAAGGATACATTGCAATCTCTTGCCCCAGAAATTCTTGCTCATTACTCTGATATTGATGATCCTGACGTGCGACAGGCTCTGGTTCATCAGCTTATTGACTGTCATGGCACCGGAAGAATATTGTTCCGCAACCGCCGGGCGGGGATTTCCGGCTTCCCGATTCGGGAACTCCATGATTATCCGTTAGCTGCACCCGCCATCTATGACAGCGCTATTCATGGTAATGACCTGACCTACGCTTTATATCCAGAGCGTCAGCCCGCGTTGGTAAATAGCTGGATAGATGAAGATCCCAGAGTAGAATGGCTACTGGAATTTCTGTCCTCTATTCGCCCGGAAAAAGCGCTGCTCATTTGCGCCAGCGCAGTTACTGCACAGCAACTCGGTGAAGCCATCCGGCTGCGAACTGGTATTCGCCACAGCGTATTCCATGAAGGAATGAGTATTGTGGAACGCGACAAAGCGGCACATTATTTTGCTGATCCGGAAGATGGCGCACAAATACTGTTGTGTAGTGAAATTGGTAGTGAAGGCCGCAACTTTCAGTTTGCCCACCACCTGATATTATTCGATTTGCCGCTAACCCCTGACTTGCTGGAGCAACGTATTGGGCGGCTGGATCGTATTGGCCAAACTAAAGATATTCAAATTCACGTTCCCTTTTTAGTCGGAAGTGCGCAGGCGGTGCTGCTTGACTGGTATCATCAGGGGCTGGAAGCGTTCACGCAAACCTGCCCAACAGGCTCAGGAGTGTTTGAAGAAGTAAAACCATTACTTATCGGCGCCTGCCTCAATCCGGATGACGATAGCGCGTTAAGCGACTTGATTAACCAAAGTCATTCACTCAATCGGACATTAAAAGCACGGTTGGAAGAAGGGCGTGACCGGCTGCTTGAACTCAATGCTTCTGGAGAAGGTAAAGTAGAAACGCTGCTAGAGGAAATAGTGGCGCTGGACAGTTCACTGGACTTGTCTCGATTTATGGGGCGTTTACTCGATGCACTTGGTGTAAATCAGGAAGAAAAAGGTAACGATTGTTTTATTCTTACGCCCACTGAGCAAATGGTAAACCAGCTTCCCGGCCTCGATCCTGAAGGCATGACAGTCACGTATCGGCGCCGCGCAGCCACCACATTGGAACATGTACATTTTTTAAGTTGGGATCATCCATTGGTTCACAACGCCATTGATATGGTGTTAACCGATGTGCTAGGCAAAAGCAGCGTAGGCTTTATTGCAGATAAAAACCTGCCCAAAGGCGCCTATTGGCTGGAAACTGTGTTTGTTCTAGAAGCTAATGCGCCAAAGGCTCTGCAACTGGGCAGATTCCTTCCTTCCACGCCTATCCGCATTTGTTTAGATGCGCAAGGCACTGAAGTCGACCATGATTTTGATGTTAGCCGGCTGGCAGGACGTAAAATTGCCCAACAGCTTATTCAGGCGTTGCAAAAGCAGGTAACCCTGCATCTGGAAAAGGCGAAGGTGGCAGCGCAGGAGCAAGCTCAGGAAATTTTACACACTGCCAAAACCGCTATGCATGAGACGTTAACAGGTGATATTCAGCGGTTAAAAGATTTACAAAAGCAAAATCCGGCGGTGCGGGATAGCGAAATTGCCTTTGTTGAAAATCAGGTTGTTGAGCTTGATGCGGCGCTAAAATCTGCCGATGTCCAATTTGATGCCGTGCGCATTGTGGTAAACAACCCATAATGGCGAACCCGCAGTTCGAGTATAACCCACCGCTGTCGCCGTACCTGACCATCATTTACAGGGACGACGATATTGTGGTAGCCAATAAGCCCGGCGGCTTGCTCAGTGTTCCGGGTAAAGCGCCGATACACCGGGATTCTCTGATTGCGCGGGTACAGCGGGTTTTTCCCACTGCGACTGTGGTTCATCGATTGGATATGGCAACATCTGGTGTAATGATAATGGCGTTAAATAAAGCCAGTCATCGGCACTTGTCTCGCCAGTTCGAGACTCGAAATACTCACAAACGGTATTTTGCCCGGGTCGACGGGAACGTACAGAATAACTACGGCGAAATTACGCTTCCGCTGATTTGCGATTGGCCAAACAGGCCAAAGCAGAAAGTCGATCATGAACACGGCAAACCGGCGCTTACCCGCTATGAAGTGGTAAGACGCAAAGACGATGAAACGCTGGTTGCTCTGCTACCGGTTACCGGTCGGTCACACCAGTTGCGCGTGCATATGTTGTCTATAGGGCACGTCATCCTTGGTGATCGACTTTACGCTGACGAAGTCATTAAAGGTAAAGCTGAACGGCTCCAACTGCACGCGCAATCTCTTATTATCACCCATCCCACCAGTGGCAATTGGCTTAGATTTGAAGCACCCATGCCCTTTGGCGATTACTCCCCGCCTCCTCTGCCCTTGCCCGAGAACAACTGTTAAGCAGCAGAATACTCATCCGCCTTGATGCGTGATCAGCCTCAAGGTGGATGAGTAGAACTTCAGTTTTTATCTGAATTGCCGATACAAGCCCGACAGTTTTTTAAAGCAACTATGGTAAAGGGTATGGGCGGATTCTTGGTTAAGTTAGTAATGGTAGTTGCCCTGATGCTGGTGAGTGCCATTTGCTTCGCCGACTCACGGGTGGAAGATATTAAGTTACAGTACCGTGAAAGTGAGTACACCACAGTGCTTGTGGGCGATACCGCCGTGCCGGTGTTTATTAAGCCGGCGGCAATACCTTTGTCTCGCGGCGTTGCTCTGATTGTAGTTGACGGTGGCTATTACGGCCTGTCGTTGCAAGATGCCAAAACCTTGGCAACCCAGCTAAACCTATGGGGGTGGGATACGCTTATTTCGCCCACGCTTCTTGATGATAGCCCGGTAAATCCGGCTACTGGCACTGCCCCGGCTGATTTACCTGATACCAGCATTCATCCCAGAAGTGACAGCTTGCCTGCGCAGCTGAATTTCACTGATTCGCAAACCCGTTTAACCTTACTGATGAACGCACTTTATAATAAGGTTGAAGATAAAAAAGGGTTTCGTTTAGTCATCAGTCAAGGTATGACAGCAGCTCAACTCGTCAGCTTAGGTGCAGCAGAAAAAATTCCCATGCCGGACAGTATGGTAGTTATTGCCCCCTTCTGGCCTCAGGAGGACGCTAATAAAGCATTGGTGCACGAAATTGCCGACACTAATTTTCCTGTCCTGGATATCAGCTTGCCTGACAGCAATCGATGGCAAAAACAAACGGTCACAACCAGAAGACAGGCCGCCATTGTCGCCCTGAAACTGCATTATCGGCAGCGGCAAATGAAGGTACAGCCTGTGCCATCGTTTCAACCTTATACCTATGAGAATCCCTTCGTGAATGGGATAGGAAAAGAGATCTATGGCTGGATCACTTATCTGGGATGGTAATGCAAGTCCGCAATGATGTTTGCTCACTCAGCGCGATAATTTGCCCGCTTTTCCCTTTTCTGCAGCTTACATGAAGGGAAACAAAAAACTGACCGTTCATTCAAGTTTCTTTCGACTCACTTTTTTTCTAAAGATTTCATTGATCTATTTTCGTTACTCTGGTTTAGGAGGAAATTAGGTTAGTAAGCGCTATACTAGGATCATAATAACAACATTGTTGGCAGTACTTGGTGATGGTCACATCGTTCATAGACACGAAATCAAAACAATTATGCTATTACTTGCACGCGTTCTGGGACGAGAAGTTGGCGTTCAGGGAAATAGAAATATTCTTCTGGGATACGCTGGAGGAATGGAGCCAGGTGGAATATAACCTGACCCTGCCTTACACTCAGCAGGAACGCGTTTTCTGGCACTTGCTGCATCAATTACATTATTGGCCGGAAGAGAAGCTTCGTTCTGATACCTTTCTTGTCGAAGAGCTGACAAACTGCATCTCCTTTCTGGAAGGGAAAGGCATTTGCCCTTTCGACTGCATTGGCATTCGGCCCTAAACGTCTGAATAGCTGACGAAAGGCTTGCGTTTGCCTGGGGTTATATGATCCAATGACGCTATTCCCCACCGTGACAGTTAACCATTTTGTTCCAAGCCCTGCGCGTATATAAAGATAAACGATTAATCAGCGTCTTCCTGTTCGGTGTGGCCAGCGGCTTTCCCTGGTTGATGATTGGTTCTGTTATGTCAGCCTGGCTAAAAGATGAAGGGCTGAGCCGTTCGGCTATCGGCTTATTTGGTTCTATATTTTCTGTTTACGCCGTCAACTTCCTGTGGTCTCCGCTGCTGGATAGGGTGCGCCTTCCATGGCTAGGCCAAAGACGAGGCTGGATTATTACCATGCAAGCTGGCATTGGCTTGTGTTGCCTCTATATGGCCACGCTAAATGTCCAAACGCAATTGTTTTACATGGCACTAACAGGGCTGATTCTCGCTGTGTTTTCTGCCACTCAGGATATTGCTATCGATGCCTATCGTATAGATATCATCAGGGAAGAAGAAAAAGATAAATTGTCTGCTGCTTCCTCGCTGGCAACTGCAGGTTGGTGGACCGGTTATGGTGGTTTGGGCGCAATCCCCTTTTTCCTCGCCGATTCCTCCAACTGGTACTGGCCGCAGATATATTTTCTGCTCGGCGGCTTTATGCTTGTGCTGATGGCAGCAACCATTTGGGCGAAGGAGCCGCTTATCGACCGCACGGTGGTACAGGGTGCGGCAGAAAAACGTTTTGCCCAAGCGATCAGCGGTAACAAAGGCAAAGCCGGATTTGGCGCAAATGTCATGAGTTGGATGGTTGTCACCGTTGCTGAGCCGTTTCGAGAGTTTTTTCAGCGTAATGGTGTAAGGCTGGCGCTTTCGGTCCTGCTGTTTATTTTCCTGTTTAAGCTGGGCGAGGCGTTTTTGGGCCGTATGAGTATTGTATTTTACAAAGAAGTCGGCTTTTCAAATAGCGACATCGGCTCGCTATCGAAGCTTTTAAACTGGTGGGTGACCATTGTTTTCTCCATTATCGGCGGATTAGTAAATATACGCTATGGCATTTACCGGGGGTTAATGATTGCAGGTATTGCTATGGCGAGTAGTAACCTGATGTTTGCGTGGATGGCGCAGACGGGACCAGATAAAATGCTTTTTGCCGCCACTGTCATTGTCGATGGATTCACGGCAGCATGGAGCTCGGTAGCCATGGTAGCGTTTATTTCATTGCTGTGTAATCGCGCGTTTAGTGCTACTCAATATGCGCTGATGGCATCGTTAAGCGTGGCCGGACGTAATCTTTTGGCTTCGGGTTCCGGGGTCATTGTGGATTATCTGGGCGGAAACTGGAGCGCGTTTTTTATTCTTACCGCCGTTATGGTAATACCAAGCCTGTTATTTCTTCGGACCATTAAACAAGACATTATTCGCGCCGAGAAACGAAGCTACTAGCGCTTTTAACTGCGGCGCGAGTTGAGAGGTCTAATCAGAAGCATTTGGCAGCCAAGCCTGATTTTTTGTCACCACTTGGTTTCGACCGGCTGTTTTGGCACCATAAAGCGCTTCATCGGCGTCTTCAAGCCATTCCAGCGAGTTAGCATGATTAGCAGAATATTCAGCTAAGCCTATGCTCACGGTGAACGTAATCTGCTCGCCCTCATGCTCTACTATTGTGTTAAGAGCTGACTTTCTAATGCGCTCTGCCACTTTAACTGCGTTCTTCGCGCCGGTATCTGTCAGCACAATGGCGAATTCTTCACCACCATATCGTCCAGCTAAATCCGTTTCGCGGATGTTCTTCTGAATAACCGCAGCCAGCGCCTGAATAACTTTATCCCCCGCTTGGTGGCCATAAGTATCGTTCACCTTTTTGAAATGATCGATGTCCAGCATCATCGCTGAGGTTGGCTTTTCATTGCGTTGCGCCAGTTTGAAAATATGATCGAAACGTTCTTGCCAATAACGCCTGTTATACAATCCGGTAAGGCCATCTACTCTACTTAACACCTTCATTTCTTCATTCAAACGCTCAACCCGCAGCTTACTTAGTGCCTGATCCGTTACGTCGTAAACCAGCATACACAATCGTTCGATGTCTCCATTAGGAGAAGTCAAAGGAAACATGGTGACGTTTTGAAACATGTGGGCTGAATCAGAGGTTATTGGCCGGTTGCTGCCAAACTTAAATAAGTACGGACGCTGCTCCCAAATCAGAAACACTGGAGTTTTTAGATTGAAAACTGGCTCAGCTTTAGCCTGCAACCATTTTTTGTCGATTTCAGGAAAGTGTGAAAACAGCGAAGTGCCGCAAATCTGGCTGGGGAGGAGGTCTGAGTGGTTCTCCATAAACTGGTTCCACACCTCAACTTCAAACGACGAATTCAGTACAACAATACCCACCTCAATGGAGCTTAACAAATCGTTTTGCCAGTGTATTTGAAGAAGATCAGAAGATATCATTAGTCCCCCTCATCCTCGACCAGCCGGGTGTAAATCTTATCCATTGCCTCATCGGGGAACAGCAACAGCAGGTCGAAACTGATGTCACGACTTTTGATGGCGTAGGCAATTTCCACTGCCATAATTTTTTTCCAACGCGACAAATTATCGCTTAGCAACACATCAAGCCCGCGGTGTTGGCCCAATAATATGGGCTGACTATGGCTGAAGCTCACGTTCAATTGAGCCGAAAGAGCATTAAGACAAGCGCCAATAAGAATATTCGAAACATCCATCAGCGCTTCTAATTGCAGATGCTCATCGTATCCTGCGGAATCATAGTTTAGCAGCTTCACCATATTGTCGGTATTGGTGTCATTGAATATAACCAGTGCTTCACCTTTTATGCCAGCACTCACAAATCCTTTTGACACTGCCGACACCCGTTCATTGCGATTAATTTCCGCAACTGCCATATGCAGCTCGTTGCTCTCAATGACATTAACGTTGGGAATAGGCAAATCAATAAATTCACCTAGCAGCTTGGCAAGATTTTCACCGGCACGCCCCATGGCAACATTGACCAGCTCGCGATAGGCATCAAGCTGATAATTCTTGTCATATTGCGGGCTGAGACTGCTAACGCTCTTACGTTCGATGGCAATACTGTCACCGCTATAAAGACCGTACTGCTTTAAAAGCGACATCAGCTTTTGGTTATCTATAGGCTTGCGAATAAAATCCAGTGCACCTAAATTTATCATTCGCTGACGGGCTTCAGGCTGCACATCTCCGGAAACCACAATTACCATACAAGACAAATCGTCTTCACGAATTACCTCCATGGTTTTATACCCGTCCATTACCGGCATATTAAGATCAAGAAACATGACGTCGCCTTTGCCCTTACGAATCAGATCAATGGCTTCCTGTCCGTTTTCAGCAAAGGCAATATCAACATCCCAGCCATCTGGAATTGCCCGAGCCATCTGCTTACGAGCAAATCCGGAATCATCACATATCAAGACTGGTGTCGTCATGTAACCTCGCGGTAAATCTTAAATTGCCACTGGTGCCTTAATATGAGGGTGGGCCTGATAATTCTGTAACTCAAAATCTTCAAAGGTAAAATTGAAAATATCTTTCACGTTAGGATTAATGATCATTTTAGGCTTAGGGTACGGCTTTCTCGCGAGTTGCGTTTCGGCCTGAGCCAGGTGATTTACATACAGATGGGCATCCCCAAGCGTATGAATAAACTCACCAGGCTGAAGATCGCAAACTTGCGCTACCATCAATGTCAATAAAGCATAACTGGCAATATTGAAAGGAACGCCAAGAAAAACATCACCACTTCGCTGGTACAATTGACAGGACAGCTTGCCCTCCAGCACGTAAAATTGGAACATAGTGTGGCAGGGAGGTAACGCCTGTTTCCCCATCGCCGCATTTTCTTTAGGAGAATAACGGGTATCGGGAAGCACCGCTGGATTCCAGGCACTTACAATTAACCGGCGGGAATCAGGGGTAGTCTTTATCTGGTGAATAACATCGCTAATCTGGTCAATGGTGGAACCATCCCCACCATCCCAGCTACGCCACTGGTGTCCGTATACTGGTCCCAACTCGCCTTCAGGCGTAGCCCACCCGTCCCAAATTGACACGCCGTTGTCTTGCAAATACCGAATATTGGTTTCTCCTTTGAGAAACCAAAGCAACTCATGAATGATGGACTTTAAGTGGCACTTTTTTGTCGTTACCAGCGGAAAACCTTCAGCCAAATTAAAGCGCATTTGATAGCCAAACACGCTAATTGTCCCGGTGCCGGTACGGTCCTCTTTTCTCACGCCTTGTTCGCGGACGTGACGCATAAGCTGCAAATATTCTTTCATTTTTTTCTTTTAGTTAATTAGGAGACACCTGTGCAGATGTGCGGGTATAGGCTCTGTACATTAACCACACACCCAGTAAAATCATAGGTACACACAGCAATTGCCCTTGGCTTAAGCCAATCTTGTACAAGCCCAGATGCGCATCCGGCTCACGAAAGTATTCTACAATAAAGCGAAATGCGCCATAGCCAAGAAGAAACAGCCCGCTTACTGCTCCCACAGGCCGAGGCCTTGCAGAATATAACCATAATATTATAAACAGTAGCACACCTTCCAAGGCAAATTCATATAACTGAGAAGGATGTCGCGGAATGTTACCAGCTTCCGGGAAAATAATCGCCCACGGCACATCTGTCTGTCTTCCCCATAATTCGCCGTTCAAAAAGTTGCCAATACGTCCAGCTCCTAAGCCAATAGGAACTAACGGCGCGACAAAGTCACCAACTTGCAGAAACGTTGCTTTCATTCTTCGAGATTGCCAGAATAACGCCGCCAGTACCCCCAGCAGTCCACCGTGAAATGACATACCACCAGCCCAAATCTTAAAGAGATAGAGAGGGTTCTCAAGAAACATTTCAAACTGGTAGAACAAAACATAACCGATGCGCCCGCCTAGAATAACGCCTACGAACCCCCAGAAAAGAAGATCGCTAAGTTGTTCTTTGGTCCAATCGGTTTGTTCCAGTCGCTTGTGCGCTAACAAATATGCAGCTACAAAGCCTACGAGGTACATCATGCCGTACCAACGTACACTTAGCGGCCCCACACTAAAAATAATGGGATCAATATTTGGAAAAACCAGAAAACTGCTTTCTGCCATGGTTTACTCTATTCCTAAAATCATTCGAATACTGACTAACACTAATAGGCCAGCCAGTATCTTCTTTAATATGTCTGTATTCATCCTCTGACCCAACTTGGCGCCGAGGTTCGCGGTAAATATTGAAGTAGCAACAATACCAAAGGTTGCAGGTAAATAAACATAACCTACCGCACCCACTGGCAAACCGGGCGCTACTCGTCCGGCATACACAAAGCTGGCTGTTCCAAACAAAGCAATGACCAAACCACTTAAAGCAGCGCAGCCAATCGCTTGTCTGATGTTTACTTGAAACCAGACTAAAGCAGGTACCAGCAGCGCACCACCGCCGATTCCCATCAATGCACTGATCGCACCCGTCAGGCTTGCAACGGTTACCAATATACCACGGGTCGCCTTGTGCGCTGAGGGTTGGCGTTTTCCCAATACCATCTGTGCAGCAATGACTATTACCAACACGGAAAAAATATTTTTCAACGTATGGCCAGAGATTGTGCTGGCTATCTGCGCTCCTAATGTTGCTCCTACAGCAACGCCAACTCCGCACCACACTACAATATGCCGATTAATGTTTCCAAGCGCATGATGCGCGCGGGCAGAGGAAAGACTTGTGAGAACAATTGTCGAAAGCGATGTTGCCACTGCCATAGGCATTACTAAGTTTGTACTTAAGTTAAGGAAATGCACCATCAAAAAAGACAGTGCAGGAACGATAATCAGGCCGCCCCCGATTCCCAGCATACCCGCCAAGAGACCAGCAACAAGGCCGATAGCCGCACAGCAGACAATAATAATGTATACGGGATCCATATAATGCTCATAAAGTTTTACTGCGTTAGGTTAAGCATCCTACCCACGAGTATTTCCGCTTCACTTGCTACCTTAAAACCGCGGACGTAGGTTAACAAAAAATATCGCAGAATTCTTTGATCAACTATCACAGGAATTGCAGTCTTGCCTGCATTTTTGTGTGAAAAGTTATTCGTAGCGGTTAAGAGCCAGCCCGAATAAGGCCGCCAAGCCCTTTTTGTTCCAGGTAATTATTGATAAGAATATAAACATCTTCATGCGTATTGGCGGTGAGTGCGCAGGATAACAGTTCCTTACTTTCTTCCAGGCTTACATTACGAATCACCCAGTTAATTTTTCGCAGATTGTAGGCGTTCATACTGAGTCGGCGATATCCCATTCCCATCAGCAGGATTGCGCCGCCAGGTTCTCCGGCTATTTCACCGCATATAGTGACGGGTACTTGATTATGATCCGATTGCCTGACGATATCATAAAGTGCACTTAGCACGGCAGGATGATAGCTATTGTACAAGCTGGCAACTCGTGTGTTGTTGCGGTCGACAGCCAGCAGGTACTGGGTTAGATCATTACTTCCTACGGAGAAAAAGTCCACGTGCCTGGCTAGCTGAGGCAGCTGATATAACACCGAAGGGACTTCAAGCATGATTCCCAGTTTTGGTCGATGCAATTGGATATTCTGAGATTTGATTTCGTCGCTGATCTCGTAAAAAGCCTGCTCGATAAGCCGCTTCGCTTCCTGCACTTCGCTAACAGAAGAAATCATGGGCAACATAATCTGCAGATTGTTCATCCCGAGACTTGCCCGCAGCATTGCCCGCACTTGTACCAGAAAAATTTCCGGATGATCCAGTGTTAAACGAATCCCTCGCCAGCCGAGAAAAGGATTTTCTTCATTTATCGGAAAATAGGGCAATGGCTTATCGCCACCCACATCCAAAGTACGCATGGTGATAGGCTGTTCGGGCGATGATTCAAGAATCTGCCGATAAAGTTGCACTTGCTCCTGTTCGGAGGGAAAACGTTCCCGCAGCATAAATGGAATTTCAGTTCGGTACAGCCCTATCCCCGCGTTATGAATGTTGGCATTCAGCTCCACTTCAGCCGATAAGCCAGCATTGATGTAAAGCTGGATTCGGCATCCATCTTCTGTCTTGCAGGGTTGACCAGCCTGGGCTTCGATCCGCTTCGACAGCGTCGCTTCTTCTTCAATTAACTGGGTAAACTCACTGAGTATGTTCGGCTCCGGCGCAATAATAACTTCACCAGAGTAGCCGTCTAACAGCAGGTTCTTCCCTTCCAGCAAGGCCGGAGAGATATTTTGGCAACCCATTACTGCCGGTACACCCATAGCTCTGGCAAGAATGGCCGCATGGGAATTATTCGAGCCTCGAATCGAAATAATGCCTTTCAGATACTGACGAGGGAACTCGGCGAGCATAGTTGCCGACACTTCTTCGGCAACCAGAATACTGTCCTGCGTGGCCATTTTGGCCTTAATTGTGTGGCCTTTCGCTTCAATTAAAATATTGGTAAGAATTCGGTTAGACAAATCAATGATGTCTATTGCCCGTTCCTGCATGTATGGGTCTTCCATACTCAGAAATCGAGCGGCATAGTCTTCAACCACCATCTTCAATGAGGAGGCGGCGTCCCAACCCTCTTTTATCTTTCCTTCCACTTCTCGCCCCAGGCTGTTTGCATCAAGCAACTGGTGGTAAAGCTGAAAAATAGATTTCACGTCGTCAGGAATTTCATCATCCAGGCGTTGTGATAAATCATCAACCTGAGTACGGGTAACTTCTACGCCTTTACGATAACTTTGAACCTCAAGGGATACATCATCGCAGCGATTGACCACCCAGCTGCGCAGATCAATTTTGGCATCAGTGGCAAACCCTTTTCCAATTGCCAAACCGGGGGAGCCGGCAATCCCCCTGACATTTTTTTGCCGGGGCAGAGCGCGAATGGCAGTGGCATTACTCAGCGCGCCGCGCATTTCAGCATTGGTAATTTCCAGCGCCATCTGCGCGGCTAACGTAACCAGGAAGGCTTCTTCGTCTTCACTGAAGCGGCGCATCTCACTTTGTTGCATGGTGATAACACCAAGCACTTTGCGCTGATGGATTATTGGTGTGCCAAGGAAGGCATTATAGTTTTCTTCCTGCACTTCAGGATAATGCTTGAAGCGAGGATGTTGATGGGCGTTTTCTATATTCAGCGGTTCTTCTCGCTGACCTACCAGGCCGATAAGGCCTTCGGAAAAACCGATGCGCACCCGTTCAACAGCATCTGGATGCAAACCATCGGTGGCTTTTAGAACAAACTCCTGCTGCTCATAGTCAGCAAGATAAATGGAGCAGGAATCTACCTGCATGGTTTGCTTTACGCGGGAGGCCAGGCGTAACAGGGCTTTGTCCAGTTCCGGGATTTGATTCATTTCCTGCACTATACGCTTAAGCGTAGTGAGTATATTTCCCTTATTGGACAATTGACTTCCCCTGTTTTAACCCTTACGACGTTTACGGTGGCGTTTATGAGGCGGGCTTTGTGTATTTTTTGACACAGCAGGCATCACAACTCCACTAAATTCTTTCATCACTTTGCGATATACATCACGCTTAAAAGACACCACATTACGCACAGGATACCAATAACTCACCCAGCGCCAGTCGTCAAATTCGGGATGACCAGTTTTCAGTACATCTACATCTTTTTCCTGGCAATCAAGTTGCAACAAAAACCATTTCTGTTTTTGTCCTATACATACCGGATTACTGCCTTGACGAATCAGCCGTTTAGGCAGTTTGTAGCGCATCCAGTTACGGGTGACGCTTAACAATGTCACGTCTTTAGGACTTAACCCTACCTCTTCGTGCAGCTCCCGGTACATAGCTTGTTCTGCAGTTTCCCCCTCATCAATTCCGCCTTGTGGAAACTGCCATGAATGTTGGCCATAACGCCTTGCCCAAAATATCTGACCCATTTTGTTGCAAATCACTATGCCCACATTCGCACGGAATCCATCGGCATCTATCACTTAGACTCCTGGGCACGATAAACTTTTCTATTCTTGCATTCTTCCATAAACTATAGCCCTTTCAAAGTATTAATCATTATTAGCTGCTGATTGCCTGAGGAACGCCGTGAAAGTACCTGCTTCACCGCCTATAAATACTGATGATTTACTCGCTAGAAGCCACGCCATAGCAGGGCTTTCACTAGGTGAGCTGGCCAAAATGGCGAACATAAATATTCCGGCTAATTTACAGCGGCACAAGGGCTGGCCGGGGCAGTTACTTGAACTTTGGCTGGGTGCAAGTGCAGGTTCTAAACCGCAGCAGGACTTTCCTGAACTGGCAATTGAGCTAAAAACTGTACCCATAGACGCTTGCGGAAAGCCGCTTGAAACCACATACGTTTGCTACGCACCCTTGTTAATGTCTCCGGGGATCACCTGGGAAACATCTAGCGTTCGCAACAAGCTACAGCAGGTATTATGGGTTCCTTTAGAAGGAGACCGGCGTATTCCGCTGGCAGAGCGTCGTGTTGCCACAGCAGTATTATGGCAACCCTCTGCTCAGGAGGATGCGCAACTGCGGGAAGATTGGGAAGAACTGACAGAAATGGTACTGCTGGGAAAGGTGGAAAATATCACGGCAAAACATGGCGACATGCTGCAGATGCGGCCGAAAGCAGCCAATGGCAGTGTACTTACAGATGCTCTGGGGCCGGAAGGGCAACGTATTCGTACGCGCCCTCGCGGCTTTTATTTACGTAAAGCCTTCACCCATAATATTCTGCTAAATGCTTTTGATTAATCCGGTAAATGTCCATTTCACGTGCATCGCAAGCCATGCTCGCTGAAGCTATCCTTATTGAGCGGTCGATTACCAGTAAACATCGCTTTGCATACCCACCTGTCGGGTTCGTTCCATTACATTTAGCAGGTTGTTGGTTTTGTCCTCCACCCACTGCATTAGCTCTTCCTGGCTCTCCAGTTCTGACTCCCGAAGGGTTTGCTTAAGGACTAACAGCGCTTTTAGCTCTTCGATTCCCGTGAGAATATCCAGCCATGGCGCCCGAAATTGATCACGCTCCGCCGGAAACAAATCCGCCAATAAAAAGCCGTTCCACATTGTCTGGCGCAACATATTTTCAATGGCAATGTAATTTGCAGGTCCCATCGCCTGGGCGCGAGGCAGACTTTGTTGCACCGCTTGCCAATCTTGCGACAGCCATCCTTTTGCATGCTCAGTAACTGGCATGTCATAACCTTTCGCGTGCTCACGCCAGGGCCGGGAATACAGTATCTCAGATACCATAATTTTTATTTGCGTAGACGCTTTATCATAAAAAAGAGCATCTGGAGCGTGGGCGTGAATTAATCCGGCTTTTCTTCCCTGCAGGTAACTAAGCAACGACGGATATTTACTTAAGCATTTATTGAACAAGCTTTTCTTGGATAACAGATACCTTAAACTTTGCAAGTCTTCCTGCCATAACCACACTTGCATGAATTTCATCACCTGCTTATGCAGTTCAAGCATTTCCGGACACTGTAAAACAGGTAGGTATAACGACACGCTTTGCAGCAACAGACGAAGACTATCTGCTACTTCAGACAACAATTTTACAGAGCCAGTTTCAAGATACAAATGCTCATGATGTTGCCAGTGCGCAAGCGCGCATTGCGCAGATTTCGCAAATGCGTTTTCTGTTGTTTCCTCTTCATGTAACTGTAAAAAGGCAGGCAGCGGCTTCACCTGCGGGTTCACACCATGTAATAACTGATATCCTTGCGCGGCTTTTGAAACATCGCTTAAACGAAGCTCCAGCTTCTCGTTAAGTACCGTTGCCAGCAGAAAGAGCTCACTAACCTGCCCTTCCAGTAATTCAAGTTCAATTTCTTGAATCGGTGCTCGAGCCTTGCCGGTTTTAACTTCGCCCTCGTCAAACACCAGTTCAATTACAGAACCATGACAACCTACCTCAAACGCGGTGCGGGTAAAATGGGTAGAAAACTGGCGCGCTAATTTTGTATTTATTACATCTGCGTCCCATTCTGGCGGCCAGACGTCTTTATCAAAAAGTCGCAAATCAGGTTGAGCATCTTTAAGCGGAATGTTGTATTCTGCCCGCTCATGCAGTCCACCACTGACTCTTCCGTGGGTTTTCAGCGTTTGCTCGAAGCGTCCGTTATTGCCTCGAACCCGGAATCCCATTTTTTGGTGCTGAAAATCATGATTGGAGGTATCGTAGTAATCGTTCTGTAGCTGTTTTTCGTGAGCTTTGGAAACATCCATGCCCATGTCGCTAAGTACAGGTACCACAGTGTCGAGGAAAAGCGCCAGCGCATTGTGACGAGTGACAAACTTTATTTCTATTTCTGCCATATTAAGAGAGTGCTGGCCTTGCAAAAGATGAGCGTCACCTTACCTCTGTCAGAAGAGATTGGCAATCTGTCCCTTGGCTTGAGAGAGAAAATACAGATAACCACTGAACTGATTTTGCGGTAGAGTGGTCGTATAACCCAGATATGTAGACAAGTCATAGACTTGCCTTTAACGTAGTCAGCCCCTACCATCGGTGGTGGTTCTAATTTAGTAAACGGATATTTTATGCTTCGTAAGTGGTTCTCGATCGCCCTGATCGCGTTTTCTTCACAGGTTTTTGGCTTGCAGGATTCTGTCGAACTTCAAGCCTCTTCATCTCATTATATTAGAGATGATCTGTTTGTTTTCCTGCATGCGGGCCCCGGTAGAAACTATCGGATCCTGGGGTCGGTCGAAGCCGGCACCCCCATCACCATTATACAGCACAACCGCGAAACAGAATTTAGCGAGATAAGAGAAAAAGTTGAAGGACGCACCGGGTGGGTGGAAACCAAATTTGTCAGCAACCAGATTTCCCGTGCTGAGCAATTACCCATTATTAGCCAACAACTTGCAGACAGCCAGGCCAGCTTGCAGGGTTTACAGTCGGAAAACAGTAAAATCAAACAACAGCTAAACGACGCGCGTCAGCAGTTGGCGAAGCTTACTACGCAAACGGAGAACCAGACAAAGGAAGTCAACACGTTGACGGCGCAGTTGGAAGCAGAAAGTAAAGACGAAATGATAAAATGGTTTACGTGGGGCGGTATTGTCGCTGGCGGAGGCGTTCTGTTAGGTGTTATTTTAACCTTCCTACCGAAGAAGAGACGCCGCGAAGATACGTGGATGTAAGACTGTTCCGCAGTAATCTTTGCTCAGTTCAAACATAGAGTATTAGTAGGAATAAAAAAAGGGCGTAATTATCACGCCCTTTTTTATTGCAGCAAAACCCCTTATTCGTCTTCTTCGACAAGCGTCATTAATGATGTGTTTCCGCCCGATGCAGTGGTATCGATGCTAATGGTCTTCTCGGTCATTAATCGTTGGATTAGGTTGTCATTATATTCTGCGGTAATTACCGGCAAAATAGACCCACCTTCACGGGATGACAACATCGCAGCGATTTGCGCGGTACGTTCAGTGCTGGAATCCACCACTACCCCCGCCAGATTTTTATCCATTAATAACGAGTCCAGGTGTTGCAACCGCGCTACCTGAAACACCCCTTTTGGCGCCCCAGTAGATTCAAATTTCTTCTGAAACTCCAGCGCTTCTTCGAAGAACTCTTCTGAGACTACTGATACCACAACGTTACCTGTTGCCAGTGCGGTCACAATAGAAAGCGTCCAGTATTCAAATTGCACACTTTTATCCGCAAAACAGACCAAAATTCCCCGTGGTTCGAGGTAAAGTTTGTTTGACTCGCCAGTGGGTCCTGGAAGCTGAACAGGTTTACCCAGCTTGCGTTCGATACTGGTTAACTGTTGACGTGACGTCGCCAGCGTGCGGTTTAAATCATCAGCTAACTCTTCAACAATTTCGACTTTCGCAATTTTTGCCAGTAACTGACGCACCATCGATAATCTGTCGTTCAGCGCAGTGTGACGCCACTTTGCTTCAACATCCAGTGCGGTAGACATTAACCGGGATGCGGCCTTTTCTTCTTTTGCAGAGCCAATAAGAGCGCTGTCCAGGTGCTCTATATCTTCGACCTGCGAAGGTTTAGGTGTGGCGCGTTCTGCCATGAGGCGACGAAGGTAGTTCGGCCCACCTGCTTTAGGGCCTGTGCCGGACAAACCGCGACCGCCGAACGGCTGCACGCCAACAATTGCGCCAATCATATTGCGATTGATATACACATTTCCTGCGCGACTTTTCGCAGCCAGTTCGTAGGCTCTGTCTTCAATACGCGAATGAATTCCCATCGTAAGACCGTAGCCGGTACTATTGATTTGTTCTACCACCTTATCAATGTCTTTTCCTTTAAACCGCACGATATGAACTACCGGCCCGAAGATTTCGCGCTCCAGCACATCAATGCTGTCAATTTCATAAAGCGTGGCGGGGAAGAAAGTGCCTTTTTCAGTAGATTCCGGCATTTTGGTGCGATAAAGCAATTTACCTTTGCCTTCCATAAATTTCTCATGGTCCGTCAGGCTCTTTAGCGCTTTGTCGTCTATTACCGGGCCGATATCAGTGTGTAAGTGCGCGGGATCGCCCACTTCAAGCTCTTTCATGGCGCCAATCAACATGTGCGTTAGTTTGTCAGCAATATCTTCCTGTGCAAACAACACGCGCAAAGCTGAGCAGCGCTGTCCTGCGCTCTGAAAACCGGAATGTACGACATCATCAACAACCTGTTCTGGCAGAGCAGTAGAATCAACAATCATACAGTTCTGTCCGCCAGTCTCGGCGATTAACGGTACCTGCTCGCCGCCTCTGCCAGCCAAAGTCTGAGATATCAGAGTGCCGGTTTGTGTAGAGCCGGTAAACATTACCGCTTTAATCCGATCATCCGGAAGTAACGTGCTGCCAACCTCTTTCCCTGGGCCGATAATTAACTGCAACGCTTCTTCAGGCAAGCCTACTGAATGCATAATTTCAATGGCGCGCTTCGCAATAATGCTGGTTTGCTCAGCGGGTTTGGCGATAACGGTGTTACCTGTAACCAGAGCTGCGGAAAGTTGACCGATAAAAATTGCTAACGGGAAGTTCCACGGGCTAATACATAGCACCACGCCCCGAGGTAGCAAGCGATGATCTTCATCAAGTTCTTGCGCCCGAGCAGCATAATAACGAAGGAAATCGACGGCTTCCCGAACTTCATCAATACTGTCCTGCGTCACCTTACCGGCTTCACGAATACAGATAGAGATAAGTTCAGCCATATGCCGTTCAAGAGCATCGGCGCTGCGAACAAGAATTTCTGCCCGTTCCTGTACCGAACGTTTTGACCAGGCTCCAAATCCATCATGCGCGATGTCCAGAGCTTTAAGCATGTCTTCTTTAGTGTTGTAAATGTGATAGCCGACAAAATCGTTTCGATCAGTAGGGCTAACGACCGGCGTTGCGCCTTCTGGTATCTGGCTTTGATCAACTTTGTAGTGCTGCTTCCAACGGACTAGCTCGTGCAACAAGGCATTTACGGCGTTGACGTCGGTTAAGTCCAGCCCGCGGGAATTATGTCGCTCGGGAGCGTAGAGTTCCCGTGGTTTTTTGATCTGCACGTTGTAACGGTGTTTAAGGCGCTGAGTTTTTTCTACCGGATCTTCAAGTAGCGATTCCACCGGTTTATTGTCATCGACAATGGCATTTACAAATGAAGAGTTGGCCCCGTTTTCCAATAAACGGCGCACAAGATAAGCCAACAAGTCTTCATGCTCACCCACAGGGGCGTAAACACGGCACTGAATTTTATCTTCGGTTACCACCTGATCATAAAGGGTATCCCCCATGCCATGCAGACACTGAAACTCGAAACCGTCTTTATCATCACCTGCCAACTCGATAATTACCGAGGCAGTATAAGCATTGTGAGTGGCAAATTGCGGGTAAATCGTGTCGCGGTAATCCAGCAACTTATTGGCGCAGGCGTGATAAGAAACGTCAGTAGAAGACTTACGGGTAAATACCGGAAACTCTTCAACGCCAGCTTGCTGAGTTAACTTAATCTCGGTATCCCAGTAAGCGCCTTTAACCAGCCGAACCATCATGGTACGGCCTGTTTCAAGCGTCAGCTTACGGATCCATTCGATAACATGAATAGCGCGTTTCTGGTAAGCCTGCACCGCAATACCAAAACCGCTCCACCCTTCCAGATCCGGATCGCGAAATACATTTTCAATGACATCTAAAGAAACATCCAGCCGGTCGGCTTCTTCCGCATCAATGGTAAGGCCTATGTCATATTCTTTAGCCATAACACACAAAGCTTTAAGTCGCGGCGGAATTTCTTCCATCACGCGCTTATGATGTAAAAACTCGAATCTGGGATGAATAGCCGAAAGCTTGACAGAGATTCCGGGAGAGCGTTTTGGCCCGCGGCCATTGGCGGCTTTACCAATTTCTTTAATGGCGCTCACGTAGGCATCATAAAAGCCTTCTGCATCTTCCATGGTGCGGGCAGCTTCGCCCAGCATGTCGTAAGAATAAACATAGCCTTTTTTTTCTTTTTCCTTGGCCCGCTCAACAGCGTCTTCTATCGTTTCGCCCATAACAAACTGGCGACCCATGACCCGCATGGCAATATTCATCGCCCGCCGTATGACGGGTTCCCCCATCCGCCCAAGCGTTTTCTTCAATAAACCGAACTGTTCGCTTTTACGCTTGTCAGCGTAATTCACCATGTTGCCGGTGAGCAGCAAGCCCCAGGCAGATGCATTAACGAACAAGGAATCAGAGTTGCCTAAATGAGGTGTCCACTTTCCCTGGGATAACTTGTCGCGAATGAGTTCATCCTGGGTGCGTTGGTCGGGAACCCGTAACAGGGCCTCCGCCAAACACATCAGCACTACCCCTTCGGCAGTAGAAAGCGAATATTCGTTTAGCAGTGCATCAACACCGCCGTGGCCTTCCTGCTCGCGACGAATTTGCAGTACCATCTTGCGGGCACGCTCCCAGGCTCGACTGCGGGCACGGGGGTTAACTTCTGCTACAGGTAAAATTTGATCAATGGCAAGCGACTCATTAATTCGATAATGGTCGCGGATACGTTGCCGAATTGACGTCAAGGTGTTGAGGTTGTCGTGAGTGAGCATTAATACCCTTATCTAATGTATCTGGCCGAAAAATATACTGCAATTATCTTCAGTTATTCCAAATGCTACTGCATTTCTGAGTGATGATTATGCAAACTCCGATTAACAAGAAGATGAACAGCTAGTTAGCTGTTTTAACTCTCTAAACACAGTTGTAGATCATGCAAACAGTGAGAATCCGCGGATACTAGCATAAATTTGACCGCCTAAAATCCCTTAAATGTACAAGTTTTTAAGAGTGAATTTGTAACGCTATATTGGCAAGCAATCTGGCAGGCAGCGAAGCTTAGCTCTGGTCGAAATCCGAACTTTTTTCGTCTTGCCGACTACACTTATTAAAAATAATTAATGAGGTGCTAGCAATGTTGTGGTTAAGACGTTTTAGTTTGAAGCAACGTTTAGCAATGATTGTCGCTCTTGTCGTAGTCATTTTGTTGATCTTAACGTCGGTAATGCTCAACCGCCACTATGATGCGCAGAAAGAAAAGGCCCAGGAAGAAACCATGCATCTGGTCGAAGTGGTTCATACCCTGTTAGGGGCTTTTGCAGAGCAGCAGCGTGCAGGTTTACTTTCCGAACAAGAGGCCCAGGCTCTAGCCGCTGTTAACGCGCTACGCTATGACAGTGACAACTACTTTTGGATTCAAAGCGATCTTCCCGCCATGATCATGCATCCTTTTAAACCTGCACTTAATGGCCAGGATCTGAGCGCCTTCAAAGACGGCAATGGAAAGCTGTTTTTCAAGGAAATGGCTACCCTGGTTAACCGCGAAGGCGGCGGCTTTGTGCCCTACGTCTGGCCGCTTCCCGGAGAGGAAACCCCTACCGCAAAGATTTCTTATGTAAAACGTTTCGTGCCGTGGGGCTGGACTATCGGAACGGGTATTTATTTAAGTCGCCTGGACGCCTCTTTCGCCCACATGAGAAATATTTTCATCGTCTTTGGAATTGTCAGCGTGGTTTGGTGATTGTGGCGGCTTCCCTTATTGGTCGCAGCGTTGTACAACCGCTGTAAGAAGTCACTGAGCGCATGAAAGATATTGCCCTGGGAGAAGGCGATCTTACTCGTACATTGTCTGATGAAGGACAGGATGAAGTAGCTCGTCTTTCGCGTTATTTCAACCGGTTTGTCAGCAAAATGCGTGTTTCCCTGGTTGAGGTAAAAGGTACTGTCGAGGAAGTATCAGAAAACGCGGGGCTACTTGCCGCCGCCAGCCAGAGAAGCAATGCACAGTCTGAATCCCAAAGCAGCAGCACGTTTCAGGTGGCGTCAGCGATGGAACAAATGACAACGCAGATTCACGATGTAAGCAGTCATGCGATGACAGCGGATAAGGCTGCGGTATCTGCTCGACAAAATGTCAGCCTGGGCACGGCTGCCGTTAAGCAAACCGTGGCGCAGATAAACTCACTCACTGGCAATATTGAGTCGGTCAGTACCGTGGTAACGCAGCTTGCCCAGCAAAGCGAAAAAATAGGGCTGGTGTTAGATGTCATTCGCGGAATTGCCGAACAAACTAACCTGCTGGCATTAAATGCCGCCATTGAAGCTGCCCGCGCGGGTGAACAAGGAAGAGGATTTGCGGTTGTTGCTGATGAAGTTCGTACTCTGGCCTGCAGAACCGGCCATAGCACCGACGAGATCCGCGCCATGATTCAACAGTTACAATCCGGTGCTCAGGCTGCCGTCGATGCTGTGCAAATAAGCCAGGCGGCAGCAGGCAGCACTGTTGATAATGCCACGGAAGCCAACAACACGTTGCAAACGCTGGACAGCCTGATTGCGGATATATCTTCCATGAACAGCCAGATAGCCCGCGCTACCGAACAGCAAGCTGATGCGGCTAATGAAGTAAATCTGCGGGTAAATGAACTTTCTGATTCGGCTGAGGATAATCTTTCCACTGCCGCAGAATTAGCCACAGCGAGCGACGCGTTGGAAAAAAGCGCTACGGTTATGCACGAAATTGTCGAACGTTTTAAACTGTAAATAACTCACGCTACGCCGGAACAAAAAAAAGCTGGCCCGACGTTCACCACGACAAACCACTAATGCGGCGCAATAGCACTACGACAATTGCGTCGCTACAACCCGGTGTCGTAGACTAGGGCGTTGAGGTTAGGTCAAACACCTGCACAAGGAGTGAATAATGAGCAAAAGTAAAGGGTTTCGTAAGCGTTATATAGCGCTGTTGTTTCTCGTTCTGATTATTGTGGCATACCTGCTTTTTGCCAATCCCATTATTAAAGGCATTCTTGAATCCAAACTTTCAGAAGCTTACGGTGCACAGGTAGATATCGGTGAGTTTGACCACAGTCTGTTTCCTGTTGGCGTACAACTGTATGATATCGGTATGACCGATGCAGCGCAGCCTGACCGCAATCAAGTCGTGATAGGCACCGCCAAAGCCGACGTTGAATTACTGCCCCTGCTATCTGAACGCATCGTGATAACTCAATTGGATATGCTGGATGTAAAGTTTGACCAGGCTCGCCAGACGCCAGGAGAAGTTTATCGTCAGCCAACTCATGCTCTTTCTTTTGAAGAAATTAAAAATAAGGCAAAAGAAGCCATTCCCACTGTAGACGAGCTGCTGGCGCGTTCGCCGCTACAGACAACAGCCGCCGTCCAGCAGGCTCAGAAAGTGTATTCTGTCTACGCTGAAGGGTTACAGAACGATTATCAGACACTGCCTGATCAAACCCGCCTGAACTATTACAAAGACCAGATTAAACAACTTCAGAGCATTAATTATAAAGATCCTCAGGTTCTGCTCGGCGCCAAAGAGACGCTGGACAATCTGAAAGTCGAAATGAGGCAAGACAGGGAAAAAATTACTACATTCACCGCAAAAGCCAAAGATGCTAAGCAAGCGCTTAGTGAAAGTGTGGCCATGCTAAAGCAGGCGCCAAAAGAAGATTATGCTCTGTTGAAAGGCGTTGTTGCTGGCGATCAGGCTGCGCTGCAACAAGTTACTCAGTTTGTTTTTGGGGAGAAAGCCGCCGAGTATACCGAATATTTGATGTCGGCAATTCAGATTGTGCTGCCGCTGATTCAGGGCGATGACCGCGCTCCACAGGAGGCCGGAGGGGAAATGCCTTCTATTCTTGTAAGGTTGGCGAATGTGTCGGTCAGCTGGAAGGACGAACGCATTAACAGTGTCTGGAAAAATATTACCAATACGCATCCTTTAGTTGGCGAGCCCACCACTTTCACTATTTCTGCTGCCGGCCAGTTATTAAAGCAATTTGAATCCTTCGGCCAATTCTGGATAGACGACAACGGTGTAGATGCCAGCCAAAGCTGGAATTTAGCGGGCGTAGATTTAACCGATATTCCTTTTGCCAAAGATGAAAAGCTTTCCGCCGCATTGCAACATGCTCTTCTTAACACATCGGGTTCGCTTTCGGTTACGAATGATAGGCTATCAGGAACCGGGGAAATAAACCTTACCGATTTGGCAATGCAGGCAACTGGAACAAATAACGTTACCACCGCCATCGCCAACGCGTTGGCGTCGTTAACCAGCTTAGCGATGACGATGACGCTTGATGGCACTGTCAATAATCCCGGTTTCCGTATTAAATCAGATTTAGACAACAAACTGGCGCAGTCTGCATTAATGCAACTAAGCGCATCGCAACAAGATAAGCTGAACGAGTTAACCACCAAACTCAATGCCATGGTAGCTAACCAGCAAGATGCGGCATCGTCTCAATTGGTAGATATAAACAAGATACTGAACCTTGCCCAAAGCGATAGTGCCGCACTTGACGAATTATTAAAAACGCAACTCTCCGGAGTAGTAAATAATCAAAAAGAAAAACTGTTGGAAAAGCTGAAAAAGAAAATTAATCAGAGTTAGGATGATCGGCATGATTGGCTGGCGACAGGCCAATCATGCCGTTGTGCTGGCAAAGTCTAAGGCCTGTTCGCACTTGCTATCCGAATTTTGCTATAAATAACGAACCCTTCTGCCAGCGCACAATTGAACAGCAAACGTCAACAGGCCCTAGGCAGGGACGAACTTAGACGGCATAATACATCCAGAATAAAAAACAGGTGGCCGTTGTGTGGCGAGATAAATGGGTTCCAATCGTACTGCTGATATTGCTGGGTTTACTGCAATATCGGCTGTGGTTGGGTAAAAACAGCATCCTTGATTATGTCGCTTTAAAAAAAGAAGTGCACACTCAGTCTCTTCATAATGCCAACCTTAACCAGCGCAACGTGTTGCTGAAAGCCGATATCAACGATTTAAAAATAGGCCTTGAAGCCATTGAAGAACGCGCCCGCAACGAGTTGGGTTTGATTAAAGAAGGAGAAACCTTCTACCGGATCCTTCCAGCCGAAAACGATTGATCATGAAGAACCAGCAGACTGTTGTCGCAGTAGTTCCCGCCGCAGGCGTAGGAAGCCGTATGCAGGCTGACCGCCCAAAGCAATATTTACTGCTGAATGGCAAAACCATCCTCGAACATACGCTCAATGCGTTGATTTCTCATCCTGCGGTGTCCCGTGTGGTGGTGGCTATCAGCGCCGACGACCCCTACTTTTTTAGCCTTCCGGTTGCAAATGCACCCTGGTTAACCGTGGTTACCGGCGGAAGTGAGCGTGCTGACTCGGTACATGCTGCTGTAATCACGTTATGCGAGCATGAGTGGGCGCTTGTGCACGATGCGGCCAGGCCGTGTCTTGACCACCATGATATCGATAACCTGCTTATGGTTATCGAAGATAGTAAAGTTGCTGGCGGCATACTTGCCACACCGGTGCGCGACACCATGAAGCGGGCGCAGGTGTCAGGAGGAGATCCAGTAGTAAGGCATACAGAGTCTCGTGAGAATCTGTGGCATGCTCTGACGCCACAACTCTTTCGCGCTGGCGAGCTACGGCAGGCGCTGGCAGAGGGGTTTAGCCAAGATCTGGCAATTACAGATGAAGCTTCAGCTATGGAAGCTGCCGGTTACCGCGTGGCTTTAATTGACGCCAATCCTGCAAACATTAAAATCACTCGTCCGGCAGATATGCCATTGGCTGCTTTTTACCTGCAGCAGATTTCACTACAGAATCAATAAGGAATTTTATGCGAATTGGCCACGGCTATGATGTTCACAAATTTGGCGGCGACGGCCCCATTATCGTCGGTGGCGTCAGTATTGATTATGAACAGGGGCTTCTTGCTCATTCTGATGGCGATGTGTTAATTCACGCACTTTGTGATGCCTTACTAGGTGCGGCCGCAATGGGCGATATCGGCAAACATTTTCCCGACACCGACAGCGCCTTCAAAAATGCAGATAGCCGTGTGCTACTGCGTCATGTGGTCAGTTTACTAAAAGACCGCGGTTACATCTTAAGCAATGCCGATATGACCATAGTAGCCCAAGCGCCTAAAATGGCGCCCCACATTGATGCCATGCGTGAACGACTTGCCGCAGATTGTGATACTGCTATCGCTAATATTAATGTAAAAGCTACGACGACGGAAAAGCTCGGTTTTGTTGGGCGTAAAGAAGGTATTGCTGCTCACGCTGTTGTACTGATTGAGCATGTAGCGTGAAAAATTTATCTACTCAACATTGGCAATACGTGTGGGACGAGCCTGTAGCCACTGGCGCCTTCAAAACACGACCTGAGGACTTTCAGGTAATTGAAGCTTTGGGCTACGAACCTGCTGGTGAAGGAGAGCACCAGTTTTTGTTTATCGAAAAAGTTAACCTCAACACCGCGTTTGTCGCTGAACAGCTTGCCAAATTTACTGGACTGCCACTTCGCAACGTAACGTACGCAGGACGTAAGGACAAATTTGCCCTTACCCGGCAGTGGTTTGGCCTTCACGCTCCGGGAAAGCCGAATTTTGACTTCTCTGGCTTCACATTGCCGGGGGTGAAGATTTGTCAACACAGCCGACACAACAGGAAGTTGAAAACCGGGCAATTACAAGGCAACGACTTTGTTATCACGCTTCGCCATATTACCCAGCCTGCCACTATTATTCAGCGGCTTGAACGTATCAGCAGTCACGGCGTTCCAAACTACTTTGGTGAGCAACGCTTCGGCGTGATGCGGGTAGATGAAAACGGCAAACGTCAGGAAGGCGGTAATTTGGCGCTGGCGCAACGGATGGTGGCAGGCGAAGCTATCCGCAATCGCAACAAGCGCTCTATGGCACTGTCGGCACTACGCAGTTGGCTGTTTAATGAGTGTATTTCTGTGCGCATTGGACAAGGTGACTTTGACAACATACTTGCCGGAGATGCCCTGATGCTCAAAGGCTCCAATAGCTTTTTTATTGAAGACGGATCCGACACCACAGTGAATACCCGATATCAACAGCAGGATCTGGCGCCTACAGCACCACTTTGGGGCCAAGGCAAATTGGCAGTGACTGCGCAGGCTTTAGCGTTAGAATCCACTATCACTGCAGCTTTTCCTGAGGTAACACAATATCTGGAGCAGGCAGGGCTAAAACAGGAGCGCAGACCCATAAAAATTTGGCCTGAGCGCCTTGAATGGCAACTTGTTGATGATACATTGACCCTTTCTTTTGGTTTGCCAAGCGGCTGTTTTGCGACATCTGTGTTACGAGAATGTGTGCAACTGATGGATCCGCCGCAAACTCATTTACCGGAGTCTTTATGAAAATACTATTGAGTAACGACGATGGCGTGTTTGCTAAAGGTATTATCACGCTTCACGCCGCACTGGCGAGTGAACACGATGTTACCGTGATCGCACCTGACCGCAACTGTAGCGGCGCCAGCAATGCCCTTTCACTGCACCAGCCGTTACGAATTCAGCAGATGGAAAATGGCTTCTACTCGGTCAACGGAACGCCTTCCGATTGTGTTCATTTGGGCGTCAACCGATTTTTAGAAGAAGAGCCAGACTTGGTGGTTTCTGGTATTAATCACGGTGCCAATCTTGGCGATGACGTGGTTTATTCTGGTACTGTTGCTGCGGCAACGGAAGGCCGGTACATGGGGTTACCGGCTATTGCAGTTTCCCTTACCAGCCATCAAGGCGAGCATTTTGAGACGGCTGCGCAGGTGGTAATGGATATAATTCGAAAATTGCAGCATCATCCTCTGCCAGCCAATCAAATCTTAAATGTGAATGTACCTGATGTTCCTTATGATTCGCTTAACGGTGTAAAAATTACTCGTCAAGGCCGCAGACATCGGGCAGAAGCCATGGTACAAAGTACCGATCCATTTGGCCGCGTAATTTATTGGTACGGCCCCGCGGGCGGTGAACAGGATGCTGGCCCAGGTACTGATTTCAACGCCATTGCCGAAGGATATTGTTCCGTTACACCACTTAGCGTAGACATGACGGCTTATCAAAGCCTGGATGAAATGAAAGAATGGTTATCCAAGAACCAAAACTAAAAATACGTTTCGTACTTACAGGAAAGCAAGCACTGCTATGAGACCATCGAGAAAAGGGGAATTACTCGCTGAACTGCTCTTCAGGGAAGGAGTGAAAAACCAGCGGGTACTGAATGCTATTGCGTCAACACCGCGTGAGATCTTTTTACCCGATGCTTTACGCCATAAAGCCTATCAAAATACAGCGCTTCCTATTGGTCAGGGGCAGACAATATCGCAGCCTTACATAGTCGCGAAAATGACCGAGTTGTTGTTAAAGTCTCCCAACCCACCGCAAAAGGTGCTGGAAATTGGCACGGGCTCAGGTTTTCAAACAGCAATCCTTGCACAACTTTTCAACCATGTTTATTCGGTGGAACGTATTAAGACGCTGCAGTTCCAGGCTAAGCGGCGCATGAACCAACTTCATCTTCATAACATTTCCATGAAGCATGGTGATGGGTGGAAAGGCTGGGCTTCCAAAGGTTCTTTTGATGCGATCATTGTTACTGCGGCAGCCAGTCACCTACCTGAAGAGCTGTGCGCGCAATTAAGTGAGGGTGGAAGACTGATTATTCCGGTGGGGCACGAGCAGCAATCACTGTTATGTATTGACCGTATAAACGGAGAATTTCAAACCGACACAATTGAAGCAGTACGGTTTGTACCTTTAATAGCAGGAGAGCTAATGTGAGAATATTCCAGGCGTGTTATGACTTAGCGATACGGTGGTCAAAGCATCCTCATGCCACCCGTTATTTGGGGGCTCTGAGTTTCGCTGAATCTATGTTTTTTCCTATTCCTCCGGACGTCATGCTAGCGCCAATGTCTCTTTCTCAACCCACTCGCGCGTGGCGTTTTGCATTATTGACTACTATCGCTTCGGTGTTAGGTGGAATAGGCGGTTACCTTCTTGGCTTCTTTACTTTCGAAGCTTTGATACAGCCTTACGTAATGTCAGTTGGATATGAGTCAAAACTTACTACTGTTATGGAATGGTTTGAACTTTACGGCGTATGGATTGTTTTTCTGGCAGGCTTTTCCCCTATTCCCTATAAAGTATTCACTATCAGCGCCGGCGTCTTACAAATGGCAATTCTGCCTTTCATTTTAGCGTCGGTTATTGGCAGAGGCGCCAGGTTCTTCTTAGTGGCAGCATTAATGCGTTGGGGCGGAGCACCAATGGAAGCAAAGTTACGACAGTATGTGGAAGTATTGGGTTGGGCCGTTGTCATAATTGCGATAGCTGCCTATATAATCCTTAGGTAGCATGGCATTTTCAGGTGTCTCCTCAGCCTACAGAGCCCTGCAGCTTTTAATTGTCTTAGGGGCGTTAGGTGGTTGTAGCAGTGATCATCGCCCCGCACCAGTGGTGTTACTAAACAGCCAACCTGACGTTGCCGATGAAGGGTACAGCGGTGATACGTATACGGTAAAATCCGGAGATACCTTATTCGCTATTGCCTGGTATACCGGCAACGATTATCGTGATATTGCGCGTTATAACAACTTACGCGCTCCCTACTCTATCTACCCCGGGCAAACACTGCGGGTAGTCGCACCACGAACAGCTAAGTCACCCTCTTCTTCCGCCATAAAAGGCCGTAGTGGTCCGACCTCGACGAAGAAATCTACATCTGTTGTTGACCCACAAAATAAGCAAGCGTATGGTGAAAGTGAAAATAATGTTAACAACCAGAGAGTTAAGGCGGTTGAAAATTCGGCAAAAAATGTCGCAAAACAATCGCCCTCTTCTTTCCCAGCCACTGTCCAACAATGGGTTTGGCCGGCAAAAGGAAAGTTGGTTGGCACTTTCAGCAAGGTAGAATCTGGGAGTAAAGGAATAGAAATAAGTGCTCCACACGGCACTCGCGTAAATGCCTCAGCAGCGGGAAAAGTGGTGTACTCAGGCAACGCTTTAAGAGGGTATGGTAATTTAATTATTATTAAACACACCGATTCGTTCTTAAGCGCGTATGCACATAATGATACTAACATGGTGAAAGAACAGCAGTGGGTGACAGCCGGTCAACAAATTGCCACCATGGGTAAAAGCGGAACAGATTCGGTCAAACTTCATTTTGAAGTTAGGTATCGCGGGAAGTCGTTAGATCCTCTGCGGTACCTGCCAAAAGCGAAACCTTAACAATAAACAATAATAAGAAATTCAAAGGAGCGAACATCATAAGGTAACCATACAGAGCAGGAGATGCAGTTGTGGATCAACTAAAAACCACTGTAATCGAATCAAATTTTCGTAAAGAGGATAACGCTGTCGCCGTGCCAGATGCAGTAAAGGCTGACGCAACCCTGAACGATGACCTGGATGATTCAAATGAAGACGTACTCTTCAACCAGGAAGAGCTTCCCAAAAACCTCGATGCCACCCAGCTTTACCTCGGTGAAATCGGATTTTCCCCCCTACTAACCGCAAAAGAAGAAGTATACTTTGCCAGACTCGCGCTTAAAGGTTGCGAAGCATCCCGCAAACGCATGATAGTAAGCAATCTCCGTCTGGTTGTTAAAATCGCACGACGTTACAACAATCGAGGGCTGGCGCTACTTGACCTCATTGAAGAAGGAAACCTGGGACTCATTCGTGCTGTCGAAAAATTTGATCCCGAGCGAGGATTCAGATTCTCAACCTATGCCACATGGTGGATTCGTCAGACCATAGAACGTGCGATTATGAATCAAACACGCACGATTCGCCTTCCTATACATGTGGTTAAAGAGCTGAATGTTTATTTACGTGCAGCAAGGGAGCTGTCTCAGCAACTGGATCATGAGCCAACCGCAGAAGAAATTGCTTTTGCTCTTGATAAACCTGTTGATGAAGTAACGAAGATGTTGAGGCTCAATGAGCGTATTACGTCTGTTGATACGCCAATTGGTGGAGAGAACGATAAAGCGCTGCTGGATATTTTGGCTGATAGTAAAGAATACGGTCCTGAGGAAAACCTTCAGGATACCGATATCAAGTCAAATATCATTCACTGGCTGGAAGATCTTAACCCTAAACAGCGCGAGGTATTAGCGCGCCGCTTTGGTTTAATGGGTTATGAACCTTCAACGTTAGAAGATGTAGGCGCTGAAATTGGTCTTACCCGTGAGCGTGTCAGGCAGATTCAGGTGGAAGCGCTGCGCCGTCTGCGGGACATGTTAGGCCATCAAGGGCTGACACTGGAAAACCTGTTCGATCAGATGGGTGAATAATTGCCCTTCGTTTTTCCTGGTTTAGGAGAAGTGGTTTTAAATTCTATCGCTAAGAAACCGCCAACATGAGCGGTTTCTTTCTTAACTACCAGAATCTATATTTTCTGAGCCGACAGCCATGACGCAAATTGTTTAGCGATTTTTTCGGAACTGAAGTTAGCGCTTGAGCTTCCGGTAGCGTCCTGATAAGTCACCGTAGTCTCGTTGATGCTGATACCACTAACTGGTGGTTTGACTGTAATTAACTGGCCATCTATCTCCACTTCTTCAATATTCATCTTTTACATCCTCGTAATGCATCTATGGTTCTACTAAAATTGCCGCCCCAGCGGACAGGTCATAATCAGCGCCACAAATAATTCAGATTGAAACGCGAAGCTTAAACTTCTCACATAGCGATCATCGCGCTTCGACAACAATTTATTACAGTGGTAACTCCGCTTCGGATTCTTTCTTATCGCTATTGTTTCTGAATTTCTGAAATAACCATCCCAACGCGACCAGACACAGCCCTAGTCCAATGAACGAAATAGCGCGGTAGAGACCTTCCAGATTAGCCATATCAATGAGAAACGCTTTTAAAATAACAGCGGCTAAAACACAAAATCCGGCGTTAATTACACGCTGTAACTGGCGGCTTTGGGCCCAAAAAAGCGTAATTGTAGCGATACATAACCAAACAATTGAGTAGGTGTATAGTTCAGCTTGCCCTGGAGGATTTAGCAGCACCACAAAGCCGTCGTTAAACGCCGCGCGTATTTCACCATTAATATATAAAAAAGCCAGTATCACAAAAATTGCCTCAACAGTGCGTTTCAATCTCACAGGCAGTAGTTGGAAATAGAGAATGGTACCTAATAACACCGCTGGTACTGCCCATAATGGCAATAACCAATTAAGCAATAACGGTTCGCCGACGGATATTGGTTCAAAGTAGGGATTGCTGTTCAAAAGAATGTCGATGTGAAGTAGTCCGCCCAACATCAACAACAAGCCACCAAAACTTTCATAAAGCAGCCGCAAACGAGTTAATTCGTTTGCGCGCCATAAATAAACCACCGCCAAAATCCACCAGTTCAGGGCCAGAATGATGGTCTCTTTAAAGCTCAAATCTGCTGGATTGGAATAATGCCCCACTAATGCATAGGTCGTTTCTGTAGTAATAAGTAACGCCACCACATGCAAAAACATGCCCGTGAGCCAGGGTTGAAGTTCTGAGGACGGATTAAACCTTTTCGCGACAGCAATAGTGATTAACACTAAAGGATAAACCACGGCGGTCCAATGCACCGACAAGATCTCTTCGTCCGTATAAAACTCCAGCCAGGGCGCAATCGTTAAACGAACGGCGACCACCGTTAGCGCTATTTTATAAAGCCAGTCAGGCAATGTCAGTTGCGCCCGATTTGATATGTAGCTCATTGCCGCAATTTGCGCAGTGAACGCCAGCGTCAACACGCTTGCAGAAAGGAACATTGTCAGGCACAGGGTTAAGCATCCGTTAGCCAAAATGGTATAACAGACGCGTGGCAGATTTGTCTTGGTTTTCATTCCGGCCAACGATGCTCCAATGGCAATGAGAGCCAATTCCAGCGCCCAAAGTGGATAAAGCGTATCTTCCATTGCATCAGTGGAGAGTGTATAGCTACACCCGTACAGCAGCAACGGCGCCAGCACCAGCAACAACAGAAAGCTGCTCCTTCGAGGAAACTGTCTGAGCATCCAAATGCAGTAAGCCAATGCTGCGATAACTGAAATCTGAATAAACAAATAGCTGCCTTGAAAGGCCATCTGCAATTGTTCTCCATTTTCTATTGATGATAGAAACGGGAACGAAAAAAGAGCGAACGCCAGCATAAGAAAAGGCCAGCCGTCAAAAATGCTGTGTCGTTTAGGTAGGAGTAAATACACGCATGCGAAAACGAGATTTGAGGCAATGACGTGACTATCTACCGGATTAAAAAGTAAAAAAATTCCCATACCCAGCAACGGCAGCACTCCGCCCCATTGCGCTTTACCAAACATAATCAGCCGTTTACTGGTGACCGGGCTAATTTGCCGATGTTGCAGCCGCCACCCTAACGTCGGCAACAGCGCAAACAAGTAAATCGTAAACAGACTCAGCAACACTAAAGCCCAAAAGTTATCTGACGTTGCTACGGTGGTGAAAAACCACAGAAAGTGACCGCTCCAACTTAACCACCACAACCAGTTTCTTTTTACTGATTCCGCCACCCAGATTGCCGAAGCAGAAACCAAAGCAAGGTACCCTACCAAGATCATAATGTTGTCGGAATCGCCCGGTACCAGAGCAGGCACTGCATAGGCTCCAATTAATCCGATACACGCCAGCAACGGGCCGAATCGTAAAGCAAGGTAGCTGGCCGTTAAAGAAACAATGGCTAGCAGCGTAAATGCGACTGTAGGTACCAGGAATGTGTAATAGTTGAAAGAGACCAGTATCAAGGCATAGCAGGTGATCACGCCCCCGCTGGCGAGCGCCGCGCTGACGTACGGAGAGTGAATATCAAATCGCTTTTTATGTCGTTCCAAATATTCAGCCACGACAATCAGGGCAATGCCAAAAATTCCGCCGATAGATACTCTGGCAGCGGCGGATAAAAGCCCTGTTTCAATAGAATATTTTGCTAAAAATATTCCACCAAAGGCTAGCACTAGCGCGCCAAGCCATAACAGACCATTGCCGTTAAGGAAGCGTTCCAGATCCAGAAATATGGCTTTAGAAGATTTGCCCGAGGTTGAAGGTTTTGCTTTCTTACCTGACTGTAAAGCTGGCGATATAGGAGCTACTGGCAAGGACGGCAGGTCTGCTGGCCTTTTCTCCAACACTTCCGGTTTCACTGAAGTGGGATCAGTGGCCGGCTCAGGCGATACCGTTTGCTGCTCTTTAAGTTGACCAATTTCCTTTTTCTGAACCGCTACTTCTGCTTTTAGTCGCTTTACCTCTTCAAATAATACGTTGATTTTTGATTTATTTCGAAACGTGAGAGCAGCCACTACGACTAAGAAGAAGTAAAAAAGAAACCCGATTTCCGAACCCATTTTAAAATATTCCTTTTTCACAGGGCGAAAGGTATTAGTAACCAACAAAGTGACAGTCTGCGTTAAGTACACGATGAAGACAAGTAAGCGAATAAGCAACTTAAATTCGGGTTGAGTAGGAATCGACTGTCAGCTTATTTTGCTGCTATTGAAACCGGGATAGAATACTGCCGGTCGGTGCTGTTACTAAACCAAAGGAGATAAAAGAGCGCGTCTTAGCTGACGCGCTCAAAGGTCACAAATTCATAATGGTACGGATTATTGTCATCTGGACTAAAAGCTTCTCTCGCCGTTTCGTTCCATTTTCCTTGTGCGAGATAGTCGGGAAAATAAGTATCACCTTCTACCGCTAAGTCAATAAATGTAAGATAAAGCGTATTGGCTAATGGCATAAATGCTTCATATATTTTGCCGCCACCAATCACCATGATTTCTTCATCGTGAGGCGTTAGCGTCATGGCTTGATCTATTGCATCATCTGGTGTTGGTACTACACAGGCATCAGGTAGCAAAAAACCCTGCTTTGAAGATAGTACAATATTGGTTCTGCCGGGTAACGCTTTGCCAATAGAATCGTAGGTTTTTCGTCCCATAATAATAGGCTTACCCACAGTTTTCTGCTTAAAATGGCGCAAGTCGGCGGGCAAACGCCAGGGCATACCATTGTCTGCACCAATAACTCTGTTGTGAGCCATAGCGGCAATCATTGCAATTTTCATTGTGCCTCCGGCTATTTTTTGTATTCTACTTCGACGTCGTAGTCGTCCTCATCCCAATCATCGTCATCCAGGTCGTCTTCTACATCATGTTGAGCTGAAGTGGCATCTTTGCGGTATGTGTCCCACTTAAACTCGATATCTTCTGGTGACTCTTCTGGTTGAATATCTACAGGAAGCGTCTCAATATAGTTCATTGCGTCGCGACACAACACTTCAACACCCAGTTTCTGATACGCCGAAATCTGATAGACAGGCCCCTTCCAGTCCAGTTTTTCAACTATGCTTTTAACCAGCTCTTCCACTTCCTCTTCTAGCAGCAAATCAACTTTGTTGAACACCAGCCAGCGCGGTTTACTTGCCAGTTTAGGGCTATATTTTTCTAACTCAGCCACAATTGCTTTGGCATTTTCAGCAGGATCGCTTTGATCCATCGGCAGTAAATCGACTATGTGCAGCAATACACGACAACGCTCAAGATGCTTCAGAAACCGTATTCCCAGGCCCGCGCCATCGGCAGCACCTTCGATTAACCCGGGAATATCAGCAATAACAAAACTGCGTTGAGCGTCCTGACGCACCACACCTAAGTTAGGTACTAAGGTGGTAAACGGATAATCTGCTACTTTTGGCTTAGCCGCAGAAACAGAACGAATGAAAGTAGATTTACCCGCATTCGGCATCCCTAGCAAACCGACGTCGGCAAGTAGCATCAGCTCAAGCTTAAGATTACGAATTTCGCCCGGTGAGCCGTCCGTTTTCTGTCTCGGTGCGCGGTTGGTACTGCTTTTAAAACGCGCGTTACCCAAACCATGAAAACCGCCCTGGGCGACCTTCAGTTTTTGTCCATGACGGGTGAGATCGCCCAAGGCTTCTCCGGTGTCGCTATCGGTTGCCCGTGTACCCACAGGTACACCTAAAACCAGATCCGCGCCACCGCGGCCAATGCAATTACTGCCTTGACCGTTTTTACCGCGCTCAGCACGATGAAAACGTTCAAATCGATAGTCAATCAACGTGTTAAGGTTTTCGTCAGCCTGCAGATAAACACTGCCGCCGTCTCCACCGTCACCACCATCGGGGCCGCCTTTGGGGATGTATTTTTCCCGTCTAAAGCCAATAACGCCATTGCCGCCATCACCGGCTTCAACTCGTATATCAGCTTCGTCTACAAATTTCATTTCTTACTCCGAGTCACTAAGACCTGTCTGTTTTTTTACTGTATTGGCACGTTCTTGGGCCGAAGGATCAGACAAAGGATTAGCCTTCTGAACGGCCTTAATGCTCTTACAAGTTTACACTATTGCTACGAATTCGACATGGGAATCCGATTTTAAAAAACCATGCTTTGGCAGGCAATGCACAATTAATCTCTGTCCATCAAACGCAAAAAACCCCGCAAGCGCGGGGTTTTCCTAGCCTGTTCGGCGTAGAGCTAGTCGCGCTTATTCGGCAACAATGCTCACGAACTTACGGTTGTTAGGTCCTTTTACTTCAAACTGAACCTTACCGCTTTTCAGGGCGAAAAGAGTATGATCTTTCCCAATACCCATGTTATCGCCTGCGTGGAAGCGCGTTCCACGTTGTCTTACAATGATGTTACCTGCAAGTACAGATTCACCACCAAAACGTTTTACGCCAAGTCGTTTACTTTCTGAATCACGACCGTTTTTGGTACTACCACCAGCTTTTTTATGTGCCATGTGTTCGTGCTCCTCTTATGCGCTAATGCCAGTAATTTTCACTTCCGTGAACCACTGACGATGACCCATTTGCTTACGTGAATGTTTACGACGACGGAATTTTACGATTTTAACTTTATCGCCGCGACCGTGATTAACAACCTCAGCAGTCACTTTTCCACCAGCAACAAAAGGCATACCGATTTTAACATCGTCACCGTTGCTAACCATCAAAACATCACCGAATTCAACGCTCTCGCCCGGCGCGACTTCGATTTTTTCTAAACGAACGGTCTGGCCTTCAGCCACACGGTGTTGTTTACCGCCACTTTGGATAACCGCGTACATATCTTACTCCGCTCTGCGTCACTTGACGCTTCTTAATTCAAAAAACAGGGCGCGAATTGTACGTGAAACATCCCCGAATCACAACCCCGGTTTACATAATATTTGATTATTTTTCGGACGAAACAGATTTCGTTTTATTTCGCCATAACCGAACCGGTTAACCCTTTGAAAAAAAAGCCATTATTATCTTTAAAATTGGAAACCGGATTTGGGATCTGTGGAGCCTCAGGGAGACTGGATCTGTCTGATCCCGCGAAATTTACTACCAATCTGAATTCAATTTCTATCGCCACTGAACGTTCAGGATGAGGATGACAAAACTCTCTTTTTACCTAAAAATCCTTTCATAAAGCCTGGTCAAAAGCACTGTTTATTAACGTTTTATCGGCGAAAGAAAGTAACTCACGGCTTTTTAGAATGACAAGGTGGATACCGCAGCATATTCAGGTACAATCAGCCATCTGTTTTTTCTCTGGTATGAATAGCTTCCACCTATGCAAATGGACTTAGAAAAAATTCGCGACCTGACGTCAGCGGACATGCACGCCGTAAATCAACTGATTCAGCAGCAGGTTGATTCTGAAGTGGCGCTAATTAATCAACTGGGCTTTTATATTGTAAACAGCGGTGGCAAGCGGTTGCGGCCGTTATTGTCCGTATTGGCCGCAAGAGCCATGGGAATTTCTTCAGAACAGCATCATACCCTGGCTGCGATTATCGAATTCATCCATACTGCCACATTGTTGCACGATGATGTTGTTGATGAATCTACCCTCAGACGTGGCCGTGAAACAGCAAACGCGATTTTTGGCAATCAAGCCAGCGTGTTAGTTGGAGATTTTCTTTATACCCGGTCGTTTCAGATGATGGTAAGCCTGGATAACATGCGGGTGATGGAAATTCTGTCTGAAGCGACTAACCAGATAGCAGAAGGCGAAGTATTACAGCTAATGAACTGTAATGACGCAAACACCACAGAAGAACGTTATTTCGACGTGATCTACGGTAAAACTGCGCGACTTTTTGAGGCTGCCACTCAATTGGCTGCCGTGCTTACAAAGCAGCCTAAAGCTATTGAAGTCGCCATGCAGGAATACGGCAAACACCTGGGCACCGCATTTCAATTGGTAGATGACATAATGGATTATGCCGCTGATGCAGCGGAAATGGGTAAAAATGTTGGTGACGATTTGGCTGAAGGTAAGCCGACTTTGCCACTGTTGTACGCTATGTGGCACGCTGAAGTGTCTAGTGATAAAGAATTAATTCGTGAAGCGATAGAAAAAGCCAACGGCCTGCCCCACTTGCGCCGTATTCAGGACGTTATGGCAAATACGGGCGCACTGGAATACACCCGGCGATGCGCTGATAAGGAAGTGGAACTTGCTGTCTCCAGTCTTAGCGTAATTCCCGATTCAGAATACAAGCAGGCATTGATTTCTCTTGCTTACATTGCGGTGGAGCGCACAAAATAACCTGAGGTAGCTTCACGACTGAGGGTAAAACGTTAGCTGTTTGCAGACACTACCCCAACTAAAGAAGCTAGCCTGCGCTACCGCTCACGATGGTAGATGAACAGTAGCTACACCGCTGTATGAATTTTCAGGTATGGCTGGCAATTATTACTGATACACCTTAAACAAGTTCTGCCTTCGGCCTCTATCTTCAAAAACGTGGTACTTGGTTTAGCAAGTTTGCTTTACCTGCCTGGAATCTGCAGCACTACACGTTCTACAAGCTGTAGAATCTTCCCACCTTCAACCGCCTTCCACCATAAAACCCACCATACCAATTAAAAACCCTATAATTCCTCCCATCGGCGGTAGCCACCGCTTGTTCATGCGGATTTGTGGCGCTATATCCTGAAATACTGAGTAGAGAATTCCGCCGGCAGCAAATAACATAATGCCGCCGGTCCACACCGGATAGTGCGATAACCAATAGTAACCTACCAGCGCCATTAGCGGCCCCAGCAATGCCAGCATAGTAAATTTTCTGATCAGGTTTTTTGGGCGTCTGGGCCCTGCCGATTCCATTTCACGATAAGCGTTAAAGCCCTCAGGAAGGTTTTGAACTGCTATTAATAAACCCAGCAACACGGTTCCGCCGCCACCCAAAGCGACGGTTGTGCCCAAAGCAATAGATTCAGGAATGAAATCGCCCAACATAGCGGCGAGTTGACTCGCTGGCGTATTATGCGCTGCGAGATACATATCAAGGGCCATAAAAAAAAGTGCGCCGCCAGCAAAGCACAAAGTCGCTGTAAAAGGTGAATGGTGCTTGATACCATCGGGCACCAGCACGAGCGCAACAGCCGAAATTAATGCTCCCGCGCCCAATGCAATTACGCCGTGCCTGATTTCCTGTTCAAGCCAACGAGGCTGGATACGATCTATCGATGCTAATAATGCTCCGGCAGGCATAGCCATGCCTGCAATGGTAGCAATAAGAACCAAAGTAAAGATTTGTTGATCAAGCATCGATAGGAGCCTCGCTATTTCAGGCCAAGATCTCGCGTCATATTCTCGTTGCGGTCTCGGTGAACAATAATATTGTCTTCTATTCGAATACCACCAAAGGGACGGTAATGATCAACGGCAGCCCAGTTTACATACTTTGACGCTGACGAAGATTTTAAATCGGCAAGCAGGCTATCGATAAAGTATAGACCGGGTTCAATTGTATAAACGTGTCTGGCCTCAACTAAACGGGTACAGCGCAAAAATGGATGATCTTCTGGCGCTGGTTTCGGTGTGCCCCTATCATCGTTAACCAATCCACCTACATCATGAACTTGCAGCCCTAAAAAATGGCCAATACCGTGAGGGAAAAAGGTACGGGTAATGCCCTGTTCGACGATTTCCTCGGGCTTCAGGTTTACTAATCCCGTATCACTCAGAATTTGCGCAATGCCATCATGGGCCAATAAATGGATATCGGTATACGCAATGCTGGGTTTCAATGCTTCACCCAATGTGACGGTCACTTTATCCACTGCGGCGATAAGTTCAGCAAAACGATTATTTTGTTTACTGTAAGTACGCGTTATATCTGCGGCATAGCCATGATAACTGGCGCCAGCATCAATGAGAAAAGAACGGGATTCAGCGGGGGCCTGTGTATCGCACTGCATGTAATGCAAAATAGAAGCGTGCTCGTTTAACGCAATGATGCTGGTGTAGGGTACATCGTTGTCGCTTTGGCGAGTAGCTGCACTATAGGCCAGATTTATATCAAATTCGTTTTTACCTTCTAAAAATGCAGCTTGCGCGGCTTTATGACCAGCGACTGCCAGTTTATTGGCTTCGCGCATACAATCCAGTTCGTAATCTGTTTTACAGGCCCGCTCATAATGTAGATAGTGAAGTGCGCGATCCGGATTAATATTTTCAAACCCTAACGCTTTTGCCACTTCGATATATTCACCAATATAAGCAAATTTCTGTTTATCATAAGGCAAATATTTTTCAACTGCATCGGGCTGTTTAAGCAGTACGATATCAAAGCTGTCTGCCCAAAATTCTGAAGGTTCGGGCGGAACCTTATGCCAAAAATCCACAGGCCGATAAAATATTAGCTTGGGCTTATCCTCACCATTGACTACCAGCCAGCAATTAGGATTATCCACCACTGGCAGCCATGCTTTAAACTGAGGATTTACCTTAAACGGATAGTGGTTATCGTCGAGAAACAACCGTTTGCTTTGGCCTGAATGGATGACAAGGCCTTCCAGCCCATCACGTTGCAAGGCTTCCCGGGTGCGAGCCTGTAAAACCTGTATATGTTCCTGAAAATTTGCTGAATGTTGTGTCATAGATCCTCTTCTTCTTCTGTTGTAAGCTGTCACTGTACAACACCGTTTCTGTCTTAGTTACGTACCTTGAACCGGAATAAACGCGTACCCTACCTCTTCAATCGGGTTAAAGCTCAAATCAGCGAAGGCAGGATGCGTTGCGGCAGTATCAATATGTGAAACAATAATGTCGCTCATTGCCATAGTTTATCATGCCAACCAGGGAATGCGCGGCAAATGGTAAACCCCCAGAAAGTACCGTCTTTCCCGGTTACCTTATTATTTAGGCGCCAACTGCACAGTACTGTTACCTTGAGCATTTGATAGGGCTTCAGCAGAGGGAATATCTGTGGTTGCCAACTGTGGAAACAGTTCGCTCGGCGTGCCTAGCTGGTGCTCGTAGATATAACGGTAAGCCAGCACTGCCTTCACATAATGACGGGTTTCGCGGTAGGGAATATTTTCAATCCATATATCGGTGGGTAAGCTGTTGCTCTCTGGCAACCATTCCAATACACGGCGCCATCCGGCGTTGTAAGACGCCGATACAAGCACAGGATTGTTATTCAGCTTATCCATAAGATAACGCAAATACTGCACGCCTAACTGGACGTTCTGATCGGGTTCAAACAGTACGTTGCGGTTTAATTTTTTGGCAGCGAGATAATGAGCGGTGCCAGGCATTAGTTGCATTAAACCGGTAGCTCCTGCAGGAGAAACAGCGTCAACCATAAAGGAGCTTTCTCGTCGAGCGATTGCCATGGCGAACGCAGGCTGAATATTATACGTTTGCCCGATACTGGAAAATTGTGTGGCGTACGCTAACGGGAACCTTTTATCGATGTCGTCCATATAACCGCTTTGGGTAAAGCTGATAATGGCTTGGTCGTACCAACCCCACTCGCTGGCCAGTAAGGCGGCATCTTTAATACTGGCGCTGTCAAGATGAGTGATAAGGTAACGCCACTCTCTGCGGGCGTCAATCAATCGCCCCATCTGCAAAAACTCATAAGCCCGTTGAGCGGCCGGTAAAGCTTCAATTTGCTCCATCGCCAATTGATCTCTTGGCGTAGGCGTATGTAGAATTTCAGGTTTTTTTCCTGCCTTGGCACTGGCCATAAACCCGTAGTAGTGTCGTTCGCCTGAGAGCCGCTCGTACAGAGGAGCCGCCTGTTCTGGAACGCCCAAAGCTTCGTAGGCCCGGGCTCGCCAGTACATAAAGTTGTCTTCGTTCTGACGGGCGGGACTCGCCGTTTCAATTACGTTTAACACACCCTGCCAGTCGCGGGCCCGCAGCAAATATGCCATATGCCAACGTTTGACATCTTCGTCGGCCTCTTTTACGTCTGCGCGCTCAAGCCATTCCAAAGCATTGGGTTGGTTATCAATAGCCAAACTTAACGCAATAGCACGATGTAAAGCATTAATTTGATGAGGATTAAAAACACCTTTGGGAGCCCAAAGGTAATAACCCTTTGCCGCTTCATCGGGACGCTGCCAAGCCAGCCGGTTCAGCCCATAGGTCATAATCCGCGCTTCATAATTCGGATACCGTAACGGAAAGGCTGTTTGACGCAGCACAGTACGAGGATTATTCAAAACCGCCTTCCATAAGTCGGCTATATACTGATGAGAAGCAGGCAATTTGCGCTGCAAGTAAGGAATTAACTTTGGATTTCCAGAGGTCGCGGCTTTTTGCAAACGCGCCAACACTAATTCAGTAGTGAGCATGCCGGCAGCTTCCCATTGTTTAAAAATGGGATCGCAGGCATCAGGTTGAGATTGGCCGCTTAGCCATAATTTCTCAACTTTGCTTAACCAATAGTTGGGATCAGTGGCATCCTGAAGCTGGTATTGAAGATAATAACAGGTAATTTCAGAATCCATGCCGTCTCGATAACTTGCGAGAAACGCCGACTGTTGTTTGTTTTGGGCAAGATAGCGCAGCCAGCTTGAGCGCAAACCGTAGGTAAAGGGCTGGCCATCAAACTGGGCTAAAAAGGCTTCTACCTGATCGCGGTGTTTGATAGTCAAATCACGATATAAACGCTGGCGAACAAGATACGGATATAATGAATAATTTTGTAGCGCTTCAAATTCAGCATCCAGCGACGCTAACCGCGACCCAGGGGTGTGCCGAATCGCTTTTTCCAACGCTTCAAACTTTTCGCGTTGCGTTGAATCATCATCTATCGGCAGAAGTTCGGCTGCGCCTGCCATACCAAAGACGCATAACCACAACAACACCGCCGTGAGCCAGCAGAGAAATTTTTTCTGTTGTAATAGTTCATTTACTAGCATCAATGCCATCCCGTCAGAAAAGCCCTGAAACACCTGCACGCGCGCAGTCATTCGTCAACCGGTAGTGTATTGACTAAATCCGTGGCAAGTACTGCCTACGTATGAATAGAGCTGCCAAGATTATCGGCAGAAGAGCAGCTTGATTTAACGGAATATTAAAAACAACCTGCGGTGGAATTTTTTATTAGGATTGGTTTTCACCACTTTCTACTACCATTATACAAACAAGTACAACGAATTCGAGCTTGATTTTCAACCTCTGCGTCACCAACTCAAGTAAAATTGAAACGCCCGTTTGAATTTATCCTTGTAATTTTACATGGTATTGTCAGAATCAAGCCACCCTATTGTAAGTATGAGCCCAATGCCGAAGGAGATGATAATGATATACACAGGCAAAAGTCTGACGGTGTCGCTGTCCGACGATGGTTTTGCTGAACTGGTGTTTGACGCCGAAGGTTCAGTTAATAAATTTGACCGCCAGACGGTTAAAGAATTAGATGAAGCCACGCAAGCCATGGCCTCTCACAGCGAGATTAAAGGCGCGTTAGTAAGAAGCGCGAAGTCGGCCTTTATTGTGGGTGCAGATATTACTGAATTTATGTCGCTTTTCAGTAAACCTGATGATGAAGTATTAGAGTGGGTAGGCAACACTGCTCAGGTATTTGACCGTTTTGAAGATCTTCCTTTTCCTACCATAGCAGCTATCAACGGCTTTGCCCTGGGCGGCGGTTGTGAAATGGCATTGGCGTGCGATTTACGCGTAGCGGATACATCCGCATCAATAGGTTTACCTGAAGTTAAGTTAGGCTTAATGCCAGGTTTTGGCGGCACGGTTCGGTTACCCAGAATCATTGGCTCAGATAATGCGCTGGAATGGATGACGACAGGCAAAGACCGTAGCGGTGCTAAAGCTTTGGATGAGGGCGCGGTAGATGCGGTAGTAGAACCTGACAACCTGCTCGCCGCCGCACGTAGAATGTTAAAAGATGCAGCTGCGAATAAGCTTGACTGGCAGAAACGTCGCAAGGCAAAGAAAGCGCCGTTAACATTGAACAAGAACGAAGCCATGATGAGTTTCTCTACGGCTCAGGCCATGGTTTCAGCGCAGGCAGGAAAGCACTACCCCGCCCCGCATATGATGGTCGAAACCGTTAAAAATGCCGCTGCGCAGGATAGAGCTGGCGCACTGAAATTAGAAAATGAAGGCTTTGTTAAGCTGGCGAAGACCGATGCGGCAAAAGCGCAGATTGGCATTTTTATGGCCGATCAGCTGGTAAAAAGCAAGGGCAAAAAAATGGCCAAAGCGGCCAACAAACAAGTGAAGCTTAACGCAGTACTGGGCGCTGGCATCATGGGCGGCGGTATCGCTTATCAAAGCGCCGTGAAAGGTTTGCCGGTCATTATGAAAGACATTAACCGCGATGCCCTGAACCTTGGCTTAACAGAAGCTGCCAAGATCCTCGGCAAAGGTATTGAACGCGGAAAAATTGATGCCAGCAAACTGGCAACAACATTAAATGCCATTACGCCCACACTTGAATACAGCACCATTAAAGATGTAGATATGGTTATTGAAGCGGTGGTCGAAAATCCTAAAGTTAAAAGCTCAGTGCTTAAAGAAACTGAAGAAGCGGTGAGCGACGACACCATTATTTGCTCAAATACCTCCACCATTTCCATTAATCACCTTGCGGAAAGTTTAAATAAACCCGAGCGCTTCTGCGGCATGCATTTCTTTAACCCTGTTCACCGCATGCCACTGGTGGAGATTATCCGCGGCAACGACACCTCAGAAGATACCATTAATACCGTGGTTGCCACTACGCTGAAAATGGGTAAAACCCCGATTGTGGTAAACGATTGCCCAGGCTTTTTGGTTAATCGTGTACTGTTCCCATACTTCGCCGGTTTCAGCAAACTGATATTAGATGGCGCCGATTTTGTCGCCGTTGATAAAGTGATGGAAAAAGACTTCGGCTGGCCGATGGGCCCCGCTTATTTGCTTGATGTTGTAGGCCTGGACACCGCCGATCACGCTGCGGATGTAATGTCACAAGGTATTCCAGAGCGAATGCATAAGATTGATAACGACCCTGTTACCTTATTGCATGACGCTAAACGGCTCGGTCAGAAAAACGGTAAAGGATTTTATAACTTTGGCACCGATAAGCGCGGTAAACCCACCAAAAATGCTGCCGACGAAGCTTATGAACTTATGGCGCCCCATGTGAAGGAACAACAATCGTTTGAGAAACAGGACATTATTGCCCGGCTTATGATCCCCATGGCAAACGAAGCCATTCGTTGCCTTGAAGAAGGTATTGTAGCCAGCGCGGCCGAAGCCGATATGGCGCTGTTGTACGGTTTAGGCTTTCCGCCGTTCCGTGGCGGTATCTTCCGCTGGATTGAAACAATGGGGCTAGCGAAGTTCGTGGAATTAGCTGATCAATACGCTGAGCTAGGCCCGATTTATCAAGTTACTGACGGCGTGCGCCAAATGGCCGCCGACGGTAAATCTTACTTCGCCTAAACCCAAGGAGACTAACATGAAAGAAGTCGTAGTTATCGATTGTATTCGTACGCCCATGGGTCGTTCCAAGGGTGGTGTATTTCGCAATGTGCGTGCAGAAACGCTATCAGCACACTTAATGACAACCTTGCTGGAACGTAATCCGGATATCGATCCGAAAGAAATTGAAGATATTATCTGGGGCTGCGTTCAACAAACCAAAGAGCAAGGCTTTAACGTTGCCCGTAATGCGCAACTGCTTACTAATATTCCCCGCACTACCAGCGCAGTCACCGTAAATCGCTTATGTGGTTCATCCATGCAGGCGCTGCACGATGCAACCAAAGGCATAATGACCGGCAACGGCGATATTTTTATGATTGGCGGCGTAGAACATATGGGCCATGTGCCTATGACATTCAATGTGAATTTTCATCCTGGATTAGCCAAATATACTGCGAAGGCTTCTGGCAATATGGGTATGACTGCGGAGCTGCTGGGACGTCAGAACGGCATTAGCCGCGAGATGCAGGATGCCTTTGGTGCGCGTTCGCATCAAAGGGCTCACAAAGCGCATCTTGAAGGCCGCTGGGACAATGAAATTGTGCCTACAGAAGGGCATGATGCTGATGGCGTGCTTAAGCAAATTACTGCCGATGAGGTCATTCGCCCAGAGACCACAGTTGAAACATTGTCTCAGTTGCGCCCGGTGTTTGACCCTGTTAACGGCACGGTAACCGCCGGAACGTCATCGGCAATTTCAGATGGCGCATCGGCCATGCTGTTAATGTCTGCTGACAAAGCGAAGGCGTTAGGATTAACACCACGAGCACGAATCCGCGCCATGGGCGTGGCAGGCTGCGACGCGGCCGTTATGGGGTTCGGACCGGTTCCGGCCACCCTAAAGGCGCTAAAGCGCGCAGGTATGTCCATGGATGATATCGAGCTGGCAGAGTTTAACGAAGCCTTTGCCGCACAAGCGCTTTCCTGCATTAAGCAACTCGGCTGGCTGGACAAGTATGACGACCACGTGAACTTAAACGGCGGTGCAATAGCACTTGGGCATCCATTAGGTTGCTCGGGCGCACGTATCAGCACAACCTTGCTTAATCTGATGGAAGCAAACGATAAATCTGTTGGTCTGGCGACCATGTGTATCGGGTTAGGTCAGGGCATCGCGACGATATTTGAGCGGGTGTAACTCGCATTTATAGAAAGAGCCTGCGGGCTCTTTCGCTTAAAGCACCAGGCTGGATAACGGGCTTATTACTCCACTTGCCCCTGCTGTAGGATGTGAGTATAAATCTGTGTGGTTCTGACATCGGCGTGACCAAGCTGATCCTGCACCGTTCTGATGTCAGCTCCCGACTGCAGCAAATGGGTTGCAAAAGAATGGCGCAGTGTGTGAGGAGTAACATGTTTGGTTATTTTGGCTTCGGACGCGGCCTTTTTCACCGCTCGCTGAATTTGTTTTTCATCGATATGGTGGCGGCGCAACACCTTACTTTCGGGGTCGATACTTAGATGCTGAGCGGGAAAGAGATATTGCCATTCCAGGGTTTTGTTTCTGTTCGCATACTTCCTGCGCAACCCGTGCGGGATCCATGCTCCAGCAAACTCAGGTACATTCAGGTCCCGTCCTAGCAGCTCCCCAGTCTGAATTATTTGGTTTTTTAACAGAGGTATAAGCGCTTCAGATAATGTCGCCACTCGGTGTTTACCGCCTTTTCCAAACCAGATACGCACACATTTGTAGTCAAAATCGATGTCTCCCGTCCGCAGCCTGATGCACTCCATCAGCCGTAAGCCACTGCCGTAGAGCATAGCGACAGCAAGGTAATGATTTTTCCCAACCCTGGCCAAGAGCGCCCGCACTTCTGCCTGGGTAAGTACTACAGGCAATTTACGCTCTCTATGGCTACCTACAAAGCACATAGTTTCTGGAAGCGGCCGGCCAAGATATTTATTGTATAAAAATACCAAGGCATTCAACGCTGTTATCTGGGTCGATTTTGCCACCCTGCGCCTGACCGATAAATGAGTGAGATCAGCTTCAACATCAGTCGCATTTAACTTTTATGGATGCTTATAACCATGAAATCGTACATAGTCTGTAATCCAGGTTAACTAAGTATGAATGGTGCGCTTTGCATATCGCTTAAGCATCATATGCTCATACAGAACGTTTAAAAATGGCGACTTCATTTGCAGCCTGACTTTCCAAAAGCGCTAATCTTACGCTCTCTCGCAGAAAGCGAATACTGGCTTTAAGACAGGTTCAACAACTCCCACGGATATATACACCTGCTTTAGTGCTTTTTCACATGTTTAAAAAGCCCCACCTAAATTTTTGGTGATACGTCAAAAAGTTATGGCATACTGGCAAGCATCAACAGTAAAAATACACCAAAGTGGTACGGGATATCACACCACTTTGAAAGATAGTAAATTGTTAGCTCCCGTAGGGAAAGGCTGAAGAAAAAGGATTAATGGCAGTGGCAACAAGGAAGCATTACGGTCGTGTCAGTACCAAAATTTTGGTGGTTGGGTTATCGGTTCTTCGTAAGCCAAAGTCATCATCGTCAGTTGCTCAAACCAATCGTGTGCCCACCAGGGCCCTCTCTGCTAACCTGCTGTTCAATTTTCATTTTTCAGTATCAACGTTGTTTCAATCTGCGCGGTGTTGTCTTAAAGTAAGTTTTAACAAATTAATTAAACGGCAGTATTGGCATCTGTTGGCGGCAAGCCGCGACAGTTCAATGGTGGGGCTAACAAAGCGCAGCAGCGGGACAATTACTCGCAGTCATCTTTTTTGCAGAGCAAAAATGCTGCCTACAAGCAATCGCCCCTGTGCTTCGCGTTAGCTGATTAGTGCAACCGTTCAAAAGGAATATAAATGCAAGATGCCACTTTAAAATCGATTACAGCCACAGTTCAAAATGGTGTTGCAAAAGCAGATGGGAAATTTTGGATTACTGAAACTGATATTCATTTTGCCCCATATAATAAAGATTATGGGCTTGGGCCTCTTAAAATTGAAAGGAGCTCAATTTCAAAAGTAGAAAAATGTTTAGGTAAAGGTGCGGGTATTCTGCCTATAACATCTGATGCAATCGAAGTTTCATTACTTGATGGCAGTACATTTCAATTCATAGTGTCAAATCCTAACGAGTTAGTTGTACTCCTGAGCAAATAATCAGCTAAACGTTTCAAGGCGTACCCGCTGCGCGGGTACTGGGACACAAACACGTGGGCGCTTCGCGATTATCGCCCACATGTTTGCGCCCCTTAAACGGAAGTTATCTTCTCGTTGGCAATCCAGCGCTTTTCATATAATCTTTCTACATGCCAACAGTATTAAAAATAGGGCCTTATCGCTTTTTCTTCTATAGCAACGAGAATGGCGAACCTGCCCACATTCACATTCAACGCGAAAGAATGCTGGCTAAATTCTGGCTTCGACCAGTCGCGTTAGCAAGTTCAACTCGCTTTTCTCCCAAAGAGCTGAGGAATTTGGAAAAGCTAGTTGTCGATAATAGAGATGCTTTTTTGGAGGCTTGGAATGGCTACTTTAGCAGTTGAACATCACCCACAAGCTTTGTCGGTGTCTTTCGACGATGGCTCTTTAATTGTCGAGCTCATTGACGGCAGAACTATTTCCGTACCTTTGTCTTGGTTTCCTAGCCTTTCTCAGGCTAGCAAATCTCAGTTACAGGATTGGGAGTTGTTGGGTGATGGTGAAGGAATCCACTGGCCACAGCTTGACGAAGACCTAAGTGTTGGCGGTCTTCTTATAGGCAACCGCAGCAGAAGATAACAAACGTTTCAAGGTGTACCCGCTGGCGCGGGTACTGGGACAAAAACATGTGGGCGCTTCGCGATTATCGCCCACATGTTTGTGCCCCTTAAACGGAAGTTAGCTGCCTTGAGTCGGAGAGTTCGATGAGTAAGTTCTACACTATGAAAAAAGGTGTATATCCTACAGATGAGCAGGTAGCCGAAACTAGGCGGAAGAAACACGCAGAACATCTGGATTACTTTTACGGAAACTACTGGTCAATTTTCGTGGACAAGGATCACAGGTGCTTTATCGAGTTCGACGTCGGTCACTTCGCATCCAATTTCATAGTCCGGCAGATATCGCATGACGACTACGCCGCGTTGAAGAATGATACGAGCCTATTTAACAGTGTCATCAGGCAGTTTACGTGAGTCCGGTAGCTAACAAACGCGTCAAAGGCGACGCTCGTACCTCGCGCGCTTTACGCGGGCGTTAGCTACTTGGAGGAATGAAAAATGTCTTTTACTCCGATAGGCCATTATACTAGTAGAAATCGCTTACTCAGGAGATAAGTTGTGAAAATAGAAAATCTTACAGCTTTAGAAAAAGTAGAGCTTGCCCAGAAGATCTGGGACTCAGTAGCTGCGAACCAAGGTGCTATCGAGTTAACGAAGGAGCAAACTACACTTTTAAACGAGAGACTAAACGCATTTGAAGATGACCAAGATTTCGGTTCAAGTTGGTCTGACGTTAAAAGAAGAATAACTGGTTAATGAAATTTGCTTTATACATTAGACCAGAGGCTGAAGAAGATATCCGAGAATCCTATTCATATTATCAACAATGCCAAGTTGGCCTTGGCAATGATTTTATAATCTCTGTTGAAGCAGCCTTTAACAAAATCACTGAACACCCTGAAATGTATCAGGAAGTTCATAGGGGGTTTCGTCGCTTGCTAATTAGTCGCTTTCCGTTTGGTGTTTTCTACAAAATATATGGACACAAAATTCTTGTTTTTGCTGTTATTCACACAAGTAGAGCTCCTAGGGCTTGGCAAAAACGCAGCTAACAAAACGCTGTTGGCACTCCCTCCGGTCGCTGGGACGCATACGCGGGGCCGCTTCGCGATATAGCCCCGCGCCTGCGCCCCAAAGCTTAGCGTTAGCTCTACACGAGGATGATTTCCGTGCAAACGTTGGAGATTGCTTTACTGTCTACATTACTACTATTTCCATTAGTCGATTTAGTCCTGGAAAAATATAAATTCAGAAATAAGTGTGCTGAATATATAAAAACCTCGGTCATGTTGTGGGTTGTCACGGGATTCTTGTTTTTTTGCTTTTTAATTGGGGTGTTAAAAATAGATCCTCCTCAATATCTACCGTCTGCTAGTTGGAAAGGTTATTTGGCGATCTTTATGTTTGCGGTATTTATTGGGTATATGAAATATGTACTTTCTTCAATCCATAAAGATGCAAGTGTTAGACTTCAGGTCTTAAAAGCATTTAAAGTAGGCGGTGAATCATTCGTAGAGATATTGCCCACGTCGCATAAAGAGTTTTTATTTTTTACACTACTGGTCTCAGTTAGTGCTGGAGTGTGCGAAGAGCTTATTTTCCGCTGGTATTTGTATAGCTTCATAGAGCAACATACAGGCGGGCTGGTTGCCGTTATTGGTAGCAGCATCATTTTTGGTCTTTGGCACACATACCTTGGTTGGAAGCATGTTACTAAAACAGCTGTTGTAGGCCTTTTGCTGTGCGGTATATATTTGTATTTCGAAAGTATTGTTGTTGCTATATTGGCGCACATATTTATGGATGTTTACTCGGGGTCAGTCGCATTTATTGCAAGGAAGGCGCAAGGTGCAGAGCTAACAAACGCATAAACTTGCTCGCAAGCTCGCCGGGACAATAACACGTAGGCTCAGTCGCTTCGCTCTAATTTCAGCCTACGTGTTATTGTCCGTTATGCGGGCGTTATACATAAACCCTTTTTCAATATAAAAAAGTGGGTTCAGCGGCAAAGATTTTTTTTAGCAACAAGGCTGCGCTTTCGGCATGTTCTGGGACTAATTCAGTTAATCCAAGAGTCGTGCATCAATACGTTTTTCAGCATCGCGTCGTCGTAAAATTACTGGTAACAGCTCCGCATCATCACCCTGCTTGGCCGGTACCATATTCTAAAAACCGTTAAACATGCTGGCGGTTCAACGTCGGTTGTGTATAACAAACAACTATTGTCGCCCGCTGGCGCGGGCTGGGACGCAGACACGGGGCCGCTTCGCGATTGTAGCCCCGTATCTGCGCCCCAAAGTTGGAAGTTTTATATTTTCGGTGCTAAGCCATGTGGACGATAAGTATCTCAGATAGTGGAGTCGGAAAAATTCAGATAGATGACTTCAAAGAGTCGTTCCGATCCGATCTTTCATTCTGGTCTAAAGCTGATTATGAGCGTCATTGGTCTCAAGCGGCTAAAGCTCTAGGTGAAGGTTTCCCGGTTGTATTTATTACCTCCATCACTGAACCGATAATCTCAAATTTTTTTCGTTCTTGGGCGTGTTACCCCGTTAAGGGTGAACTGATATTCCAAGAGCATATATTGTTTTTGGAAGACCTTGAGAGGCCGTTCGATCTGGATGCCCCTCATAGCAACGTTAGGGCTTATGAGTCCGTCACCGAAGATGGTGAAAGAGTTTCAGAGTGGAGAACGAGGCATGAAATATAACAATTCGCTGTTGTCGGACAATTTTTCCACCGCTTCGCGGTTCCAAAATTGCCGCAAAGCTCCGCGCTGGGGGATCCCCTCATAATTTTGGCATTCCAGTCTGGTGAACCCGCTCTATGTAATGCCCAATAGCCCAGTGAAATATCTGTACTTTTGATGATGTAGTCTCGCCATCGTTTCCTTACTTCCCTGCCTAGTCAAATTAAAGATAAAACCGGTCTGTGGCGTATGGTGTTGGCCTGGAAACAGCGTGACCAGTCGTGTTTGGTGGCGATTAACCCGATTAGCCTTAGTACCCATTCCGCGAGCATGGCAATGAGTAACAGGATATCGAAGCGCCTGGTGCAACGACTGTTGCTGTGGCGCAGACCCAACCCGTACTGGGGACTTTTAATATCCCGGAAACTCTCTTCTATCTGCATCCGCTTGGCATAGAGGTTAACTAGCTGTTTAGATGTCATGGCGCAGGCAGGTAAATTATTAGCAAGCAGCCAGGGCTCTTTGCTGCCAGCCCGGTAACTGGCCTGAGCGGTATGGTGCCTCCCTGCTTTGGAGGAGCGACTGTCTTTTCGCCCTTTTGGCTTGGCTTTGTACAGATGCAGATGGGCGTCAATGGGGCGCTTACGTCCCAGGTCACCATGCCCGAGGTAACGCGCCTTCGCGTTCGCTGAGGGATAAAATGATTTATTACTGCGCCAGGTTGTGCTTCCTCGCCGCTTAAACCCGACCTCGCCCCGCACTCTGCCAAGCCAGAACCAGCCATGCGTCTCAACTTCACGAAACCATGTGTTGCGATACCCTGCGTCAGTGACAATCAGCGGGCAACATTTATCCGGCAATATCGACGCCAGTTCCCGAAGAAACGTATTGTGACTGACTGGAGAGTTATATTCTGAAAAGGGAAACACCCGCTCATATAACGTCACCGCCCGCCCCTCAAAACATACCGAAGCCCGCAACGTCTGATGGCGCATCTGCTCACGTACATCCGACCAATCGACAAGAATAATGGGCATTGGGTTGGCCCCGCAAAGCAGCCGCGCATGCCATCGATAAATCTCCAGCCGTTCCTGGTATAACGCCTGATTTCCCAATAGGCGGTCAATGCGCTTAATGTTGTGCTTCGCGGCAACGTTGCCGCCAATATCGCGACCCAGTTCTGTCAGTGACAACTGCTGCCCGTCCAGCAAGGATTTGACCGCCACCATCAAAGAGCAAAGCCGCTTCTGATGTAAATTCGGGCATTGAAACTGAAGCAAATCGTGTAAGATAGTGATATCACGCATGGTGGGGTTGTCTGGTTGGTTTTTGGCGAAATGAATTAGATCAAATCGCGCCATGCGTGTCTATGTGATTGAATCTCCTTTAATTTATGAGGGGATTCGTTAGATACAGGCGTTAGCTGCCAAAATGTGAATCAAGCTTATCTAGAAGCTCTAAACCTTTATTTTTGTCTCCAGTAGCAGCAATCGCCTTAAATCTTACCTCAGTATCAAATTCAGCTATCGCTTGTGTAGACAATTCTTCTATCAATTTGTTTAAGCTCAACTTTTTATGCGCAGCCAAAGCCTTCAATCGATTATGCTTATCGTCTGGTAAACGTACGGTTAAAGTGGACATATTAAACTCCTCTCAAATAATCTTCAGGTGCTAACACTTTCAAACCATCAAATTGTAGTTCCGCATTTCGCAGGTCTTTTAGATTATTCGTAATAATGCTCTCGGCATTTCCTGCTACTGCAAGTTCAATAAGAAAGTTATCGCCTTCATCTTTTAAATTTGGACGCCACAAATAATGTATCTGCACCCATTCGCAAACACTAAAAAATGCTGCTAGCAACTCATTCACTTCATCCTCGGTAAGCGGGCACAGCTCTTTGATTTTGTCCCGCTTACTTACTGCTTCGTATTCCAAAAATAAGGTCGTGCTAATCAGCGGTTTTAGCTGCCCAAACAAGCAATGCCTTATCACTTCTCGGGCAGGGCCTGTTTTGCCAATCAGGGCGCTAATAAGTACACTGGTGTCAATAACTACTTTATTCATACTTTATATGCTAGCGTATATGCTATCACTTTTCAATTTAACGGTGGCAGCTAACGAACAACTGTTGGCACTCCCCACGTTCGCTGGGACACAAAAAAGTTGGATGTTAGCCGCTTCAAGATTCTTACCCTTGCTGTTTGAGTGAAAAAGGTATATTTTTTACTCATGCACACATTCGAATTCGATCAGAATAAAAGTGATTCCAATCTCACAAAGCGCGGGATCGACTTTATTGAAGCACAGAAACTTTGGAATGATCCCTTGCTTCTCGAGATTCCCGCTAAAACGGAAGATGAACCAAGGTATGTCGTCATCGGTCTTATTGGTAGGAAGCACTGGACAGCGGTAATCACTTACAGAAGTGAGAGTATTAGGATTATATCTGTTCGGCGCTCGAGAAAATCAGAGGTAAACTTATATGAAAGCTAAGGACTTTGAAGACAAGTTTGAAAATAGCGATGACGTGCTTCAGCACCTTGATTTGGCAAAAGCTAAGCGTCCATTACAAAAACAGAAAAGGATCAATGTTGACATTCCTGAGTGGATGATCAATTCACTGGATAAAGAGGCTAGTCGCGTTGGAGTAACGCGTCAATCAATTATTAAAGTATGGCTGGCCGAAAGGCTTGAACATTTACAGTCTTTAGATCGTATGGGCAGCTAATCGGGTAGCCGGAGGTATCTAGCCTCCAGCCCCCACAACCCCTGCATGCGGCTCCGCACAGGACGTTTCCTGAAAACGTTTAAAATATGATGGCCGATTAGCTCTCTCATGCCCAATTATGGCTTCTGATTTTGCGCCACTGTACTTAAACCCGTCGGATACGGAACAAGTGAGCTACACAGGCTCCTAATTGATTTTCAGGGTCAGGCCTTCACCCTGTCCCAACCGTTACGATGGGCGTTTGGCTACTATGCCGTCTGCTGACTTCTGCTTTATCACCGCCATAGTTACCTGTGGCGACGCTATCGGTTTGCATCGAATTCGCTCGCAGTAGTTGATGCATTTCCTCTGCGCCAAAGCACTTGTATATCAGAGCCTCACCGGTAGTTACCGACCGCTCGTAAAGCAGATCTCCGGGAGGCCAGTCTCACCCAGATAAGAGCATGCACTGTCTCTGCACTGCTGAATGAAATTCGTTTTGCGTATCCAATACGATAAAAATCATGCTATGTTTGTTCATGCTAGTCTCCAATTTGATTTGGTATTGAATAAACTAATTATGGTTTCGGCTGGCGCTCCGGTGGCTGAAAAGTTAACCCACGAAAAATGCGGAGAATAGCATTTCACAGGGAGTCATTGTGTCAATGTACTTAGAGGGATTTCATGGAAGTTAGAAATCAAAAAATTATTCTCTTAACAATTCTCATAGCGAATGCTCTTGGCTGGATTCCCTTTACCTTGTCTGCAGCAAAAATCTTTGCCCCAATAGAATATGTAGATTTAGTCGATACTTGTTACTTTCTTGCTATAATCGTGGGCCTGGGCTCTATCGGCTTGGGTTTGTACTCTGGGTTAAAGTTTCCCGCAGTCTCGGGCTTTACCATTCTGAATTTCATAGTTGGCTATTCTCTCGTATTAGCCTCGTCTGTCGTTTTATATTTAAGTGCTTTGTATTTCGCATCTGTAATTTCTTTAGCTATAGCAGGCTTTATAGTTATAAGGCAGTATTGGCACAGTACATAAAAAACGCTGTTGGCGTTCCCTTCGGTCACTGGGACGCAAAAATCACATGGGCGCTTCGCGACTATAGCCCCTCGACTTTGTGCCTGAACGGTACTGCATACTTAGGAATAAACATGGAAGTAAAACTAGACCTCACTGAAGATTATGCCTCTCAAGTCTTTTCTCTTTACAAGGAAACCTGGTGGGCAGAAAACAGGACTCTCGACCAAACAGCAAACTGTATAAAAGGTTCTCAAATTACCGTTGGGCTCTTTGATGACGAAGACCTGGTAGGATTTGCGCGGGCTATTACCGATTTCATTTTCAAAGCGATAATTTTTGACGTGATTGTATCGGAAAAGCACAGAGGTAAAGGCCTTGGTAAAAAGCTGATTATTGCTGTTAAGGAACATCCCAAGCTACATTCAATTAAGCATTTCGAACTTTACTGCTTACCAGAAATGGAATCCTTCTATGAGGGGTTCGGCTTTACGTCAAACGTCGGTGGCATCCACCTCATGCGGTGCACTAACGCGTAATTAGCCGTTTAACGGCTCTAACGGGAACGCATCAGCTAAAGCCAATGCCTTTGCTGTAAAGGCGTTAATCTCAAGGAGGAGTATAATGATTAAGCTTCTAACTCTCAGTTTTCTTATATTGGCGCTACTATTCTGCAGTAACAATTCGTTTGCCTCGTCCGAATTTACTGAGCTAGCCGCTGAATTGAATCATATGATGGATGTAGATCAGAAGGCTTTGCACGGGAAAACCGATTTAGATTTTGATGTTATAAAAATAGATCACGCAAAAAGAGTTGAGGAAATAGTTTCTACTTATGGATGGCCAACGATAGAAATGGTTGGAGAAGATGCTTCTCAGGCTGCCTGGATCATTGTACAACACGCCGATTATGACAAAGAATTTCAGCGCAGGATGCTAAGAATAATGAAGCCTCTTGCTATGAATAATCAAATTGCTCCTGCGAACTACGCCTATTTATACGATCGAATCCACCGCCCGCAGTTATACGGGACCCAGGGAAAATGCGAGGGGAATGAATTTAAACCATTTCCTATAGAAAATATCGAAGACATTAATACTCGTAGAAAATCATTAAATATGACGACAGCACAAGAATATTGGAACATGGCTTCCGAGAGGATGTGCGGGAGAAAGTGAGACGTAACGTTAAAGTCATTAACTTCGGCCTCGGGGAGCACATGAGGCTTGGCGGCGAACCTTGAATGCGAAGTAAAGGATTGGGTAGAGAATGGCGCCAGTGGCAAAAATTTTTTAAATGTTCTGGTGTTGAAAGACGTTGTTCAAACTACTAACAATCAGCAATAGTGATGCCTATTTTAAATTCTCGCGTGGTTCGTTGCGGCCTACCAGCGGAATGCTATCGTACAACGCCTACAGCTTGTGCCTAATTGTTCGGACTAAAACAAGGAGAACAAATGAACCTCAATTTACATACAAAGGTTTTTCGCTCTGTTACTAATACCGGGAATGGTGAAGTTGGGGCTGATACAATTTTCCATTATCAACAGCACAAAGATGTCGTTACTGCGACGTACCAAGGCGGCAGCATCGCGAATGGCCATTTAATAGCCAAGGTACTGCCAAATGGAGAGTTAGACATGCGGTACCACCATATAAATAAAGCCGGCGAACTAATGCTTGGAAGATGCCTATCCACATCAGAGCTGTTGCCGAATGGTCGGCTGAAGTTCAGAGAATCCGGGCAGTGGCTGTCAGGAGATATGTCCTCCGGCTATTCAGAGATTGAGGAAATATAGCAGGTAATTTGTCCGCTGTATTTGATGGTATTTAGCATAACTAAGCGCTGCAGCCGACGTAAAGAGTAGCGCCAACAAATTCTTGATACAGACTAGTACACGCACAAGCCGCGTTTGCAAACTCTGCCATAAGCCTTTTTATGGTTGGGGTAACTCAGCAAACCCTGATTCGTATCCGAAGTCTTTTCGAATCCGTAAAAAGCTGGCAAAACGTGGCAGCCCATTATTGGTGAAGCCATGATATTTATAGGTGATAATACTTCCTATAGGCGGGGGATTAGCGCGTCCGTTGTCAGTGAAACCGGAACCCACTGAAAACACAACCCCTTGTGTGTTTTTCACTCGTAATGCGCCCAGCATCCCTGTGTACTTGCCTTTGCCTGGCAAATAGGCGATTACTTCGGCTTCGTCATCGAAGTACGGCTTTAGCTTCAATAGTGCGCTGCTTCTGCCGGAGTGATGACGGGCCGTTGCCAGGTGCAGCATCAGACCTTCTGCGCCAGCTTCAACTAATGCTTGCAGGTGTTCGCTTAACGCGTGATTTGATGAAAAGCGCTGCTGTTTTACCGCTTTAATATGCTCAGCATCAATTTGTTTAATTAAGTTTAAATAGTTCTTATACCGCTGCTCAAAAGGAAGCTGCGCATCAGGCATATCGAAAACTTTATAACTTACTCGGCGCCACCGCTCATCGTTGGGTGTTTCAGTTCGTACTATGGAAGTGAGGCCTTCAAAATCCTGGCGCTGTGTCCATAGTTCTCCGTCAAGCCAGACGGCAGGTAATGGCGCAGTAAACCAGCCAGGCGCCGGTATCGGGTTGCCTTGTCTGGTCAGGAATTTTTCACCCGTCCAAATGGCCCGCACACCGTCATATTTTTCACTAACCAGATAATCGCTAATAGGCCGGGCGTTGTCCTGCTCATACACATTAGCCAGTTGAACGTGCATCGGCGATGCTGCACATGTGAAAAAAGCGGCGAGGTACAGAAATACCGAAAGAATATAAAGAAGTTTAGACAATTTTATCATCACTGCATCCTTGCAATTTTGGTTTATACTGAACTAATTCTATACAGGTTTTGTTGTGAATTAATACTGTACTTCAACCAAACAATACCGAAACTGGCCGTGCTTGCTCTTATTATTTTTTAGTGCTTTGGGAGTAAGGCTTCCTATGAAGCCCCTTTTGCCGTTTTGGCTTCCAACAAATCTTCCACGTACCACATTCTCACGATAACCATTAATGTAACCATAAGCGGCGCCGCCAGCAGAATACCAGTTAAGCCAACCATTCCGCCCAACGTTACCTGCGCAAACAGGGTAAGCGCGGGGGGAAGATCGGCGATTTCTGCCTGAAGTACCGGTGTCAGTACGTAGCTTTCCACCGCCTGTACAGCGACATATAAAGAGGTAACGTAAAGAAGCGCATCCACGCCACTCATCACGCTGATCATTGCTGCGGGTATAAAACCAATAATGGGCCCAAGATTAGGAATAAAGGAAAGCAGCGCTGCAATAATCCCTAATATTAACGCTAAATCAACGCCCAGCGCCCATAAACCTCCAGTGGTCAGTATGCCAACTAAAATCATAGAAGCAATTTTCGCAACAAACCATCCTGTTAGCGCAGATCCACATCCATTAAGCACCTCCCGAACTCTCTGCCGATGTATTGGAGGAACAAGCGTTACAGCACCATTAATATAACCCTTAGGATTAACTGCAAGAAATAGCCCGAGAAAAAGCGCAAAAATGAAATTTCCAATTCCATTTATGGCTGAATAAAAGAACCCGGAAACTGCGTTTACTATCGTACTGACTTTCGGATCATACGAGCTTAAATCTTTTACATTGTCGTTGAGCTGATCTGTCCAGTGTAGATCAGAGATTTGTTCCTGAATATAATCGACAGCCTGAGGCAAACGATCGGTTAACTCACTAGCCTGGGCGGCAACTTTTGGCGCGGTGTATCCGAAGAAAAGACCAAGTAATAAAAAAGGCGCGATAATGGTTACCGGAAGCCAGATTTTGGTCGAAACGTTAGTTTTCTTTCCTAACCAATTCGCTGAACCTCGAAACAGCACTGCAATTAACATCCCGCCAAACAAGGTTAATACTATTTTTCCACTATGTACCAGCGCCCATACCAGAAGCACGACAAGCGCAGCGGTACTGGCTTGGATAAAAGTACGCTTCGCCAGCAGTTTGGTATTCATATAATTCCTTAAATAACGCGAAAATCTGCGTGTTCTGGCCATAATACTAACCCGCTTTGATGCGTGATCAGCTCAGAAATAGAGGATCCATCTGATCAAGGTGGATTAGTATAAGATGCTGTCTCCACCACAGTTATTTCAATGCATATTGCGTAGCCCCAGTACCAGAATGACGGCAGACAGGCGTTAACGTAGCATGTTTACTTCAGTAAACCTCGCTTGGATCGGTATTCCTTAAGCAATCGCATCTATAGGCGGCCAACTAAATGCTTGACTGCACGTCATCCCAGGGAACAAACCGTCCGAATTTTTCCACACCGTTTCAGGTGCGAGACGAATGCTATTGTTAACTACACCAAAAAAGCCCGTTTTCTCCAGCGGCAAAGTTCTTTGCCGCATCCCATTGATCATCCGGATGACAGATCGTGGATATTTTATTAAACAGTAAGTGAAAGTTTCTTAGTCGCACTTCTGGAGCGCAGTGCTCCAGCAGAGCCATCAGGGATGATTTTATGGCGTTTCGGATAAGAAACTTTTACATGATTTCACAGCTGTTCGTCTTTCGCTCACTCATGCGGTTGCCCTCATACGGAGGGGACTCACATCATTTTTCACCTGACGAGCTACTTAAATGAGACTGCCATCGTCCATGCTGCTTCTCAAGTCGATGTAAGTTTTACTTTCATAGCTCAATTACTATCGAAAATATTTCAGATCACAGCAACAGTCTGCCCGCAGCTTATCTCCGCGTGAACATGCGTGTGTTCAGCCGTATTTTCGCTTAGTCGTCACTGCAGGCCGGGTTGTCTATTGCTAAGCGGTTGTACTGATCCCTATTTAATGTTTAGCGGAATCTATACGAACAGCTGAGCATCATCGATTTTCTATTCTTTTACACGCCGCGTTAAGAAACCGGGTTAGGTAACTGAAAAAATACAGTTGAAGAGACGCTTTGTATGAATGCTTGCGATAATTGGTTAATTATTAGATGTAAAACCGGTTAAATATAAAAAAGAGCCCGTTTAAAAGCATATGAACATATTCGTATTAGATACTGACATTGAAAAGTGCGCTCAATACCATTGCGATCAACACGTAGTAAAAATGATCTTAGAAAGTGTTCAGTTACTGTGCACGGCATTAAATAAAAAAGGGTTTTCTACCCCCTATAAATCCACTCATGTTAAGCACCCTTGCGTGTATTGGGTAGAAGAGTCGTATGATAATTTTCAGTGGCTCTGCAATCTTACTCTGGCACTCAACGCTGAATACCAGTACCGCTACGAAAAAGCACAAGGCCACAAATCTATCGCAGTACTTAATGAAATAAGAGATCTGCGTTATTCCAGCAAGGGACTTAGCCCTTTCGCACAAGCAATGCCAGACGAATATAAAGTTAAAGACGATCCTGTAAGCGCCTATCGTCAATTTTACATTGGCGAAAAAGCGCACTTTGCGAAATGGACTAAACGAAAAATGCCTGATTGGTTTAAGGTTTAACGGCCCATTATGTAATTAACTGGTATTGTTAAGCAGTAACTTTAGTCCTGATAATTTGTATTCCGCTTACTCAACATAATCCGCTATCGCAGGCGTAATCCCGCTTTTGCATCAGGGCAACCGCATGAATGAGCAAAAAACCATCAGCTGAGAAAAATTTTGACTATTTCACCCCGACCTTTGCATCCGCAATAATGAACTGGCCAACGGTACCTTCTTCGCGAAATAAGCATCTCGGACGGCGGCTTATGTTTCTAAATCAAACACTGAAATGACCCAACCGCACCCGCGATCAGTACATATTCTAACCAGGATGATTTGCAGCCCTGTGCCAACACAGTGAACGCTAATCACCCGCTTTACATTAATCAACTGTATGTGGCTTTTTGCAATTCGGGCTTCTGAATACCTAACCTACGCTTTTGCTTACAAAGGATATTTTATGATTCGTTCATTAGTGCTCAGTACGTTATCTCTTCCGTTATTGGCTTGCAGCGCTACAACGTCTTCTCCAGAGGAAAGCCCGCAACGTTCTCAAAGCGCCGATAGTCGCCAATCTGCTTCACAGACGCAGGAAGGCGGCGCCTACCATGAAGAGCGCGTACAAATTGAAGCTTGCAAGCAGGCAAGATTTGAACTTGTTGAAGCGCAAACGAAAAACGATAGCGACGAGATTGAAGCCGCCGAAATGAACATTGAAGAAGCTTGTATTCATTAAGTGATACTATAATGAACGTCATGCCGCCAGGTGTTTACCGGTAACACTGATCCGCATTGATGTGAATTGATGTCGCGATAGACACATCATAACAAAGCCGTTCCTGCTGAAGTTGCAATTGCAGCAGGCCTCAGCAAAAAATTCCGCTGCTACTGTTGCGCGTTATCATTTATGCTTATCAAAACATTGTCAGGTCGTTACATGAAAGTCATTTTGACTGCGTTATTTATTTGTTCTCTGGTCGGCTGTAGTGCTTTTCAAAGTGATTCATCAGAATCTGCATCGAAAGGCGATTTAAAACAACAAGCTTTAAAGGAAATTGATGTGTTGGCTTGCTTGGACGATGGGGGCGTTATTACTAAAGTTTGCCGTTTGGGAATGCCAGCTTGTGTAAAAACATTCAGTGATGCAGGTCAAAGCTGTAAAGATCATTCAGAGTGTGAAGGGCGCTGTTTACGCCAATCAGAGTTTGTCGATGCAGGTACCATCACCACCGGCTTTTGCAGTCAGAACAATGACCCATGCGGCTGTTCGCAACCCATTGTCAAGGGCATTGCACAACCCACAATATGCATAGATTAGGCGTTGAAATTCTGCACTTTTACGTTTAAGTCATCTAGTTATCCCTCGCCATCCCAGGTTATCCACAGTCGGTAAAAAATGGACTGGAAAAAGCTGGGTATCGACAGCGATCCTGCTAAATAGTGAGTTAGCCGAATAAAGGTTGTAGACGCTGTGGTAAATTGTCCACTATCCCAACTACATAATAATAAGGCGTTGTACTCGCTACTACTGGAACTTATATGGCTAAAAGAATTCTTGCTCTTTTTACAGGCTTGGCGCTACTTGGCGGCTGCACTGCGCATGGCAACTCACAAACTGTAAAAGCGGAAAGCAAAAAAGAACTTTCCACCGCTTATACATTAAAAAGCGGCGGCGACATCGAACCTCTGCAGAAAAATCTCACGATCAGTCATGCTGATCTTTCGTTTTCTTTTGATTTTGACAGCGAAATATTATTTGGCTTAACCGCGCTGACATTGCATAGCGATACACAGCAACAGGGGCTATCTGTAGACTTGGATACCCGCTTTGCCATTGAAAAGCTGTGGGTAAACGATACGTTGTTACCGCCTTCAAAATACAGCAATTCAGACGGACAAGTATTCATTGCACAGGATCAACTATTCACCTTTCCCGCTACGCTAAAAATTCAGTATTCTGGACATCCACGAACGCCGATACGCGCGCCGTGGGATGGCGGCGTAATGTGGGAAAAAACGCCTTCTGGCGCGCCTTGGCTTGCTACTGCAGTGCAAGGCGAAGGGTGTGACTTGTTCTGGCCTTGCATTGATCAACCGTTCGGCGAGCCCGCGACTGTTGATTTAAGAATAACGGTCCCCAAAGGATTAGTGGCCGCAAGTAACGGCAAATTGGTTGAGGTAATTAAAAAGGAGGATGCAGACACCTTTCATTGGCAGACGGTTTCGTTACACAATACCTATGGCATTGCTTTGAACATTGCCCCCTACGAAGTGATGACCACTGAATTTACCAGCATCTACGGCAACCATTTTCCTATCACCTATTACCATTTGCCTGGCGACACCAAACAAATTAAAGCGTTGTTTGATGAGCTTCCGCAAATGATCACTTTTTTTGAACGCATGATTGGCCCCTATCCTTTTGGCGAAGAAAAAGTGGGTATTGTGCAAACGCCGCATCTGGGCATGGAACATCAAACTATCAATGCCTACGGTAACGACTATAAAAAGGACGAGTACGGTTATGACTGGCTAATGCAGCATGAATTTTCTCATGAGTGGTTCGGCAATCAGCTTACCAATGACGACTGGGACCATATGTGGCTTCATGAAGGACTTGGAAGCTACATGCAGCCGCTTTATGCTCAGTATCTTCATGGTGACCTTGCCTATATGTCTAGCCTGAATAATCAGCGCAAAGGGATTATCAACCAGCATCCGATTGTCAGCAATAAACGTCTTAAAGAAGAAGATGTATATGAAAACGGGCCTGGACTGGATATTTACTATAAAGGCTCTTGGGTGATGCATACTTTACGTTACCTGATAGGCGACGACGCATTTTTCCGTTCGGTAAAAGAGATTGTCTACGGCACGCCCGCTCCCAAGCCCGGCAATTTTTCACCCGTATTTAAAAATACCCAGGACTTTATCGATATTGTAAACCGCAATACCGGGCAGGACTTGGACTGGTTTTTTGATGTCTACCTGTACCACGCGCCGTTACCGAAGTTACTGGTCACCAGAACCGATACCAGCGTAACATTTGCGTGGCAAACTGATAGCGGCCTCCCCTTTCCCATGCCATTGGAGGTAAGCGTAAATGGAAAAGTTCACACTCTTGATCTAAGTAGCCCGCAGCAGTTACCTATTACTCCTATAGATACTGTTATAGCGGACCCTGCTTCTAAAGTTTTGCGTTATGAGCAACGCTATGTAGATTTTAAAGAGTACGAAGCACTTAAGAAAAAGAAGCTAGCTGAAAAGAAATAGCGCCACGCTTAGCGCTGGCTTCCGGCCAGCGCTAAGTAACGTCGAACCGCATCAAGAAGTGATCAGCGTAGAGAAAGCAGAAAGTGTAATGAAAGACACATTCATGAACGGATACCTTAGGGCAAGTGCATGAATGAGTGAAAATTCAGCAGTCTCAGGGTATAAGCAAAGTATACATGCTCCAGAAGCTCGGCTAAGAAATCTTCACTTATCGCTTAAAATTATTCGCGATTTATCCCTGAGGGGTGGTACCTGACCGTTCCCGAAATTGCTATGCAGAAAAAGGGATCCGTTGAGCGTAGCCGCCCCGCTTCCTATAGTAAAAGCTCATATTCAAGGAAACCCGCCTCACAGATAAGTTGGCGTTTTACCAATCGCCACAACGTGTTAACAAAGTGTTTTATTAATGATGATTTTATTGATGATTATTATTATAACTATGTTATATTTTTACTGTTGAAGGTGTCACTTACCACTGCTTTGGCTATCTTATTGCGATAGGCAAATGAGTGAACATTGTGGAAGCGCAGTAAAAAACGAATTTATAACCACTTCTGATGTCTTAAAGGAAATGCTTTACTTTATCGTCTAAAGAGGCGACACGGATAACAGGAAGTTCTGTACCTAATTACACGCAAAGGTATGTTTATGTCAGTCTATTTATCTGCTGTTGTTTTTGTAGTTGTCGCTTTTACCATTTTTTATTTATGGGTTATGCGTTCGCAGTGTTTTAACAGACCTTCCCATGTGCTTCTCGATGTAGATGACTTCATCACTATTCGTCATAATGCTCTTTCCCGCTATTTTACGGGCTTTGCGATGCTGGTACAAAAGGGGCATATCAGTAAAATTGAAGTTTCAGATGAGTGTCTTACTCTTATTACCGACGGCAATAACGCTATCGAAATTTGGTTGTCCCAGCGGTTCATTGGCCCTAACGCCAGCTACGCCAGAACCCTGTTCCCAGAAGCCGAGTTTACGCGTTCCTGTACCTGATTCTTAATCGAGAGGTCATAAGTGGCAACAATCCATCTGCAAACGGCAGATATCACCACGTTACACGTTGATGCGATAGTCAATGCCGCCAATAGCAGTCTGTTGGGCGGTGGCGGTGTTGATGGTGCCATTCATAGAGCAGCAGGGCCGGAACTGCTGGAATTTTGCAAATCGTTGAATGGGTGTACAACTGGTGATGCTAAAATTACTCCGGGTTTTAACTTACCGGCTCAATTTATTATTCACACTGTAGGCCCGGTATGGAAGGGCGGCAAGCAAAACGAGGCGCAACTTCTTTCAAGCTGTTACAGTCGCTGTCTGGATCTGGCCGAAGAAAACCAACTCTCTTCTATTGCCTTTCCTGCAATAAGCTGTGGCATTTACGGTTATCCGACCGATCAAGCGTGTCAGGTCGCCCTAACCGCAATTCAACACAGGCTCCCTCAGTTGAAAAGCATCCAGGATATTTATCTGGTTTGCTTTAATGAAGAACTTTACCAGCAATACACCCACCTGCTCTAGCATTTGCGCGTACGATATCGGATGAGGGCCCGTATTCGTACAATTGTGGTGCAACCACCGAGCAGGTTTACACTCTCGCAACAACGCATTTACTCATTTGTTTAAATCTGTAAAGTAGACGATACCTCGTAACCTATTATGTCTGAACAGGAATATGTATGACCCCCTGCGTCAAACTAGCCTACCACGTATAATCCTCGCCTGATTCACTGATTCATTTTTCCCTTTCTTATGCATAAAACAAATCATAGTGTTCTTGAAGACATTTTCGCCCTTGTGTGCGCCGGCTTGTTTGTTGCTTTCGGGGTGCACCTGTTCCAATCTCAGGATTTAATGATTGGAGGAGCGGCAGGTTTGGCGTTGTTAAGTACCTACGCATTTGATCTGGATTTCGGCATGCTGTTTTTTTTGATTAATCTCCCGTTTTACGCTCTGGCGTGGACGCGAATCAGTAAGCGTTTTACTATCAATACCTTCATTTCTGTATCCACTGTATCGCTGCTGACGGAACTGATTCCGAGGTTTGTGGATATCGGTAGTGCCAACCCGTTCTTCGCTGCAGTTTTCGGTGGCATCTTAATTGGCGTAGGAATGTTGATTATGTTTCGCCATACGTCAAGCTTAGGGGGGGTGGGGATTCTGGCGTATTTTCTTCAGTCTCGCTATGGGATTCGTGCGGGATCATTTCAGTTGTTGGTAGACAGCATTATACTTACCAGTGCCTTAATTTTTATCGCCTGGCCGCTGGTACTGGTTTCTGTACTCGCCGCTTTTTGTCTGAATATGGTGATATCGCTTAACCACCGGCCAGAACGCTATACATTACCTACTCGCGTAAAAGCCGAAACTGGCGAGGCTGAGATTGCGTCTGACATGCATCCACAAAACAGCTAAATTTATAGCAAAGGCCTACTCTTGTAGGCCTTTTTATTACCAGCTACGTTTTTTGTAGCCTGTCATGCCATACCAACCCATCGCTGCATAACCCACCAACAGTAATGCGTAAGCTTCTTTTTGACCGGCGATATTAGCCAACCCACCATATACCAGGGGCAATATTGCTCCCCCCGCAATTCCCATTATTAACAATGCTGAGCCACGAGCAGTGAACTTACCTAAATCGGCTAACGCCAGTGGCCAAATAGCTGGCCAGCACATTGCGTTAGCCAATCCAAGTAAAGCAATGCAGGCAACGGAATCAGGCACGGCAGGAACCCCGAAGTTGGACCAAAGTAAGTCTGAAATAACCGTTGTGTTGTCACTGGCAAACAAGATGCACACTGTGAGTATCAGCCCTAAGGCTGCTGATGCACACAAAGCGCGGTTTTGCGTAAGCACTTTGGGTATTAAAACTAAACCCAGTAAATATCCCATTACCATGGCCGCCATCGTGTAGGCGGTAAGACTGGTAACGTTACTAATGCCAATGGACGATCCATATAATCCAATAGTGTCGCCAGCAATTACTTCCACTCCAACATAAAAGAATAACGCTAGGGCGCCTAGTACCAGTTGTGGGTAGCGCAGAATACTCTCGTGACTGGGTACGTCGCTGGGTGCTTCTTCGCGAATAGCTGGCAGGTTTACCTTGAATAACGCAGCCGCGAGTACCAGCATCGCAATGGCCATTCCAACATAAGGCACAATGACTTTTTGCGCCATTTCAGTAACAGTCGCTGTGCGGGCAGCATCGTTCATTGCATCCACACTGGCTTTACTGACATCAGGAAAGTCTGACAGTATTAGGAGAGTAAATAATATCGGAGCAAGCACACCAGCAGCTTTGTTGAGCAATCCCATCACCGCAATTCGCGCGGCTGCAGATTCATGAGGCCCGATTCTAACGATATACGGATTCGATGCGGTTTGTAAAATTGTCAGCCCCGAGCCAACAACGAACTGCGCCAATAGGAAAATCGAAAAATAATGAGTTTTAGCTGCGGGAACAAATAGTAATAATCCCAGTGCCACCAATCCTAATCCAATCACCATTCCCTTTTGATATCCGGTTTTATCCAATATCCACGACATGGGCAGTGCCATCACCACGTAAGCGATGTAAAAACAAAAAGCAACAAACAGCGCTTGTATTTCGCTCAAATCACAGATGATCTGCAAGAACGGGATAAGCGCGCCATTTAACCAGGTGATAAAGCCAAAGATAAAAAATAATGTACCAATAGCTATCATGGGGACCAGCGCGCTGGTCGGTTCAGAACGTGATGGGGTAACGGTGGTTGTCATACAAATTACTCCTTGCTCAGGGCAATAGGTTTGCCCTGTTGCCATAAGTGACGAATGTTCAAATCGTCATCCACACACATAAAATCTGCTTGCTGCCCCACCGCGATACTACCGTATTGATCGCTAACCCCTAACATTGCAGCAGGAGTACTTGATGCCATGGCAATGGCATCTTCCACACTGACACCACACCACTTCACTGTGTTTTGGACTGCTTCTATCATGGTTAAACAGGAACCGGCGAGAGTGCCCTGCGGCGTAGTGAGTTTGTTGCCTTCGCGCAATATTTTAGTATCAAAAAAAGGCACTTCGCATAAGGAGGTACCGGCCACAGCCATCGCATCAGTCACCAACATTATCCGCTCTTTGCCTTTTGCATTTATTGCCACTTTGCAGCATTGCGCGTCTACATGAAAACCGTCAACAATAAGGCCTGCGTAAGCGTTATTATTTGCCAGCGCGACGCCAACCATACCCGGAGCGCGAGATTGCATGGGCGACATAGCGTTGTAAAGATGGGTGAATCCAACCGCACCAGCTTCAAGCGCTGCATTCACCTGCTCTGAAGTAGCGTTGGAGTGCCCTAAAAAAACGTGCACTCCAGCTGCTGTCAGTTGCTTTATCATTTCTACCGGCGTCGATTCTGGCGCCAGTGTCACCATTACCACGCCTAGTGCGTCATCATTGAGAATGGCGAGTTCTTGATCACTGGGCAAACGAATAAAATTTTCACTGTGAACGCCTTTACGGGCTTTGCTCAACCAGGGGCCTTCAAAATGCACCCCGATAATTCCCGGCACGCCCTCTACCCGCGCGTCTTTAATGGCGCGTGCTGCCGCTACCATGACATCAGTTGTGTCAGTGATCAGGGTTGGCATCAGTGCAGTAGTACCAAAAGCCCTGTGCGCTTCCATCATTTTGCGCAAAGCACCAGCTTCGCACTGCTGATTAAACAACACACCGCCACCGCCATTCACCTGCACATCAATAAAACCGGGTATAAGACGATAAGGATAAACAGGCACGTCCGCCTGATTGGGCGCATCTTCAATTCCTGCAACTTGCCCGTTTGCTATGCGAATAAGCTGATTTTCTTTCCACCCTTCTGAGGTGAGTACTTGCTTGCATATAAACATCATACTGTTTCCGTTACTTTTTTCAGGCCCGGGGGCGTATCAGGATCTACGCCGCGCGCTTGCGCTACTTGTTCTATGTCTAAATAAAACCGTTGCATAATGGCGAGTGCCTGAATACGTGGATGCGAAGAAGATAAGAGGTTTATATTCACCACCCGCGCGCCACGCTGAATAACGTCCTCCACCTGCTTGTTATGCACCTGTGCGCTTTCATCGTTTATGGACACATTCAAAACACAGAGTTTATTCTCTACCAGCGTCACGGGCCCATGCAGAAACTCGGCGCTGCTGAAAGCTTCGGCGTGAATCCCCAGCACTTCTTTTAATTTTAAGGCAATTTCTCTGGCAATGGCGTAACCAAAACCGCGGCCCAGCACCACACAATGCGCCACACCTGCAAGTTTGTCAGCGGTGAGAAGTGGTGATGCTTCAACGGCTGTCGTCATTAGTTTTGGTAAGGTAAGCAAAGCCGCTTTCAGATCGTCGTCCTGCTTCCAATAAGCGTAAAGCTGGCAGATGGCGCTTAAACTACTTAAGTAGCTTTTCGTCGCGGCGACGGCTTTTTCCTCGCCCGCATGCAAAGGAATAACGGCATCGACTAAAGCGACTAAGGGAGAATGGGTATCGTTAACCAACGCGATACAAAATGCGCCACCTGCTTTCGCCAGTTTTACCTGATGCAGAATGTCCGGGCTTTTCCCTGATTGCGAAATAACGATAGCGACAAAATTGTGCAAGTTCAGCGTAGCATTATAAACCCCTGCCACAGAGGGCGCGGCTGCAAAAACCGGCACGTTACAGCCAATTTCAAACAGATACTTAGCATACACGCCGGCATGATCCGATGTACCCCTGCCTATCATCATAACGCCAGCAGGTGGTGATTGACGGAACTTATCGCCGAGGGTACGACATATTTGTTGGTTTTCGGCCCGTTGGTTGGCAATAACGGCCGGACTGGAGCCAGCCTCCTGCGCCATGATGCTATTGGACATATTAGGCTTCCTGAAATAACGATTGCTGATAATAAAACGCGCCCCATTCCGGCCCGTACTTTGCGCTGACAATGGCATCGGCCACATCTTTTGCGAGCCAGGGCACAATGGCACCGGCTACGCCGCCCACTAAAACTAGTTTCCCTGGACTTTGCGCCAGTGCCTTTCGGGCAATGGCCGTAAGATAGTCTGTTCCTGTAATAACAATAGCGCTTGCCACCTTATCACCTTGCTCGGCCAGTGAAATTACCGCCGGAGACAGTTCTCCAAAATCAGCTGGCGGCGCATGATTTAGCCGGTCCACCAGCTTAATTGTGGAATTGGTTTGATAGTGCGCACAAACCGCTTCGCACAACGCGCCCCGTGGGGCTACGCCGTCAAGTGCTTCGAGAGTGTGTATGGCCGCTTGCCTTCCCATCCATGCGCCACTGCCTTTATCGCCTATAGTAAAACCATGACCGCCATACTGATACAATTGGCTTTCCACCAATGCTGCCGCACAAGAACCCGTACCTACCACTAATACGGCACCGTTACTGCCGCCGTGAGCGCCAAGCATGGCGGCGTGTAGATCTGACGTGAACGAAAAGCCTGCAAATGGATGACGCCAATTTTTAAGCGCTGCTTTGGCAGACGGCAAATTGGCGCCGGCCAGTCCCGCGCCTACGGCAGAATTAGCCAGTTCAGTTTTAGCGTCTAACCCGGCGTTAGTAAGCGCCAAAGTCACGGCTTGCAAAATAGAATTGCGAGCGGTATCTCCCTGGCGCGCGACATTCGCCGGCCCGGAAACTCCCGCACCTAATGAGAGGCCGTTTTCGTCGAAAACCTCTGCGCGACACTTGGTGCCGCCCCCATCGATACCGACAAAATAGGTGATGTTTGATTGCAACTTAATGTCCTCGTCTGCCGCGTAAGTGGCTTTGTGCGATTTTCTGTACGCCACTTGATGTCATAAGAATGCGACGAAGCTGCGGCAGTATTGTGCGATAAAAGTTTTTCAATAGTAACGTTTGCGCAGGTAATGATTTCTGCCACAATCCGTCGGTAGCGTACCGACATTCTACATCGCCAACTGCGGTAAGAAATGCTGTAGCAGGAATTGGATGTCTTTTGTACTTGATAGGAAGTACATCGAAAATGAGGCGCGGTGCCAATAAGGTGTGGGCCACTGGCCGCAGTTTATCCCGCCAAATTGACTCGTGTGCTGCTCGAGCGAACATTGGAGCGATTAATACTTTCTTCATTTTTTTATGACTTCCCCTATTTTACACCAGGAAACGTTTTTTGCTGTTGGCGCTGGTTCATCTTACAGCGTCTTTACTTCTCCTATTCTTATTCTCAGCAAAGAGAAAATGCAACAAAAAACTGACAACGCTGTCATAAAGCACAATACCTGACCAGTTACCTATTTGCAAACCTGTGATGGGAAATTTTAATACTTCGGCATAAACAAGAAGCATTCCCCTGAAGTAGTGTAAATCGCTACCACAGTTGCTATCGAACTTGAGCTATCGGTCCGACAGGCGCAGCCATCGGTGTACAGCGGCGCTGTGTATAAACTGCTGGACGCCTCCTGAGGGAGTCACTATGTTTAGCTGTTAGTATTAATCAGGCACGTCACATACTCGACGAAAGTTTTATAATACAAATCGTCCTCATTAGTGCTGGTTTATGGCAGAATCACGCGGGAAAACAATCCGAACTTAAGTCCTTCGGATTTTCCCTGTCCAGGGGATGTATATTCTGAGGAAAGATGGTGTGAAAACAACGATTAAAGATGTAGCAAAACTAGCAGGCGTATCGTTTAAAACAGTATCCAGGGTGATTAATGAAGAGCCTTCGGTCAAACCGGATACTGCTGAAAAAGTTCATCAGGCTATCGCGCAGTTACACTATCAACCTAACACCGCCGCTCGCAATTTGGCCGGAACCAAGGCGTATGCTATCGGTTATGTCTACGACAACCCTAACGCATACTATATTATCAACATGCAAAATGGCATCTTGAATGAGTGTCGTAACCGGGGTTACGAACTTATCATTCACCCGTGCAACGCAAGCAGTGCCAATGTGACTGACGAAATTCTGCAGATGGTAAAGCGCTCTCAACTGGCTGGCCTGGTTCTCTCTCCGCCATTATCGGAAATGGCGAGCGTAATGGATGTGCTGGACGATCTGGATATTCCTTACGTGCGCATTGTCTCTGGAAGCGCTACCAAACGTAGCCACCGTCCCTGTGTATTTGTACACGACCGCGATGCGGCAAAAAATATCGTTGATCACATGATTTCACTGGGCCACCAGCGCATTGCGTTTATCTCAGGAGATAAGGGCCACCGCTCCACGGAAGAACGTAAACTGGGGTATCGCGAGGCGTTGCTCGATCGAGGATTGAGTGTTGACCCAGAGTTGGAAATAGACGGCAGCTACTCTTTTGAAAGCGGCGTTAAAGGATTAAAAAGCTTACTTGATTTAGAAACCCCGCCGAGCGCAATTTTTGCCTGTAATGACGAGATTGCCTCGGGCACACTGTTTGCCGCCAGACTCAACGGCATAGACGTGCCAGGTAAACTGGCCATTGCCGGGTTTGAGAATAGCCCGTTTTCTCGTCAAACCTGGCCAAAGCTGACCACTGCAGCGCAGCCCACCGATCAGATAGCCCGACAGGCAGCACAAACGCTAATTGATATTATTCAGTCAGCGCGCAATGTAAAATTCGGTTCTTCAGGCAAAGTACAGCATGTGCATTTCCATCCTGAACTAGTGATCCGCGAATCGACTTATTTACCCGACTGATTATTTCACGCTGTGACCTTGGGGGAAACAATAGAAAATTCTCTCGCTGGACTGTGAACTGGTCAACACCCTCTTCGACCCGCACGCCCCCTCGGAATTAAAAGACAACGCTGTAATGAAACAGCCATATTCTTATTAATTTGCGTTAATCAGATGTTGCGCGGCTAAAATTTATACGCTATGTTTGATTTTGACAACGTTGCCATAGCTGTAACCGGCTTTTTAAAACAACCAATAAGACAGCGCTGTCATTGCGAATATACGGACGAGGGGAACTCATGAACACTATTAAACTTAATAAAATTACGCGGTGCATACATCTGTCTGTACTTATTGGCAGTGCTGTTGCTGCGCCAGTATTTGCACAAAACTCTCCAGCAGATCTGGAACGAATTGAAGTACGGGGAATAAAAGGTTCAACCGAAGCTTCCATTAATTTAAAACGTTATTCCAGTTCGATTGTTGATGCGATCGCAGCAGAAGATATCGGTAAGTTACCCGATGTCACCATTGCAGATTCTCTGCAGCGTATTACGGGCGTGCAGATAGAACGTACGGCTGGTGAAGGCGGTCCCATTCAGATTCGTGGATTACCTCAGGTAGACACCACGCTCAATGGCGAAGTGTTTTTGAGCGCTACCACTATCGATTCATCTGGCGCAGATTTTGGTGATTTGCCTTCGCAATTGTTTTCTGGCGTTGAAGTTTATAAATCGACTGATGCGCGCAACACCGCTATGGGAATTTCAGGCGCCATTAATCTCAAAACCCGCCGCCCGTTTGACATGGAAGAAGGGTTTACCTCCACAGTGGGTGCCGAGGTTAGTCAAGGCTCTATTAGCGAAGAAACCGACCCGACTTACCACGGCATGATCAGTTATAACGCAGAAAAATTCGGTGTACTGCTTTCTGCCGTCAGTACCGAGGTCAATCTTGCAACCGACTATAACGGCTATTTTGATACCTCGGAAAACGGCGGTATCGGCGCGGCGAATAACAATTTCACCTGGGGCCCTAATCCGCGTGGTGAGGAAGTTTATCACGTTGTACCGCAGGGATTCGCGGCATTTAACAAACGGGAAAAACGCGAGCGCAACGCTGTGCAGTTTTCCTTTCAGGCTGATCTCAGTGAAGGCTTTGAACTTGTATTTGATGCATTTTATACCGACCAGGATCGCTTCAATCACCGCCGCGGGTTTTCACAAAATAATCGTTGGTACTCCTTTAATGATTACGCCTACCCTACTGAAAACGGCTGGACTGATGACAGTTTCGTAGATGCTGATGGCAACGAATGGGGCGCGGTAAACGCATTTGAACTTAATTCGTGGCGGATGCAGTCGTTTACCCAGGTGAATAATAACTACGAAACGTCTAAGAACTTTAACCTTGAGCTAAACTATGATGACGGCGGCGCGCTTACCGGGCAAGTTCGTGCCACACGAGCCAAAGCAACAGCAAAAATGCGCCATGGTTATGGTGAAGGAGATATTTTAAGCATTGATTCTGGCTCGCTGGTTACCGGCCCGGGGCAGTTTACCCAAGGTGAAAATTGCACCAACGGCGAAAACATAGTCGGCGATGGCGGCGGCTGCTATGCCGAGTTTTCTCCTGGGGGTATTCAGGATCAGTTTACCCTTTCTTACGACGCCTCTGGCGAATATCCCGTTTTCGGTGGCTTCGACCAAATGGTCGATGGCGGCCTGGGACGTCAAAGCGTAGCTGACTACATGGCTAGTCTGGATGCTTATCACGTCGGTGCATTTTCTTCTGAAGGCAATACCGATGATGAAGGGGAAATTAACACTGTTAGTACCGAATGGAATTATAAGTTTGATGATGGCGTTATCACTAGCGTGAATTTTGGGCTACGCCAGAGTGAGCGCAAAGTGGATCACGATCAATTTACCTACACCTCAGAATTTGGCGACGGTTGCGACATAGCGCAGTGGAAAGCAGTAGATCAATATCATACTGCTGCAACCTGTGAAGGAAACCCGGCGGCGGGTGAATATTTAACAGAAGATGTGACTGTTGATGGTTCCACTATTGCGGCAGGCACCTGGGTTCCTTATACCCTGTTAGGGCCTACTCGTCTGGATCAGTACACGTCGGTTTCCTACATCACTGACTTTGGCGATGTTGGCGGACTTCCCGGTGTGTGGGCAATTGATCCCAGCAACTTCAATGATCCTCGTCAGTTCCAGCTAGATACCTTCGGCAATGTACAACGAGTCGAAAACGCCGGTGCCAGCTATGATGTGCAGTTAAAAGAGTTCAGATATTTTGTTCAGGCCAACTTTGAATGGCAAGCCTTCAGCGGTAACGTGGGCGTAAAAGTAGTAGAAACTGATTTATACGTGAAGCAGAATCTGGTCGGTCCCAATCTACCTCATAGCGGCTTAGGACCAGATGCAGGAGATGTAGTCACCGAGCGAAGCTACACAGATGTTCTTCCCTCAATCAATATCGCCTATGAAGCCGCGGAAGATATCATTCTGCGGGCAGCGTATTCTGAAAACATGCAGCCTCTGAACCTGGCTAGCTGGGGCGGCGGTAAAACCGTGGGTAAAGCCATTAATGGGGATTGCGATTGCTTACGAGTAGTAAATGGTACGTTAAGCGGCAACCCGCAGCTCGATCCATGGCGCTCTACCAACTATTCAGTTTCGGCTGAATGGTATGCTGGCACTGCTTCTATGCTGTTTTTAGCAGGCTTTATGATTGATATCGATAGCTTCATCGAAAGCGGCACGGTAATGATTGACGAACCCGACGACGACGGCATTAGCCGCGGTCCCTGGCCTTTCTCGACCAGTGTACAAGGTAACGGTGGCGACGTGAGCGGCTTTGAAACCGGATTAAAGCTGTCTTTAGCTGACGTTATTGGCGAGGGTAGCTTGTGGTCAAATTTTGGTCTTGATGCCAATTACACTTTCACCGATAGCACTCAGGACTCCAAAGATGTATTTGGCAAAGACTTACCGTTTGTGGGTATGTCTGAAGACACTTATAACCTGGTGCTGTGGTATGAAAATGAAATGTTTTCTACCCGCGTAGCCTGGAACTCAAGAAGCCCACGCCTGATCACGCAAGGTAGTGCTGCAGTAGGCTTCCAGTCACTCTATCAGGATGATTACTCGCAACTGGATGTCAGTTTCAACTACTTCTTCGATGAAAATATAAGCTTTTATCTTAACGGCTCAAATGTTCTTGAAGAGTATCAGCAGACTTACTTAGAGTTTTCTGATCAAAAGGCGTTCCAAAACCAGTATGAAGCGCGCTGGACGCTGGGTGTGAGAGCCAGTTTCTAAGCCGCATAGGCAAAAAGCCGTTACAGATACACTGTGGCGGCTTTTTTATTTATCACCCATTATTTTTTGCTTTTCATTAGGGCGTGTTGACCTGACTTACCCGCCGCTCTGGCAGTGCTTTTTAATAAAATTCTGATGAGATAATGCTCCATCACTTAATTGCGCTATAAATTGCTGAATACGCGCCATATGAGCCAATAACGTTTGCTGCGAAGGCACGTCGGCACGATGATCATATCTGGCAGCTCGTATATAGAAGCCGTTGTACATAGCTAACCAGCTAGAGGCGTTAAAAGATTCGTGGGCATACTGCACAAGATGGCCGCGGCTTTTAAATACCTCCACTTTATGCTGCAAACTTTCTGGCATTGCAAGATGCCGGTAGTCATGCCAGAACTCCCCCTGTTCCCTTTGATTCAACACGTAATGAAGAATAAGAAAATCGCGAATGCGTTCAACTTCCTCATTGTGCAGCCGGTTAACTTCATCAATATCGTGCTGATTAAAAGTCATGTCAGGAAAGAAAGTTAACAGCTTGGCTATCGCTGTCTGAATAAGTGAGATGCTGGTGCTTTCAAGCGGCTCAAGAAAACCTGACGCCAAACCCAGTGCAAAACAGTTTTTATTCCAAATTTTCTTTCTTCTGCCCGGAAGAAACTGAAGGGTTCGGGGCGCCGTAAGCGGCTCGTTTTTAAGCGTTGACAGCAGCTTTTCCGTTGCTTCATCGGCTTGAATATACTTACTTGAAAAGATATAACCATTGCCAGTGCGGTGCTGTAGCGGGATTTCCCACTGCCAGCCGGCTTCACGGGCAATTGAGCGGGTAAAGGGTAAAGGGGGCTCAGTTGAAGCCGATTGCACCGCCACGGCGGTATCGCACCATAACCACTGGCTCCAGTCTTCATAGCCGGTTTGCAGCGCCTGCTCAATTAGCAAACCATCAAAACCGGTGCAGTCGATAAATAGGTCGCCAGCGATGATTTCGCCGCTTTTAAGCTGAACATCCGCAATATGTTTTCTCCCGTCGAGGTTCACCTTCGCGACATGACCGGAGATATGGCTGACTCCCTTTTGAACTGAAAAATCGCGCAGAAACCGGGCGTAGAGCGCCGCATCGAAGTGATAGGCATAGGCATAATCAGCAACAGGTGAAACGGGTGGCGTAGCAGGTTGTGCAAACAGACCTTTATTTGCCAATGCTTCTGCAAAGCAAAAATCATTTATGGCAACATCAACGCCTTCCTGTTGCAAACGCCGTATGTAATGATGAAAACCCACATTCTGAAAGTCAACGCCATAGTCGGCGAATGGGTGAAAAAATGACTCTCCTTCCTTGCTCCAGTCGATAAAGCGGATGCCAAGCTTGAAGGTAGCTTTTGTGGCTTTAATTAGCTCGATTTCGTCTAGGCCCAACTGTCGGTTGTATTCCACAATATTTGGAACTGTGGCTTCGCCAACACCGACTGTAGGAATGTCTGCCGATTCAATCAGGGTTATCTTTAACGGCTGCGATTCGCTATAACGTGCGAGACTTGCCGCAGCCATCCATCCGGCAGTACCGCCACCCACAATCACCACATTTCGTATTTTGGCCACTGATACTCCCTCTTTCAGCTGGTGACAGCGTTATCATATTAGCACTGTCTTTTTAGCTGCTATTACACTATTAATGCACATAATACGGTGGGATTTCAAATCCCACCGTCGTACTCCTACAGTTCATGCAAGAACAATTTTTGCGGCTATCCTCCAACCTGACGAATAGTATAGAAATACCTAATCAAACTATTTTGATAACTAGCAATATAAGGTAAAAACACCCTCCCAGAATAAAACGGTTGCTTGATAGAAATACTTTGTTAACATAAATGATAGCGTTGTCATTTTATGATAACAAAGGCCCATCTTAACTCGAAGGAAAAGATTATGCAGGGAATAAAAGTATCTTTTACGGTGGCTAGTGTTCTGCTGGCGATCCCAGCGCTAAATGTTGCTGCTGCAACGGAGCTGAACCAAGCAGCGCTGCACAAGCTGGCTCAGCAACTCGACGTTAAGTATGAAGTTATCAGCAATTTCAATGACACATCCTGTAAGGAATACCGCTCCCCCTGCCCTCGCTCAAAGTTGGTGTTAACCAGCCCTACCGAGTTTTCAGCAACAGATTGGACGCTCTATTTTGGCCAGAATGCGCCTGTCACAGGCGACCAGAGTGCGTTATTTGATGTTAAGCATGTTAACGGCGATTTGCATACGCTTTCTCCTACCACCGAATTCACTGGATTCAAAGCAGGCGAAGCGGTAGAAATTCCTCTGGAAGGGCATTTCTCCTATATTTCTGAATCTACAGTGATGCCTAATTATTATTTAACGTCGCCGGGGCTCGAACCAGAAATTATTGCTGCCACAGTGGAAACGTTTGATGAGGAAACGGGACTGTATACGCTTCCCCACGCGGGCAGCTTTACCAAAGAAGAACAACTGAAAAGATCTGAAAACGATCACTCGCCTCAGGCAACGGCGTCACAACTGTTTGAGTGGTATTCCGCCATTGCCGGTAACACGTCAACGGCAGCAGAAAATCGTATTATTCCCACTATTAAAAACGCTTCAGTCACCGGTAAACGCGTTACATTAAATTCAGGCTTGGCGTTTGATGATGCCACAGCGAAGGATTTGCCATTTCTTTTTGAACTGCGGAATATTCCTTTGGCCACAAGCGGGCTGAAGGTCAAGCTGACGTCAGCACCTTCGTTAGGTGCACAAGCATATTCGCTAGCCATTTCAGAAAAAGAAATTACCTTACAATCCAGTTCAGCCGCGGGTCAGTTTTATGGCTTGATCAGTCTGGCATGGCTATACGACACCGCCACTTCTTCGCTTCCCGTTGGTACTTTCGAAGATGCACCGCGGTATGACTTCAGGGGCATTCACATTGATGTAGCCCGCAACTTTCACAGCAAGGCAATGATCCTCAGGCTGATGAAAGAAATGGCAATGTTAAAGCTCAACAAGTTGCATCTGCATCTTGCAGACGATGAAGGCTGGCGTTTGGAAATTCCCGGATTACCTGAGCTAACAGATCTTGGCGCTTACCGCTGTCACGATTTATCGGAAACGACTTGTTTACTGCCCCAATTGGGTAATGGCCCTTTTAAGGACACCAGCGTTAACGGGTTTTACAGCGTAGAAGACTATAAGGAAATTCTTCAGCTAGCGAAGCGTTATCACATTGAAGTGATCCCGTCACTTGATATGCCCGGTCACTCCCGGGCGGCTATCAAGTCGATGGAAGCGCGATACCAGCGTCTGAAAGCAGCAGGGGAAATAGCAAAAGCTGAGCAATATCGGCTAGTGGAGCCTCAGGACACCACCCAATACTCATCCATCCAATATTACAACGACAACACCTTAAACCCGTGTATTCCAGCAACCTATCGGTTTGTTGAAGCGGTAATAAGTGAGGTCAAAAAAATGCATGAGGATGCCGGCCTGCCGCTTAAGCGTTACCACATTGGCGCTGACGAGACCGCGGGAGCCTGGTCTGAATCTCCTGCTTGCGCCGCATTAATGAAGCAAGAAAATATTGATAGCCCCGAAAAACTTACCAGCTTATTTATTTCGCGGGTGGCAACAATTGTTGATCGCATGGGCATAACCACCGGCGCTTGGAGTGACGGCCTTAGTCACGTGAAGCCCGATATGCTGCCAGCCAGTATTCAGTCGAACATATGGGACCTGCTTCCTGCGCAAGGGCATGTGCGTGCGCAGGAAATGGCGAACAAAGGATGGGATACCGTGTTGTCTCTGCCTGACGTGTTGTATTTTGATTTTCCCTATCAGGCTGATCCCGTGGAAACCGGCTTTTACTGGGGTTCCAGAAGCACCGATACCTATCAGTTGTTTCAGTTTATGCCCGATAACCTGCCCGCGCACGCTGAGTTCTGGACTGACGTAATGGGGAATCAATATCAAGCTCAAGATTCTACGCCACTAAAAGAAGGCGCGTCTTTTACCGGTATTCAAGGGCAACTGTGGAGCGAAATAGTTCGTCAGGACAGCACCGCCGAGTACCTTTATAACCCTAGAATGCTGGCTCTGGCCGAACGCGCATGGCATCAGGCTACGTGGGAAATACCCTACGTTGCTGGCAGGAACTACAGTGCCGAAACGCAATATTTTACCGACGAATTGCAGCGAGCGCAGAATCGGGACTGGCTTGCGTTTACGCAAACCATGGTGAACAAGTATCTGCCTGCGCTAAACAAGACAGACATTTTCTATCGCTTGCCTGTTCCTGGTGCGGAAATCCGCAACGGCAAACTTCACGCTGTTGCCCCTTGGGAAGGCGTAACTATCGAGTATCGTGAGGGAGAAGGAAAATGGCAGCGTTACCGCGAGCCTGTCGAAGTAAGAGGAAATATCAAAGACGATATCGCTGTACGCTCAACCCTGCCAGGAACACAGCGCGTGGGCAGAAGTATTCAGGTTAAATAGCAGCCGGGCAAGCGCCCGCTTCTATTTAATTCGAAATATCAACCGTTACCTCAGCCGAGAAACGCATGAAGAGAGAAAGCAGTTTGGACATTTTCCGTGGGTTCACCCTTGCGGCAATGATTTTAGTCAACACCCCCGGTTCCTGGTCCTATGTCTATGCGCCTCTTCTGCATTCCCATTGGCATGGTCTAACACCGACGGATCTTATCTTTCCATTTTTCCTTTTTATCGTTGGGGCGGCGATGTTCTTTTCGCTTAGCCGCCAGCCGAAAAGTCAAATTCCCTGGCTAAAGATTGTAAAACGCACCGCGCTGCTGTTTTTTATCGGTATGTCTCTTAACTTTTACCCCTTCACAAGTGACATCGACAACTGGCGAATTATGGGTGTGCTGCAGCGAATAGCGTTATGTTATTGCCTGGGCGCAATCATCATTATTTTGTTTTCTGATAAGGGGATCTGGCTGGCTACTGCAGTGTTGATGATTGGGTATTTCGGCGTTATGTTGACACAAAGCCCGGCCTGGACGCTAGAGAATAATCTGGTGAGGGATGTGGATCTTTACTTGCTGGGGGCGTCGCACATGTACAAGGGGTTTGGTCTTCCTTTTGATCCTGAAGGGTTGTTGAGCTGCATTCCAGCGACCGCAACTCTGTTACTGGGGTATTTAACCAGCAGTGCATTATCCCATCACCAAAGCGCTAAAGAGAAAATAAAACAGTTAGCTATCTGGGCGATTATAGCGCTGGCGTTAGGTCTTGCCTGGCATCAATGGCAGCCAATTAATAAGCCGCTGTGGACAGGTTCTTATGTGCTGGTAACGGCCGCATGTGGCTGGATAACGCTGGCAGTAATAGTATTTTTCAACAGCCGAAACTGGGGTAAAGGCGTATTTAGCGCTGCACAGATATTTGGCAGTAACCCGTTGTTTATTTATATACTGTCGTGGTTGTTTGCTGCAACGTTGCAACAAGTTATTCGATTCAAGGTAGATGGCAAAGACACTAACGCGTACGAGATGTCCTTTACGTTTCTTTCCTCAGTAATGTCTCCTTATAATGCGTCGTTAGTTTTTGCGCTGCTGGTAGTGGCGCTGCATTTTCTGGTTGCACTATGGCTCTATCGCCGCAAAATATTTATTAAGTTGTAACACTAGTGCGCATTGATATGTGCTCACTCAGCGCAAGAAATTTTTCAGCTTTTGGCAAGCCAGTTCCGTGAAGCTCTAGCGGGGCTGAATCGAATGCAATTGGTGCAGCTCAAAAGCTGAAAAAGCCCGTAAAACTACTGTGATTTTACGGGCTTTACAATGCTTTACGTGCTTTAAATAATCGTTACTTGGTAGGTTTTTTAGGTATGGGCCTGCTAAATACACCTCTGTTCACTCTTGGCCGTGAGTAACCTGTTCGCATAAAAGACCTCTGACAATATTGCCACTGTTTCCGCCCAACACAAGCCGCCGAAGTGTCATTCGATCAGAGCAGTTAGCAGGATGAGGCCAACGGCCTTTTCCCTTTCAACTCCCCGTATTTACGAACATCAAAATGGTAACTACACCAAGGCTTTTGCGCTGAACTTGCGAATCCTTTATTGTCTGCGGTAACGAAATAAGAAAATTAGAACGTTATGCATCTGACTTCATGCGCCAGACATTACCGGGAGATGGCATGATCACAACAGCTTTTGGTTATATAGCTGCACTCTTTGCCATCGCCGCTATATTGCACCTTCTTGAGACCCGCAGCAAGATGGCGATGTTTAAATATTTACCCGCCATTGTACTGTTATATTTTGTCGTAATGGTGTGCGCTACGCTGAACCTGTGGCAACAGGGGCCGACTATTGATGCCACCTACAAAGCTTTACGAAACAATCTTTTACCCACCATGATATTTTTAATGTTGCTGGACGCGGATCTGCGGCAAATCAAGGCAAAATGTGGACACCCACCTTTAGGAAGATAAAAATCATGTCCTGTTTACTCGTAAATTTTTTACGCTTTTTTGCTTGTTATAACTCACATAATGCGGAGGATAAACCACACAAAATAGCCAAATGTGCGAAAGCTGCTTTCGAGTGCAGGTAAGTACGTCTGACTGTGTTTTAAGCAGGGAATCGAAAGTTAGAAGTGCGCTTGAGGTGGACGGGCTAACCGGATTGGCTTCCTATGCGCAGGTTGAGCTTACGCTGGATGGTGGTCAGACAGATCCGGGTGGTAAACTGTGTTTCAATACCGGCAACCAGCCAGTGCCAAACCACAGAACTGAGTCCGGCGCATTCTACAATGGGCAGGTTATCGCTAATTTTTCTTCGCTTGTTTGGGTGAAAATAGCGACCAGTTTCATCCACAAGTTGTAATAATCTTGAAACCGGAAAGGTAAACCTTTGGACATAGGTTGTGCTGGGTTTCCGGCAAACGGGAACAGGTTACAGGGTTGCGCAGAATTCCTGACCGCGCGAATACGCGTTTGAATACTGGTATGGCTGGATTTTTCCGGGGTAGCTGCCATTTTCGCGCGTACAGGGTTTAAATCGACATATGCCATACACGCGACCAGAGCGGTTTTGTCCAGTAGGGCCTGAGACTTAAAACGCCCTTTCCAGAAACGCCCGGTACAGTTATCTTCTTTATTAGCCTGACGGGCGATGTATTCATTAAGCAAACGCATAAACCAGCTGATGTCGTAAAGGTGTTGCCGGTATACCTGAGCAATCTCTTCAACCGTTTTTACTTCGGCATCAGACATGGCTTCGCGTTCTGTCTGGTTAACAAATCATTGGGTTAATACCGTGCCCTGATGCAGCTTTTGCCAGCGCAGCAACACCGCGCCGGCTGTCCAGCTTAGCGCTTGCTCCTTATTAACATGCAATACCACGTGAGTATGATTACTCATTACTGCATAAGCACACACATCAATGGCAAAAACACGCGCCAATGTCCGCCCCCACTTAGTCCGGAAGGCTACGCTCCAGCTCGTCGAGCCAGAGTTTGGCTGTCGCGTCCGAAGGCGCCCGCCAGTCGCCCCTAGGCGAAAGCGAACCTCCAGGCGAGACCTTGGGTCCATTGGGCATGGCCGAGCGTTTGAATTGGCTGAAGCCGAAGAAGCGCTGCACGAAGACCCGAAGCCATTCGGCGATCTGCGGCAGGTTGTATTCTCGCTTGGCCGCATCGGGGAAATCGATCGGCCAGCTTCCCGCCTCAGCGTCCCGCCAGGCGTGCCACGCCAGGAACGCCACCTTCGACGGCGGCAAGCCGTAACGCATCGTGTGGAACAGGAAGAAGTCGTGCAGCTCGTAGGGGCCGATCCTGTCCTCGGTCGATTGCAGCTCCTCCTCTTCGCCCTGGGGGACCAGCTCGGGCGAAATCTTCGTGTCGAGGATCGCGTCCAGCACCTCGTTGGTCTCTGCGTCGAACTGCTCGGTCTGAATCACCCAGCGGACGAGGTATTGGATCAGCGTCTTAGGCACACCAGTGTTGACCGCGTAGTGGCTCATCTGGTCGCCGACGCCGTAGGTGCACCAGCCTAGCGCCATCTCGGACAGATCGCCCGTGCCTATGACGAAGCCGCTGTTCTGGTTGGCCAGGCGGAACAGGTAATCCGTCCGCAAACCTGCCTGAACATTCTCGAAGGTCACGTCATAGACCGGCTCGCCCCCGGCAAAGGGGTGGTTCATGTCGCTGAGCATCTGCTTCGCGGCGGGGCGGATATCAATCTCGGCCGCCTCGATGCCCAGGGCGCGCATCAGCTTCCACGCATTGCTCTTCGTGGAGTCGCCGGTGGCGAAGCCGGGCAGCGTGTAGCCCAGGATCGTCGAGCGGGGCAGACCCAACTGATCGCACACCTTTGCGGCGACAATCAGGGCATGGGTCGAATCGAGCCCCCCCGACACCCCGATGATCATGCGGCTGCCGCTGGTGGTCTCGAACCGACGGCGCAGGCCCTCGACCTGAATGTTGAACGCCTCGTAGCAATCCTGGTCCAGGTGGCTGCGGCGATTGGGTACATACGGAAAGCGCCGGATCGGGCGGATCAGCCCGGCATCCTGCCAATGCGGCCGGTGGTCGAAGCTCACGCGACGGAACTCGATCCGGCGCATCTCGGCGGCGTCTGCGTAGGTGCCGGTTCTCATCCGCTCGTTCAGGATCCGCTGCGTGTCGATATCGGCAAGGCAAAGCTGCGGATCGAGCGAGAAGCGTTCGGATTCCGCCAGGAGATCGCCAAGCTCGTAGATAGCCCCCTGCCCGTCCCAGGCAAGATCCGTCGTGCTTTCGCCCGGCCCTGCGGCCGAGTAGGCATAGGCGGCCATGGCGCGCGAGGACTGCGACCGGCAGAGCATGTGCCGCTCGTCGGACTTGCCGATGGTGATGTTCGACGCTGACAGGTTGGTCAGGATCACAGCCCCGGCCAGCGCAGCGTCCGACGAGGGCGGGATCGCGGACCAGTAATCTTCGCATATCTCCACATGGAAGATGAAGCCCGGCAAGTCGTGGGCCTCGAAGATCAGGTCGCTGCCAAACGGCACCTCCTGCCCGCCGATCTTCATGGTCCGTCCCCGGACATTCCGCCCGTGAGAGAACCACCGTTTTTCGTAATACTCGCGATAGTTCGGCAGGTAGGACTTGGGCACGACACCAAGAATTCGGCCATGCGAAATCACAATGGCACAGTTGTAGAGCTGCCCGTCATGGCGAAGCGGCGCGCCCACCAAAAGCACCGGGGCCAGGTCCGCGCTTTCCGACACAATATAGGCCAGCGCGTCCTCGACCGCGTCCAGCAGGGTCGTCTGCATATGCAAATCGTCGATCGCGTAGGACGACACGCAGAGTTCGGGATAGACCAGCAGATCGACCCGCGCCTCGTCCGCGCGGTGCGCCTCTTCCAGGATCCCCTCGCAGTTGAAGGCTACGGCCGCCGTCCGGACACGTGGCGTGCTTGCGCCGACCCGGACGAAGCCGTGCCGGTGCAGGGAGTGGAAGGTTTCGGGCCTCGGGAAATCGGTCATGTTAGCGCCTCCTCGAACATCTCGATCGCGACTTCGATGCATGCCAGGCGTACGCCGCTGCGGCCGATGGGACCGAAATGCTCCTCGCGATGCACGGTCTTCCGATCCCGGACCGCGCAAGCAAAATGCACGAGCCCTTCCTCGGCGTCGCCCGCGGGCCCGGCAAATCCCGTCACCGAGAATGCCGCACGCGCATTGGAGGCGGCCAGCGCCCCCTCGGCCATGGCGATCGCGACAGGTCGCGACACGGCGCCGTGCTCGTCGAGCATATCGGAGGGAACCCCCAGCATGTCGGTCTTGGACTTGTTGGTGTAGACGACGTAGCCCCGCTCGAACGCATGGGAACAGCCTTCGACATCGGTGAAGAGCGAAGCGATGAGCCCGCCGGTGCAGCTTTCCGCCGTGGCCAGCGTGCATTCGTCATCGCAGGCTCGGTTCAGCACCTTGCAGATGCGCTCCTGCAGATCGTCAGGGATGTCGGTGACGAGCGTCTCGACCATGGCAGATCTCCGTGTATTTTCGCCGAGCCGACATAGAGCGCGCCCAACGGTTTCGAAGTATAGGGTGAATAAACGCTATCTACTACGCTTTCGGGCTGTCTTTCGGTTCAGTTTGGGACGTTTTCGGTTCACAGTGCTGAAAAAAATTAGTGATGAAAATATGTACATATGCAAATATGGACACCCACCTTCAATTAAAAATGAGTAGCATGTCCTGTTTACTCGTCAATTTTTACGCTTTCTGGCTTGCCATAACTCACATGATATGTTGAATAAGTCACACAGATAGCCAGTAGTGCGCAAAAGCTGTCTTTGGGTGCAGGTAAGAACATCTGGCAGTATTTTAAGCAGGTGATCAAAAGCTAGAAGTGCGCTTGAAGTGGACGGGCTAACCCAGCAAGAGAGAAAAGGCAACGTTACCGGAAACGGTGAAACCAGGCTAAATAGACAATAATTTGCTGGCGTATGTTGCTGTTCAAGCCGGACAGTTCCATTAGAGTTCCTTTAAATTCTAACAACAACTGAGCCAGAGTTTTGGTCTGCACTTACGAAAAAGCCCATAGAGCATGTTGACGTTCTACGGGCTTTACAATACTTTACGTGCATTGATTCATCGTTACTTGGTAGGTTTCTTAGGTATGGGCCTGCTAAATACACCTCTGTTCACTCTTGGCCGTGAGTAACCTGTTCGCATAAAAGACCTCTGACAATATTGCCACTGTTTCCGCCCAACACAAGCCGCCGAAGAGTTAATCGACAAGAGCAGTTTATAAGAAAAGCTCAACTGCCTTTCCCCTTCAACTATCCGTATTTACAGACACCAAACTTGTAAATACACCACGGTTTTTTGCGCTGAACTTGCGAATCCTTTATTGTCTGCGGTAACGAAATAAGAAAATTAGAACGTTATGCATCTGACTTCATGCGCCAGACATTATCGGGAGATGGCATGATCACAACAGCTTTTGGTTATATAGCTGCACTCTTTGCCATCGCCGCTATATTGCACCTTCTTGAGACCCGCAGCAAGATGGCGATGTTTAAATATTTACCCGCCATTGTACTGTTATATTTTGTCGTAATGGTGTGTGCCACGCTAAACCTGTGGCAACAGGGGCCGACTATTGATGCCACCTACAAAGCTTTACGAAACAATTTGTTACCCGCAATGATATTTTTGATGTTGCTGGATGCGGATCTGCGACAAATCAAAAAGCTGGGTATGAAGATGATTGTTACCTTTCTGCTGGCAGCAATCAGTATTGGCTTAGCTTTTATTGTTACTTTTGCCTTATTTCATCAAGGGCTGGCTGATGACGCATGGAAAACCTTTGCAGCGTTGTGCGGCAGTTGGATGGGCGGCACCGGGAATATGGCTGCCGTTCAACTTGCTTTAAATGTACCCGATGCATCAATGGGTTACACCCTGCTTATTGATTCTATTGATTACGCACTGTGGGTAATGTTACTGCTGGCACTTGTGCCCTACGCCCGTCGGTTTAACCAATGGACTGGCGCTGACGACTCCCTGTTAGCCGATATTGGAAATCGGCTCGACCAGCAGTCTGAACAGGCCTCTGCCGTTTCTGCGGGTAATCTCATGGTACTTCTGGCGGCGGCGTTTGTGGTGTCTGCCGCGTCTCAGTCACTGGCCACCATGCTGCCTACCACGGCCTACTTTACCCACACTGCCTGGACTGTCGCCATTGTCACGCTCGCCGGCATTGTTGCGGCAATGACGCCAATGCGCCATATTGGAGGCGGGCAAATATTGTCAACGGTATTGCTAAACCTTGTCATTGCGCTTATCGCCTCACGAGCCAATTTTGGCGAATTACTGCAAGCGCCAATCTACATTCTGGCAGGGCTGGTAATACTGGTTATCCATGGCACGTTTATGGTACTACTGGCGAAGTGTTTCAAGCTGGACTTATTTACCTGTGGGCTAGCGTCACTTGCCAATATCGGTGGCGTGGCCTCGGCCCCTATTCTGGCAGCGTCTTATTCCCGCGCGCTTATTCCTATTGGAGTGCTAATGGCGATGCTGGGATATATTGTCGGCACCGCAGGCGGCTTGATTGTCGGTAAAGTGCTGGCGCTTATTGCCGGGGTGTAATGTCAAAGAACACGGGCAATATTAAGCAAGAGCCACATCAAGAATCATCATGATCACAAACCCAAAGAGCAGCGAAAATGTCGCCAGGTTCTGGTTACCGTTCTGGTGAGTTTCGGGAATGATTTCATCACTAATAATAAACAGCATTGCCCCTGCCGCAAATGCCAGGGCCCACGGCATAAATGCTGCCATGGTAGACACTGCCACAGCGCCTACCAGTCCCCCCACTGGCTCCACTAAGCCGGACGCAATACCAATCATCGCCGAGCGCATAGGAGAGTACCCCACCGACAGCAACGCAACAGACACGGCCAGCCCTTCAGGGATGTTTTGCAGGCCAATACCCACTGCCAAAGAAATTCCGTTGGTGATCTCACCACCAGCGAATCCAACGCCAACCGCCAGACCTTCCGGAAAGTTATGCAACGTAATTGCAATCACAAACAGCCAGATACGACTTAACCTGGAGGCGCTGGCCCCTTCTCTACCGGTTTTAAAGTGTTCATGAGGCGTACGCTGGTGAATAAAAAAAAGCGTTCCCGCTCCCAGCAATACGCCTAACGCCACCACAAAGGCGCTGAGCATTTCACTGTTGTAGTCAGCGGTAGCGTGATCCAGCGCCGGAAGCAAAAGAGAGAAAAATGTCGCCGCCAACATAATACCCGCAGCAAGGCTCAATAAACCGTCTTCCATTCGCCGGGACAAGTGTCGAATGGTTAACACTCCTAGACTGCCAACCGTAGTCCCCATACTAGCGCACAGGCTTGCGGTAAAACCCATCAAAATAACGCTGGATGCTTCCATTTAATTCCTGTTAAAAAATAAAAAATTGTACCGGTACTTTGGTAATCGTGCAGTAAGTAGTGAAAAAAGCAGCGATATTTTTTGTAGCCCTTACCTTTCAAAATCAGGTACGACAATTCGCGGAACACGGGGAGAAACCCGTGTCATCAATTCGTAGGAAATCGTTCCTGCCCATTTGGCTATTTCATCAATGCAGATATTAGCGCCCCAGAGCTCAACAGCATCACCACAGGCAATCTTTTTTACCTCGGTGACATCAATTGTGATCATGTCCATGGATACCCGCCCTACTAGCGGAACCCGCAGTCCGTTGACCCATACCGGTGTTCCATTAGGACAATGGCGGGGATACCCGTCGGCATAGCCGATACCCACGGTAGCAATGATACTGTCTCTCGGGGCGTACCAATTCTGTCCGTAACCAACACTTTCGCCTTTTTTTACCTTGCGCACGGCAATAACACTGGCACCTAGCGTCATTGCTGGCGCTAAAGCAACAGAAGATCCGCCCCGTGACAGCGGTTCACTGCCAAACATTGCCAGTCCTATTCGATTCCAGTCGCCATGGCTTTGCGGCCAGCCCACCGTCGCAGGCGAGTTTGCGATGCTTACGGGAAATTGCGTCTGCCTTACAACGTCGGCGAAGGCCGCTATTTGCTGTGCAGTAAAGGCATTATCAACATCATCAGCACATGCAAGATGCGTTACCAGGACGGTATTATTATCAAAAAACTCACCAAACTCATTTACTATGGCGCCCACTTCGTGACAGGCAAAGCCTAACCTGTGCATGCCGCTGTCCACCTTGAGCCAAACCGTAGGTCTGACAGCTTTGGGAAGCTGCTTTAGCCACTGCAGCTGTTGCCTGTTGTGCACCACCAAAATGCAATTTAGGTGCTTTGCCTGAGCACACTCCTGCGCCTGATGCGGCCCTTCCAGCACAACTATAGGCGCAGTAATATTGTTATTTCGCAATAACCGCGCTTCTTCAAGAAGCGCTACTGCAAAGCAGCTGGCATGATCTTTAAGAATATGAGCAACATTTACCGCCCCGTGGCCATATGCGTCAGCCTTAATGACAGCCATAGTCTTACTGGAAACAGCGAGAGATGTTAAGCGGGAAAAATTACTAATTATGGCATCTGCGTGAATGATGGCTTGGGTTTGTCTGCTCACCGACTGTTCGGGTCCTGGTCGTTACACTAAAGCAAGGCAGCAAGTGTACCATGGAATCATCATTATAAAATTCCATCTATACATGCCTGCCGGAATAAACTATTCTTTCACCGTCTATTTAAGAATCTAAAGCTAACAGGAATTTGATGCTGAGTCAGTACGCATTTGCCGACATACTCGTCCTTTTTTTGTACGCGCTGACGCTATTTGCCAGTGGTTGGCTTTTTAGCAGAAAAAACCGTTCTGCCGACGATTACTTTCTTGGCGGACGTGCCATTCCTATGTGGATGGTGGCAATTTCTGTACTGGCAACCTCGCAATCAGCAGCAACATTTCTGGGTGGGCCGGATCAAGGTTATCGCAACGATTTAACTTATTTGGCGACCAACATTGGTGCTTTTATCGCGGCGTTTTTTGTTGCCATATTTCTTATTCCCAAGTTTTATCAAAACCGGGTTTATACCGTTTACGAATTGCTGGAAAAGCGGTTTGGCGCGCAGGCAAAACGCCAGGCCGGGCTCATGTACTTATTTGGCAGGGTGTTTGCCAGTGGCGCCCGGCTTTATATGGCAGCATTAGCAGTAGCAATGATTCTGTTCGGCAACATTGAAAGCTCAAGCGTGATTTTATCGACATTGATTATCACGCTGGTGGGCCTGGCGTACACAGTATATGGCGGCATTCGCACGGTAATTTATTCTGACGTACTACAGGCGTTTATTTATGTTGCTGCTGCGTGCGCGGTAATTATAGTGTTATACAATGCCATTCCGGTAGGTATGGAAGGCATCATTGCTGCGCTGCAACATCCCGCGCCGGGTGAGCCCTCCAAATTACGCGTGATTAATACCAGCCTGGATTTTTCCCCCGACGGCGTATTCAGTCTCTGGTCGGTACTGACTGGCTTTGTCCTTCTCAACATTGCTGCGTTCGGGCTGGATCAGGATATGACGCAACGGGTACTAACATGCAAAAGCGCGCGGGAGGGCAGTAAAGCCATGCTGATGTCCGTCATTATGGTCATACCGGTTATGCTGTTGTTCATTATCATCGGCCTGTTGCTTTACCTGTACTATCAACGTCCAGACATTATGGCAATAGCCAGCGATGGCGGCCCCGTTCCCACCTTTGCAGGTAAACCGGTAACCATATTTATGTACTACGTACTGACGGAAATTCCGGCAGGAGTCAAAGGTCTGGTAACAGTAGGAATAATTGCAGCAGCTTTATCAACGCTTAATTCGGGGCTAAACTCTATGGCCAGCGTGTTAGTGCAGGATATCTATCGCCCATGGCGGCAACAGCGCTCCCGTATCAAGCTAAATGAAGCCCATTATGTCACAGCAGGACGCTGGGCAATGGCGATAGTGGCTGCAGCCCTAGGGCTGATGGCATGTCTGTGCTATTACTGGCAGCAATATACTGCCACGCCGCTATTACAATTTGCTTTGGGAGTAATGGTGTTTTCTTATAGTGGTCTGCTTGGGGTTTACTTTGTCACACTGTTTAGCAACCGTGGCAACAGCACCTCAGTCATGCTGGCTCTGGTGGTGGGATTTTGTGTACCCTTGTTGATGCAGCCTTACGTAATGACACTTTATCTACCGGAATCTATGCAAATTAGCATCGGGTTTACCTGGCAACTGGTGATAGGTACGGCATTGGCAACGCTCATTTGTATTGCTGGCACTTCTTCACCTGCTACGCCTACTAACAAGCTGGCGTAGCAACAAGGGAATACTTTAAGCTTCTTCGACGACAGAAAGCAACACCAATAACACCTGACATTAGGCAGACTATGCAGCCCAACAAGACAACCAGCTCTACCGATTTATTAGCGCAGTTAAATCAAATTGCTTCTGAAGGCAGAAATCCGGACACCATGGATATTGATCTGCTGCCCACAGAAGCCGTTTTACGCAAGATTAATCAGGAAGATGCCAAGGTAGCGGCCGCAGTAGCGCTGGTGATCCCTCAGATTGCTCGCGCAGTCGATACTATTGTGGAGAAGCTGCAGGCGGGCGGCAGGCTTATTTATATCGGTGCAGGTACCAGTGGCCGGTTGGGTATTCTGGATGCAGTGGAATGTCGCCCTACGTTCAGTGTCTCCGACAGCCTGGTTTGCGGTGTAATTGCGGGCGGCGAAAAAGCGATTCAGCACGCCGTAGAAGGCGCAGAAGATAACAAAGTACAAGGCGTCGAAGATGTTAAAGCCATCCAGCTTGGTGATAAGGACGTACTAGTGGGGTTATCTGCCAGCGGTCGAACGCCCTATGTTGCAGGCGCACTTGAGTACGCCAATAGCCTTGGCTGCGAAACCGTATCAATTACCTGTAGCCCGGGTTCGCTGCTGATGGATGTCGCGAACAATGGTATCTGCCCTATTGTGGGGCCTGAGTGCCTTACCGGCTCAACCCGCATGAAATCCGGCACTGCGCAAAAGCTGGTGTTGAATATGTTAAGTACCGCCAGCATGATTCGCCTGGGCAAAACCTATCAAAATCTTATGGTAGACGTAAATGCAACCAACCAAAAGTTACAGGCGCGCGCGATACATATTGTTATGCAAGCGACTGACTGCGATAAGGCAACTGCAACACAAGCGTTACTTGCCTCAGGTAATCGGGCCAAAGTCGCCATTCTTATGTTGTTGACCGACACCAATGCCGAAGATGCGGAAGCTGCGCTACATGATCATAATGGCTTTTTACGCCGCGCGGTCCAGAGGCAGTAAATGCGGCGCTGGCTAACGATTTTTATCCTGGCATCCACTCTGCTAAGTCTACAAGCAGCGGCTATCACTGTAGGAGCAGAGCGACCCAGCCAATATATGCCTTTACTACAGGATAAGCGGGTGGCTTTGGTGGTAAATCAAACTTCCCGCGTGGGCGATGTTCACCTGGTAGATCACCTGTTGGCGCGCAAGATTAACGTAGTGAAAGTGCTGGCTCCAGAACATGGCTTTCGGGGTGAGGCTGGCGCGGGCGAAGCTATCAATGATGCTCGTGATGGAAAAACCGGCTTACCGATACTGTCGGTATACGGCGCGACCAAGAAACCCACCTCCACCATGCTCAAAGACGTAGATATCCTGATTTTCGATATTCAGGATGTGGGCGCGCGTTTTTACACTTATATCAGCACGCTGCATTACGTTATGGAAGCCGCTGCCGAGCAAAACATTCCGTTATTGGTGCTTGATCGTCCGAACCCTAATGGTCGTTTTGTCGATGGCCCTGTACGCGAATCGGGTTTTCAATCTTTTGTTGGCATAGATCCTATTCCCGTATTGCATGGCATGACAATTGGCGAACTTGCCCAGATGATTAAGGGTGAAGGCTGGATAAATCAGGCGCAGCAGCTCGATTTACGTGTGGTACCCGTGAAGGATTACGCAAAAGCTCAGGCTTATGTATTGCCGGTGCCCCCAAGCCCAAACTTACCGAACGCTGAAGCGGTAAGGCTTTATCCGTCACTGTGTTTTTTTGAAGCCACCGCGGTTAGCGTTGGACGGGGAACCGCTCTTCCTTTTCAGATAATCGGGCACGATACCGTACCCTTGGGAGATTTTACTTTTACTCCCGAAAGCCTTCCTGGAATAGCACTACACCCAAAGCTAGAAGGCAAGAAAGTGCGGGGACGTGATTTGCGAAATACGCCCATTGAAGGTTTAGATTTAGCATTACTGGTAAAAACGTATCATCAGTTTAAAGACGCTGGCGAACCCTTTTTTATCCATCCAGATTTTATGGATAAACTTAGCGGCACGGATAAACTGCGAAAAGCCATTGAAGCCGGTGAAAGTGCAACCGCAATTAAAGCTGGCTGGCGCACCGATATTCAAGCGTTTATTGCACAGCGCAAGCCTTACTTGCTGTACCCTGAACAATAAGCGCTGCTTAAAATCTCCTGTACTCGGCTTAAATCAGACGCATCCTATTCGTGTTTAACTGATGGGGCGCTGCTGACGAAACTGTGAAACGACTTTGTTGGTGCGTTCCAGCAGCTTTCGTCCTTGGCGCGACGCTTGTGTCAGCGCGATAAACAACATATCAATGATAAGTTCCTGAGCCGTTCTTGCCAAAATAGAAGAGAGGCGAAGAGAAGCTTCCTCGGCAACGGAAAACAGCTGTACGTCGGCATGTTCGGATACCTGATTTTGCCCGTACTTGGTAATAGAAATAATTTTTACCTGGTTTTTTCGAGCTTCATGAATAACATTGACAATTTCACGTGTTGCACCAGATTCACTAATTGCCACCAGCACATCGGATTCGTTGTAAGTCGCGGCGCTCGCCAACTGAACATGCCCGTCAGCTTCAGCTAGTGCCGTCATTCCCAGCTTCTGTAATTTGTAAGAAAAGTCCTTACACACCAGCGCGGAGCCGCCCACACCGCAAATCAATATTCGCTTAGCGTTCTTCAATAATTCTACGGCTCTTTCAAACGCTACCATCTCATTTAAATTTCGCGTCTCATTCAGTACACTGATTTTACTGGCTAACAGTTTATCTGCCATCTGTTCAAAGCCATCGCTTAAGGTAATTTGCCCGTGAATCTGGGTGTTAGGAATTTCCTTATTTAACGAGTCAATAACTGCCAGTTTAAACGCCGGATAGCCTTTATAGCCAAGTTTTTGCGCAAACTTCACCACGCTTGATTGACTTACCCCAACTACATTCGCCAGTTCCTGCGAAGATAAATCCCGCACCGCATTGGGCGAATCCAGTGTAAAAGTGGCCAGTTTCGTTTCACTAATAGACAGCGCGTGTTTAATTGCTTTAATTTTGGTAAATGCTGACATAGTAATTTCGCTTGTTATTCCCCTGGATACCACGTTTTATTAACTATACTTTTCGCTCGAACAAGATACTGATAAAAAGACAGTGATTCATCCCGAAGAATTATTTATTCAAATATAAACCAGTTGATACGAATATCAAAATCTCATTAAATGAACAGGAATGCCAGTCATCAGGAGACGCCGTATGGCCACCCACAGTAGTATCAGCAGTAAACCTTCTACCCGAAAGCGTGGGTGGGAGAATTTCCTGAACGGCATCAAAAGCATTCTCCCGGATAGCGGCATTATTACTGATGTCAGCCGCCGCGTGGCCTTTAGTACCGATGCCAGCTTTTATCACAAAGTGCCTAAATTAGTATTACAGATAGAAACGCTGGCGCAGATGCAGGCAGTGCTCCGGTTGGCCCAGGCGACGAAAACTGCCGTAACATTTCGAGCGGCGGGCACCAGTTTGTCAGGTCAGGCTATCAGCGATTCAGTATTGATCCTGCTTTCGCCACACTGGCAACAGGCGGAGATCCTTGAAAATGGTGACAGAATTTCGCTTCAGCCCGGCATAATTGGCGCTAAAGCTAACCGTTTATTAGCGCCTTTTGGTCGTAAAATCGGCCCTGATCCTGCTTCTATCAACACCTGTAAAATCGGCGGTATTGCTGCTAACAATGCATCGGGAATGTGTTGCGGTGTTAAGCACAACAGCTACCATACCATGACCGATATCTGTTTTACGCTAGCTGACGGCGCCACAATAGATACAGCAGATCCTGGCAGCGTTAACACCTTTCGTAAAAGCCACGCGGCTTTGCTCAGCGCTTTGTCTGCAATAGCCGCAAATCTGCGTAAAGATGAGGTGCTGAGTGAACAGGTGCGGCATCAGTATCGGCTTAAAAATACCATGGGGTATGGCCTAAATGCGTTACTTGATTATGAAGATCCTCTCGATATTCTTAGCCATCTGCTAATTGGGTCGGAAGGTACCCTCGGCTTTATTGCCAATATCACCTATCGGACAATTCCGGTGCTTCCCAGTCGCGCTACCGGCCTTTACCTTTTTCGCAATTTAAAAGATGCCTGCGCAGTTATTCCCGCACTTCAGCAACTTAACGTAGAAGCAGTCGAGTTAATGGATTCACGGGCGCTTAACAGCGTGGCTTCCTTGTTGCACGCTTTCTATCCCCATGCCATTGAAAACGGTGCGGCGGCATTGCTGATTGATGTGGGTGAGCAGTCTGAAGAATTACTCACTACTCAGTTAAAGCAACTTGCAAAAGTACTTTGCGAGGGCGCAAATGCTGCTAAAGCTATGTGTGAATTTACCCGCGATCCGTTAGCAATAGAGGCACTTTGGCGAATTCGCAAGGGGTTGTTTCCGGCAGTGGGAGCAGTACGCGAAACCGGCACCACGGTGATTATCGAAGATGTCGCCTTTCCACTTGCACAATTGGCTGAAGGTGTATCAGCACTGACCAAGCTATTCGAACGCCACGGTTATGATGAAGCGATTATCTTCGGCCATGCTTTGGACGGAAATGTCCATTTTGTATTCACCCAAGGGTTTGAAACCGCCAACGATATCGCGCGTTACGATAACTTTATGCAGGATGTGGTAAAGCTGGTAACCGGGCAGTTTGACGGCACTTTAAAAGCAGAACATGGTACCGGCCGCAACATGGCTCCGTTTCTTTATGCGCAATGGGGGGAAGCTGGCGTCGCCATCATGCAGAAGATTAAAAAGGTAATTGACCCCGCCGGTATATTAAACCCTGGCGTTATCATCAACGCTGACAATCAGGCGCATCTGCAACATTTGAAGGCGATGCCCGCGGTAGATCCTATTGTTGATAAATGCATTGAATGTGGCTTTTGTGAACCACAATGTCCTTCCTTAAATTTTACATTGTCGCCTCGCCAGCGAATTGCGCTGCGTCGGCGTCAGCAGCACATGCCGGTTGCGTCTCGCCAGGAAATAGACAATGCGTTTAATTTTCTGGGCATTGAGTCCTGCGCAGCAACAGGTCTGTGCGCCACGACTTGTCCGGTGGGCATTGACACCGGTAAATGGGTAAAAAAGCTTCGCGTCGAACTGGCTGGATCTGACAGCGTAGCGACGCAGACAAGCAGATTTTTGTCCCCCAGCCTCGCAATCGGCAGATTTACTCTTTCAGCGGTAAAACAGGCCGCGAACTGGCTACAGCCGGAAACAGTAGAACGTGCCAGCTTTAAGCTCCACCGCTGGACTCAGCGGAAAACGCCGATTTGGTATCAAGACATTCCTGCGGGTGCAAAAATTCGTACGCCACCCGGACAACCGTTTAGCGATAAAGCGGTATTTTTTTCCACCTGCCCTAATCGTCTTTTCGGGGCAGATGAAGACTCATCTTCTATGATGACTGTGGTATCTCGTTTGCTGAATAAGGCGGGTATTGAAGTTATTTTTCCGGATAACATGGATAGCACCTGTTGTGGTCAACCGTGGGAAACGAAAGGCTTTCCTGACCAAGCTAACGCGCGCCGTCAGAATTGGTACAAGCAGCTGGCTAGTGCCAGTGAAAACGGCAAATGGCCAATTATTCTTGACGCCAGCCCCTGTGCCTTACAATTAAAAGATACACCCGATTTGAATATCTACGAACTCAGCGAATATTTACTGGAATACGTTGTACCCCGCGTGCAAATTCACCCTAGTAGCGAATCAATTATGCTGCACACAACCTGCAGCAGTACGCATTTAGATAAGGGTTATGCCATACAACAACTCGCTTCTTTATGTTGTACTCACATTGTACAACCGGAAGAAATTACCTGTTGCGGTTTTGCTGGTGATAAAGGGCTGCTTCTGCCGGAACTCAACGCCAGCGCCCTGGCCTCTTTAAGGCAATCGGTGCCGCATCTCTGTAACCGAGGCATTAGTAACAGTCGTACTTGCGAAATTGGACTTTCTCACCACAGCGGCGTACCTTATCATCATATCGTGTATCTATTGGATGAAGTCAGCAAACCGCGTTCTTTTGCTGATAAGGAATAATATTATGGCTACCCATCCCCATCTACCTGCCGCCGACATCGCGCAGCTATTCGATACCCTACATTTCAAGCAGTTGGCAAAACCTCAGCTTACTTATGAGGATATTGCGCCAGTCATGACATTACTGAGCGCTAAGCCTCACGTGCAGTTTACGCAAATAGGCAGCTCACTAAACGGCGTGGCAATTCACCGGTTTACGCTTGGCAGCGGCCCCACAACCATTTTAGCCTGGACCCAGATGCACGGAGACGAGCCCACAGCCACAGCCGCGGTGCTGGACTGGCTGCAAATACTGCTTACGCAAACTCCTGCGAGCCTGCCGGAAGATTGGCAGAGCCGCGTAACACTTCACATAATCCCAATGCTGAACCCGGATGGCGCTCAAGCTAACACTCGCGAGAATGCGCAAGGCATCGATATAAACCGTGATGCGGTAGCCCAACAAAGCCCAGAGGGAAAGCTGCTATGGGAGCAAGCCACCTCCCTGCAACCTCACATCGCGTTTAATCTTCACGATCAAAATCCTTACTACGCTGTAGGTAACACGGATGCCCCTGCCACCATTTCATTTTTGGCACCGGCATTTCATCAGGACAAGCACGTTGATGCGCCGCGATTGCGGGCAAAGCAGCTTATTGGCGAGATGCATCATGTACTTAAACACTGGCTTCCTGGCAACATTGCCCGCTACGATGATACCTATTCCCATCGTTCTTTTGGCGACAACATCGCCGGTTTGGGCGCCAGCACTATTTTAATTGAAAGTGGTGCGCATGCAGATGATCCTTACCGGCAAATTGCGCGACGCATGAACGTTATCGCGTTAAACACCGCCCTGCAAAGTCTGTGTTCAGGCACATTTTCTCAGCGTTCACTGGCCGATTATTATGCTATTCCGCCCAACCGTGAAGACGGGCTGTGTGATCTTAAACTTTGCAATGTGCAGCAACATCAAAACCACATTGCTTTTAACGCTGATATTACGATAAATATGGATAGGAAAACCCAGATTGCTACCATTAAAGCTATTGGTGATCAATCTGTGGTAAAAGGATTTGCTACGCTGGCGGGGGAAAGCCTTACCGTATTTCCTCGCAAAGGGTTTGCACTTACTGAACCGCTGGAGTTAGCTACAGATACGTATTTATCACTATTACGGGAAGGATATATTTACTTCACTGGCCCTGCAGAATATTTGACAAGTCACACCGATTTACCTGTATGGCACTGCCCGTCGACATTATCACTGGGCTGCTTAAAGCCAGAAGAGCCTGCTTATTTATTGGCGGGGAGTCACAATACGCCGAAGCTGGCAATTTTAAACGGCCACGTTATTGCCCTCTAAACATGGCTTGGAGCGCAATGCAGCAGCGGATTGATGATATCAGTTGGAAATCATTCGGCGCTGCGCCCCACTGGTTCGATGAAAGGCGTTATCCCTTTTACAAATCACCACTACTTTATGTTGTTACAGGGGCCTTCTGTTGCCACACTTTTTGTTAAACAACGTCCGTGACAAAGCGTCAAAGGTTTATTATACCTAGGGTTTAACGGGTGTATCTTGCAGTAACTTTACGATGTTCTGATTGCCGTTTAAATCCGCAATATCAATCAGGTAACTCTTCTGCAATTCATCTAATACTAAGTTCGTTAGCAGCTGTTTCACTCGTGTTTCTTCACCGTTGGCGATAGCCGATTCCAATCCTTTCATGTTGGCAATAGAATTGTGCTTAGGTTCGTTATCTTGATTTATCATGGGTTCTCCTTAATTTTCTGCAAATTGATACGAACACAAAGAAGGTCAGGATCGCGATTTGCGCAGTATAGACTGGCCGTTGATACCTTTATTTTAGTAATCGTAATAGCAGAGAAGTTGTCGTACTATCGGTATAAGGGATCTACACCTGAAGGGACAACGGATTGAACCGAAATATATTTCTACTCTGGCAAGGGCAGTTTGTCAGTCAGATAGGATCACAAGCGTTTAGTATCACAATGCTCTACTGGCTGATGGAAACCACAGGCTCATCCGCCATAATGGGAACAATACTGGCAGTATCTTTAATTCCCAGTGTGTTACTTGGCCCTTTCGGCGGCGTTTTTGCAGACCGTCATTCTCGTAAAACCATCATTGTAGTTACCGATATCATCCGCGGCCTGTCGGTATTCCTGCTCGCTCTTTTAATGTTTTCAACCCATGACGATACCGCACTGATTATTTGGATGTTCTTTGTCGTCTCTACATTAAATGCAGCATCAAAAGCCTTCTTCCAGCCAGCGATAGAGGCTTTTATGCCAATTCTGGCGGATGCAGAAAAACTACCGAAAACAATTGCGTATTTTGGTTCATCCAATCAGGTGGCTACGTTGGTTGGACAAGCATTAGGTGGAATGTGTTACCGGCTTTTTGGCGCACCATTACTGCTACTGTTCGACGCTTTATCTTATTTAATTTCCGCTATCAGCGAGATGTTTATTCAGTCACCTGCGGTTAAGAAAACCTATATTTCTCTGCCCGTTAAAGAAACTTACAAGAGCCTGATTAACGATCTTCAAGAAGGGCTGGATTACGTATTTAAGAACAGAGGCTTAATGACGGTTATTCTATGCGCGTCGTCTATCAACTTCTTCTGTGCGCCTATCATGCTTTTCCTGCCATTTTTAGTGAAAAATAGCTTACATGAAGCGGCTCATTGGTATGGCTTTATGTTAGCGGCTATGGCGCTTGGCAGTATGTCTGGCTACTGGTATTCACAACACAGAAAAGTAAAAGCCGCAGCACGAGCAAAATTCATGTTTTTATCTTTGCTAGGTGCTTCTGTCTGTTTTGTGGTGCTAGGCTCTAGCAGTAGTACCTATATTTCGTTAACGGCTATCGCGTTGTCGGGATTTTTCTTTGGCACATTCAATCTGCAATCCATGGCACTGTTCCAATCGGTTATCCCTGAAGCAATACGCGGGCGAGTGCTCAGTTTACTGATAACTGCTTCCACCGCGTTACTTCCGTTAGGGCTGGTTTTAAGTGGAATTATTGGTGAAATATCCGGCAACAACACGCTTTTAATTTATACATCATCGGGCATAGCAATGGGCTTGGTAGCTCTAGTACTTGTTGTGGATAGTTATTCATCTGCATTCCTGGCTACGGAAAATTTGTAGCATTAAAGAAGTGATTAATTGATGCTTTTCGAAGTTAATAATTGTGTTCACCAAACGATAACAGCGACTGCAGTGTTACCGAGGAAATTAGTTATGGTAGAAGGAACCGCTATTGCTGTTATTCTGTAACGTATTTTTAGACAAATACCAACAGCTGAGGGGTCGCTTCATTGGTAGTTTTTGATAACGTCAGCCATTCCTATGGGCAAAGAAGCGTATGCCGGAATCTATGTTTGAATATCGATTCGGCGCGGGTACACCTTTCTGGCTTGCTAGCTTTTCCGTTAGTGGCTTTTATTTGGGCACAGGAACTGACAAAACTTCAATGGTTGCTACTCTGGTCTGCCGCTATTTTCATCGAGCACCACATACCAGCTATTTCGTTAACATTGGGCAGATGGCCAAAGGGCCCTTTGCGGCTTTTCTTACAGGCGGACATTGCCTCCCCTGAAGGAGAGAAGTTTAGGCTTATTTCGTTACTTTTACTGATAACACTGACGCGGGTTAGTATGACGGGACTGCACGCTGATGTGCAACCCTATTTGTTTAATCTGGTAAGCTTTCTTACTGCACTGGTACTGGCTAGCAGCCTGTTTGGAACGCAGACGATCCGACTCCGTTACGAGCTTTATCTTACAACTTTGCCTAACAAAAAGTTTCCGCTGCTGATCGAAAGTATTTTTTACGTGTTTATGAAGACGTCGGTGGGAATATTTCTGTTATTCCTAACCGATTTTTTTGGAGCTACACAATGGAGCTTATGGTTCGTGTTCTACTTAGGAACTATAGCGGGAATATTATGGCGCCCTCAATGGTTCCTTCTTTTTCCGTGCGTCATTGCAGTAGGAGCATTTCTTTTTTCCATGGCGGGTTAGCCGCAGGAATATCGATTGCCATGCTGCGGTAGAAGGTGTCATGAGGAAGAAAGATCCACGAATTTAATTTGTCGCCAGCCATTCCCTTTTGAAACATGCGAGGTTATTCACCAGCACGCTTTTTTGCTATTTCTAACAGTAACCACCTATAGGCAAAACGCGCTGCAACCTCTGGCTACGGAAAATTTGTAGCAACAATAGACTAGGGTGAATGTGTGTGAGAAAGTTATCGCCAGCTATAGTAGATGCTTCAGTACCGTTGTGCTGTGGCCGTTATCACTGACAAGGATGCCGTTTGAGATGATAAGGATATTTATGAAATTGTATGTTTTATCTTTTCTGTTGCTGTTTATCGTTCCCTCCTGCCTGGCTGATGAAACCAAACCACCGGTCTTTAGCTGGGAAAATCCAACTACACTCTACTTTAAAGGTAATGTTTCAAAAGATAATTTTCGACTAATGCAAGAGGAGTTGAAAAAGCACAAAAATTCTCTTGAGACCCTTATCATCTCAAGTGGTGGCGGCGAAACTACCTGAGGTTTAATGTTCGGAAATTTTGTACGCGATCGTCAGATCAACGTAGTAGTACGTATTCTTTGTGCTTCTTCCTGTGCTAATTATGTATTTACTGGCGCTAAGTCTGTATACCTTGAAGCGGGTGCAATTGTCGGCTGGCACGGCGGCGCGCTTCAAGACTATTCTGACCAGATGAAAAATTTCTCCGAAGAAAATAAGTTGATGATGCGTCAATCTATGGCGGACTGGTGCAGCGAGGAATCTGCATTTTTTGCTGCGATAAATAAGCCACAGGAAATGTTGATATGGGGACAGCTTTTTTCACAACAAAAAAATTATTCTGATGAAATTCAACTTTGGTCGTACTCTCTAATGGACTTAAAAAATCTGGGATTTGATGTAACAGCTGAAGATAAGGAAATAGCAGTAACCAATGAAAAAGTCGGGCATATTGCTGCTGTATTACCGGTGACTTCAAAGTTGTTGAGCTTTTCAAGAAGCTGCAAAGAGGCACTGGAATTGACGTTTAATTAAGCAAAAGCAGTTTGTAAGTTGTCGCCAACACTCTATAACAACTGCAAACCTTTGAAAAGCCAGGGCGAGGGCGCGAATATCTTTTAAACAATAAGTGAAAGTTTCTTAGCCGAACTTCTGGAGCATGGATGCTCCAGCAGAGCCATCAGGGATGATTTTACGGCGTTTCGGATAAGAAACTCTTACATATTTTCACAGCTGATGGTTTTTCGCTCACTCATGCGGTTGCCCTGTCTGGACAGCTCAACAGCTCCTGAATAGCGTCGCCATAGCCATTCGATTTACAAATCCTCAATTATTCACCAGCCCGCTTTTTTGCTATTTTCCAACAGTAATCACCCACAGGCAGAAGTAGACAAAGTAAAAGTAGGCTTAAGAATCCATTTTCCAGGCCACCGGTTAAAAAGCTAAAAACGGTACCTGCCATTGTCCCTAAGCCAAACAGTGAGAAGATGCACAACACTGATAACGGTGAAAACAGATAAGCTTTGTTTTTTGATGATGGAACGATTAACTGGTAACTAATTCTGCCGAACCAAAAAGCGAGTAGCGCTAAGATTGTGTAAACAATAAAAATAGCGAGAGAAAATCTACCATTCGAAGTTATTAAAAAGAACCCTATAAGAGATAAAAAAGCCAGAGAAATGGCTGAAGTGACAAGCCCTATAAAGGCTCTTAATGAAACGCTAACTTCCTGTTCAAAAATCACAATAACTCCTTTTTACGATATAGCTTCCTGTCATGCCACCGCCCGAATATAGCGCATGCTTCTTAATGCCGTAAATCAGACTGTAAAACAACCTTAAACATTAAACCAGATGTTTATACAGAGTGATTGCCACAAGTATCGATGCCGAACTTAGGCACTGCTGATCGGCCCTTACGCGCAGTGGTAAACACTCACTACAGCCTCTGGCTACGGCTTATAACGACCTGGTAACTGTAGCGTCTGCTGGCGTAGCTATTGCGCTCGCAACCGAACTTTATTCTTTTGATGTAAGCAGAGTAACGTATAGCCGCTGTACCTCGTTGGCACAGAGAACCAGAGAGACACCAGTAAGTGCTAAAATCCGGTCTGTTGTAGAGGCTCGCTGCGGCATGTGCGATTACAGGAAAAGCGACATTGGACGATGCAGGTGCAAACTGAGCTGAGCCTATCAGCCACTGCTATCCTGCCATGGCCACCGCCCCGTTAGTTCAACATCTAAGGTAAAGCTGAGAAACGTACGAATTAAAACGATAATGGCTAGCACGCTGACAGTCTGGAATGTCAGTTCCACCGCCACAGTATGAATAATATCTGCCGCAACAAGAAACTCCAGACCGAGTAAAATTCCCCGCCCGAGACGCTGACGAACCTGCCGAAATATTGTTTCTGCCTTGTCCTTTTTAAATAAGCCAACAGAGCCGTAGATCAAGGTGTAAAATGAAATTCCCACTATAATAAAAATACCCAAAAGCTCTACTACAGACGCTCCCCATTCTGCTATTGGTTCGATTAAATCCTGCATTTTCTCTCCATCGTGAATAACTTACCAACGCCTCGGATAAGTTGGTAATTGGAAATAGAACGCGTTGATCCGCTGTCGTGACCGACTGAATAGCTATAAGCGGAATCTTAATATTCACAACCGCAGAAGTAGCGGAAAGTGCCTGCTGGCCTAATCAGAATTAGCATCTAAAACCACAATAAGCGAGCCGACCAAGATTATTAGCAATTACAACGCGATGTTTTTTTACCTCTTACACTCTAGTACGCCAGCACCACAATAATTGTTTGATGCAGATATAAAATGAATAATCGACTCCTGCAAAATAAGCACTCAGGCGTTGCCTCCGCGGCCTGCAGGACACTCCCTACTTCAACAACTGCCTCCAAGATCCACTTGGTGTTTATAAACTATTGTCGATCTAATTCTGGCGAACAGGCGCTTCAATTGTCGCAACATCAATTTTTTCACGATCATTTGTGCATTGAAGGCTCGTGTAGCAGCGATACGATCGGGACTGATGTAGACTTTGGTAAGGGCAACTGAGTTATTCAGATTTAGCAGAGACAGCAAGTGGGCGTTTACCCGTTCATATGTCAGAACATAAGTAACAAAAATTTACCTGCCGCAAAAAGGTTATCTCATCCGAATCGCAGCAAATCATGCCTGCGGGCGCTGCTGAAATCTCTGCTCCAGAGTTTCAGCTAAAAACCTTCCCTTCTATTTAAAAACTATTTGCGCTCCTCAGCCCGATTTTTGTAACTAAAGCCAACCTGTTACCCGCTAACTTCCTAAACTGGTAAAAACACCGACTGAAAGTTCAGCCCATATGTAAAACGAAAGAAGCGTGAAAATAATAGCCGTTAAATAGCGGTGCTCCCGTGAAACACTTCGGGACACCAGAATAAATAGACTACCCATACCGAATAACAGGCAAGCCATAACAATAAAATCAGCGATATCCCAATTTACTTCATCAGTAAATTGCATGGCGATAAGAGGAACGGATAAGATTGCGAATGTGAATACCGCTACTCGTAAAAAAGGCCCTTTTTCTAAAGTCATACCTGTTACTTTCATGGTTATTTCCCGTGTTGTTAACATCAGGTGGCGCATGAGCATGAATATAAATTCAGCATGCGAGGAATAAGCAAATTTCTCATCCGAAACGCGTAAATACAACAGATGAAGCCAGCAAAGTCGCCAGTAAAAGAGCAGCGGGAATTAGACCGCTGCAGTTGTTTGCCCGCTATCTACACCATACTAATATAGTTTGGGTGCCTCTTTATCCGTTCAAGCCACGCTATAATAGCTGGATACTGACTTAGATCGAAACCTCCCTCATGAGCGACATGAGTGTATCCGTAAAGACTGATATCGGATACCGATAACGAATCGCCAACCAAGTATGGCGAAACAGATAGTTGCTGCTCCATAACAGCCAGCGCCTTGTGACCACCCGTCTGCTTTTGTTCATACTCTTCCCGGCGGTTTTCCGGCAAACCCAGGTATTTTGCAATGAAACGTGCGACGGCAATGTAAGGCTCGTGGCTATATTGTTCGAAAAACTGCCACTGTTGTGCCTGAGCGAGCTTATATCTATCTTGGGGGAGCAACAAACTTCCTGCGGCAAGATAGTTTAAAATGGCATTAGATTCTGAAAGATAACGACCATCGTCCAGCTCCAAAAGTGGAATTTTTCCATTGGGGTTCTTCGCTAAAAACTTGTCAGTTTGAGTGCCACCGGCAAGAATATCCACATGAAGCCATTCATGTTGGATACCCAGCAATGAACACAGCAATTTTATCTTGTAACAGTTACCCGACCGCATATCACCATAGATCTTCATATAAGGTATCTCAAGTACGCAATTCCTGTGTATAACGAACCCAGTCGTGGAAGAAGATTCATAATAGGCGCGCCTGTGGGTTTTATCAAAATCCTTTTTCATAAGTCATCCGGACTCACAGCAGGTCGTGGTGGCTGCGCTGGAGTCAGACGTTCAGTTTCCAAACTTATGGCTTGTCCTGGAACAACGTATTGAGCAAGCTTATCAATCAGCGATACGAAAATTTGAGGAGAATCTTTAAGCTTCAGAATGCTACTTAAGCTCTCTTACGCGTGGGTTTAAGTAGTCCGGCGCTCACTGCTCTGCCATAGGCTTTAAAAATTCTTCATTTAAACTGAATGGCGCCTGACGCTGTCGGCAAGCGAGGAGCCCACAGGCAGCAAAGGTATCAATGTCGCCTGAAAGGCATGATAAAGGTCGTTGCGTAAGGGATAGACCTCGCGGGAGCGATTTCCTTTACAGTCAACCTCTGGACGCCAGCCACCGTTATTGGAATCGATTAATATGTCGGCAATATAATCCCAGACCATTCTGTAGGTCTGATCGAAATCGGCGTGCTTGGTACGTCGCAGCAACATGTATGCGGTGTTTGCGGTCTCGGCTTGCACCCACCACGGCCGGTTTGCAACCGATACAGCTTTATCCCAACCAATGGTGTAAACCATACCCGGAGCACCATCGACGCTCCAGCCGCATTTAAGCGCATTATCAAACAGCCCAACAGCGTCTTCGAAAAACCAGTCTGGGATGTCGCAGCCCCGTGCAGCCAGTGCGGCTTCAATTTTAAGCAACAGCCCGCTCCACTCGGCAAAATGACCCGGTGTCATTCCCCAAGGCCGTAGATCATCCGTTGGATTATCGCGGTTATAATCCGGTAGCATCTGCCAGTTATTGTCAAAATGTTCGGGCAGCATGTAATTATTTGCGCGAGCGATAACGTGACAAAAACGCTTCGCTACCGCCAAAGCGCGTTCCAGCCAGAGGTTGTCTCCCGTAGCATCGGCCAGCGCCAGAAAAGCTTCTGTTGAGTGCATATTCGCGTTTGCGCCGCGATAGTTCTCGCAGTCATGCCAATTGGCACTAAAGCTGGGAGCCATAACCTCTTCATCAGCAAGCCAAAAACGCTTATCGATGACAGAACCGATAGCCTCGCGCAACTCTTCGGCGCGTGGCCTAAGCGCCATAACCGCACTGGCGGATGCCAGAGCAACAAAAGCATGAACATAAGCCTGCTTGCGGCCGGGATCTTCACCTTCAAACCAACCATCATGCTCTTTGTCACGTAGTGGTCCGTCAAGCAAGGCTTCTACGCCGTGATCGGCCAAAGCGGCGGCACCGGGCACGCCTAAAAGTGAGGCAACGCTATAGCAATGAACCATTCTTGCCGTGACAATGGTCTGTGCAGAATTATCCACCAACTGTCCGTCATCATCCAATTCACCGAATCCTCCGGCAACCTTTGATGCTCTGTAGTGTTCCAGCAGATGCTGGCCCTGCGTCATCAGCCAATTGCGGTGAACGCTGCGGTCTACCCAGAAAATACGCTGCGGATCGGCGGCTACAGATGTGTCAGCCATTGATAATCATGCCTCCGTTCACATGCATTGTCTGACCGGTGACAAACGAGCTGTCTTTACACGCGAGATAAATATAAGCAGCCGCAAGCTCCCGAGGCTGGCCGATACGCTGCATCGGCGTCATCTCGTCCATGTTTTTTAAAATATCGCTGTCATAATCTTTAAACGTCTTCTGTATAGGGGTAATCACCGGGCCGGGAGCAACCTCATTTACGCGAATGTCTTTCTCCGCCAATTGCAAGGCCAGCGCTCGGGTGAATCCGGTAATTGCACCTTTGGTCGCAGTATAAGGCACAAGATGTTTGTTACCCGCAAAAGCGTTAATAGAAGTGGTGTTGATGATGCTCGCGCCCTTGCCAAGATGTGGTAAAGCCGCACGGGTCAGGTAGAAAAAGCCATGAATATTCACATCAAAATGCGCTTTCCACTCGTCATCGGTGATGTCTGTAAGACTGGCAAAGGGTTTTTGAAAACCCGCATTGTTAACTAAAATATCCAGCTCGCCCCACATGTCGATAACTTTGGCGATGGCGGCGTCGCAATCTGCACTTTTACCCACATTTCCCTGAATAACCAAAGCGTTCGCGCCTTCTGCCTCAATCGCTTTGCGAGTTTCTTCAGCATCTTCGGAATCGTTGTGATAAATGATGGCAACATTGGCTCCTTCGCGAGCGGCGTGCAGCGCAACAGCGCGTCCAATCCCGCTGTCACCGCCGCTGATCAGTATTGTTTTTCCCTCTAGCTTGCCTGAGCCTTTATAGCTTTCATCAATGAATTCGGCGGCAGGCATAGTCTTATCAATCTGTTCGCTCATGGAAGTCTCCTTTATTTTCCCCACCGCAAAGAGGCGGGAACTGAATTGGAATTTCATGTCGTGAAATAATAACAATATGACAACTAAACCCTTAGGAGCGCTGCCCCTCAGCATCCTATTTGTTAGAGCTTAACTTTTTGCGCGGCAGTTTTTTCAGGCTTGATTGACGGCAACAAAAGTAATCAGGAAGCAAATGGCCGCTGCAGTAAATTGGTATTAGGCATTGGTGTATAAGTTCTATCTCGATTTTTGGATCTTAGTCACTGTGGAGCATGGTTTAAAGGAGGTTTACAGTTTGACCTAACGCGAAGCCAGACAACTTCACGTTAGGGAATGACGTAAAAAGGCTCAATGCTGATTAGGTTTAACGCCGTGCGCATGCGAGCGAAGTTGTGAGCGTCGCAGCGGTCGCGAATGCCGCACTTTGTTAGAAAGAGTTAAATACCTACACCTTCCAAAAGAAATTTTTTCGGTACATGAGCCATATTGGTATAAAGCTGACTATAAAGAAAATAACTGCAAATGCCAGAGAACCGTTAAGTTCACCAAAAATCGGCACCAGGCCTTTGTTATAAATCCACCCGTGTAAGCTGGAGTTGCCAACAGGAATAATAATAAGCAGCCTGGCTAGTACACCAGCAATTAAATAAAAAGCAATACTGTTGCTACCGCAAATTATTAGCGGCTGAGCCCAACAGATTAATTGCTTAACATCCAGCAGCCATATTAAAGCGCTTAGCGAAAATAAAGCCAAACCTCCTGTTAACAGTACGTAAGAGGGTGTCCAAAGTGCTTTGTTGACAGGAACAACTTGTTCCAGCAATAAGCCTGAAGCGGTTAATACTGCGCCTGCAACTATAAGCCAGTTTAGCTTCACGAGCCATGTTGCTGGTTGCTGTATTCCCTTGCCGGCCAATACGCCAAGTAAACCACTTGCAACAGCAGGCAGTGTACTGAGTATACCTTCCGGATCGAAAGCGAAGGGTGTGGCGCTGCGATAAAAAACATGGCTAACACCCAACAGGTTTGCATCCACCCAGGCCGCGAAGCTGTTGCCAAAATTCCACAATCCCTGATACACGTTACCACTTGCGTCTGAGTAGGGCATCAACGCCATCAGCCCCCAGTAAAGAACAAGCAACAACAAAAACATCACTGCTATCATTCGAGCCGACAGCCACACCACGCACACAGCTGTAATAAAAAATACCAATCCGAGGCGCTGCAATACCCCGAAAACCCGTAACTCCACCACCTGCTGGTGCCACCAGGAATAGTCCACCACGTGAAAATTGTAATAAAACAGCGCTAGTAGCAGACCTAGCGAAAAAAGTTTACCCGCGCGTATGGCCGCTTGGTTGATAACCTGAATGGCTGACTTTCCACTGGCTACCTGTTTGGGCAGTGAGAGCGCGGCCGACACGCCCATAATAAATATAAAGAAAGGAAAAACGAGATCGGCAAGCGTCCATCCGTGCCATTGAGCGTGCCGCATAGGTGCATAAACATGAGACCAACTGCCGGGGTTATTTACCAGCACCATTGCGGCAATGGCGATACCCCGTAGCGCATCCACCGCCAAAATGCGCTGGGGCAGTTTAGTCATGTATAGCGGGCAGGTTGACCGTTACTGGCAACTGGCCGTGCATAGGAGCAATGCCAAGTAAGGCATCAGCCAGCGCATCAAATACTGCACCCGTAGCGCTCGCTCCGCGCACGGTCACGTTGTATCCATAAGTCGTTACCGCAGCATCGGCAAGGTCGGCAAATTGCTCAACCACGTACGGTGCTCGTAACGCGACAAAAATTACTGGCAACCCATTTTGCTTAGCATAGGCTACTGCCCGCAGCATCCATTCATACTGTTGCTGTTTACTGGCGCGGGTCGCAAGATTGGGTAAATCATCCATGCCACCCATTTCTGCTACGCTGTGCTGCGGCGAAATATCACCTATTACCACCACATCGCCTTTACGCCAGCCTTTCCACGGCGAACCTTCAGGTATTGTCGCCAAGCTTATACATTCAACTTTTGCCAACGTATCCGCGTGGTTAATTCCCGTCTTAAACGCCTGGCATCGGGCTTCGTCTGGCATTACTGTTTGCCAGCGTTGTTGCCGCGCAACGGGTAGTACGCCGGTGTCATAAAGTTGCGTGATAGCCTGGCGTGCAAGTTGTCTTTCCAATCGCTTATTTTCCGCCAGCGGTAATGGCTTAGTTTGCGCGATACGTTGGGTCAGCGGAAGCTTGGTAAAGGCGTCGGTGCTATATTGGTTTTTTAGTGCCAGTATTCGGGCAACCGATTGCTCTAATTGCGCTTTCGCCAACCTCCCGTCGCGAATTGCTTCAAGAACATCTTGGTGCATTTGCCAAAACCCCTCGATGTCTTTGATATTGCGGATGGTATAGGGCATTAAGGCAATGTCTGCGCCGGCTTTAAACGTTTGAATAACCGCAGCAGCATTATCAAAATAGTGCGCAATTCCCGCCATATCCAGTGCATCAGTAACAATTACGCCTTTATAATTCAGTTCCTCCCGCAACAGGCCCGTGAGGATCTTTTCCGACATCGTTGCCGGCAGTACGGTGGTTTTGCCGTCTTTCGCCAAAAAGGTTGTACTGTCAAGTTGCGGGTACTGAATGTGCGCCGTCATTATCATTGCCGGCGGCGAGTCACTGTGAATAATTTCCTTAAAGGGTAGCAGGTCGATTTTATCCACGGCAGCTCTGTCGTGCGTTACGCGGGGCAATCCTGTGTGGCTATCGACATGGGTATCGCCATGGCCAGGAAAGTGCTTAAGCGCGCTCATGATATTCCAAGATTGCATAGCTGCCACACTGGCTTTACCCAATTTGGCCACCCGCTCGGCAGATTCGCCGTAACTTCTTACGTTAATTACCGGGTTTTGCGGATTAACATTCACATCGACAGTGGGCGCAAAATTTACGTTAAACCCTAGCGGCCGAAGAGACTTGGCAATGCCCTCACCTACCGCACTTGCAAAGGCAGTACCCGATTTCTCATAAGTAGCACCAATTGCCATATTACCCACAAAGCGCGTAGCGATGCTGTCATCTAACCTGGCCACGCGCCCGCCTTCCTGATCAATGGCAATAAATAGCGGCGGCAGTCCGTGCTTTTGCATAAGCTTTTGCATGGCGTAATTTAAAGTGACGATTTGCGCAGCGCTGACCAAGTTTTCTTTAAATAAAATCACACCGCCAATCTGCCCGCTAACCAAAATGTCGGCCACTTCAGGAGTAAGCTCAGTCACTGGTGTTTTACATTGCAAAGAAGGTGTGCCGTCGTCACAGAAATAGCGGAAGTCGAGCATTAGCTTTTGCCCCAACAGAGCGGTGGGAGTAGTTTGCGCTACCTTTGCCTGCACATTTGTGACAACACAAAAACCGAATAGAAAATACCAAAGAAATCTGCAAACCGTTGAGTACATATAGCGGGGCTCTTTTTATTGATACCTTATGCTACCTGATGATCAACAATAAATAAATTATTCCATACTGCCCGATACTATTCACAGGGTAGTTTGCTCCCGATTGTTTACCTGCCGGCGAGAGAAACGCGTTAGCGCAAGGTAGTGACGCCAAAAATATTATTTCCTAAAAAGCTTTATGTTTAATTGCTACGACAAAAAAATCGCCAAATATCAGCGTCTAAATAAAGGGCAGTCGCTATTTGAGTGCTAAAATTTTTATTTTAGGTTCCTATCTTGATGTTTTATCTCCCTTTTAATGAAGGGCGTAGGAGCACAGTTACAAATCCTGTTCGTGTGAATATTTTATTATTTACAAATGAACTTTTTATGATAACTTGAACTTACGATGGATTTTTCACCGCATGCGGTTTGTTCATACTTCTGTCGGCCGCTCTTCGCTTGCATTGATGAAAGCTGTATCTCATCCCAAAGAGGTTTGATATCAGGTATTGCATCTCACCTCTACAGGTTGCGCTTCCAGCTCAGCCTGACGATAATTTAAAATAATATTGTGGAGACTGCACAGTGAAACACACAAAACTAGCAATAATGCTCGCGATGTCAGGAATAAGCTCCTCCGCCCTCGCACAAAACTCCGAAGCCTCTGGAGAAAAAGAATCAGTTGAAAGAATTGAGGTAACGGGTTCCAGTATTAAACGAACCAATCTTGAAGGTGATTTACCGATTACCGTTATCTCCAGAGCTGACATTGATGCCCAGGGGATCACAACAGCCGAACAGTTGTTATTACAACTAAATATATCCTCCAATTCCAACGATAATCTGGCCAGTAACACCGGCATAGTTAGCGGTGAAGAGCGCGGCAACAATGGCGCTTCCAGCGCAAACCTGCGCCAGCAGGGAGCCAGTTCTACCCTTGTTTTGTTAAACGGCAGGCGCACCGCCACCCACGGTTTAAAAGGGCGTTCAGTCGATCTTAACTCAATTCCTTTCGCCGCCATAGAGCGGGTAGAAGTGTTGCGAGACGGCGCTTCGGCTATTTATGGCACCGACGCCATTGGCGGGGTAATCAACTTCATTCTTAAAAAGAACTATGAAGGTGCACAGGTTAATGCTTTTGCCGATCATACCGAAGCAGGTGGCGGCAACATCTATCGTCTGAGCCTGCTGGCAGGGACCGGCGATTTAAATAAAGATGGCTTCAATGTGATGGCGAGTGCCTCCTATAAAAAGGCAGAACTGCTGCGGGGGGCCGACAGAGATTTTACCAACACGTTCCAGCCTGAGCGTGGGCTATCACCGGACTCTCGCGGTACACCCTATGCTTCTTTAAATAACCGGCCAGGCGGTAGTGACCCCGCAGACCCAAATTACAATTTGATTGGCGAGGGATTAGTTAATCCCGTAAACGGTTTAACCAATGATGTTTTAAATGTATTGGCGCTCCCGGGGCAGGCAGGTTGTGACGCTTATCCATTAATGGGAGACGACGGTGCGGCGTTGTGGAACCGAGCGCAAAATGAAGGTGTCAGTTGTGCCTGGGATTATCCTCGTGCAGCAGCGTTGCAACAACCTGTAGAAAGCTTCGATTTTGTTACCCGCGGTACGATGAAGATAAACGAGGAAACTGAGGGTTTTGTGGAGTTTATAGGCTCAGAAGTTACCTCAAACAAAATATTTGAGCCTAATCAAATCACTCCCTGGGCGATCACGCCAGCAGGCTGGTATCCATCTACAGGCGCTTCATATGATGACATTGTTGAGGCACTTTCTGGCTACTACGGCGCTGATCAGCTGAATATTGGGGCTCCGATAGCCTATCGCTGGCGCTGTATGGAATGCGGTCAGCGGGAAATAGAAACCACCACAAAGTCGTATAAATTACAACTGGGGCTGGATGGCAGCATTGGCGACTGGGACTACAAAGTCGGCCTGGGGCGAGCTACCAACGAATCTGAATCGGTGCTGATGAATGGGTACCACTATACAGAGCAACTAGCTAACGCGATTGGTCGTGGCCTGTTAAATCCGTTTTTATTACCTGGCGAGTCGCAAACCGATGAAGGTATGGCCGCACTTAACGCAGCTTCCGCAAACGGCACCACGTTGTACGGCGGTGAAACCACCATGACTCAGTTTGATGGTTCAATTACCGGCGATACCGGGTGGTCATTGGGCTGGGGCGGCGATTCCATCTACGTAGCAGGAGGCGTCGATATTCGCCGGGAAGAATACAAGTTCAACGGCGACCGCAGAGAAGTTGATGCCCAGCCTGAGATCTATGGCGCACCATTCGACAACACGAACGAGCTGGATAATGTTCACCGTACTGTTCAGGCAGTATTTGCTGAAACCTTAATTCCTGTTGTAGAGCAATTTGAACTTAATCTTGCCGTTCGCTACGATCATTACTCCGGATTTGGCGGTACTACCAACCCGAAATATGGCTTTAAGTGGACACCAACCGAAAGCTTGCTGTTTCGCGGTGCGTACAGCACAGGCTTCCGCGTTCCTTCGTTTAATCAGATATTCAATGGCATTACCGAAGAACCCTACACAGGGCAGGATCTTGCTGACCCAGCAAATTGTCCAGGCGGCATTGTGAATATTGAGAATCCAAACTGTACGCTTATTCAGCCAAACGTGTTATATGGAGGTAAAGCTGACTTAGGACCAGAAGAGTCTGAGCAGCAAAGTTTGGGGGTGGTGTATGCGCCTAATAAACATTTCTCTATGAACCTGGATTGGTGGGAAATTATTATCGACGGCACCATTCAGGTTCCCACCTTAGACGAACTGCTTGAAAACTACAGTCTTTTTGAAGCAAATTTTGTACGTGATCAAGAAGGTGAGTTACTTGCCATTGATCAGCGGTATATCAACGCCGGTGAACGCAATACCAGCGGCATTGAAGTGGGCGTCATGGCAAATGGAGAACTTTACGCAGGAAACTGGGCGCTAAATTTCAACGGCAGTTATCTTATTGAAGATAAGAAAAAACTCATCGATACAGCAGAGTTCAGCGAAAACTTAGTGGGCACTCACTCACGGGGCAACATTCCGCTGCGGTGGAAACACACGTTAACTTTTGTCTATATGTTGGACAATTTTACACACACGCTTACCCAGATTTTTCGCGACAGCTATGAAGATGAAGCACCGCCAGGCGTTACCTCGGGTGAAGCCAATCCTCTTTATTATGACGGAGAAGTCGGTAGCTATCTAATTTACAATTACAGTTTACGATATTCTGGATGGGAAGATTTAGAAGTGACCTTCGGCATTAAGAACTTGTTTGATCGCGATCCCCCCTTCACCGCTCACCAAAACGATTATTCGCCCGGTGCAGCATTTGATCCCAGAGTAGCAGATCCACGGGGCCGCTCTTACACGGTGCAGCTCACCTATGACTTTTAATAAACGGTGATGAACTGGAAGGTGTTAGCACTTACCAACTTCTTCCAGTTTTGTTTTGCCAGGTGGGTTGCCTTTTTATTGCCACAATTTCAAAATTGGCGGGCGCAGCTATTGGCAGCCAAAGCAACGATAGTGGTGCGCGGGACGTTATAAACCCCTATGTTTGAATTTATGTCACAATTACGATCACGCTTTTTCGCCATAGTATGTTGTACGGCTTTTATCGTCAGTTGCGCGAGTCAGCAGTATTCTCAGATGCCTTCGGCGAATACCGGCAAGCGAATAAAATCTCTTGTCATTCACTTCACCGCTATCAACTACGAAAAGAGCGTTACGGCGCTGGTAAAGGAAGGCGGCTTAAGTTCTCACTATCTGGTGCCTGAATCTCACGATGATACCTACGGCAATGACAAGATTGAGGCAATTCAGCTTGTGGAGGAAAGTGAGCGGGCCTGGCACGCAGGTGAAAGCTACTGGCAAAGCCGCACCCATTTAAATGATTCGTCTATTGGTATTGAGATAGTGAACGTGCCGCAGTGCCAGTGGGATGAAGCACTTTCACCTCTGCACACAGAATACGGCGATAACCGATTGTGCATATTTCCAGATTACGACCCTGCACAAATAGAAGCGGTTATTTCTCTGGCGCAGGATATTCTTAAACGCAACCCGGATATTGAACCCACAGCCGTGGTGGGACATGCCGATATCGCCTTTAACCGTAAAAACGATCCGGGCCCACGTTTCCCCTGGTTCCAGCTATATCAAGCGGGCGTGGGAGCCTGGTATGAAAATGATACCCTCGCATCATACTGGCAAATGTTTAACGACGCCAGGCCTAACGTCGGCCTAATACAGGCAGCGCTGCGTGCGTATGGCTATGGAATTACTGAAACCGGTACACTGGATTTACCTACGATCAACGCTATTTCTGCTTTTCAATCGCACTTTTTGCCGTATCACCTAACGGGGCAACCTGACAACAAAACTGCGGGCGCTTTGTTCGCGTTGCTGAAAAAGTATTTCCCCCAAAAAGCCAATAAGTTGATAAAGCGCTACCAAAACGAAAACGCAGCACGAAGCGAGGCTGCTGCTATAACACCTGTTCACGGGCAAGTAGATGACATTTATCCTCAGCAAGAACGATCCAGCCGCCAGGACGTCAACGATAAAGCCCGTTTTAAAAGCTATAGCGGCCGGGGCGAAATGACAATAGTGGCAAGCGAAGATGCTGATGCCACTATTGCGATAAATGGAGAAACGCTAAATATCGCTTCTCCACTTATGGCGGGCAAGCCGTATCACTACTCACTGAAACGGCGAACGCATGATGGCGTTAATACACTTGCTGTAGCATCTGTAACGCCCAGCAGTGCCAACGTGCATATTACTATTCCCTATCCCACGCTTGTCGATGACACCGCGGCATGGAAAAAACGTTTTACGGCAGTAGATAATCTGATTAAACAGGACATTAATAACGGATTTCCTGGCGCAGTGCTGTTGGTTGTGAAAAATGGCGCAGTAGTGAAGCATACCGCGTATGGCTATGCGAGGCGCTATGATACTGATGGAACGCCATTGGCTTCCAGCGAACCCATGACATTGGAAACCGGGTTCGATTTAGCCTCAAATACTAAAATGTTTGCCACTACGCTGACGTTGATGCACTTGTCGGGACAAGGAAAAGTGGATATCAATCAGCCCGTTTACCATTACCTGCCGGAGTACCGGGGCAGCGGCAGAGAAAGCCGCACGGTCAGAGACTTGCTCACCCATCAATCGGGTTATGCACCGGAAGTGCAGTTTTTTACACCCAACAATTCCGATGGCGAAGCGTTTTTCTCGCAAGATAAAGCACTTACTGCACAATTATTATTAAACCGCGTTCCTTTTGTTGTTGGTAATGGGGTGAACGCGTCATACAGCGATACCAACTTTATGCTGCTGGGGCTATTAATAGAACGCATAACTGGAATGACACTGGATCAATACTGTGAACGTGTGCTTTATACGCCGCTGGGGCTAAGCCATACATTGTTTAACCCGCTTCGCAAGGGCTTAAGCGCTTATGAATTCGCTGCCACTGAGTTACGAGGCAATACTCGTGACGATTCCATGAGCTTCCCGAATATTCGTACACACACGTTACGCGCTGAAGTACATGATGAAAAAGCGTTTTATGCTATGGGTGGAGTGTCAGGCCACGCTGGTCTGTTTTCTACGGCCAAAGATATGGGGGTAATGATTCAGATGCTGCTAAACGGCGGCGGCTACGGAAATGTAAAATTGTTTAGTGAAGATATTGTCAATACTTTCACCAAACCTGCAGCTAATCACCCTGGGTTTGGGCTTGGCTGGCGCCGCCCAGCCGATGGTGCCAATCGCTGGCATTTCGGCCCCTATGCCAGCGCCTCGGCCTATGGTCATACTGGATGGACAGGCACAGTTACCGTTATCGACCCGGAACTTGATATGGGTATTGTGCTGCTAACCAATGCGCGCCATAGCCCAATTGTTAAAGACAGCAATGGTAACCCGCGCTTTACCGGCACGGACTTCGAAACTGCAAAATATGGTAGTGTGATCGCAAAAATTTACGAAACGCTTCTTAACGCCCGCTAACGCTCCAGGATGTTGAATCGTAAAATGGCTATGATTATGCGATTAAAATAAGTAGGCTATGCACAAACTCTGCTGCTTTCATCGCGCTACAATAAAAGTCTGCTTAGGCACATCTGCGCCGAGGCGGAATTAAAAACGAAATTCTAACGGAATTGCTAGTATGAATTGGATGTCAATCATCCCTCCCCTGGTCGCAATAATTGTCGTCTTCTGGAAAAAAGAAGTCATTATGGCGCTGTTGTTGGCAGTGCTATCAGCAGAAGCGCTCATATTGTTTGGCACCACAGACAGCACTATTCTAATGGCTCCCATTACGTCGGTGGAACGCGTTATTGAGGTGGTTTCCAGCCCGGGAAATGCCCGTATTTTGCTGTTTTCCGTGCTCGTTGGGGCGCTTTTAGCCTATATTCGTGATTCTGGTGGCGTTACCGCTACGGTGAACTGGCTGGTCGGGAAAGGTGTGGCTAAAACCCGCCGCCAAGTGGGCGGGCTGACGTTCTTTACTGGCGTGGCTGTGTTTATCGAATCAAATCTTAGCGTGCTTACGGCGGGAATTTTCGCCCGCGGACTGTTTGACAAATTCTCCATGAGTCGCGCCCGCTTAGCGTACATTATTGATAGTACCAGTGCGCCTGTTTGTATTCTGATACTGCTAAACGGCTGGGGCGCGTTTGTGCTGGGTATGCTTGATACCTACGAACTGGAAGCGTCATCGGCCAGCATATTATGGGGAAGCGTTCCTCTTAATTTTTACGCACTGTTTACCTTGGCGATTGTGCTGTACACCATCATTAAAGATAAAGTACACGGGCCAATGGCTAAAGAAGATGCTGCTATGCGACAAATGGAAACGTCAATAGCCGCACAGCCCGCCACAAAAGCGCGTTTTATGATTGTGCCTTTACTGGTTATGGTCATCAGTATGATCGGGTTTATGTTCTGGACAGGCAATGGCGTACTGGCTGAAGGAAGCGGCAGTAAATCTGTACTTTATGCCACTATGCTGGCGACGGCAGTGGCTTACGCTCTGCTATTGATGCACAAGCGGTTTACTCATCACCAAGCCGTAGGAATTGGCTTTAAGGGAATGGGAGAATTACTACCCTTGGTCACTATTGTGCTACTTTCTCTTACATTAGGGAGCAGCCTTAAAGTATTGGGAACTGGCTTATTTGTAGCCGGAATCGTTGGCGAGTACTTACCTAATGTTTTAATTGTTCCTATGCTTTTTTTGGCGGGTGCGGTAATGTCTTTTACCACTGGCACCTCCTGGGGCACCTTTGCCATTCTTATTCCTATCGGCGTTCCGCTCATTCAAACTCTCGGCCTTCCCCCTTCTCTTGTCGTGGCAGCTATTCTGGGAGGCGGTGTTTTTGGCGATCACTGCTCCCCCATTTCTGACACCTCTGCAGTGTCTTCTATTGCTGCCGGTTGTGATCTTCTGACACACGTAAGAACTCAGCTTCCCTACGCGCTAACTGCTGGCGGATTCACTTTGTTAGCCTATGTTATTGCCAGCTTTATTATGATTGGATGAAATTATGCGATTACTCAGTATTTATTTTTTTACCGTTTGGTTAATTGGCTGTTCTGCAGGCACTGCTACCAACCCTGACCTGTCATCGGCATCTATAAACGGCCAGCAAGCTGTGGCCATGCCAGATGCATTCAGTGCCGATGCCGCAATGGCGGTGATGGACGATGGTGGTAATGCTATAGATGCTGCCATCGCTGCAGAGTTTGTATTGGCAGTGACGTTACCGGAAGCCGGGAATATTGGCGGCGGTGGTTTTATGACAATTTATCACGACCACCGGCCGATGTTTTTGGATTATCGGGAAATGGCGCCGGGCAGCGCCGACCGCGATATGTATCTGAATGAACAAGGCCAAGTCGTAAAAATGGATTCGCTGTTCGGTGCCCGCGCGTCGGGAGTGCCGGGTACGGTCGCTGGTATGTGGGCAGCACATCAAAAATTCGGCAAACTGCCATGGAAACGTCTGGTGCAACCTGCCGTTGAACTTGCTGAACAAGGTTTTGTGGTACCCAAAAAGCTAGCAGAACGCATAAGCGATCAAATCAGCCGGGCAGAAAAAAGAGACATAAACAGCAACTTTAACCGGTATTTTGCTCACGCGAAGGCAGGTACAGTGTTTAAGCAACCGGAACTGGCCAGCACACTTAAACGCATTCGCGACGAAGGCAAAGAGGGTTTCTACGCTGGCGAAACTGCCCAGGCTATAGTTCAGTACATGCAAAAGAATAACGGGTTGATCACCCAAAATGATCTTTCACGCTACGAAGCCAAATGGCGCCAACCGGTCCGTTACCACTGGCGGGGTTATACCTTGGTTACGGCCCCACCACCCAGTTCGGGCGGCGTTGCCGTGGCCCAGTGGATAGGCATGTTGGATGATGTGCTGGAGAATACAACCCTGCCCGCCCAAAACAGCGCTTCTTACGTGCACCTTATGGCGGAGATTGGCAAACGGGTGTTTGCCGACCGCGCCGAGTATATGGGCGATCCGGATTTCGTGAACGTACCGGTCAGCCAATTAATTGATCAAAACTATATTGATAAACGCGCCAATGAAGTCACCATAAATAACATTTCTGCTACCGAAGATGTAAAACCAGGTTTATATGAAAGCCCGCAAACCACGCATTTTTCAGTAATGGATCAATGGGGAAATGCCGTGTCTAACACTACCACGTTAAATCTGCTTTTCGGTAACGCGATGGTAGTAGAAGGCGCAGGCTTTTTGTTAAACGATGAGATGGATGATTTTAGCGCGAAAGCAGGTGTACCTAACTTTTTTGGTGCAGTAGGCGGTACGGCAAACGAAATTCAGCCGTACAAGCGGATGCTTTCGTCAATGACCCCAACAATCGTGTTGAAAGACAATGAGGTACAGCTGGTAACGGGATCTCCTGGTGGCACCACCATTATTTCGTCAGCCACTCAGTCACTGTTGAACGCATTGCTATTTGATATGACAGCAGAAGAAGCGGTGAACGCGCCACGATTCCACCATCAACTATTACCCAAAGATACCATTGCTTATCATGAAGGCTTATCGCAACAGGTAATTGCAGAACTGGAAGCCATGGGTTACACAATGAAGCAAAGCAATTTTGGCGATGTGCAACTAATTAAACGCACTGCCACAGGGTTAGAGGCCGCTTCAGAAGCAAGGGGCAGAGGCAAGAGTATCGTCGCAGCCGGGGGTCATTAAGAAAACGCCCGGCGCATGGCCTTTTGGTCTTGTCTTACTTTGCAAATAGCTGGTCGAGCGACGCAAACGCTTTAAATTCAAGCGCATTGCCAGCGGGGTCGTGAAAAAACATCGTGGCCTGCTCGCCGGGTTGCCCTTTAAAACGAATATAAGGTTCTATTACAAATGTCGTTCCTGATTCTTGCAGGCGTTCGGCCAACTGTTGCCAGACTTCCATAGTCAATACCACGCCAAAATGCGGCACGGGCACTGCGTGATTATCCACTGCATTATGTCTCGGAGCCGAAGGCGTGCTTTCGACCTTGTGCGTCACCAGTTGATGACCATAGAAATTCCAATCAATCCATTGTGTGTCACTACGGCCACGCTCACAGCCTAATAAATCGCCGTAGAAAGCGGCGGCGTCATCGAGATTATCTACCGGAATTGCTAAATGGAACGGTTGCGGCATAACACCTCCTCATCATTTTAGTCAAAAATGATAACACGGTTTTAAGCAATTTGAATTAATCCGCAATAATGCGCTCACTCAGCACGAGAAAAAGGCGCGCCGAGGCAACTGCGACAGGAACAGAGTGTGGAAGACAAAAGCAGCGACAGGATACAGACACAAGTCGAAGAAGCCACGCCAATTCGCAGAAAAGCACATGGTATTATTTTCGTGAATGGAAAAAGAAACAGCCTGCGCAAGGCAGGCTGTTGATAACTTCGTGGATAGCTTGTGCTTAAGCGTCGTAAGGGTGACGTAACACAATGGTTTCGTTACGATCTGGACCTGTTGAAATAATATCCACAGGAACGCCAGTAATGGCTTCTAACCGATTAATATAGTTACGCGCGGCTTTTGGCAACTTGCTAAATTCAGTCACGCCGAAGGTAGTGTCACTCCATCCCGGCATTTCTTCGTACACCGGTGAGATAAGGTCATAACCGTCGGCTGCCATTGGCGGAACGTCTTTAATATTACCATCTGCGTCTTTGTAGCCGGTACAAATCTGCAAGGTTTCCAGACCATCCAGCACGTCCAGCTTGGTTAAACAAAAGCCAGTAATTGAATTTATTTGTACTGCCCGTTTCATCGCTACTGCATCAAACCACCCGGTGCGGCGTTTACGACCTGTTGTCGCACCGAATTCGTGACCTTTTACGCCTAAATGCTCACCTACATCACAAGCCAGTTCTGTAGGGAACGGGCCAGAACCTACGCGGGTTGTGTAGGCTTTAACAATACCCAGCACATAATCAAGCTTTAATGGCCCAAACCCAGCGCCTGTGGCTACGCCACCTACCGTGGTGTTGGAAGATGTTACGTAAGGATAAGTACCATGGTCAATATCCAGCAACGTACCTTGAGCGCCTTCAAACATGATGGGCAAACCGGCTTTGTGGGCTTTATCCAAAACATCTGTTACATCAACTACCATCGCTTTTAAAATATCGGCAACAGCTAACGCGTCGGCAAGAGTTTTATCGAAATCTACAGGGTCTTCTTTATAATATTCCGTGAGCATGAAGTTATGATATTCGAGCACTTCCTTCAGCTTCGCGGCAAAGTCTTCTGGATTGAAAAGATCCCCAACGCGTAATCCTCGGCGAGAAACCTTATCTTCGTATGCTGGACCAATACCCCGACCAGTAGTACCAATTGCTTTAGCACCGCGAGCTTTTTCCCGGGCTACATCAATAGCAATGTGGTAAGGAAGAATAAGCGGACAGGCTTCACTGATTTTTAAGCGCTCGCGGACCGGAACGCCGCGCGCTTCCAGCATGGAAACTTCTGTCATCAGTGCTTCCGGGCTGAGTACCACCCCATTACCGATAATGCAGGTAACGTTAGACCGCAGAATGCCAGAAGGAATCAAATGAAGCACGGTTTTTTCACCGTCAATTACCAGGGTGTGACCGGCATTATGTCCGCCTTGATAACGAACCACATACTTCGCGCGATCAGTGAGAAGATCAACGACCTTACCTTTACCCTCGTCACCCCATTGGGTGCCGAGTACCACAACGTTCTTTGCCATGAATCAAATTGTGTAAGAAAATTAGGCGAGGATTCTATCAAAGATTCCCATGGTTGATCATCTGTTTTATGCGCAAAAATACAACAGCATCATTTTACGTGGAGAATTTTCTATCGTGGATACTGATTGCCGCTTAACCTTTGCCCCGTTTGTGTCAATAGTTAAGATAAAACAGGCTGATAAAACCTATTATCACCAGCACCCCGCCTACCTGACGTAGCTGGTTAGACGGCTGCTGGCTTATCTGAAGCATATACAACCGCCAGCGATTTGGAATAAGCAGAGGCCCTAGCCCCTCAAGAATACAAACAATGGCTAATGCCGACCACAACCACTCCATTACTTACTCCTGTTAAAATTTAGCCAAACAACGCAAATCGATTTCGTTTGGCTGATGATACAAGGAAAAGCCAAAACGTAATCGGTCGCCGCGATAATCAGTTTGAATACCTTCGTGCGCTAACGCAGCAGCCAGTTGCGCCGCACTGGCTTCATCAGGCAGCGAAAATGTAAGAAAATGCCCGCGTTCAGCCGCATCTTTTACCATTAATGTCGATGAATTAATGAAAGGGTGATTAATATCATTAAGCTTTTTCAAAAATGCAGCCTGTACAGATTGGACATGGCGCTGGATTGTATCCACCGTTATATGATTGGCTTTGAATAATTGAAATACTGCCCGCATTCGGTATAGCGCTGAAAAATCCATAGTGGCGCCAGCAAAACGCATTCCGTTAGCAGCATAGCTGACGACATCATCGCGGGCTTTATCCAGCTCACCAAATTCGGCGAACCAGCCAGTGTACAGTGGCCGCAACTGACAGTTTGGGGGAACGTGACAAAAACAAGCCCCCTCACCTGCCTGGGCATATTTATAGCCACCCGCCAGATAAAAAATACGGTCAGCAATGCGACTTAAATTTGTCGGCACGGCCATAAAACCGTGATATCCATCGATTATGATAATGGTGTCGGGATTGGTGACGGCATTAACAATTGCCTCAAGATCACCAATAGCAAATCCGGAATTAAAAAATACCTGACTGACAAAAACCACATCCGGTTGCTGTTGTTTGATTTGTTCAATGAAGCGATCAATAAAAGAAGCAAAAGGCAGTGTGGGCACCGAGGTTAATTCTATCGTTTCCCATTCTGTTAGCCGTTGTACCTGTCTGTGAAAACTGTGGAATTCGCTATCAGTGGAAAGAATTTTCTGCGGTTGACGCCAGTCCAGTGCACTTAATATACGAAATAATAATTCGTGGGTGTTGGGAGCAAAGACTATTTGTTCTGGCTTTCTGGATTGCAAAATATCACTGATAGTCTGCTGAACCTCGGGCACTACCGTTTCAAAAAAAAACTGCCATTTGTCGTCTACCCACCGCGCACTGTCATCCCAGTATTCGCACATGGCATCCCGCGTTACGTCCGGCCAGTAATAATGACTGTGGCAAGAATAATGTTGCTTACCCGCATTTGCCTTTAAAAAACGGGAATAGAAATGCTGATACATGTTGCTGGCTTATAAGGAACGAAAAGCCCACTCTAGCAAATATTGAAACGAAAATATTAATTCTTCGCTGAATTTTAAGCCTTCCGCTTCTTTGCCAGTAAACAGCTTCCGCTGATTGTTTACGTCTACTAAGATCTACCTTTACCTATTTTTTATATATCTGCTATACAATAGTTACTGCGAGCAATCAGGAAGATGGAATGCGATTTCCTAAATACGGGCATTATACGCTGGAAATGTCAGGCAATATGTTGGAAGTGTTCGCTACGGGTGCGTGGAATCTGGCGACCACTGAAGCCATGGTTGAGGAAATGCATGTCATGGTGAAAGAATTTAATCATGCCCCCTGGGCGGCATTAATGGATGGGCGGCGCTGGATATTTTCGACGCCAGATTGCCAGCAAGTAATTTCAGAAGCCATAAAGAGGAACATTGACTTCGGCCTCAAGCGCTCTGCTTATGTACTGGACTCGGGCATGGTAAAAAAAGCCCAGCTTGAACGTACTCATCCTGCCATTAAGGCCGAACATGAACAGGCGGGCTACCAGCGCCGCTACTTTTCCAGTTACTTTGCGGCGCTAAGCTGGCTACAAGAAGAAGGCTACACGCCCTACGGTAAATCTTTTTCTGTTGAAACCTAGTTTATAAATAAGCTGCTGTTACGCAGTGCGGTTTCACCCTTAGTATAACAGGCTATACACTTTGCGACGGTAAGCAGACTTGAGCGGTTCGCCATCTGGCAACGCATTAATCATATCCAGCATTAACTTTTTAGCTTCACCGAAGTTTAAATCTTTCAGCAATACCGAGTGCAACAGTGCTAATGCCTGATCAACTTTACGCGCTTGTTGTAACTGCACTGCCAATTCAATTTTTAGTTGCAGATTTTCGGGCTCTCGCTCCACTGCCTCTTGCAGTTGTTTGATTTCAGGCGTGTCTGCGGCCTGTTCCGCTAGCTCGATTTTACCTAACAACACTTGATAGCGGCTATCCTGATCTACCAGTTTAATAGTTTCCAACTCGGCCTTTGCCTGCTCGATAGAGCCTGTTTCCACCAAACAGTCGATATACATGTACCGACTATCAATATTTTCCGGGTTAAGATCGTACGCTTGCTTTGCGAAAGGGAAAGCGCCCTGATAATCGCCAGCTTCGATTGCTTGCGCTGCTTTTTGCAAATCTTCATCTTCCGGCTGCGGCAGATACTTTGCCAACATTTCCCGAATTTGGCTCTCCGTTTGCGCCCCGGCAAAACCATCTACAGGTTGACCATCTTTAACTACCATAACCGTCGGCAGGCTGCGAATACCAAACTGCGCAGCAACTTCCTGCTGCTCATCGCAATCTACTTTTGCCAGAATCAGTACTTTTTGGTATTCCCGGGCAATTTTTTCCAGAATGGGCATCATGTCTTTACATGGTTCGCACCACTGCGCCCAAAAATCGACCAGAATAAGTTTTTCCTGAGATTCCTGCAGAATCACCTGCTGAAAATTTTCTAAGGTGATATCCACAATATTGTTTGTTGCTGAAAGGTCCATGAATTCTGCCTATTGACTCACTTTGCAAAGTGATATGGGGTATTCAGCGCAAAAAACAAGCCTATAACAGACACTGCCCGGCCAGAAGTTCTGCTAACATAAAGCTAGTACAATGGTTAATAAGTCGTACTTCGTGAATGGGAACAGAGGGCTTACTGTGAATGCCAATCAAACATACCAAAGTTTTACTGAGTTTTATCCGTATTATTTAAGCGAACACGCGACGGCTTCATGTCGCATGTTGCACTTTATCGGTTCTTGGTTGGTGCTGGCCGTTGTTGTAATAACTGTGGTATTACAGCAGTGGGCCCTGCTTTGGTTACTTCCGGTTATTGGCTATGGCTTTGCCTGGGCTGGGCACTTCTTCTTTGAGAAAAATCGCCCTGCCACCTTTCGCTACCCGTTGTACAGCCTCATCGGTGACTGGGTGATGTTTAAAGACATTCTCACTGGCCGATTGTCATTAAAAGGAAGTGCTTGCGACGCCAATCCTCCTTCGACATCGCCGTCTTCTCATGATAATAATTAAACAACAATAAACAGCTAACAATAGGAACGACAATGACGGGAACTCTGCGACGGTATCGCAATGCAATTATTTTTACAGCGCTGTCTGGTACAGTCGCTGCAGTTTCAGTTCAGGCTGAAGAGGCTCTACCGACTACGCTGCAATACCAGGATACCTTTAATCTTGAATATGCCGCCTCACCTTTTTTTACCCCAGACAGTAAAACGCTGATATACGAGCGTCGTTCTATGGACATTATGCAGGATCGTACCCATACCAGTCTTTGGCAGATCAATTTAGATAACCATCAGCATCGTCCACTTATCGCCACCGGTGCGAATGTCAGCCAGGCAACGCTCTCACCGGATGGCACGAAGTTGGCGTTTATCTCCGATGAGGAAGGTAGCAGTCAATTGTATGTTCAGTATTTAGATAACGGACAGCAGGCCAAACTGACCAATCTTACTTTTTCACCGGGCAACCTCACCTGGTCCGGCGATTCTACTCAACTGGCTTTTACACTATTTACTCCAGGCAAACCGGCTTCACTTTTTAATGATATGCCAACCAAACCGGATGGTGCGGAGTGGGCGAAAACCGCAAAATTTATTGAAAAGACGCAATATCGTTCTGATGGTGCGGGATATTTACCCGAGGGTTTTCAGCAAATCTATATTCTGCCGGTTGCCGGTGGTACGCCCCGACAACTGACGTCCGGGCGATACCCCAACGGTGGCAGTCTGGCTTTTAGTAAAGACAATAAAGCTATCTACTTTTCAACTGATCGTCGGGAAGATTATTCATTACACCCGCTGGACAACGATATTTTCCAGGTGAACATTGACAGTGGTAAAGTCACCCAGGTAACCGACATGGCAGGCCCGGAAGCCTCGCCTCTGCTTAGTCCTAACGGAAAATATCTGGCGTTCACTCAGCTTAATGACCGCAAGCTTTCCTATCAAAATGCCGACTTAGTGGTAATGAACTTGAGTTCAGGTGCGGTAACTCGCCTGACCGGTGATTTGGATCGTGCGCCAGGTAAGTTTGTCTGGTCAAACGATAGCAAAGAGTTGGTGTTTAGTTATCTGGATCAAGGCACCAGCAAACTGGCCCGCGTAAGTTTAGACGGTGACATCGAAAAAATGGATGTAGCTATTGGTGGACAATCTCTGGGCCGCCCTTACACCTCGGGTGACTTTGCAGTAAGTGCCAAAGGCACTATTGTTTATACTACCGATAGCACCTCCCGCCCGGCGGACTTGGCTATTGTGGGCCGCCGCGGTAAACCACAAACCCTCACTGATCTTAATTCTGATGCTTTAGGTCACTTAAACCTCGCCAAGGTTGAAGAGCTGAATGTTACTTCCTCAGTTGATCAACGCTCGATTGGCGCTTGGGTAGCATTACCTCCCGGGTTTGACGCGAAGAAAAAATATCCGCTTATTTTGGAAATCCATGGCGGTCCTCACGCTGCATACGGCCCTCACTTTTCCATGGAAATACAGTTAATGGCGGCCAAGGGTTACGTGGTGGTTTGGTCTAACCCGCGGGGTAGTGCGTCTTATGGAGAAGATTTTGGTAATCTAATTCATCATAATTATCCGTCAGAAGATTATAACGATCTTATGGATGTTGTTGATGCTACCATTGCAAAAGGTTACATCGATGAAAGCAATTTATTTATCACTGGCGGCTCTGGTGGTGGGGTACTCACCGCATGGTCAGTGGGTAAAACCGATCGCTTTGCCGCTGCCGTAGTTGCTAAACCTGTGATTAATTGGATGAGCTTCGCGTTAACTGCAGATGCCTACCCGTTTTTCAGTCAATACTGGATGCCGGGAATGCCTTGGGAGATTCCCGACCATTTATGGAAGCATTCCCCTCTTTCACTTGTTGGCAATGTGAAAACACCTACGCTATTGCTGACCGGCGAATCTGATTACCGCACCCCGATTAGCGAATCTGAACAATTCTATCAAGCGCTACGTTTACAGGGCGTAGACGCGGCAATGGTGAGAATTCCCGGTGCCTCTCACGGCATTGCTGCCACGCCTTCGCGTTTAATTCAGAAGGTAGGAAATATTCTGGCTTGGTTTGAGCGTTACAAGAAAAAGCCTGACTCGCAGTAGCGCTTAAAAGTGCAAGAAAGCCAGGCAAAGTCCCTGGCTTTCTTTAACAACAGCATGGAGTTGAGCAGCGCCTTATTTGATTACGCCACATACAACTCGCGCGCCACCGCCACCTAATTTTTCAGGCGAATCGGAATAGTTATCGCCGCCCGCGTGAATCATCAGCGCCAGGCCTTTTAATTCGTCCATTTCCAGACGGGGAGCAAGCACCGGATGCTGAGCATTTCCATCTTTATCAACGTACAACAGCGGTAAATCGCCTCTGTGATTGTCTTCCGTCCAAGGATAACCGTGCTTACCGGTTTTCTCTGGGTCATAATGTCCACCCGCAGCGCCCCCGAGAACTTTTTTGCCATCTTTCATTTTACTTTCGCAAGAGCCGTTTTCGTGTACATGAAAACCATGTCCACCTCTTGCGACCCCGGACAAAGAAGGAGTGAAGACGACACCATAGTCACTTTTGCTTATTTCTACTGTTCCAGCCGCTTTACCTGACTCCAAATCATTCATTTTAACGGTCATATTATCTGCTGCGTGAGCGGCGGAAAATGTGCTAAGAGCGAACGCGATGCTAATCGCTGCTTTATTTATCATAGTGTTCTCCTTTGAGGTGAGAGCGAGAGAAAATTTTCTGAACATAAAGTCCGTAAATAATCATTAACGCTGTTTGGTACTCAAAAAATCACCAATCAGGATCATTAAACTTGTTCTTTGCTGTAGTCAGTTGGTGAGCAAAATAACAAAAAACCGGCGCGTAGCCGGTTTCAATTTCACACTTATCTTGCGCTTAACCCTTAGCCGGCGAGACTTGTAAGAGTTTGCCATTGGGTGCATCGGTGAGTAGATAAATCAGACCATCAGGTCCTACTTCTACGTCTCTGATACGTTCTTTACGATCCCGCAGATATTCAGTTTCTTCCCCGGGTTTATCACCGTCCATAGCAATATGCCGTAAGTGGTTGAATTTCAGCGAACCTACCAGCAGATCACCTTGCCAGTCTTTAAATACGTCGCCGTGATAAAACGCCATACCACTTGGTGCAATAGAAGGATCCCAATAAACCACTGGCTGTTCCATACCTTCCATTTCTGTTTTATCTGAAATCACGTCACCATTGTAATCAATGCCGTAGGTGATTTTAGGCCAACCATAGTTTTTGCCTTTAGCGAGCTGGTTTACTTCATCCCCGCCTTGCGGGCCATGCTCCATCGCCCAAAGCTCTCCCGTTTCAGGATGCACTGTTAATCCCTGTACATTACGATGCCCATAGCTGAAGATTTCAGGCGCTTTTCCATCAACAAAGGGATTATCGCTGGGCACACTGCCGTCTCGATGTATGCGCACTATAGACCCCAGATGATTGTCCGTATTCTGAGCTTCTTCTTTAAAGCTATATCGGTCGCCGAGCGTCACATACAGGTTTTTGTCGCTGTCGAAAGCCAGCCTACAACCAAAGTGAAAACCGTTATCAACCAAAGGCGAAGCCACAAATATGGTTGATACATCTTTTAGTTCAGTAACACCCAGCGTTGCTTTGGCTACGCTACTGCTACTTCCGCCCTCACCGGCCCGGCTGTAGCAAAAATAAATTACCTGATTCTTAGAGAAATCCGGGTCAAGAGTAATATCCAACAACCCGCCTTGGCCCGCCGCAGCGACTTCTGGCACATTTGCCAAAGGTTCACTTAAACCTTTGTTAGCGGAATAACGCCGAATATTTCCTGACCGCTCAGTCAAAATAATGCTTCCGTCTGGCAGAAATGCCATGCCCCAGGGATTAGACAAACCCTCGGCCAATTCCTTAACCTGAAGCTCTTGAGCGTTAACTAGAGGAGCAAACGCAGATGTGCCCAGCAACAAGATTGCCAGGCACAAGGGAACTTGAATTTTTCGCATTCGTTTGTTCCGTAACGATTAGTTAGGCAGTAATGCGCGAAGCATCCACGCCGTTTTCTCATGCACACGCATGCGGTCAGAAACTAATGCTGCAGTAGATTCATCGTCAGCTTGCTGGGCGGTTTTTAAAACCAGACGACTGGTCTTTACCACTTGCTCATGGCCGTGGGTTAATAAACGGACCATTTCTGAAGCTTCCGGCACGCCATCCACTTCTTCAATTGAACTTAATTCAACAAATGCTTTATAGGTGCCAGGAGCGGCTACACCTAAAGTACGAATACGTTCTGCAATGTCATCCACTGCTTCAGCCAGTTCTGTATAGTGTTCTTCAAACATCAGATGCAGTTCACGAAACTGTGAGCCCGTCACGTTCCAGTGAAAATTATGGGTTTGCAGATATAAGGTATAGGAATCAGCTAACAGCTTCTTTAAACCTTCCGCAATTTCATTACGATCACCTTCAGAAATACCAATATCAATCTTGCTCATGATTCACTCCTTTATAAGGTTTTAACGATTAACAACCGTATTTATCATCTATCTTATTGATACTATCGCAAACACGCTTTGGATTACAATAGCGCAGGTTTTCTTCTTTCTCTATTGATGATGGTGATGGGCGCCTTCATTATCAAGCATTCTAACCTCTGCTTTAATATCAATAGTAAGGCCGTTGGAAAACTTCAGCACGAGCGGCACTGTGTCACCGGCAGCCAGACCTTTTTTCAAACCAGTTAGCATTATATGGTGCCCTGCGGGGGACAACTGCATCCGTTGCTTAGCTGGAATGGCGACACCTTCTGGAAGCGCGCGCATTTTCGCCATGTCGCCTTGCAACAAAGTAGTGTGAAGTTGGGCATCCGCGGCTAGCTCTTCGCTAACGGTTACCTGTTGCAGTGTTACAGAGGCATCGCTGCTGTTTTCAATTTGCATGTACACAGCGGCGGTTTCTGCCATCGGGAACGTGGCGCGTGCGTAAACATCAGAAACACTGATTTTTCCTGCGGCCGCGACAGCAAACGAAGATAGACAAACGCAAAAAGATGCGAAAACGATATAAGCTGGTTTAATTAAACGCATAGTATTTCCCTGATCGTTTATAAACATTCTAGGGAAGCATAGCAAATCGAGAAAGGTAAGAAAGAAAAGAATGGTGCCGACTGCCGGAATCGAACTGGCGACCTACTGATTACAAGTCAGTTGCTCTACCAACTGAGCTAAGTCGGCACACTCTTAAAACTCGCTGCATCCACAGCGGATGCGTATTTTAGCGATAGCGAATAGGTTGTCAAGCACGAATACCAACCCACCTCAATATGTGCTCAATCAGCATGGAGTAGTATAAGATTGCTTTAACCGAGCGGCTTCTTTTAACAGCTTGGGAAAATATTCAAGCGGCAAATACTGTGCAAGCTGTTCAAGTTTTTCACCCAAGGATATATAGCTGTCGGCAGTTACGTTGATGTGGCCCATTTTACGTTTATCACGTACGGATTTACCGTACCAGTGCAAATGACAGCCCGGTATACTCAGCAAATCGCGGGAGAAGCTGCAACAACCGATGATGTTGACCATCGCGCTGGGTTGCTTTGCCACTGTGTCGCCTAATGGCAATCCCGCCACCGCTCGCAAATGATTTTCGAACTGACTGGTATCGCTACCGCTTAATGTCCAGTGCCCGGAATTGTGAACCCGCGGCGCCAGTTCGTTAACCAGTAAGGTATTGCCGCACTGAAACATTTCCACTGCCAGCACACCGATATACTCCATGCCTTCTGCCAGAGTGGTAAAAATGTTTTCAGCCTCACTTTGCAGTGCGGGTGAGATATCCAGTGCCGGCGCAACTGAAACGTGAAGCTGGCCTTGGTGATGTAGGTTTTCTGTAAGAGGGTAAATTTTTATTTCCCCCTTTTTCCCTCTGACTCCAATTAGCGAAAGCTCACGATCAAATTGCAGCATTTTTTCAACGACCAGCGGAACTGCGTTCAGATCCAGCGCGCTTAACGCTTTTTTAAGCTCGTCTAGCTGAGCAATATCTGTCATCCGCCACTGCCCATAACCATCGTAGCCATCTCGGCTGGCTTTAATAATTAATTTATCACCAAGCTTCGCTACACATTCATCAAGTTGTTCGATATCGGAAACAATTTGATATAGGCAGTTCGGCACAGACAAGCGGTCCAGCAGGCGCTTCTCGCGAACCCGATCCGCTCCCACCAAAATGGCCTCAATAGAAGGCATTAATTTACTGGTTTTTGCCGCCTGCTCAAGTAACCTTTCCGGTACATGTTCAAATTCAACGGTAAGTGCATCCGCAGATTCAATAGCCAGTTCCAGATTGCTTTCCAGTAGCGTTTTATTGACGGGATGGACAATAGTGTCGCTGTTGACATCGACGGCCTGGACATCAATACCCAGCGGGCACCCCGCCAGATACATCATCTGCGCCAATTGTCCTGAACCGTAAACCAGCACCCTCATTCGTCAAGCTCCAAACTACCGTTTGCTAATACCGTTTCGGTTTGCTTTTTACGAAACGCCTGAACTGCTTCCCGCACCTTTTCATCATGTAGGGCAACAACCTGTGCGGCCAGAAGTCCGGCGTTAGCTGCACCTGCTTCACCAATAGCCAAAGTTCCAACCGCCACACCTTTGGGCATTTGTACGATAGAGAGCAGCGAGTCCAGGCCATTGAGGGTTTTAGATTTAACCGGACAACCAAAAACCGGCAAATGGGTATGTGCGGCTATCATGCCCGGCAGATGGGCTGCGCCACCCGCCCCAGCTATGATAACGCTGTACCCTTCTGCTTCCGCGCTTTCAGCAAACTCAACTAACAGATTAGGCGTACGGTGCGCAGAAACCACCTTGGCTTCAAATTCCACGCCACATTCTTTTAACATCAGTGCAGCTTGCTGCATGGTGGGCCAGTCTGATGTAGAGCCCATGACAATAGCAACTTTAGCCATCAACAGTTTCCTCGACGGTTTGAAGCGGTGCGTTGCGGAACCCTAGCTTAACCAGCTATAAGCCGGTAAATCAATACGCCCACAAGCCCGGAAAAGCCGGCGATTGTAGCGTAAAATATTGCGAATGCCCATAGTTCCCGATGTCAGGCACCAAAAGGAAGTGATCCCGCATCATCAAAACCCACCTATAAGTTATGAATGATTTTATAGAGCTCAGTGCGGCCAGCAGCATTTCCCGTTCAGAAACGCTTTCATTCAGTCGCGATAAGTGTCAGCGTGTAGCCTAAGTTTCAAAAGAAAGCGCGTATTTGCTGGTTTCCCTTTGACGCCCATATGCCAGAACGTTACTGTTAATATACACCTTCAGCTGAGCGGAAAAGCGTTCTACCACTTCCTCTAAGCTGCAAGACACCTAATCTACCTGAATAATGGAGTAATGTGGTAATGAACAATGTGGTATCGGACTTTCTAAAGCGAGAATCTTCTGCGGGAATTTTGCTGATGTTTACCACCGCACTGGCGCTGATTGTGGCCAACTCACCACTTTATTTTTACTACGCGCAACTCATCGAGATTCCTGTGGCTATCTCCGCAGGCACCTGGAGTATCGATAAGCCTTTGCTACTGTGGATTAACGACGGCTTAATGGCGATATTTTTCTTCCTTGTGGGCCTTGAACTTAAGCGGGAAGTGTGTGAAGGAGAGCTTTCCAATCCCAAAGATATAGTATTACCCGCTGCAGGAGCATTTGGTGGTATGTTATTGCCCGCCGCCATTTACGTTGCTATCAACTGGCACGACCCTGTCGCTATCTCAGGTTGGGCAATACCTGCAGCTACAGATATTGCTTTTGCGCTGGGCATTCTTGCGTTACTCGGCAGCCGGGTACCCACCAGCCTGAAGTTTTTTCTGGTAACCCTGGCCATCATTGATGATATCGGTGCCATCGTAATTATTGCTCTTTTTTATACCAGTAATATCACCGAGATAGCGTTAGCGATAGCAGCGGGCTGTTTATTGGTTCTCTGGTGGATGAACAGAAAAAATGTTGTCGATATACCTTCTTATGTGCTTGTAGGAATCATCCTGTGGGTGGCGATGTTAAAATCTGGTGTACACGCCACCTTAGCGGGCGTGGTGCTCGCAGCCTTTATTCCTATGCGAGATTCTAAGTCACCGGATTATTCGCCGGTGGTTCGATTAGAGCACAGTTTAAACCCCTCCGTTAGTTTTGCTATTTTACCTATTTTTGCTTTTGCTAACGCGGGCATTAGTTTTGCGGATATCAACTTAGAAGGCCTAATTCATCCCGTGACAGTCGGTATATTTCTGGGGTTGGTAGTTGGAAAACAGGTTGGCGTTTTTGGCTTTTGTTACTTGGTAATTAAGCTAAAACTGGCTCAATTGCCTGACGAATTAAACCTAAAACATATCTATGGATGTGCGTTGCTCTGCGGCGTAGGATTTACCATGAGCCTCTTTATTGGCGCTCTCGCGTTTGAACAAACTGGTGTAAACCGAATTTTTGATGAAAGGGTAGGTATTTTGGCCGGGTCAGCGGTATCTGCTTTACTAGGCTACATGGTGCTCTACCTGGTGGGCAATAAGAATGATGGTCGCGCTACTTTACCAAAAGTTTCTCGATAACACCGTGCTTTAAACGATTTAGGCAGCGCAGATTTTTTTGCGCTGCCTAGGAGCTAATTAATCGGCTCCTTGGTTCTGCTTCATATAGTCCAGCGTGAGGTTAGTGAGAAGGGATACCCCCAGTTGCATACCTTTATCGTCAACATAAAATTCAGGCGTATGATGTGCCGGTGAGTCCTTTTCGCTCACATCCAAAGGTTTACCTCCTACCCATAAAAACAGGCCCGGGACCTGCTCCTGATAGAAGGAAAAATCTTCCGCGCCGGTAACCGGCTTAGATAGCAATGTATTATCTTTACCGGCAGTACGCTCCAACGTAGGTAACATAGTGGCGGTTAGCTCAGGATCGTTATAGGTAATAGGGTAACTGTAATCTAACGGAAGCGTAAGTTCCGCTTCAGCCCCCATACTGTCTGCTATCCCTTTGACTTTACGAGGCATGGCTTCGTACATTAATTCACGGGCATCTTTATTTAAGGTACGAATGGTGCCTACCAGCTCTACTTCATTAGGAATAATGTTAGAATGATTTCCACCATGAATTGAGCCAATAGAAACAACGGCCGCATCATCAATGACTTTAACTTCGCGACTAACAATTGTTTGTAATGCCATCACCATTTGTGCTGCAGTTACAATGGGATCAACGCTTTTCCACGGATAAGCGCCATGAGCCTGCTTACCCTGAATAACTATTTTAAATGGATCGACGGCCGCCATGCTACCGCCCGGGTTATAGCGCACTTTGCCGATGTCCGTATTTGCATTAATGTGTAAGCCGAAGATGACATCTACATCTGGATTTTTTAATACGCCTTGCTGGACCATGACTTCAGCACCACCTTTTTCGCCGGGAGGAGCTCCCTCTTCAGCAGGCTGAAAGATAAATTTAACTTTTCCGCGCAGGTCGCCTTTCATATCAGTAAGAATTTTGGCTGCGCCCATTAGCATTGCCATATGAGTGTCGTGCCCGCAGGCATGCATTACGGGCACCGTCTTGCCATTGTATTCTGCGGTTTGTGTCGACTTCCACGGCAAGTCCACTTCTTCTGGCACGGGCAGGCCATCCATATCTGCTCTAAGCGCCACAACAGGGCCCGGCTTGCCACTGTCGAGCACCGCCACAACGCCGGTTTTTGCGACGCCTGTTGTAACGGCTAAGCCAAGCGACTTAAGGTATTTAGAAATGTATTTGGCGGTTTCAAACTCGCGGTTGGATAATTCCGGAAACTCGTGAAAGTGATGTCGCCATTCAATTACCTGGGGCTGAATGTTTTCTACCTGTTGCTCAACAGTACTTTGAGCATAAAGCGACGATGCTGCCCCGAATAATGCTAACGACAATAAACGACGATACATAAGAAATTATCCATAATAGTGAAAACCTAAAAGTAAACCAATTGCGGCGGGATGAAAAGCACCACAGCCATTAAGACAGCAGAGCTTACTTGGCTTACCTAAGACTAATCCGCAATGATGTGCTCTGTTCAGAGATAGAGAATTTGTACAATGACCTGACTTTGCCTGAACATTACCGCGGGCTACTATAGCGCGGTAACTGGCTGTGGCGTTTGCGCAATACCAGTTGAAACAACTGAAGATTCCGACATCGAAAAGCACCAGCGCACGTTTTCAGGTAATAATTCCACATGCGGTAAAACCGCTCACTGTACAAGTGCTTTATCTGTGCCCAGGATTGCTCAAAGTTGTGCTGCCAGTTCATGAGTGTACGGTCGTAATCGGGTCCGAAATTATGCACATCTTCAATAACAAAATAGGGTTCGCAGGATTGACTTATCTGCGTAAGGGAGGGAATGGCGCCATTAGGAAAAATATACTTATGAATCCACGGATCAGTGCCTTGCTGAGAGACCGCAGAACCGATGGTATGTAAGACGAAAATACCTTCATCTTTCATTAAATTATGCGCGCTTTTCATGTACGCCGAGTAATTTTTTGGCCCTACATGCTCAAACATTCCAATGGATATAAGTTTATCGAATTTACCCTTTAAGCTGCGGTAATCTTTAAGTTGAATGTCTACCGGTAAACCTTTACAGCGCTCCTGCGCTAATTGCTGTTGTTCTTTGGAGATCGTTATACCGGTAACGTCCACCGAATAATGTTGCGCAGCGTACTGGGAAAAGCTGCCCCAGCCGCAGCCAATATCCAGTACACGTTCCCCCTTCTGCAGTTGTGCTTTGCGACAAACTAAATCCAGCTTGGCAATTTGTGCCTGATGTAAGTTGTCTGCTTCTTGCCAATAACCACAAGAGTAAGCCATGGTGTCGTCCAGCATTAGCTGATACAAATCATTTCCGGCGTCGTAGTGGGCTTCGCCAACCTGCCACGCGCGTTTCTGGTTTTGCAGATTGAGGATTCGCGCTACCAGTATATGCTTAATAAAAGCCCACTTCGTCTTAAGAGCCACATCCAGCTTGGCACTAAGAAGGCGATTAAAGAGTTCGTCCAGCTCAACACAATCCCACCAGCCGTCCATATAGCTTTCACCTGCCCCCACACTACCTTCTCGAAAGAGCCGATCATAAAACCGGGAATCGTGAATCTGAGGGTCCCACGGCTTGTCGCCATTAATTTCTATGCCTACAGGAGCAAAACGGCCCTCAAGCCAACGCTTAACTTTCGTCTGCTTTTTATTCTCTTTTGTTTTGCTGTAAAGATTAGACTCTGTGGCTGTTTCCAGGGTTTGGGTCATGACAAGATCACTTTTGCTTTAGTCATTTGTGTGCAACATCTTCTGCTGATGCCTCACAGGGCAAAGGTGGTTGTTGCACTCCTTTTGATTTACGATAATTGCAGTTCTGCAATTTGGTTGCAGAAACTTACGGTTTCAGCATAATACTTGAACATAAAACGCACAGATTTTCTACCCTTTGCGGATGAGTATAGTAAAGCGATAAGAATAATTGGGAATTTGAATTAAAGAAGGGAGAAAAGAGAGACGCTGAGAACAGCTACGCAGCATTTTTACCTTGAATTAGAAACAAAAAAAAGGTGCATTCTCAGCACCTTTTTTTAAAAAATACACGCAGATTAACCCTTCTGGCGTTTCATCGAGTCGAAGAACTCATCATTGGTCTTGGTCATGGAAAGCTTATTGATTAAAAACTCCATAGCATCGATTTCCGACATTTCATGCACAATTTTGCGCAAGATCCACATTTTCTGTAGCTCATCCTGATTTGTCAGTAACTCTTCACGACGTGTACCTGAGCGATTAAAATCAATGGCAGGAAATACCCGTTTTTCCGCAATTTTGCGATTAAGATGTAATTCCATATTACCGGTACCTTTAAACTCTTCGTAGATAACCTCATCCATTTTAGAGCCGGTATCGATAAGTGCAGTAGCAATAATGGTTAAGCTACCGCCCTCTTCCACATTACGTGCAGCACCAAAGAAACGTTTTGGTTTATGCAATGCGTTTGCATCTACACCACCGGTAAGCACTTTACCCGAGGAAGGAATAACTGTGTTATAGGCTCGGGCCAGTCGAGTAATGGAATCCAGAAGAATTACCACATCTTTCTTGTGCTCAACGAGACGCTTGGCCTTTTCTATTACCATTTCAGCAACCTGAACGTGGCGGCTGGCAGGTTCATCAAAGGTAGACGCAACAACCTCGCCCTGCACCAGACGGTGCATTTCTGTCACCTCTTCCGGACGTTCGTCAATCAGCAACACCATCAGTTCACACTCAGGATGGTTAGCCGCGATAGACTGAGCAATATTCTGCAGTAATAGCGTTTTACCTGCTTTTGGCGGTGCCACAATCAGACCGCGTTGGCCGCGTCCGATTGGCGATGCCAAGTCAAGTACCCGCGCAGTAATATCTTCCGTCGAACCGTTGCCGCGCTCCATACGCAGACGAGAAGCCGCGTGAAGGGGAGTGAGGTTTTCAAAAAGAATTTTATTGCGGGAATTTTCTGGTTTATCAAAATTCACTTCGCGAATTTTCAGCAGCGCAAAATAGCGCTCACTGTCTTTCGGGGGGCGGATCTTTCCAGAAATTGTATCACCAGTACGTAAATTGAACCGGCGAATTTGGCTCGGAGACACATAAATATCATCCGGACCAGCTAAGTAGGAAGAATCTGCTGAACGCAGGAATCCGAATCCATCCTGGAGAATCTCCAGTACACCGTCACCGAAAATGTCCTCACCACTTTTGGCGTGAGTTTTCAGGATAGAAAAGATGATGTCTTGTTTTCTGGCTCTCGCCATATTTTCCAGGCCCATTTCTTCGGCCAGGGCTACCAATTCGCTAATTGGCTTATTCTTCAATTCAGTTAAATTCATACTGGTGGGTCTTTGTGATTGGGCTTCGCTTTCAGGACTATTGGTCACGACAATTCTTAGAATAGGGTTAAGTAATGCCCGGATTTGGACAAGCAGAACGCTGCTCGGGTGAGCGCTAAAGAAACGTTAGCACTATAAATCCTCAACGTCCAGCTTTTTACTTTGTAAATGTTAAAAACTTTTAAATCATCGAAATACAATGAAGAGAATAATTTTATCTTATATCGTAAAATGATTCTCTGCTTTTTTACAAGTAGCGTTGTGCGTTTAGGGGTTACCACAGAAACCGGGACGTAAGATATAGGCGTGAAGCCTGGGCTCACAGATGTTAGATCTGCAAAATATTAAAAGCCGATATCTAAAGGTTATTACCCCTAAAAAGATATCGGCTTTTATGCCCGCAAAAAGCTACAGGTTATCGTTTAGAAATTCTGTAAGCTGCGTCTTTGATAATGCGCCTACTTTAGTCGCAGCTACATTGCCGCCTTTAAAAAGTAGCAAGGTAGGAATGCCGCGAATACCATATTTTGGCGGTGTTTCATTATTTTCATCGACATTCAACTTACCAACTGTTAACTTGCCTGCAAATTCGCCCGCGATTTCTTCCAAGATTGGTGCGATCATTTTGCAAGGACCACACCACTCTGCCCAGAAGTCGACCAGCACAGGACCGTCAGCATTGATAACGTCTGCTTCAAACTTGTCGTCAGTTAACTGGATAATTTTGTCGCTCATTCTTTTCTCCGTATTTGGTCTGTCGCTGATTTGTCTCAGCTCTACCAGTAGTGTTATAAGAAACTGTTTTTTAATGCAAGCACTGATAAGCTATAAGCTATGCAAACAACTCATTTAACCGAAACATATTTTTCTGATCTGCCCATTAACCCCAAAGTAGTTGAGGCGTTAACGGCAGCCAATTTCACCCATTGTACGCCAATTCAGGCGCTATCTCTGCCCCCGCTGTTGGAAGGGCTGGATATCGCTGGCCAGGCCCAGACCGGTACTGGTAAAACTATTGCCTTTCTGGTCGCGACCTTCCACTACCTGCTTGGTCAAACTACTGTTCAACCAAAAACAGCAAAGCCCGGACCTCGTGCCATAATTATGGCACCAACTCGCGAACTTGCCGTACAAATATTCAATGATGCAAAATTGCTCAGCGAACATACCGGTTTGTCACTTGGCCTCATTTATGGGGGCGAAGGTTATCAAAGTCAACGCGAAGTTCTAGAAGAAGGGGTAGATATAGTTATTGGTACGACCGGTCGCATTCTGGATTATTATAAGCAAGGCGTATTTACGCTGGAAAATATCCAGGTTGCGGTGTTGGACGAAGCCGATAGAATGTTCGATCTGGGCTTTATTAAAGACATTCGCTTTTTGTTCCGCCGCATGCCTCCTGCCACAGAACGTCTGAGTATGCTGTTTTCGGCTACGCTGAGCTATCGTGTGCAAGAGCTGGCCTATGAGCACATGAACAACCCAACGCACGTACAAATTGAGCCGGAAAGAAAAACCGCCACTCGGGTAAAAGAAGAGCTATTTTATCCGTCTGATGAAGATAAGATGTTGTTACTTCTGACACTGCTGGAAGAAGAGTGGCCGGAAAAAGCCATCATATTTGCCAATACCAAACATGCTTGTGAAAAAATTTGTGACTGGCTAGCGGCTGATGGTCATCGGGTAGGTTTACTGAGTGGCGATGTGCCGCAGAAAAAGCGTTTGGGAATTTTAGAAGACTTCACCAAAGGTGGGCTGGACCTTTTAGTCGCCACCGATGTTGCGGCTCGCGGATTGCACATAGAAGAAGTCACTCATGTGTTTAACTACGATTTACCTGATGATGCGGAAGATTACGTACATCGTATCGGTCGTACTGGCAGGGCTGGAAGAAGTGGAGAGGCCATAAGTTTTGCTTGCGAAAAGTATGCGCTCAATCTTCCTGCAATTGAACAATATATTCAGCATACTATTCCAGTGACTGACTACGACCGCTCTGTTCTGTTAGACGATATTAAGCCACCGCGTCCGCGTCAGCGCAAACGTACCCCAAATGCCCGCAACACTTCCCGGCGCGGCAATAAAGGGCGCAGTGGTAACAGTAACTCCCGTCCTCATAACAAAAGCTAGCCTATGCAGTCGGAATTACAATATGACATGGTAAGCCACGGCGAATATTACGCAGCCGTGGATTTAGGATCTAACAGCTTCCACATGGTTGTGGTGCATGTTGTAAACGGCAATGTACAGATCATTGGAAAATTGAAGCAGAAAGTTCGTCTTGCCGCCGGATTAAACAACGATCTGGCGTTAGATGGAGTGAGTATGGAACGAGGCTGGCAATGCCTGCAGGCTTTTTCCGAGCGGCTTCAGGATATTCCCCGATCTAATGTGAAAGTCGTGGCTACTGCAACCCTGCGGTTAGCCACCAATGCGCACGTTTTTATCCAGCGAGCTGAAGAAATTTTGGGCCATAAACTCAATGTGATCAGCGGCGAAGAAGAAGCTCGACAAATATATCTTGGCGTCGCTTATACTTCCGCAAATCAGGGCAATACACTCGTTATCGATATCGGTGGCGCCAGTACCGAAATAATTATCGGTAATGACATGCAACCTATTCATCTGGTCAGCCTGAATATGGGCTGTGTTACATTTATGGAGCGCTACTTCAAAAAAGGTGTGATCAACGAAAGTAATTTTGCCGCTGCAAAAGCGCAGGCTCATGCTTTACTGGATACTGTCGCTGACCCTTTTCTTTGTTTTGACTGGCATAATTGTTTAGGTGCATCTGGTACGCCACAGGCTATCACTGAAATTCTCATCACCCAAAGGATCAGTGACGCTATCAGGCTGGATTACCTGTATGAATTAGAAAGGCAATGCGTTGAATGCGGTGCTATCGATAAGCTTGATATTGAAGGTTTGGAACCAAGTCGGCAGCCAATTTTCCCTAGCGGCCTGGCAATTCTCATCAGCCTCTTCGAGCGTTTGAATATACAAACAATGAATATCTCTGGTGGTGCCCTGCGAGAAGGCCTGATTTACGGCATGCTGGATAATCTGCAGGAAAATGACCGCCGCCAACAAACGCTAAACCAGACCGTTCGCCGTTACCACGTTGATAAGCATCATTCGGAATCGGTACGGGGGCTAGCTTTAAACTTATGTCATCAGCTTTGTGCTCAGACAAATCTCTGTCATCTTGATACTGAAGCCGTACTGGGTGCTGCGGCGTCGCTGCATGAAATCGGTTTGCATATCGAATACAAAAAGCATCATGAACATGGTGCCTACATTCTTAGCCACATAGATTTACCTGGCTACACACGACTTCAGCGTGCTGCTATTCGCGATTTGGTGCTATCGCACCGACTGAACATTGATACCAGCTTGTTTGATAATTATCACGATGAAGTTCGCCCGATGTTACTGGGTCTTTTGCGAGTGCTACGGATTGCGGTGGTGTTATGTCTGCGTAGGCAGAACAAACATATACCGCAAGTAGAATTAAAAGTCGAAGGGGAAAAATGGCTTCTCACCTTCCCTGAAGGATGGTTAAAAGCCCACCCGTTAATTAAAGCGGAAATGGCAAACGAAAGCTGGTTGGAACATCGGGCGGGATGGGAGCTGTGTTGCGAGTAATACTACTCTACATTGACCTGTGATCAGCTCAGAGATAGAGGGTGCGGCTTTTTCAGCTTTTGAGCTGCGCCAATTGCGTTCGATTTTACCCCACTAAACCTTCACGAAATTGGCTTGTCAAAAGTTGAAAATTCTCGCGCTGAGTGACCACACGTTCAAACGGATGAGTATAACAGCCGTGGCGGAGCTCAAATGCTCTCGGGCCGAACGGGTTCAGTCCGAAGGCGCTCAGCGCGCCTGCGCCGTTGATGAATTAAAGCGTTTAACTCTGCTTTAACAGAAGCGCCGCTTCACGGGCAAAATAAGTAAGAATGCCATCTGCTCCAGCACGTTTGAAGGCCAATAGTGATTCAAGTATAACGGCTTCTTTGTTTAGCCAGCCATTGGCAAATGCTGCCTGATGCATGGCATATTCACCGCTTACCTGATAAGCAAAGGTGGGGACTTTAAGTTCATCTTTACAACGTCTGACGATATCCAGATATGGCATACCCGGTTTCACCATCACCATATCTGCGCCTTCCTGAATATCCATCGCTATTTCGTGAATAGCCTCATCTGAATTGGCAGGATCCATCTGATAAGTTTTTTTGTTGCCACCTTTGATATTGGCAGCCGATCCTACTGCATCTCGAAACGGACCGTAATACGCAGAAGCGTATTTCGCTGAATACGCCATAATGCAGGTATTTGTGTGGCCTTGTTTTTCCAACGCCTGACGAATTGTACCAATTCTTCCGTCCATCATATCTGAAGGCGCAATAATATCGGCGCCAGCATCAGCATGGGAAATAGCCTGTTTGACTAACACCTCAACCGTCTTATCGTTTTCTACATAACCACTTTCATTTACCAATCCGTCCTGGCCGTGGGAGGTAAAAGGGTCAAGCGCCACATCGGACATCAGCATGATGTGGGGAAACTCTGCTTTTAAACTGCGCATAGCTTGTTGCGCTATTCCGTTGGCATTAAATGCTTCTTCCGCACCTTCGGTTTTTTGATCCGCCGGAGTCACCGGAAATAGCGCCAAAGCGGGAATACCCAACTCGGCCAGTTTTTCTGTTTCTTTGAGCAATAAATCAATGGAAAGTCTTTCCACGCCGGGCATAGATACCACAGATTGTCGGCTATTTTTACCGGGCAGAACGAAAACGGGATAAATAAGATCATTAACGGTAAGCTGATTTTCAGCTACCATGTTACGCAGTGCGTCTTGAGCACGAAGGCGACGCATGCGCCGTGCGGGAAAAGCAGAAATAGTCATAGGTTATCCTGGTAATTCTTCAGCAAAAACGCGATTTCGGCCAGCGTCTTTCGCGCCGTAAAGCATCGCGTCGGCATGTTTTAATAATGCCAGTTCATGGTCTTCCCGCGCAACAACAGTTGTCGACACTCCTGCGCTAATCGCCAGATAGATGGCTTTATCATCAATCTCAACCGGCGTTCGTGCAATCTGCTCGCGCATTTGTTCAAGCACCCCTTTGGCGCCTTCAACATCGGTATTGGGTAAAATAATACCAAATTCCTCTCCGCCGTACCGACAAACATCGTCTGCAGAACGACGTAGCATGTTAACTAATTGATTTGCTACGTGACAGATACAAGCGTCACCAGCGGCATGGCCGTAGGTATCGTTTATCGTTTTAAAATAATCAACGTCGATCATAGCCACGCTCAATGGTGTTTGTTCACGTCGGCTTCGTCGCCCTTCCGCTACTAAACGTTTATCAAAGTAGCGGCGATTGCGGATCCCGGTTAGTGAATCAATGGTGTTGAGATTTTCTAGCTCTTGATTGGCTTGGGAAAGCTCCCGAAGAGCGACTTCCAGTTCCAACGTACGCTCTTGCACCTGATACTCTAATTTGTCCTGATACTTTTGCTGAACGGCAAGCAAATCTTGTTTTGCCAGCAGCGCTGCTTTCTCTTGGGCCAAGGCGGATTCTTTGGCATCAAACATAGCTTCGCGATTATGGCTATAACTGATAGCCAGCACCAGGGCCAGCAGCAGTGTTTCCACAACTGCCCCTAGCATCAATAAGTAATTGGATGGAACCGGCAGAATAACCACGCCCAGATAATCTAAACTGACGGTAAAGCCACTAAATAGCAAGATTGCCCACGCGAAGGAATAATAACGCGCAATGACAATGCCTTTAATTGCTAACCAGATTCCTAAAGAGAAAGTGATGAGTACCACTACCCCTAATAACAATAAAAACAGTTTTATCAGATACGCGTAAGGCAACAGCAAACAGATTAGAATGTTCCCAAAAAACAACCAACTGAACAGTTTTAACACCCGTCCCATCAACGGGCTGTGCTTTCCTACTTCCAGCAACCCGTGAGAAAATATAACAGCAAACATAATTCCAGCATTGGCAAAAACGGCTACGGCCCGCTCCTGAAACCAAATTTGATCAGGCCATAGGTGCGCATAGGCCAAACCATTGATAGAAGCCAAGGTCAATGTAAGAGAGAACACATAGCCTGCATATACCAGAAATGTATGTTTGTGAGTGGTAAGGAATATGAACAGATTGCTGATCCCCATCGCCACAAGAAAACCAAAAAATAGCCCCATCAACACGTTGTGCAGTGCAGTGTATTCAATAAATTCCTTTTCCTCCCAGAGACGAATAGGCAGCTTTAGAGATCCAGATGTCTTTGCCTTAATCACGACTGTTAATGGTTCATTACTGGCAGGTGCGGAAAATAGCAGTGATGGATGCAGAATGTGTCTGGCTGAAAACGTCTTACTGTCGCCGCCGGTGAAAGTGGCAATTGGAGCATCCTGTTGCGCCGAATAAAAACTGACAGTAACGTCGTCCAGCAACGGATAGGCAATTTCCAGTAAGTAGGTACCTAAACTGGAAGGAGTAGGGGATACTGTAAAAGTAAACCAGTAATTAACCTGGTTCATACCCAGGTTAACGGGATTTTCCACCTTTTGCCAAGGCAGTTCGGCAATCTGACTCTTACTGGTTATATCCCATCTATCACGAGTATCTTCAGCGTATCTAACGTTCTGCACCCGCTCATTTTGGTGTACCAGTGGGGAAAGCGACTGAGCCAGTAACAGAAAAAGCGCCACAACGGCAACAGTGATAGTAAGTAACCATATATCATACCTGCGTACTGCTTTCGCATTTAATGGCATGAGGTTCCTACTAAGCTAACTGAAACAACCGTAGGGTGTTAGCATAACTGCGTTGACTTATTATGGCAGGTGGAATACCAGTAAGTTCACTGATCTGTTGACCAATGAAAGGTAAACAAGCTGGTTGATTATGACGCTGGCGAGGCTTTCGTGTTTTCGGATACAGGTACGGCGCGTCGGTTTCAAGCACAAGGCGCTCCAGCGGCAGCGACAATACGGCTTCGCGCAAAGCCTCTCCCCGTTGCGGATCGCAAATCCACCCCGTCACGCCGATATCTAAACCAACATCCACATACGCATGCATTGATTCTGCGTCTGACGTAAAACAATGAGCGATACCGCCAACCAGTTTATCAGCTACAGGCATAAGACATTCCATTTGCGTATCAAAGGCGTCTCTTTCATGCAGATAAACGGGCATATTCATTTCAACAGCAATAGCTAACTGCGCTTTGAAAACAGCTACCTGAACATCTGGCGGCGAAAAATTGCGATTAAAATCCAGGCCGCATTCACCTATAGCAACTGCCCCAGGTTGTCGAATGAAATGTTTCAGTTGAGATAAATCATGATCCGTAGCAAGTTTGGCGCAATGAGGGTGAATGCCAACCGTAAAGCACAAGTGTTCTGGAAACTGGCGACAGAGCTTTGCAGCAAGCGCCCACTCCTTTGGCTGCGTAGTAATTACACACAGCTTATCGACACCGGCTTCAACTGACGCCCGTATTACCGCGTCAGGATCAAGCCGGGCATCAAGCAGATTAACGCCAGCATCAAACCATCTCATTACTTGATTCGCTTAACCTTAATACGGCGGTTAATATCCTCATAACTGAGATAAAACGAACCAAACATTCCTTTTTCAATATAAATTTCTTGCCCCGTCTCAAGCCTGATGCCTGCTTCAGGGCTGACCTGGCGCCAAACCATTCCGCTGTCGAGGGTTATGATCATTTCGCCCCGCACACCTTCTGACACTTCCGCCACCTTCGCATCAATGCGGTCAGCTTCTTCTTCCTGACGCTGCTCCAGTCCAAAAGTTGATACCGTGGAAGACGCCGACTCAACCGGCTGTGAAGCTTGCTGTTGCGGCGGGTTGGATTTCGCGACAGCCGCTGAAGACGTTTCTTTTTGACTAGCAGAAGCAGAAGATGTTTTAACCACAGCATGATTTGACTTTTCGTAACGTTTTACGTTCTTAGCGAGCTTGTCATAACATACCAGCCGCTGCAGACTATCATCGTTTGATTGACATGAGGCTAATGCTTCACTGAGCGTTTCTGCGTTAACAAAAGCGGAAAAAATAAAAAACACCAAGCCACATATTGCCCGTATGGTCGTATTCTTCATGGTTATCCTTAATTTGTAGAGTTTGCGTTATTATAGAATATTTTATCTACCTGCAATCGCTGCCCGCAGGGTTCTTGATAAACCTGTCTTGCTCTTTGTTGCTCACTATTTACTTAGGAGGCTTTTTCACCAAGAAGGGGCTTTATAGCTCGCGCAGCAATCAAAACAGGTTTATTTTGAACAAAATTCGAACAGCAAAGGTCAACACTTTCTAATGATCACGATTTACAGCGGAGTCAGAATCATCACATTCATCATCTTTTTTACGTGTTTCGTAAATACCACCGATAATGACTCCCACTTCAAATAGCAGCCAAACCGGCACAGCCAGCAAAGTTTGTGAAATGATGTCAGGAGGAGTTAACAACATACCAATCACAAATGCTCCCACAATGACGTAAGGACGTTTAGCCCGCAGGCTATTCGCGTCTGTCATGCCAGTCCAGCACATCAATATTATGGCGATAGGAATTTCGAAGGAAACGCCGAAGGCAAAGAATAATTTCAGCACGAAATCTAAATAACTGCTGATATCCGTGCTGACTGTAACGCCAGCTGGGGCAGCAGCCGTAAAAAATGCAAATGCCAGAGGAAAGACAACAAAATACGCGAAGGCCATGCCTGCGTAAAATAATAGCGTACTGGAAAATAACAGTGGCGCGACGAGCTTTTTCTCGTTCTTATAAAGGCCGGGAGCGATGAATGCCCACACCTGATAGAGCACGTAGGGAATAGCAATAAAAAACGAAAGCACCAGCGTTAATTTTATCGGCGCGAACCATGTGGACGCTACATCTGTAGCAATCATTGATGAATTTTCTGGCAGCACGTCCATTAAAGGTTTGGCTACCAGATGATATAAATCATCAGCAAAATACACCAGGCACACAAAGACCAGCAAAACACTGGCAAGAGCGCATAGTAGTCGATTGCGCAGCTCAATTAAATGCGCTATGAGAGTATTGGTGTCTGACATTTATTTCTTTTTATAAGGTTCCTGAACCGATTCCGCAGCATTTTTTAATTCATCAACGCTCTTCTGCAGTTCTGGTGAAATATCTTCCAAACCCTGCTGTTCAGCTTTTTTGAGATTTTCGTGCAACTCATGAACTCGTAGCTGATGTTCTACTTCCTGTTTAAAACCGGAAGCAGTACTTTTCACACTACGGACGGTTTTCATTGTGGTGCGGATAGCACCTGGCAATCGCTCTGGCCCGAGCACCAGTAAAGCGACCACACCCACCACTAATAATTCCCAAAAGCCAATGTCAAACATCAGGGTTTATCTTTTATGTCACTCTTGGTTTCAGTTGTCACTGACTCGTCAGCAGACTTCTTTTCCATCCGCTTGTTATCAGCAAAATCAGCGTCAGACTCTTCATCAGTGACCGCTTTCTTAAACCCTTTCACCGCACCGCCCAAATCGGAACCAATGCTTTTCAAACGTTTGGTACCAAACAATAGGATGACAATCACCAATACGATGAGTAACTGCCATATACTTATCCCGCCCATAAAAACCTCCGAAACGTCAAGAACCACAGTATGCCATTGCCAGCATCAGCTTTCACGATAATATTTTCAAGATGCCTGAGTTTATTTCGATCAAGTCACATTTCCTCTTAAAGCAGGATCTATTTGACCTGCTGAGCGTATAACATCATGCTAGAGTTATACACGGATAAGTAGTTGATCATACAGTATGTCCTGTCTCTTTTTGTTGTTTTGTTCTGCATTTGCCAGAAACCAACCTGCGCCGGTAGCGCCGCTTACACTAAGTGCGGTGGAACGTTCGACATCTGAGACAAACTCAACAAATCGCGATCGTTCTCCACAATCAGGCGAGTGGATAGATAAATGGCAAGGAAATCTTACCGAGTCCATGGACTATACAGTCAAACAACTAGACAGCTTTTTTGCGATGGAAGGCAGCGAAGAGTATAAAAATGCCCGTGCTGAAGGACGTATACGTTTAGGATGGGAACCCCGCAGCCGCGATCTGGCTGAAATGGATCTGCGCTTCCGCATCAGAGTCAAGCTACCTTCCCTGCAAAATCGGGTAGATCTGCTCTTAAGCGACGATGAGGATTTCGATGATCAGGATACGATTAAGGCCGCTCGCACACCTATTCAAAGTCGCCGTGACAATACCACCCTCGCGTTGCGCTTTAAACGCAGCGAAGACTCTCGGCTTTCTCACCGCATCGGCACTGGGCGCAGGGGCCAGGTATACGTAAAAAGTCGATTTGAAGACATGGAACCGCTCGGCAGTTCATTAGCCCTTTTTTACGATGCCGAAGCCTATTTGTATACGCGAGACCACTTTGGCAGTGAGTTTGGCGCCTCAATACAATATATCAGTCCTAACGATGATGTTTTTCGCGTTAATAACCGCTTTTACTATAGAGACGCTTCAGAGGACTGGTTGTGGCGTCACGAAATACAATATTTAAAGCCAATAAGTGACCATTCCGCTGCTATCTACACAGTATTTACTGAAGGCGCCAGCCGCCCGAATTATCAACTTGGCGAGGTTTACACCAGCATGCGTTGGCGGACCAATCCGCTTCGAGAGTGGCTGTATTTTGAAGTGGAACCCTTTGTACTATGGTTAAGAGAAGAAGATTTTGAACCTTCTTATGGTGTGGCGCTGCGAATGGAAATTTATTACGGAAAAGATTCCTGAAACAGGACTCCCTGCGACACGAAACGAAAGAAGCCGGTAGAGCACCGGCTTAAGATTGAATCATACCTAAGTAACCGATATCACTTTGGATGTATAATTTCAGGGTCGGAGCGCTCTGTCTCCCCGCGCTAAACCACATACTCCGGTTCGCGACGATTCGATGATTTCAGCACATTGGCTCATGGTAACGGCAAAAGCATCCAGCTTGTCACTGGTCCCGGTAACTTCAATCGTATAGTTATTGGCGTTCACGTCAACAATACTGCCGCGAAATATATCACTGTTACGTTTTACTTCAGCACGAACGGCCTCGGTACGTGTCGCGACTTTAATTAGCATCAGTTCCCGCTCAATGTGCGCGCCTTCGGTTAAATCGACGACCTTCAATACATCAATAAGCTTGTTTACCTGCTTGGTAATTTGTTCAATAACTTTATCGTCGCCGTGAGTAGTGATGGTCAACCGTGACAAGCTAGGATCGTCAGTGGCCGCAACACAGAGCGAATCCACGTTATAACCCCGCTGTGAAAAACCACCTACAATTCGGGACAAGGCGCCTGGTGCATTTTCCATTAATACCGAAATAATTCTCTTCATCAGGTTCGCTCCGTTTTGCTCAAGCGCATGTCATCCATGGCTCCAAATTTAATCTGCATTGGATATACGTGTTCGTTTTGATCCACCGAAATATCCATAAACACCAGACGATCTTTGTAGCTGAAGCACTTCTCCATCGCGGCATCCAGTTCATCTAACCGATCCACTTTGATACCAATGTGACCATAGGCTTCTGCAAGCTTCACGAAGTCTGGCATAGAATCCATATAGGAATGGGAATGGCGGCCTTTATAAATCATATCTTGCCACTGTCGAACCATGCCCAACGCGCGGTTGTTCAGCGAGATAATCTTAACCGGCAGGTTATATTGCAGGCAGGTAGAAAGCTCCTGAATATTCATTTGAATACTGCCGTCACCCGTCACCACTACAGACACAGCCTCAGGATGGGCAAATTGCACGCCCATCGCAGCAGGAAGACCAAAGCCCATGGTGCCAAGGCCTCCAGAATTTATCCACTGTCGTGGTTTGGCATAAGGATAATATAGCGCAGCGAACATCTGGTGCTGCCCCACATCTGAACTGACGTAAGCTTCTCCGTTCGTGTGCCTGTAAAGCGACTCTATTACCCGTTGCGGCTTAATAACGGTATCGCCCTGATCGTATTTTAAACAATTGCGGCTACGCCACTGACCGATTTGTTGCCACCAGTCACTCAGCTTGTCTTGCTGCCCGGCAAAGGATGTGCCTTCAAGTTGCTGAAGAATTTGTTCCAGTACCGTATTAACAGAACCCACTACCGGAATATGCGCGTTAATGGTTTTTGAAATGGAAGCGGGATCGATATCAACATGAATAATATCTGCGTGAGGACAAAATTTCGCCACATTGTTGGTCACGCGATCATCAAAGCGAGCTCCCAGAGCAAGAATACAGTCAGAGTTATGCATGGTCTTGTTCGCTTCTAACGTGCCGTGCATGCCCAGCATACCCACAAACTGATCATGCGTACCCGGAAACGCCCCCAGCCCCATTAATGTGCACGTCACCGGCGCATGCAGTTTTTCCGCAAGCTCAATGACCCGCGCAGAGGCTTCAGAGGTCACTGCCCCGCCACCCACATATAGCACCGGCCTTTCGGCCTTTAGCAAAGAAGCTACTGCTTTTTTGATCTGCTTCATGTGGCCACGTTCAGTGGGGTTATAAGATCGCATAGCAACGCTACTGGGAAATACGTAGGGGTGCTCTTCCTGAACATTAACCAGATCTTTTGGTAAGTCTACTACCACCGGACCAGGACGCCCCGTATTCGCAATGTAGTAGGCCTTCGCAATAGCTTCTGGTATATCAACAGCACGCTTTACCAGAAAGCTGTGTTTTACGATTGGACGTGAGCATCCCACCATGTCGGTTTCCTGGAACGCGTCTTCACCGATATGCATGGACGGCACCTGGCCGGACAGCACCACCATGGGAATGGAATCCATGTAAGCAGTGGCGATACCGGTTATGGTATTTGTTGCACCAGGACCTGAAGTAACGAGCACTGTGCCGGTTTTGCCAGTCGATCTCGCATAACCGTCGGCCATATGAGCAGCCGCTTGTTCGTGACGCACGAGCACATGTTTGACATCATCCTGCGCAAATAGCGCATCATAAATGTCAAGAACGGCACCACCCGGGTAACCGAAAACATGTGTAACTCCTACATCTTTTAACGCTTCCACTACCATGGCGGCGCCCGACATCATTTTCACAGTGCTATCTCCTGTATGGTTGGGGTTGTCATTGTTTTTGACTTAGCCGGACTATAACGAAGGAATTAGGAAGATAAAACACCAAATTTACCGAAAGTGAGATATATATCCCAATATTTAAGATAATTAGGATGAATATACCTCACCAGGCGATAATTACGCCTAAAAACGAAATTATTTTACATTCTATTAACGTTAATCGTCATCTATATCTAAGTCGGTGTCGTGATCATCACCTCTGTCATCATCATCGGCCATCGCCGCAGCTTTCTTTGAACCATATATACTGGCTGCTTTGGGTCGATTAATACGTTGCTGATATTTTACCCATGCTTTCTCAGTAGGTGTTTGCGGAGCGTGACGTCCTAGCGCCGCATCAATGTATCCCTGTTCTTCACTATTTTCAGGTTGGAGTTCACCGTCAATTAGCGCAGAGATCAAGCTGCCCCACTGGGTAAGTAATTTGCTCTCACCTATAGAAAAGTCGCCTGAACGGGCAAAACCGTATGGGTAATGTTTTCGATCGATAAATGGACGTTGGACAAGTGATGCCCGAGTAAGCTGTGTCATGGCCTGACTCCGTATATTTCATTGTGACTGCACGCCCCTTCGCAATGCAGACATCAGTTTACAAAATTGGCGCGCGCCAGAAAATCGCTACTCAACCTATTAGATGGGAATGGTGCTACTGTCAAACAAAAATGTGGTTCTGCGACAGCCTTCAAAATAAATTCATATTACTATGACTTTTTAGGGATCCAGGCCCATAGCATTTCGCATATAACCGGCTCAACTCCGTGTGCATCGGTTACCTTCACCGCCACTGTCACTTCCCCTTTTTCTTCCTCTTCCATTTTTTTAATTTGCGCTTCAGTCAAAAAGGCCACGGCCTGCATATCCCCCCGGGCCCGTTTGATATAGCGAAAGTTCATCGATTTTATTAACGGCAATTTGTCGGCAGGCAGGTTAACTCCCACCACAAACCCTGTTGCCGACTCTGCCAGTAATGCCATACCCGCAGCATGCACGCTGCCGATATGATTTTGTACTTTACGATAATTTTTTGCCGGAAGGTAACAGCTTTCAGATCAGTCTGCAGTATCTCCAAACCAACTGTGCCTGTAAGTTTAACTTTAACACGGAACATCCACGTAAGCAGTCGACGACATAGCCAACGGGGATAACGATTGACTGTTACAACAAATTGCCGTAGCGGGTTCTTCGGTCTCATTAAGCTTTCCGCGCGAATATCTGGTTAGACCAGCGAGAATACGGCTACTGCGACCTCTTTTCAAGCAAAGGTAAATTTTTGCATGATGGATTTACGTTAGTGGGGATTGTTAGTGGCAAATAGCAATGAGTCCGTAACTTTCGTCACCGAATGTTACTGAGGCTATAATTAGAGTTTGGCCCCCAGCGAGTGTTGACCTTTGCTAATCCGCATCGGTGTGAATTAGTACATTGCGAATTCTTCGTTAAGGCTTGCGGGACTGCAGAGAGATTCGAGAAGCGGAGAAAATTTAAAAACGCGGTTTTCAAAATTGGAGCGGGAAACGAGATTTGTAACTGGGCGACACTCGCTGGCCGGCATCCGGTCGCGACCCTTTGGGGAGCTGTCAGAGAGACGGAGGATATTTAATAATGAAGGTTTGAAATTGGAGCGGGAAACGAGATTCGAACTCGCGACCCCAACCTTGGCAAGGTTGTGCTCTACCACTGAGCTATTCCCGCATAATTTCTGTTGCGTTGTAGGACATCTGTTGTCATACCAGCCAAGGATCTTGGCAACCACTTCGTGGCGACCCTTTCATGGCGAGGTATGTACACTACCAGCTGAGCTATTCCCGCATAATTTCGTGTTTTTTGGCACTTCGTTTGAAGTGGTGCGCATTTTACAAAAAATCTTGCCCAACGCAACACCTAAATCAAATTTTTTTAATTTTTATGCTTAAGAGCCTAAATCGTGAACACTTGTTCCCGATAAAACTTCATTTCTTCTATTGATTCGCGTATGTCATCTAGTGCCAAATGTATTCCTTTTTTTGAAAATCCGGCTAACACTTCAGGTTTCCAGCGCCGTACCAGTTCTTTTATAGTACTAACATCAACATTACGATAATGAAAATAAGCTTCCAGCTCAGGCATGTACTTCACCATAAACCGCCGGTCCTGTCCGATGGTGTTTCCACATAAAGGGGATTTTCCCGCCTCTACCCAATCGCTTAAAAAAGCGATCGTTAGGCGAGCGGCTTCTTCTTCGTTAATCGTACTTTCTTTGCAGCGCTGCGTTAACCCGCTCTCACCATGCACGCGCGTGCACCACTCATCCATCTCGTTTAACAGGCTGTCAGGTTGATGGACAGCAATAACAGGGCCTTCAGCAAGTATATTAAGTTGTGCATCGGTAACAATGGTAGCAATTTCCAACACCTTACATGTCTCAGGATCAAGTCCGGTCATTTCCATATCAATCCAAACAAGATTCAGATTATTTTTGCCAACATTTTCGTTACTCATAATACTTCCTTTCAATTAGCATGGCACAGGTGCCTGACAAACGGTATCATTGCCATAGTATACGCTAACTTAACAAGTAATCGTGGCGAAAAAACCAAAACTCACACAACGACAGAAACGCCAGGTAGCCGCAAATCGTAATCGCCGGCTACAGGATAAGCAGGAAAGCCCGGAGTCAAATTCTCCTGTGGCGGATGAAGCCTCTCTTCTTTCTGGTCAAGTTATCGGCCGCTTTGGCAAACACGCTGATGTAGAAGACGCTGACGGTGTAGTCGCGCGCTGCCATATTCGGCGCACCATAGATTCCGTAGTTTGTGGCGATAAAGTATTTTTCAGCAAAGGTGCCGACAGTGAATCCGGCGTCAGTGGCGTAATAGAAATAGTGGAAGACAGACATTCCCTGTTGTCCCGACCCGACTTCTACGACGGCGTAAAACCCATTGCCTCTAATATCGACCAAATTATCATTGTCAGCGCCGTTGTCCCCAGCCTATCGTTGAACATTATTGATCGCTATCTGGTTGCTTGCGAAGACATTGGCATTCAGCCCATTATCGTACTGAATAAGGTTGAGTTGTTATCGGCAGAGGAAAGAGAAGATGCCATTGCCCAGCTCGCTACTTACACATCACTCGGTTACGAGGTGCTTTTTACAAGCTGTAAAAATTCGGAAGGTCTAGCTAGTTTAAATGCCTGCTTAAAAGATAAAATCAGTATTTTTGTTGGACAGTCCGGGGTCGGTAAATCTAGTCTTATTAATCAAATATTACCAAATGCGGATGAGCTGGTAGGTGATGTATCTGATAATTCCGGGCTCGGCCAGCATACTACGACGGCAGCGAAACTACTGCACCTGCCAGCAGGCGGAGACTTAATTGATTCGCCAGGTATCAGGGAGTTTAATTTGTGGCACATTCCTGTAGAACGTGTCACTTCGGGTTTTATTGAATTCAGAGACTACCTGGGCGGCTGTAAGTTTCGCGATTGTAAGCACCTTAACGACCCGGGATGCTTATTACGCGAAGCTGTAGAGCGAGGCGAAATAAGCGCTGCCCGCTATGCCAGCTATCATAAAATTCTGGCGACACTTGAAGAACAGCGCCCAAGCTATACTAACCCTTATTAACGCCCGTACTTATGCCAAAGGCTGATGAGCCATAACGTTTAAATGGTAGCCGCCGGTAAAAGATAGGGTACAATCCCCGTGTTACTTTAATGGAGAATTTTTGTGCTGGATTGGTTTAAAGTAAACCTTCAATATATTTCGCCTAAGCATCTTATGTCTCGCCTGGTCGGTAAACTTGCCGCGGCAGAGGCTGGTGGCCTGACTACTTTTTTAATAAAACTTTTTATTAAGTTTTACAAAGTAGATATGAGCGAAGCTATCTATCCTAATCCTGAACATTACAAAACGTTCAACGACTTTTTCACCCGCGCCTATAAACCAGAAGTACGCCCCATTGCGCCGGAACCCGACACTATTGTGCAGGCGGTGGACGGTGCGGTAAGTCAGTTTGGCACCATACATCAAGATAGTATTTTTCAGGCCAAAGGTCATGACTACAGCCTCACCACCTTGTTAGGGGGCAAGCCAGAGTTGGCAAAGCCGTTTAAAAATGGCAAGTTCGCAACCATCTATCTTGCTCCGCGCGATTATCATCGGATTCACATGCCTTATGAAGGCACCTTAACGGACATGGTATACGTTCCTGGTGATCTATTTTCCGTAAACCCCCTGACTGCCGCCAACGTGCCTAATTTATTCGCTCGCAACGAACGGGTGGTCACTATTTTCGATACACCGGTGGGGAAAATGGCGGTAGTGCTGGTAGGCGCCACCATTGTTGCCAGTATAGAAACAGTATGGGCCGGCACCATTACGCCGCCATCGGGTAAAAACGTACAGCATTGGCAGTATGAGCAGGACGCTGAGTCCAGCGTTAAGCTGGCAAAAGGCGATGAGATGGGCCGATTTAAATTAGGTTCTACGGTAATTGTTTGTTTTGAACCAGACAAAGTTAACTTTACTGATCTTGCTCCTGGCCAAGTCACGCGGTTGGGTCGTCCGATGGCAACCATCACTCAGGCCATAGACGACTGACTGGATGAATCCTGTCAAAAGAAGCCTGATAACGCTTCATCTTACAGTTGTCCTGCTTGGCGGGACGGCATTGTTTTCCCAAATCATTCCTTTAAGCGCGACCGACATCACGCTGGGACGATCAGTTTTTGCCTGCCTGGCATTGGTTCTATTTCTACGCCTGAGCGGCGAAACGTTACGGTTAAACAACCGGCGTGATTATATTGTAGCTGCAGGGCTTGGCGCCTTAATGGCCCTGCACTGGACCACCTATTTCGCTGCCATGCAATACGCAGGCGTATCGGTGGGCATGATAGCGCTGTTTACTTTTCCCGTTATTACGGTACTGATTGAGCCACTTTTTGAGCGGATAAGGCTGGTTTGGCAAGATTTCTTTAGCGCAGTGACTGTGTTCATCGGCATCGCTCTTATTGTGCCTGAGGGTTCGTTAAACAACGAGGTTACACTGGGCGTTGCCATAGGAGTAGGCTCGGCGTGCCTGTATTCATTCAGAAACTTGATTCACCGTCAGCATTTTGCGCATTATTCGGGCGCTAAAGCCATGGCGTGGCAAACCCTTGTCGTTTGTGTATGTCTGTTGCCAACGGGCAGCGTCGCCCTTACCGATGCGTCTTCTTCTACCTTCTGGCTGCTGGTTCTGCTAGGGACAGTATTCACTGCCCTGCCCCATGCTTTAATAGCATCGGCTCTCATCCATTTACGGGCAAAGACATTTTCCCTGATTGCTTGTATGCAGCCGCTATATGGCGTTGTATTAGCGGTGTTATTGTTAGAAGAATACCCATCGTGGAAAACCGTAATTGGGGGGCTATTAGTCACTTCCGCCTCGATTTACGAGACAATTAATACGCAAAAATTGCATCGTAAGGACCCTTTATAATGTGGGTAATAGCGCATCGCGGAGCCTGTAAAGTAGCACCAGAAAATACCCTGGACGCTTTTCAGGTAGCCATTGATTTTGGCGCAACGGGCGTTGAGTTTGATACTTACCAGGTTGAAGGCCGTACTATAGTCATTCACGACCGCTGGTTGGAAAGAACCACTAATGGCAGCGGCTTGGTTACCGCCCAATCCGTAGAATATCTACGCAGTCTGAACGCTGGCAACAACGAAAAAATTCCTTTCCTTGCTGAAGTTATGGCGCTGATGCCCAGTCACGCAATTTGTAATATTGAAATAAAACATCTGGTAGATATAAATGCCTGGCTCAAGGAACTGGATATCGCACTGAATCAAAGCTCGCTAAACCCCAGCAATCTTATTATTTCCTCCTTCAACCACGCTTGGTTGAAAAAGCTTAAAGCGGCGAGACCAGCCCTACAAATTGGCGCGCTAACGGCTACTTATCCTGAAAACGGCCCTATTTTTGCGACCAGTCTGCAAGCGTATTCGCTTCACATGGATTTGGATGTCATTGATGAAGGTTATGTTAAAGACGCCCAAGACGCTGGATTAAAAGTGCTGGTTTATACTGTCGATAAACCTGATGATATGCGTTTGCTGGCTAAATGGGGAGCCGACGGCATCTTTACCAATGTACCTGACATCGCCAAGGCAGTGTTGGCAAATCAGGTAGATTCGCCCTACTAATCGGACAGCCCGACTCTAAGAGGAGCGGGAGGCTTCTGAAAAATGTTCGGAGATGCCAGGTTTACCACAACACTGGCACTGACGACATAACCGCATATTAATCCAGTGTCCGGCGACAATCAGCAAAGCACCCGTCGCTATAGTGAAAGGCTCATAGGCGGAACCAAAAATATTTTTGAACCAGTAAATTCCACCTCCAGACAACAGCAACGCCAGTGGGTAATACTGCCCGTGGTAGCGAACAGCTCCCACTAGCAAGGCTACGGTTCCCATTACAATGGAAATAGAAAGAATCGTACGCTCGAACCATACCTGCGCAAAGAAAGTAGAACCAATCAAGGGTAATAACGGAACGACTACCGGCAACGCCAGACAATGAAACGCGCACAGGCTGGATATCCAAATACCCATTCTGTCTAATTTTGAAGGATTGTCGATTGATGATTTCATAAACACTCTGCGGCGGCGGAATTACCCTCTAACGTTATAATATAACATTTTAGCGATAATGCAAAATAACAACAGAAGATATTTTAATCTTTTTTATTCGGGAGCAATGGAGCGTTTTTCAATAGCGATCTGCGGGGTGGGATCTACGTGGGCCGGATGAAAATAGCCACTCACCGAGCTTAGCTCAACATTTTCTGCATCTAATGTTGTCAGTGCAGTCTCAAGGAATCGAAGGGTTCCGGGGTGCGGATGAGCAATTCCCACAGCCACCCCGTCACGCTTGGCAATATCTATTAGTCGTTGAAACTGCTCATGCATGGCCACTAAAGAGTGGTCATGATCAATAAACACGTTTCTTCTCGCAGCGAGAATCCCTTGTTGGCGAGCAGTTGATTCCGCTATTGAATCAGCGGTGGTGCGGCTATCAATAAAAAATAGATCCTTTTCTTTTATCGCATTCATCAACATTTGCATCGGCAAGCGGGCCTTTGTCAGCTTACTTCCCATATGATTATTAACCCCGATAGCATAAGGCACACTTGCCAACGCATTATTAAAAGTTTCTGAAATACTGGCCGCAACCATCCCTTCAGTAAGACCATTTGGCCCAAGCGCTTTACCATTTTCCGCTTCCATCGGCATATGAAGCATAACATCGCGCCCTTGTACATGGGCGTACTCAGATAATTCGAGCGAAAGAGGCGTGTGAGGTAAAATTGAAAAGGTGACTTCTTGCGGCAAACTTAACGCCTTTCTATCGGAAAGACGATAACCCATGTCATCAAGAATTAATATAATCTTGGCTGATGCCAACGCAGTCGATGGCACACTGATTAACAGAACCAGTAGCAGAGAGCACCATGTAACTGCAAACCGAAAAGTTTTTAGCCTGACTTTCGTAAACCACATTTTAAACCTGATCAAGCGCACCTGTTATGACGTTTTAGACTTTCACGATTCGGTATATCAAAGTTGCTGACTACGTCTGCTCACATGTAGAGCGCGCGTTAGACTGCATATCCGTTAGCATAACATGATGATAACTAATTGGAATGCGAATAAATGAAATCTTGCTTATGGAATGATGAACGCAAATTCCATTGCTATATGTTTAGCCAGGACGACGGATCTAAGGCTTTACCTTTATGGCGAATTTCAAAGTAAAGATTGGGAAAGCTCTGGCCTCCGCTCTGTCCCACCAACGCAATAGTTTCGCCAGAACCTACCTGATCTCCGGCTTGCTTTAGCAGCGCTTGATTATGCCCATACACACTCATATAGCCTTTGCCGTGATCAACAATGGTCACTAGCCCAAACCCTTTTAACCAATCGGCGTACAGCACCCTTCCCCGTGAAATAGCCTTTACTGCAGCGCCTTCTGCGCCTTCAATAATAATCCCTTTCCAACGAACCTGGCCTTGCCGCTTAGCCCCAAAGAGCTTGCGCACTTTACCTTCCGCGGGCTTAAGAAGTTTTCCTTTATTGGTCGCTAATCCCGCGAGCTCGGTCTTTTCTCGCTCGGCAGCAATTCTGGCCTCTTCGATAGCCTGCATCAGCGCTTTTTCATTGGCTTGCAGCTCATCAACTTTTGCGGCATCCGAAGCAATTGTGGCTGTTAGTTTGTTCAGCGTTTCCCTACGATCTGACTGACGTGCAATCAATACGTTTTGTTGCGACTTTTGCTTTTCCAGCAAAGCGGCCAGTTCTTGTGCTTTATTAGCCAACTGCATGTTGACCGCTTCCAAACGACTGACATTATCACGAAAGCGGGTAATTTCCTGCTGCCGAGCCTTATTCACATACTGATAATAAGTGAGCACCCTTTCAAATGAACGAGCCTCATCCTGGTAGAAAATCATTTTTGCGTAATCGTAGTGTCCTGCCATAAAAGCACTTTTGAGTTGGCTGGCCAGTAGTGACTGCTGCTGCAAAATGGCTTTTTTTAGTTCAGTTTGCTCAGCCTCTAATGCTTTCTGTTCCTGGCGATTATTTGCCAGAGAAGTTTGGGTTTGATTTAAACTTGACGCGACTTTCCCTATCTCCACCTCTGAACGTTTTAGCACTTCTTGCAGCTCTTCTGCTGACGCCTGATTAGACGCTAATGCCTGTTGGCGTGCTTTGAGTTCTGCCTGTAACTCCGCCAGTTTTTCCTGTTGTGTTTCCTGCGCCTGAGCCCACGGCAACGCTACCCACCCCCCAATTACAACTAAAAGCTGAAGAGTGTAAAGGATTGTTGACCGCTTGCTCGTTACCACTGTTTCACTGCCGCAATTAAATTCTCTCCATTTCAGCAGGTTTTTGCATACCCAGCAAGTGCAGCGTGGCACAGATGTACGTAAACACTTTTTTTGCGATATCATCGTTTGCGAACAACATAGGCGGAAATTTCCATATCTAGCTCTGTGAGTGCAACTAGATTGAGCCTTCCTTTAAGGTAATTGCTACAAATGCAGGCTATGATAAAAAGTATTATAAGTTTTCAATTTTCAAAGACCTATCGATGCAAAAAAACCCACAATGATGGCAGACTGGTTTCTACGGCGTTTTTCTATATACTTTGCACTCTTTTTTGGTCTATCAGGTAAAGGTTAGAGGTACATGGATCAGCTTATTGAATTTGCAAGCAACAATTTACTGCTAGCGGGAGTGTGGGTTGCACTGGTATTGATGTTAATTTACACCTACATCAACACCTTTACTTCAGGAATAAAAGAAGTTAATACTCATGAAACCACCCAGCTTATCAATAAGCAGGATGCAGTTGTGCTGGATATCCGTCCCGAGAAAGATTTTAAACTCGGCCATATTTTGGGTTCAAGACAAATAAAACCAGAAGAATTACGGGCGAAAAACTTCAAAAAGCTTGAAAATGTGAAGGGCAAGCCCATTATTGTTGTATGCGCAATGGGTAACAGTGCCAGAGGCGTAGCGTCATCGTTGAATAAAGCCGGTTTTGATGACGTCAAAGTTCTAAAAGGCGGTATTAACGCTTGGCAGAATGCTGGGTTGCCCGTATCAAAATGAGGTTACCTGCATATGAGCAAAGTTGAGATGTATACGAAGGGGTATTGCCCCTACTGCCACCGCGCGAAAGCGCTATTGGCTCAAAAAGGCGTAGAGTATACGGAGTATGCTATTGATAAGCATCCAGAACTCCGCGATGAAATGATTAGGCGTGCTAACGGTGGATGGACTGTTCCACAAATTTTTATCGATGATTTCCATGTTGGTGGTTGTGACGATATGATTCTGTTGGACACACAAGATAAACTCGATGCGCTGTTGAATCAGTAAGGGAAATTGACCTTAGCATCATTAAATAATTAGGAAGTATCATGGCTGACGAAAATCAAACTACAAATGGCTCTGCTGCTGCCCAGCAGGCACAAGCCCCTCAATTTAATATCCAGCGTATTTATGTCAAAGACATTTCGTTTGAATCACCTAACGCTCCGGCTATTTTTACTAAAGAGTACAAACCAGAAATTAAATTAGATCTGGATACCACAACAAATAAAGTGGATGAAAATATGTATGAAGTGGTGTTATCTGTCACTGTTACAGCTAGCATCGGCGAAGAAACTGCGTTTTTGTGTGAAGTACAACAGGCTGGCATTTTTGGCATTGGCGACATGCCGGATCAAAATAAGGCGCACACGCTGGGCTCTTTCTGCCCCAATATGCTTTTTCCTTATGCCCGCGAAACCATTTCCAACTTAGTGAACCGCGGTACATTCCCTCCACTTAACCTGACTCCGGTAAATTTTGACGCGATATTTGCTGCATACATGCAAAAACGTGCACAACAGGGCCAGGAAGGACAACAACCGCAGACACTGGATTCATAATTTATTAAACCTATGAATTCAGATTCTGTAACGGTATTGGGGGCGGGGTCATATGGCACCGCCCTTGCTTTTTGTCTGTCACGTAATTTGGTACCCACCAAATTATGGGGGCGCGACAGCGAGCATATGCAGGCACTACAAAGCGCTCGTGAAAACAGCCGTTACTTGCCTGGGGCCAAGTTTCCTCCGGCACTTAATGTAGAAGCGGATTTAGCAAGTGCAGTTGCAAGCAGCCGAGATATCCTGGTAGTAGTACCTAGCCACGCTTTCAAAGGCCTGCTGGAAACACTTAAGCCTATGCTGCGCGACGATCAGCGAATTATTTGGGCAACGAAAGGCTTGGAACCCGGTAGCGGCCGTTTGCTTCGCGATGTTGCTTTGGACGTTCTCGGCGATCATTATCCGCTGGCCGTTCTGTCCGGGCCGACTTTTGCCAAAGAGATGGCAGCAGGTTTACCCACCGCCGTATCTCTTTCTTCTACTAATGAAGAGTTGGTGAACGACTTTGCTGCCAAGTTGCACTGTAGCCGCACATTTCGGGTGTATAAAAACCCTGACTTTATCGGCGTCCAATTGGGCGGTGCGGTTAAAAATGTCATTGCCATTGGCGCCGGCCTTGCCGACGGCTTAGGCTTTGGCGCAAATGCCAGAACTGCCCTAATTACCAGGGGTTTGGCTGAACTCACTCGATTGGGCGTGAAGATAGGTGCCCAGCCGGAAACTTTTATGGGCATGGCAGGCTTGGGCGACTTAGTGCTGACATGTACCGATAACCAATCGCGTAATCGACGTTTTGGTTTAGCCCTTGGCAGTGGCAAATCGATGGAAGTGGCCATGAAAGAAATAGGTCAGGTGGTTGAAGGCTATCGAAATACCGAAGAAGTCCACACCTTGGCGAAGCGAGTCGGTGTAGAAATGCCGATTTGCGAGCAAATCTATGAAGTGCTCTATCATGGTAAATCGCCCAAAGATGCCGCAATGGCATTGTTAGGTAGAGATTTGAAGAACGAATAAAGGTAGGCGTACATGGGGCAGAATTTCCAGCCCCATTAAGCAAATCAACCTTTGGCTTCTACGGCGTAGCTGATAGCTGCGGCCGTCCACCAGCAGCACGATAAACATCCACAGCGGTGGTTAACGCGCTGTTATAGCTGTTGATAACCGCCAGTTGTGCAGAAAACCAGCTGCGTTGAGCGCTAAGCAGGTTTAGAAAATCAGTATCGCCGGCTTTATATCGGATTTCTGCTAAACGGTATAACCGTTCGTTATTCTCCAGTGATGCCATATCTAATAAATACGCTGCTTTCTGATAACCGTAAGTATCCAGGCTGTCTAATAATTCCTGTACTGCGCCAAGGGTAATCTGGCGATAGCTGTTTAGCGCTAGCTGAATATCTACTTCTGCAATGCGTTCTCCTGCCTCGATTCGTCCGCCGTCAAACAGCGTAGCGGCGGAGTTTGCTAATGCACTTATGGTCCAGCCGGAGGCTAGATCTAACAGATCGCTCGCTGATACGTCAGCGCTCAAATTTAAACCTGGCAAACCTTGGATCCCGGCCTGGTAGAGGTAAATATCCGCCTGCTGTAACTGCGTGGCAGCCAATTTTACGTCCGGGCGAGAGCGTAGAAGTGCAGCAGGCTGGACTAAGTCAATTTCAGGTAACGCAATAGAAGTAATAAGCCGGTCAACGTCTATGGCAGACATCTGATTATCACCCAGCAGTACAGCAATTACCCGCTGACTAAGCGCGAGCTGATTATTGATATTTAGCAGCTCTGCCTGCGAAGAAATCAAGGTATTTCGTTGCTGACTGACTTCGATGCCTGAAGCGTCTCCCGCTTCGTATATAAGCTCTACCAGATCGAGTAAGCGCTGACTTGCATCTACGTTTTGCTGCACGATTTCCTGGCGACGCTGCAGCGACAAATAGTTGAAGTACGCTGTTGCCAGCAAACTTTGCACCTGTAAAGCGATACTGTGTTGCTGATATTCTGCGATGTTAATATCCAGTTGCCGGGCCAGTTGCTCTGCATCCCGACTCCCCCATATATCAACTTCGTAGCCAACACTGATACCAGCAGAAACGCCATTTTGGCTGGTCCCGCTTTCTACATCACGATTACTTCTGCCAGAAACGCTAGCAGATACAAAAGGCGTATTATCAGCCTGGCTTTGCCGTAATAACAGCTTGGCACGGGAAAGTGCCAGTTCAGCCTCGACAATTGTCAAATTGCGCTGCGCCAGTTTGCCCATGAGGGCATCCAGTTCCTCGGTATGAAAAGCTTCCCACCACTGTCTATCAATAGATAAAGCGGTTGCTGGCGCCGCAGTTTGAAGACGCTCAGGTAAATTCAGCTGCGTCGCCGCCTGATAGTTAGCCGGTGTATAGGAGCAAGCACACAAGAGCAGCAGGCATGGCGATAACGTAAGAAATTTCAATTTTTTAATCCTCTGCCAGGGCATCTATAGGGTTAAGTCTTGCCGCTTTATGCGCGGGGGCGTAGCCAAATATCAACCCTACTGCCAACGAGGTAACGAATGCCAGCAACGGGGGTGTGAGGGTATAGGCCACTGGTATATTAAATTGTGACACAATAACTATTACTCCATACCCTAGCACGACACCCGCCAGACCTCCGAGCACACAAACTACCCAAGCCTCAATATTGAACTGTTTTAATATGTCACCAGGCTTCGCGCCGGTTGCCATACGCAAGCCAATTTCTCGCTTCCGCTCAGACACATTTACCAGCATGATATTCATCACCCCGATTCCGCCCACAAAAAGCGAAATAGCTGCCACTGAGGCCAATAACCAGGTAAGAGTATTTTGCGTTTCCGTTACCGCTTCCACCAACGCATCCGTCGTACGAACCATAACATCTTCAGTGCCGTGACGCTGTGTAAGCATCGCCAGCACTGCCTCACTCACTGGCTTGGCAATTTCAGTGCTTGCCGCTTTAATGGTGATGCCACTGAGAAAGTCGCTACCAAACACTTTTAAGCGTCCAGTGGTAACGGGGATGAGCACTTCGTCGTCCATGTCCATTCCGCCACCACTGGAGCCTTTAGCTTTCAGCACACCAATCACTTGATAAAAAGCGTTTTCCATTAAAATGTATTTGCCCACCGCTTGATAGCGATCATTAAACAGGCTAAGCGCAACCGTATCGCCGATAACCACTACCGGCGCATAATTGGTGATATCTTCCTCAGAAAAAAACACTCCCTGTGCCATTTCCCAATCTTTGGCGTAAAGATAATCTGGCGTTGTGCCAGTAATCCGGCCGGAAAAATCATTTTCGCCATAGCGTATCGTCGAACGACTGGACCGCTCTGGCGCAACATACATGGCTCCAGGAATTTCCTTTAATGCATTCGCATCTTCCAGTGAAAGACTGGCAATATCTCCGGTATTTCGCATATTACGGCCGCCGGGACGCACGGAAATTAGGTTAGTGCCGATGGTTTCAATGCGTTTAAGTACATTTTCTTTACCCCCTTCGCCAATTGCCATCATTGTTACTACCGCTGCCACACCAATAATGATGCCCAACAGCGTAAGCATGGTGCGAAACCAGTTTAAACGAAGCGAACTAAAGGCCATGCTCAAGGCAGCGGTGCTGGAGATACTGGGAAAGACTTTTACCGTAGCGGCGGTGGTTGACGGGGAAGTATCTTCAGTTTTAGCAGCAGGGCGGGCACTATCGCTGACAATTTTCCCATCCAATAAATGGATTTGCCGATTAGCATGCTCTGCCACCAGCGTGTCATGGGTAATCAGAATAATAGTCACACCTTCCTGGTGAAGCGCTTTAAGCAGATCTAACAATTGCTCACCGCTGGCGGAATCGAGCGCACCCGTAGGTTCATCGGCCAGAATAACGTCAGCGCCATTTATTAACGCTCGAGCGACAGAAACCCGCTGCTGCTGCCCGCCAGAAAGCTCACCGGGGCGATGATCGAAACGATCAGATAACCCTAGTTTTTCCAGCAACTGCTGCGCCCTGGCTGTACGCTCAGTTTTTTGCATGCCGCTGTAAATAGCGGGCAATGCCACATTTTCAGTAGCCGTAAGAGTCGAAAGCAATTGGTAACGTTGAAAAACGAAGCCGAAAGTCTTCAGCCGCAGTGCCGAAAGCTGATCCGGATTTAATGAAGCAACCGCCTGCCCCGAAATGGAATAGTGCCCTGCGCTGGGTTTATCAAGACACCCCAGTATGTTCATAAGGGTTGACTTACCCGAACCAGACTGCCCCATAATGGCTACAAATTCGCCTTTGTTAATGGTCAGGGAAATATTGTCCAGAGCAGTAACTGCATTACCTTCAGTATGATAGCTACGGGAAACCTGTTGAAGCTGAATTAATGGTGCCTCAGATCCCACGGGGGCCTCTGGGCATTGCCCCACCAAACGTAGAGCCTCGGTTGCTGTTCGGCATTTCAGCGCCCTCTTTCAGCCCCACTACAACGCTGTCGCCTTCTTTCAAACCCTCAATAATTTCTATTTCAGTTCGATTACGCACGCCAGTGGTCACGGGAAGCGGTTGCAGTGCATTTCCCTTCTGGGTCATAACAATTTGTTCTGGCCCTCGTCGCTTTACTGCGGCAACAGGCACAATTAACGTGTTACTTTTGCTCGCTTGGACAAAAAATACCTGGGTGGTCATCGAATCCATTAACGTTCCGTTTGGATTAGCGATGTCCACCAGTACCTGATAAAGCACGACATCATTCACTACATTCGGTGTTGGAAGCACCTGCCGCACCGTTGACTGATAGCGCTTTTCCGTATTACCCAGTGTAGAAAAGTATACCGGCATCCCGCGAGAAATATCATCTACGTCAGCTTCAGACACCTCAGCGCGCAACGTCATAGTGGTAAAATCGGAAATCTGCATAAGCTCAGGGGCGTTTTGATTGGCGTTGAGGGTTTGGCCTTCTCTGACTGCAATGGAGGCGACAGTGCCATCAATAGGCGCGTAAATTCGGGCAAACCCAAGAGTGGCTTTATCCCCTGCAAGAGACGCGGCATCGGCTTTTATCTCTGCGGTAGAAGCAATGATTTTTGACTCTAGTACTTTTACGTCCGTTTGGCTGCTTATCACCACATCCTGGCTGACGGCGTCTTGCTGATTTAGCTCTTCATTTCGCTTTGCTCGAAGCAGCGCCAGCTCTCTTTCCGCTTTCAATTGCGTCAGCTGCGCTTTTTTACTTTCCAGTGCCGCCTCGGCCTTTTGCACCTGAGTTTCAAAAACTGTGGCGTCAATTTCTACCAGCAACTGGCCTTCTTTAACGACATCGCCTTCTTCTACATATATCTTTTTTACTTGCCCCGATACCTGCGCGCCTACATTTACATAGCGCTTGGGCTCAAGTTTTCCTGTTGCAACAATGGTTTTCTCAATATCGCCCTGCCGTACTGGCTGCATAAGAAAAGAAGAGGTTGGGCTATCAGGCGAAACGACATAAGCGTAGGTTGCGAAAATACATAAACAGAAAAGCGCCGTTATTCCTGCGCGTTTTATCCAGATAAAGCGAGATTTAGACACCACAAAACCTTGTCTTAAAAAACCAAAAACTACCAGACCGACCCTCGGCGTGGCGAGAACATTTACAGATACTTTACGAAACGCGGGGTTTGCCCGTTAACCTGTGCAGAATACCAAAATTTCCCACATTCTCACGTTTGCGAAATCATACTGAGTATTGCTTGTGATACTCCGCCAAAGAGAGACTTCGAGTGATTTTTAAGCGACAAGTGAATGTTTCTTAGCCGAACTGCTGAAGCATGGATGCTCCAGCAGAGCCATCAGGATGATGTTACGGCGTTTCGGATGAGAAATTTTGCTTATTCCTTAAGACTGCTGAATTTTTATTCATTCATGCTGTTGCCCAGGATACTCCACGAACCCTACACACTACAGCTGAAAGTTGTCTCAATAGCTTTTACCGAGCTTGAGGGTAACCCAGCTGACGCCAGCTTTCGTAAACAAAAACAGAAACAGCGTTGGATAAATTCATGCTTCGGCTGTTGGGCAACATCGGTATACGCACCCGCTGTTGCGCTGGCAATGACTGAATGATTTCATCAGGCAATCCGCGGGTTTCAGGGCCAAACAGCAAAGCATCACCTGCTGCGTAACTTACATCGCTGTGAAACGCTTTACCCTTTGTTGTACAGGCAAAAATACGGGCGGGCGAACATAATTTAATGTAGGCGTCCAAACTGCTGTGGCGTTTAACATCAGCAAACTCATGATAGTCCAAACCTGCCCGTCGCACTCGTTTGTCATCCCATTCAAAACCTAGCGGCTCAATCAGGTGAAGGGCAAATCCGGTATTGGCACAGAGCCTAATAATATTGCCAGTATTGGGGGGGATTTCAGGCTGGTAAAGAACGATATCTAACATAACAATATTCTGCTTTTAGTGACGATGCGATGTAGCCGCCAAGAATAGAGTTTTGGATGTCATTAAACAAGTTAGTAGTGATTTGCAGATGATGGATTGGGCGGGACTAAGAAACAAGACTCAGGAGCAAGCGAAAGCTCAGCGTTAAACCTATGCTGAGCCTTACTTGCTTAATGTTAATATCATGACTTTTTAAGCCGCCGGTAAAGGTGCGAAAAAGGCATTGCAGTAAGCCCGTGCACAACAATAGACGACACCACCAATAAACTAACTACCGGCCAAAGCTCGGTAACGTCAGTCTTATGATGCGCCAAGGCGGCGTAATAGAGCGCAGCGACACCAATCGGCCCGAACCAGCCCGCAAATCCGCCATCAAGTTTTGATGGCAGGTCGCGCATCCGGCCGCCCAGCAACAGAAGTAATGGTAAACGGCGAAATAGCAGTATTGCTACAATAAGGGCAAGTGCTGGCCAGCCCAGCGATAGCCATTCGTTCACGGGAATCATTAGACCAAGCAAAATAAATATTGGAGAAGTAAAAAATCGGTCCACACCCTCTACTACCCTTTCTTCTTCCTGACGTTCAGACGCATTTACCTGGCAGTCAAAGGCTAATCCGGCCACAAATACTGCAAGAATGCCGTCGCTTCCCATCAGCTTTACAGCAGCGAGAGTCATCAGCGCAAGCGCTGTGGTAATCATTAGCATTGAAGACTGTTCGATAACTTTTTTTTCTTCAGCTTTACGCAGAGCAAAGCCTACTGCGTAGCCGATAACTACTCCGATAACGAGCGCAACCAGAACATCCCCCACTATCACTTCCAGTACGTGCATTGTCATGGACTCGCCGGGTGGCAGCGTCAATACAAAAACACCAACCATGACGAAGATAAAAGCCAGCCCATCGTTTGCGCCGGACTCACTGGAGATGATGCGGCGCAGATAAGCTGGAAGATTTTCTTTTGCCACATTGCCTGTCACAACGGAAGAAGCAACCACTGGGTCGGTGGGCGTGACAGCGGCACCGATTAATAAGGCCGCGCCCATAGGTAAACCTAAAATCCAGCCAGTGAGCGCGCTGCTGCACAACCACATAAATACCATTCCCACCAGCAATAACACACTGAGCGATCGCCAATGATGGAAAATATAAGATCTGGGCAAGCGCATGGCGATTCCCATTAAACCTATTGCCAATGCCAGACGAGCCACCTGCTCCAGAATGACCATTTCTTTCCCCCATTTCGCGGGATCAAGCAGGCCGATACCGGTAGGACCTAACACGATTCCTAATAGTAAAAGCGTAAATGCGTCGGGAAGCCCGATTCGCTTCAATGGCTTTGATAACAAGCCAAGCACTAAAGCACTGGCAGCAATAACCAGCAAGCCAATATTGAATTCGTGCATCCTGCTCCCTCAACTGATTTTGTAATGAATACCGGATGTACCAAACCGATTGAATAGTTGCTTTACGGGTGAGGAAGCGTTTTGGAGCAAAACAGGCATATTGGAGGCAAAGCGACCATTTGACACATGAGAAGCACCAACGGCCAGACAAATTGCTAGAGCAGGTTGGAAACGTTAACTCAGAAAAGTCAGAATTTTACACAGCGCCTTATCACGGTACTCATCACTTTCGATCAGCAGTTCATGAAATGCCCCATGAACAACCTCATACTGGCAGTCGCCGAACTTTGCGGCAATGCGTTTTTGTCGAACATTATCGACCACTTTATCTTCCGAGGCACTTAACACCAGAACGGGAAGAGTTATATCTGCAGCGCGTTTTTCAATTGCAGCAATGGCAAGATACGCGGCATACAGCCACTGTGTAGTCACGCCGCCTAGCTGTAACTCCGGTTGCTGTTCGTAAAGCTCCCGGAAAAGCTGATAACGAATGTTGCTGTGGGTAAGCCGATTATCATCAAATGCAACGGCATGGTAACCTTTTTGCCGAAAAAAATATGCGGCTGGTAAGCGAGAAAGAGAGTTTACCGCTCGGCTTGCACCAATTACCATTTCTGCAAACCAGTGCGGTAAAGGTGGCCGAATACCGAACATGGGAGAACAAAATACTGCCCGCTGAAAAAGCGTTGGCTCCCGTAAAATTGCCAGTGCGCCGATAGCACTACCCATGGAGTGACAGAGCAGGTGAAGCGGGAGCGGGCCCCGACCGTCAACCGCTATACAGGGTTGGACTATCTGCTGAACAAAATAAAGTAAGTCATCGACATAATCTTCAAAGTCGGCAACATATCCTTGGTGAGGATCCTCTGTCATTCGACCGGACTGCCCCTGCCCCCGATGATCCAGAATAAATACCGCCACATCATTGCGCCAAAAGTCGTAAATAACTTCTTTATATTTTAACAACGCTTCAATGCGCCCAGAACTTACAACCACTGCTGAGCGGGGATGCAGTGGCATACACCACGCGTAGTGCACCTTTACATTGTGTTTGCCAGTAAATTGACCGGTGGTAACCTGCTCTGACCAAAAGGGATTAATTTCACTTACCAATGCGTGTGCGAGTTGCGATTCGCGGGTGAACTTCCAATTCATGTCATCTTCCATCGCGAGGCAGCCTGAAGGTAATTTTCAATCCTCCCGATTTTATAGGAGTCGCTTGAATGGTACCATGATGCAAATCTACCGAAGCTTTTGCAATTGCCAGCCCTAACCCAACGCCGCCAGATTCTCGCTCTCGCGCCAAAGAAGCTCGGTAAAAAGGTGTAAAAATTGCTTCGCACTCCTTTTCAGACAAACCAGGGCCATCATCCATAATTTCCAATTGCCACTGCGTGGGAGTGGTGGTGACCACAACTTTTACCTCGGTATAACTGTAGCGGATGGCGTTACGAACTACATTTTCAATCGCGCTACAAATAAGCGTCTCATTTACTTTCACCAGCTCAGAAGGCAGCGGATTGACGTAAAAATGTTTATTAACATTGCTTGCTTCGAAATGGGCATCGGCAAACACATTTTCCAGCAATCCGGATAAGCTGATGCTGCTCATTTGCGGTGATGCCGCTTCGGCGCGTGTTAATTGCAGTAACTGGTTAATCAACGCTTCCATGCGTTCGGCTTCACGTTCGATGCGCGTCAGCGTGGCCGGGTCCACCTCTTGCTGATAAGCTATTCCCAACGCCATTTGCAGCCTTGCAAGGGGCGATCGCAATTCGTGGGAAATGTCTGCCAGTAAACGCTTCTGGCCATTCCACATACTTTCCAGTTGCTCTGCCATCGTATTAAAATCCCGCGCTAGCTCACCTAATTCATCTCGCCTGTAAGCCGTTGCAGAGACCCGGGCCTGCCAGTCACCTTTCGCTAAACGACGGCTGGTTTCCTGCAACTGATGGATGGGTTTCACTAAAGATTTAGCAAACAGATAAGAAAGCGCCACCGTCATAATGATAGCCAAACCAATCACCCAAAACAGAGATTTTTCATGATCAGTAGACCGATTAGGCGTAGCCATAAACAGCACATATTCTACCTGCTGAAAGACAAAGGGTTTGGGACCTAAAATTTTAAGCCCTCGACGTTTTAAAGAAATAGGGACTTGTTGTGTAGCAACTTGCAGCAGATCTTTACGATCTTGCGGACGCATTGGCGGGCCAGCGCCGCGCAAAATATCTTTGCTCTCCAAATTAATCGCAAACAACATATAACGAGATTGCCGACTGCCGCGCTCAAGTATCAGCGGCAGAGGCAGATTCTTCTTTTCGCCGAGGCCTATCCGCTTGACAGCCACATCCAGCGCTCTGATTTCTTTTTCACTCGGCGTGCCAATTTCTACGTCTTCGCTGAATACACTGCCTAACCATAACGCTAGCAATCCAGTAAGAATGAAAGTGATCCAAAACCATAAAAACAATCGCCCCATCAACCGACGGGCAGGATTTAGCGTGTTTAGCTGAAACATGATGAAATTCGCAGCAAGTAGCCTGAGCCACGGATGGTTTTAATTTTTTCATCATGACTGGCGAGGGACAATTTTTTACGTATATTACTAACATGCATATCAATACTGCGGTCAAACGCCAGCAATGGCTTGCCCAACACCTTCTGACTGATGTCATCTTTAGTAACAAGCTGCCCCGCATTCACCATCAGCAAACGTAAAATAGCAAACTCGGTGCCGGTCAGCGTAATTTCCTGGCCGTGGCTGTGAACCGTCTGACGGTCCATACTTAAACGAATGTTGTTGATGTTTAACTCCTGCTGCTGGCGGCTGCTGTTAGTCAGTTCCAACCGACGGAAAATAGCCTTTATGCGGGCAACCAGCTCACGGTGATTAAAAGGCTTGGGCAGATAATCATCAGCGCCTAATTCCAGCCCCAGAATTCTGTCATAGTCATCACCTCTGGCGGTTAACATCAGAACAGGAGTATGATGCGTGATCCGCAGCTTTTTAAGCACTTCAAAGCCATCCATTTGCGGCATCATGACATCCAGTAAGATTAAATCGACTGGAGTACCAGACGTTGCTAATGCAAGTCCTTGCGCGCCATCATTTGCGATGGATATTTGATAGCCTGCGCCTTCCAGATAAGTCTTGAGCATTTCTGTCAGCTCCCGATCATCATCAATAATCAGAATCGGCCGAAGCTGAGCAATAGTTGATGTTGTGGCAGTTTCCATAAAAGTCTCCTGAAGCCCGACGTTTGCCGTTCCTGACGTTGTCTGTTGTGCAACTGCAGCTGTTGAAAATACTGACTGATTCATGTTGAGTGATCCTATTATACACTGGTTGTAGAGCACCTTGTTGAAGAGTACCGGGATTCAGACCATCAGATAAATCAACTAATGCAGCCTTTACACAAGCTTTACACATTCCTTGCCCTACTTTACACAGCGCTGAACTACACTGTTTGCGTCTAATAAAGGAGACATGTTATGAAAAAATTGCTGTTAGTTTCTTTGATGAGCTCAATGCTAGTTAGCTTTTCCTCCAGCGCTCACTTTCAACGTCCACCTATGCCAGAAGCAGAAATAGTGCATAGCCTCCGCAGCCTGGATCTTTCAAAATCCCAGCAGGAAGAGATTAAACTGGCGCTAAAGACTTTTCGCACCGACAGTGTCGATACAGATTTGAGAAAATCGAGGCGACCTGCGGCGTTTGACGAAAGCACCGGTGAAAAACTGGATGACGCAACTTTGGTGGCCGTAACAGAAGAAAAACTTACCAGATTCCTCACTCGACGCTTGGCCGCTGCCAAATTGCAGAATCAGATTTTTAACTTGCTTACCGATGAACAGCAAGCAGAATTGGCTTCGGTTGAATCAGAAAAGGCATCTTTTTATGAGGCAAAGAAAAGCAGAAAGAATCGAAAAGAAAAACCGTTGCCTTTCTCAAACCTGGATTTAACCGCGGCGCAGCAAGATCAAATCGCCGCGCTAGTTGATGCGCAGCAAAGTAATCATGCGCAACTTCACGCCTTAATGCAGGCTTTCTCCAGCGAAGAACAAGCAATCATCCGCCAGGCAGAATTTAACGATGACGCCTGGCAAGCGCTGACAATTAAATATCAGCGTGATTTGGTGGAACAACTACTGGCTAAAGCAAAAGCCCGTCAACAACTGCTTGGGGTACTCACTGATGAACAACAAGCAGAATTAAAAGAAAAGCGCGAGTGGCGGCATGGGCCTAAACAACGTGATTTTCATCCGCAGCGACGTTTGATGTAGCAGCCATGCAAACAAGCTGGCCTTTTCCAGCTTGTTTGCGACTTATCGCAGATCCCGATTACTTAATAATTCGGTTTTGTCGGCAAATAATCTTCAGTTAAGAATAAGGGAGAGGTTACCAGCAAATCTGCGGTGGCGCTGTTACATGCTACTGGCACATTCCAAACAGAGCATAGCCGCAGCAAAGCTTTCACATCCGGATCGTGCGGAGCAGGGTTCAGCGGATCCCAGAAGAAGAACAATGCATCAAGCCGATTTTCCGCAATAAGCGCTCCAATTTGCTGATCACCTCCTAATGGGCCACTCTTATACCGAGTCACTTCCAACCCGGTTTCCTCAGCTATTAAACCACCAGTGGTTCCTGTTGCCACAATTTTACAGCGTTGCATTACCGCAAGATGCTTATTCACCCACGCAAGCAACTCGGGTTTTTTATGATCATGGGCAACCAGTGCCACTGTATATTCACTCATAATTGCATCCTGTACCTGTCCATCTGAATAGGGTATTGGAAGCCGCTATTCATCTTTCCTCAAAACGTAATGAATATTCATAATAAAAAAGGTAATTGTCAACTGGCTGTCACATCTGTTTGCTTATGATTAAACAATAGATTCGCCAATTACTCACCTTAAAATAGTTATACATTTTTATTGCATAAATATTCCATATCAGTAATATGGACAACGGTTTAGCGATCTCTAACGATGAAGCAGCGGTGATTACTGTCTTTTTGCTTCTAATGTCGTCAAGAGAGAATTTCACAGGAATTAATAATGACAGAACCAACCAGCAGGCGCGACCAGCAGGTTGAACCCCTAAAACAGTTTAGCTCTCCCCTGGCTAGCTGCCCATTGCAGTACTCACGACGATTTATTGGCGTGAATGCAGTTGCGGTAGCACACTTTTTACCTTTGTAAGCCGTATTGATTCGCAGCCCACTTTTTGGTTGCATCGAGTCAAAGGTAAAAAGTGATTTTTCTCTTTCTTTTATAAATTGAATCCTATGTTACAAGTATCAATTATTGGAGCCAGTGGTTACACCGGCGCTCAACTCGTTGAGTTAGTTTGCAATCATCCTCATATGACGCTTGCACGGACATTTGTGTCTGCACAAAGTGCGGATTCAGGAAAGCCGGTGTCTGTATTACACGGTAATCTTGCGCATATGACTTCTCAGATTTTAGAGCCCATAAGCGACGACCTATTGCACACTCTCAGTCAAAGCATGGATTTAGTATTTCTGGCTACTCCCCATGAAGCCAGCCATGACTGGATGAATACCCTTAGCCAGGGGAAAGCAAAAATTCTTGATTTATCCGGTGCGTTTCGTCTACAAAATACTGAGGTATTTGCTAAACACTACGGCTTCGCCCACACCGCTAATGACAGTCTTGCTAAAGCCGTGTATGGGCTGGCCGAATGGTACGCCGATGACATTGCAAATGCCTCTATTGTGGCGGTACCAGGATGTTACCCTACGGCCTCTTTAAGCGCCTTAAAACCTGTAGTTCAAGCGGGTCTGTTGGATGCCACCGTGCGACCAATAATCAATGCCGTGTCGGGAGTAAGCGGTGCCGGGCGTAAAGCCAGCCTTAACACCAGCTTTTACGAAGTCAGTTTACAGGCTTACGGCGTGTTAAATCACAGACATACCCCAGAAATTGAAGCCTATTTGGGCACTGATGTCATTTTCACTCCGCACCTGGGAAATTTCAAACGAGGTATTTTAGCTACGGTAACTATAAAAACCGCAGCGGGTACTACAGCCGCCGATTTGCAAAACGCATTCGAGCATGCTTATAACGGCAAACCTTTTGTTCGCCTGCGTGAGAGTTTTCCTAAAATTGATGATGTTGCCTATACGCCTTATGTAGATTTGTTCTGGAAGCTGGACGAAAACAGCGGCTATGCCGTCATTACATCAGCCATTGATAATGTAATGAAGGGTGCCGCATCTCAAGCAATTCAGTGCGCCAATCTAATAGCAAACCTGCCGATAACCAAAGGCCTGATTGGAGCGTGAATTTATGTCACCCATAGTCATTAAAGTTGGTGGCGCCCTACTTGAGGATCAGGCGGCAGCAGATAATCTGTTACAAAATATTCAGGCGATTATGCACCAGCGGCCGGTTGTGCTGGTGCACGGCGGCGGTCCGCTAGTTGAAACATTAATGGCCAGCCTTGGCCTGACAAGCAGTAAAATTGATGGTTTGCGGGTAACACCTGACGAACACATGCCCTACATTTGTGGCGCGCTGGCTGGTAGCGCTAATAAGACGCTTTGCGCTACGGCGCTTAAAGCGGGAATTACGCCTGTAGGATTGTCATTACTGGACGGTAATATGGTTAATTGTACGGCCATGCATGATAAGTATGGTGCAGTCGGTACGCCTGTCGCACAAGATGCAAACTTGCTTAACTCGTTGCTGGCCCAGCAGTTTTTGCCGGTGATAAGTTCTATCGGTAGCAGCGCACAAGGCAGGTTGCTGAATATAAATGCAGACCAAGCCGCTACAGTCATTGCCCAATTAGTGAATGGCGAACTCATTTTGCTATCCAACGTTAAGGGTGTATTGGATGCAAGTAAACAATTGCTCACTCAATTGGATGCAACCGCAATTGATAAGCTGGTTGTCGACGGCGTGATATTAGACGGAATGAAGGTGAAAACCGATGCTGCCATGCTCGCGGCAAATTCGTTAGGCAAGCCTGTGACAATTGCCAGTTGGAGCGCCTCACTTGAAGACATATTACAACAACACACTGGAACACGAATCACCCCACAGCCTGTGAAGGCGGGAGAAAAGCAATGAAACAGGATTTACTGACGTTTGCAGAATGGTCGCCAGAAGATATGCAGAAATTGCTGGCGCTGGCGGTAGAGATAAAGCAGTCACCGGCAAGTTACGCCAATGTACTGGCTGGAAAGTCGGTGGTGGCGTTATTTGAGAAGCCGTCTTTGCGAACGCGCGTCAGTTTCGACATTGGCATTAATCGTCTGGGTGGCCATATGGTGTATCTGGACAGTCAGGCTGGCAAGTTGGCTGGTCGTGAAGATGCTGTAGATATGGCTGCGAATCTTGCCTGTTGGGCCGATGCCATTGTAGCGCGGGTTTATTCTCATCGTACGCTGGAACAATTTGCCAAAGCTGCAAAAGTTCCTGTAATAAATGCGCTGTGCGATTTATATCATCCATGCCAGGGCCTGGCCGATTATCTCACTGTGTTTGAACGTTTTGGCAAAACCCAGGGCGTCACTATGGCATATGTAGGCGATGGCAACAACGTCACCCATTCTTTGTTGATAGTAGGGGCGCTATTGGGTTGTCATCAGGTCGTAGTGACGCCAGAAGGTCACGAAGTCAATCAGGATATTTTTGCCAAAGCGAAACAAATTGGCGAAGTAACCGGCGCGCAAATTACTCAAAGCCACAACTTCGCCGCCGCAAAAGGTGCCGATGTCATCTACACTGACACCTGGCTTTCCATGGGTGACGACACGCCGCTGGAAATCATTAAAGACAAATTTATGCCCTATCAGGTAAATGAAGCCATGATGGCGGCAACCGGTGCATCTTTCGTGATGCACTGTCAGCCTGCGCACCGGGATCTGGAAATCACCGGTACTCTCATTGATAGCGCCGAATCGTTACTGATGCAACAGGCTGAAAATAGAATGCACGGGCAAAATGCCATTTTAACTCATCTACTAGGTTCCTGAGAGGACGGGGTTTTATGCAAAAAGTAAAAAAAGTGGTACTGGCCTATTCTGGCGGGCTTGACACATCAGCCATTATTCCATGGCTAAAAGAAAACTATGATTGTGAAGTGGTGGCCTTTGCCGCTGATGTGGGTCAAGGTGATGAAGAGTTGCAAGGCCTGCATGACAAAGCCATTGCCTCTGGCGCCAGCGAATGCCACATCGTTGACTTAAAAGAAGAGTTTGTCAGCGAATACATCTATCCCACGATTACAACAGGCGCGGTATACGAAGGCGAATATTTATTGGGTACGTCTATGGCGCGTCCGGTTATTGCCAAAGCACAGGTTGCCATTGCACGTAAAGTCGGTGCCGATGCTTTAAGCCACGGCTGCACCGGTAAAGGCAACGATCAGGTGCGTTTTGAAAGCACCTTTGCCGCTCTGGCACCGGATTTACAGGTGGTGGCCCCGTGGCGCGAATGGGATATGGTATCTCGTGAAGATTTGCTCGCCTACTTGGCAGAGCGCAACATTCCAACATCAGCATCAGCTACTAAAATTTATAGCCGTGATGCCAATGCGTGGCATATCTCCCACGAAGGTGGCGAATTAGAAGACCCATGGCAGGAGCCTTCGAAACAGGTATGGACCCTGACAGTAGACCCTGAAGAAGCGCCAGATAAAGCCGAGCGCGTTACGCTGTCGTTTAACGAAGGTAAACTGACTCATGTTAACGATGAAGCGCTGTCACCGTATAACGCGTTAGTGAAACTGAACACCATCGCTGCTGCACATGGTGTTGGCCGCATTGATATTGTGGAAAATCGTTTGGTTGGCATGAAGTCTCGCGGTTGTTATGAAACTCCAGGCGGCACAGTAATGCTGAAGGCTTACAAAGCACTGGAAACAATGGTGTTAGATAAAGCCGCCTTGAAATACCGTGAACAACTGGCGCTGGAATTTTCGCACGTCATGTATGATGGCCGCTGGTTCACCGCGCTAAGCGAATCATTGTTAGCGGGTGCTGCTACTTTTGCTAAAAAAGTGACAGGCGATATAGTGGTTAAACTGTATAAAGGTCAGGCCACCGTTACCCAACGTCGCTCTCCTAACAGCTTGTATTCCGAAGACTTTGCGACTTTTGGCGCCGATGATGTATATGACCAGAAGCATGCAGAAGGCTTTATCCGCCTGTTCAGTTTATCAAGCCGAATCGAAGCGCTGAAAAAGCAACAATAAGGAGAAAAGTATGGCTTTGTGGGGCGGCCGTTTCGCGGCAGATAGCAGCAGCATGTTCCGGCAGGTTAACGATTCCCTGCCTTTTGATCAGGTCATGGCCACGCAGGATATGCAGGGTTCCATTATCTGGTCTCGGGCATTAAAAAAAGCAGGGGTACTCACTGCTGATGAACAATCGCAGTTAGAGGCGGCATTAACTACGTTGAAAACTCAAGCTGAAAACGGTGAGCTGGATTTCGCAGCCAGCCCGGAAGAAGATATTCACAGTTTTGTTGAAGCGGCGTTAATCGAAAAGCTGGGAGACATTGGCCGTAAACTTCATACCGGACGCAGCCGAAACGATCAGGTAGCCACAGATTTTCGTCTTTGGGTACGCGAACACATCGGCTCGTTAAAAGCCGATTTAATCGGCGTCATCCGGTCGCTGCTAAATACCGCCAGTCGCCATCAACAAGCCATACTTCCTGGTTATACGCATCTTCAACGTGCCCAGCCTATTCACTTTGCCCACTGGTGCCTGGCGTATGTGGAAATGTTTAAACGGGATTTAAGTCGCCTTTCTGACCTTAAAAAGCGGATGAACCAATGTCCGTTGGGTTCAGGCGCACTGGCAGGCACCACCTACCCGGTTGATCGGGAAAATATCGCCAAAGAACTGGGTTTTAGCTCACCCTGCCTTAATAGTTTGGATGCGGTATCCGACAGAGACTTTGTGTTAGAACTGCTATTTTGTGCCAGCACCAGCATGATGCATCTGTCTCGTATGGCAGAAGATCTGATTTTTTATAATTCAGGCGAAGCGGGATTCTTGCAGCTAGGGGATTCCGTAACATCGGGTTCTTCATTGATGCCGCAAAAGAAAAATCCAGACGCACTGGAGCTGATCCGCGGCAAGTGCGGCCGTGTGTTTGGCAGCTTGCAAGCTTTGCTGGTTACCATGAAAGGGCTGCCGTTGGCATACAACAAGGATATGCAGGAAGACAAAGAAGGCGCCATTGATACAGTAAACCAGTGGCACTGCTGTTTGTGCATCGCCAGCGAAGTGCTGGATTCGCTGGATATTAACGAAGCCCGTTGTCGGGAAGCCGCTACACAAGGTTACGCCAACGCAACAGAACTGGCGGATTACCTCGTAGGCAAAGGCATTCCATTTAGAACGGGACATGATATCGCCGGTCAAGTGGTGGTAGCGGCGATTAACGCGGGCTGCGCTATTGAAGATCTACCGTTGTCGGCGCTGCAAGCCGTGTGTGAAAAAATTGATGACGACGTCTATCCGGTACTGCAACTGGAATACGGCGTAAATAAACGCAATATACTCGGTGGAACCAGTGCCGAAACGGTGACAAAAGCGCTGTATCAGGAACTGGAAAACCTGGATAAATTAGGATAAGTATTCCCTATGGTGCTGTCCCATTACGATGGAATTAAGCTGTTTCGTAGTTCATTGCCTTACATTAATGCGCATCGGGGCAAAACCTTTGTCCTGATGTTCGGCGGCGAGGCCATTGAACATAGTAACTTTGCCAATATCATCCATGATATTGCTCTGCTCAACAGTCTGGGCGTGCGCGTTGTTATTGTGCACGGTGCCAGGCCTCAGATAGATCAACGTGTGGCCCTGCGACAAATTGAAGGGCGCTTTGCTGATGCTGTACGCATCACCGACAAACAAACATTAGAATGTGTAAAAGACGCTGCCGGGTCAGTGCGGTCTCAAATTGAAGCGTTGTTCACTATGGGGTTGCCCAATTCTCCGATGCATGGCGCGCAAATTCGCGTGGCGTCGGGCAATCTTGTGGTAGCTAAACCCATGGGCGTGCGTGGTGGTATTGACTTTGAAAACACCGGTCTGGTTCGGCGTATCGACACTACTGGCATTAATGATCATCTGAACGATGGTTCCATTGTCCTGCTTTCACCCATGGGATATTCCTCTACCGGCGAAGTCTTCAACCTTTCTCATGAAGACGTCGCTACGCAAGCCGCCATTGCGTTAAAAGCGGATAAGATAATCGTGTTTTCCAATTTTGATGGGATCTTTAATCAAGATGGTAAGTTGTTAAGAACCATTGAACGTCCGCAATTGGAACAGATGATATCGCAAGGAGAAATTCAGACAGAACAAACGGTACTGAGCGCCCTCACCACCAGCGTTGGCGCCGGCATTCCCCGCGCCCACTGTATCAGCTATGAAAAAGACGGTGCATTACTACAGGAACTATTTACCCGCGACGGCACCGGCTCCCTGGTACTTGAGCATCATTATGAACAGCTGCGCGGTGCCACTATTGATGACGTTGGTGGTATTCTTAAGCTGATTAAGCCATTAGAAGAAAGTGGAGCACTGGTTAAACGTTCTCGCGAACGTCTTGAAAGTGAGATTAACCAGTTTACCGTTATTGTGCGCGACGGGATGATTATCGCCTGCGCCGCGCTTTATATCTATCCGGCTGACGGTAGCGCTGAACTGGCTTGTGTAGCCACGCATCAGGATTATCGGGGGAAGAACCGCGGTGATCGAATTTTGGAAGAACTTAAAAAGCGTGCTTTAGAAGCGGAAGTCCACACGTTATTTGTGTTAACCACCGTGACCGGTCATTGGTTTCTCGAGCACGGATTTGTGCCTGCAGATATCAGCGCATTACCTACAGCCAAGAAAGAACTCTACAATTACCAGCGCAATTCAAAAGTTTATACTCTTTCGCTCCTTTAACAATGGCAGCTTATGCTGCCATTGTTAAACCCAGCGCGACTATTGAGCGTTTTTTGTGCGAAAGCGGCACGTGGTGGATTTGTATCATAGCGATATTGGCAAGACGGGAGGTGCAGAGCTATTCGACAGGCGGGCGGACGGTCTTGTTCGCTCTCTTGGAGCCTGCCCGAAGGTATTCCCCCGGGCAGAACCACTTTTACTCTATCGCCGCTATTGCCGCTTTTACTCTTGCAGCATAGTCAGGATCGGCTTGCTCATACTGAGCAAACATCGCTTCTTGAACATCTGCGGTTGCCTGACTTAATCCACCAGCAATATTTGATGCCAATTGATTTTTCTGATCTTCACTCATCAGACGAAATAGCTGACCCGCTTGGGTGAAGTTATCGTCATTCTCGTTGTTATGTACATCTAGCCAGGCATCTGCTTCCAGCGGCATAGGCGGCTCATCAACCTCCGGTACAGCTACCGGCGCTCCTTGATTACCGCGATTATTCGGATAAAAGTTCGCCCCGCTGCCTGCAAGATTGGGGTTAATTCCTGCAAATGCGCCGTCCCGCTGATAATTGTGTACAGGGCAACGCGGAGCGTTTACCGGAATCTGATTGTAGTTTGCGCCCATTCTATAACGATGCGCGTCTTGGTACGCAAGTAGGCGAGCCTGCAGCATCCGGTCTGGCGAAGCGCCAATTCCCGGCACTAAATTACTGGGTGCAAAAGCAGCCTGTTCATTTTCTGCAAAGAAGTTATCTACGTTGCGATTCAGCTCCAATTGCCCGACTTCAATTAATGGAAAGTCTTTATGTGGCCAGACTTTAGTAAGATCAAAGGGATTAATGTAATAGTATCTGGCATCATCCTGCGTCATGATCTGCACTTTTACTGTCCAGGAAGGAAAGTCACCTTTGTCGATACTTTCCACCAAATCCTGTTGCGCGCCATATGCCGGCCTTCTAGCCGCTTCTTCATTAGTCAGCGTTTTAATACCCTGATTAGTTTTAAAGTGCCATTTCACCCAATAACGCTCGCCGTCACGGTTCCAGAAGCTCAACGTATGAGAACTGTATCCATTGACATGACGATAGGACAACGGGATACCGCGATCAGACATCAATATGGTAGATTGATGTAACGACTGTGGGTTATTTGCCCAGAATTCGTAGATAGCCTGAGGATCCGGCAAATTAGTGCGCGGGTTCTTCTTTTGGCTATGGATAAAGTCAGGAAACTTAATGCCGTCGCGCAGGAAAAACACTGGCGTGTTGTTTCCGACCATGTCCCAATTTCCTTGCTGAGTATAAAACTTTAAGGCAAAGCCGCGGGGATCGCGGGCGTAATCACTTGAATCCTGACCGCCGCCTACTGTAGAGAAGCGCAGCAGCACATCAGTTTGGTGACCCACGTTTTGCAAGAAGTCTGCAATAGTATAACTTGATAAACTTTTGGTTAATGTAAATGTTCCGTACGCAGCACTGCCTCTGGCATGAACAACTCTTTCAGGTATTCTTTCGCGATTAAAATGCGCCAGCTTTTCGAAAAGATAGTGATTGTCAAAAGTAACTGGTCCACGAGCTCCCGCAGTGCGACTTTGATTATCTTGCGCTACGGGGGCGCCTGCGCTGGTAGTCATCGGACAACGTCTTTCATTACTCATTTTCAAATCCTCAAGGGTAAACCAATTTCTACCGCCTCAGTGCGATAGCTTCGACAACATGGTTATCAGGCGCTTCTTGTTGAGGCCCTTCTTGCGGTGAAGAGTAACTAATCGCTATTATCTAATCTATCTCGCATTACTAATCACTTTAATCGATTTAAAAGATTGACCCGTTCCTGCTTCGTTTAGCCGGTTGTTGGAAAGGGAGGATAAGTTAGGCCGCGAAAGGAATTATGAGGCCCGTATTACGAACTAAGGCAGTGATTTCAGGGAGAGAGATGGCTCAGCATTGCCGTCACCGGGGTTCTCTAACGACTTAAGAAAGGCGCTGTACACTGTATACACTGCTGTATCGCCCATTACTTCACCATGCTTTAAACCGCGAAATACGTGATATCTTTTGCGCGTAGTGATTGCCTCTTGATAAAGTTTTTTTGATAATTGCGGAGGAGTCTGCTGATCGTCCTCACCTACCATTATAAGCAGAGGAGCAGTTTGTGACTGCACTACCTCCACGTTATCCACTTTGGTTAACTTATCATCTATTTCCAGCTTCACAAACGGCGTGGCGTACCAAGGAACGAGGGTATCAGCCCATTCTGTTACGTTAGTTGCTCCAGCTTCTAACACTAAAGCGTCCACAGGACGTCGCATCGCTACATGCGCTGCCTCAAAGCTACCGAGCGACAACCCGTGCACCAGCAACTTGCCCTTTACCATGCTTTTTACGTAGTCAAAATTTGCCACTGCATTTGACTTAAGAGATTCTACAGAAGGAGTGCCTGTACTTTTGCCGTAACCAGGATGGTCAAATAAAAATATGTTCACATTCATTTTGGTAAATGCTTCTACTATTCCCGCCCCTTGACTGGAGACATCGAAAGCATTGCCCCCAAAATAAAGGATGGTAATAGAATTATCAGGATGACGCGCTGAAACACCATAGGCTCGCCTGCCGTCTTCCTGCTCAACCCAATGTGTATGCTGCTGGTAACCCTCGGGTAACGAAGCTATTACTTGTACGGAAGCGACGTCAGAGTGCATCGGCTGCATTATCTGAGATTCACTGATGTTAAGCGTAGTGCAACCGCTAACCCACCACAGCAGCAACATTATGGAAATTCCGTTTCTCATTTCTATTCCTTTTAGACCTGAAAAGGGAGACAAGAAGTGATGCCCGCTAACTATCTACATAACCCCAGATCGGCTTAAGCAACAACCATCGCATTGCGCTCAATGTCACTGATATTAAGGGATGGCTTGTTTTCTTTAAGACAATAAGCCACCAGACCAGCCATTAAATTGAGTGTAAAACCATTTATACTGCGATGCCTTGAGTGCTCAATGTATGAAATGTTCTTTAATTGGTCGTTGATAGTTTCAATAATGAAGCGCTTCGATAGCATCGCTCTGTCCCATAAAGACATCGCTTTTGCTTTCATATTTTTGCGAACCGTGGTGATAAGTTTGACGCCTTTCTCAAATAAATTAGCTTCTAATGCTTTGCTCAAATACCCTTTATCGCCATACAATTTGTCGGGTAAATGTCGAGCTAATTCTTCGACAGGTTTTGTGTCATGGACATTCCCCGTCGTCACTTTTGCCGCCACGATTTCACCCAGATGGTTCACTATCAAGTGTAGTTTAAAGCCGTAAAACCAGCCCATTGTTCCTTTTCCTCTTTGCGCTATCCCGTCAAAGGTTTTATGGCGAGGTATGCGAATGTTATGGCAAACCTTTAGGCTGGTAGAGTCAATGAATTCAATGCCTGTAGGCTTTCCCTTTAAAGTACTGAAGTAGGCACACATGGGCACAATTGTTCGCGGCATTACTTCTAAAAAGCGCGTATAACTAAGCAAATCAGGAAATGCGTTGCGATAAAATACTCTTACATATCCCGAGTAATAATTCTTAAAATCGCGATGATGTGACATGTGAAAACCGATGATGATTGTCATCATTTCACTCATTGACATACGGCACTCACGTCGTCGTCTTCTGGTGCCGTCTTCAAGTAGCTGCTTTTGCCATTGGGGAATAAACACTTTGCAAAAGTCATCGACATCGCAAAATAATTCAACTAGATTCTTCATGCCTGTTCCTTGTTGATTTGGTCATTTCTTTGTCGAAAGATCCGATCTTGGAACAGGCTTTTAGTTCAATTTCTTAAACAGGATTGGGGTTACATAGCTTTTTTGATGGCGCGCGGCTTTTTCCAGACTCAGGTTTGTGACGTTAACGCTCCACTATACCCTAACTTTTCCGATATGCTACTAAGGCCTGTTGACCTTTGCTGTTCAGTTGTGTAGCAAAGGTCGACAAGTCCAATATGCCACTATTTTCATGCGTGACTGGAGAGGCGCTAGCTTTCGTAAGGAATTGAGGTCTTAGAGGCTTTATGAATACGTCGAATCGTAAACAGGTTCACAACCAGCAAAGTAAATTCCAGTAATGTGCCCCCAATTGATCCCACCAGAATATTGTTTGTTAGCCAGCAAAGAGCTCCGAGTAAAAATCCTATTCGCATACGGATACCCGTTAAGCAAAAAATAGCGTAGGTGCCAATGCAACTGCCGACGATAGGAAACATGTCATACCAGAAATCCGACAAGTATATTCCCCAACTAAACGTAATGAATATGAAGATATAAGCAACCGGTTTTGAAGATGTTTTTAATGATAAACCGGTACGAGCTACTGATAACAGCGCACTGAGCGCGGCTGTCACTGAACCAAGTAAGGCAAAATGCAAGGTGTGGTTCAGGTTCATGATTACCATGACAATTTTGAGCCGTCGGTCATCATGCTGATAAAAACACAAAATACCGAGGGCAAAGCTCAACATTCCTACAGCCTGAGCAAAATTGAAGTCGGGTAAATTCATTGGATAGTAGGCAACACGGCGGGTGTGATGGCAAAGATAGAAGTGATGTGCCTACCCTATCAATTTGTGCTCAATAAGACAATTGTCTCCATGAAAGTTACCTAGGGAGAAGTCATAAGGTTTACCGGCAGGATGATGAAAAATCTAACGGAAAATTTGGCCTCTGGAAGATCTGAAGCTATCTACCCGACACGAAGGAAATCTCTGGGAACAATTTACACGATGTCGGTAAATTTTACACGAGCGCTTCAATTAGGAATAATTTATGATGTAAAACAACGACTTAGCTATTTGGCCCCCATATTGCATTAATGAAAAAATGAAATTGTTGCAATAGTCGCTGTAAGAAATAGGAAAAGCGTGGAGGAAAACCTCCATACTTTTACGTTTTTTGGCAAATTCGTTACAACTTCATCCATTCCAAAGTGCATTAAGTTTGGAATTTGCCATCCCCTTTCCATTCCAAAGGAAGCTGAATGCCCCATTTACTGATCCAAAGCAGTAAACGGGGCATTTTTATTCATACTCTCATACCCCAAAGTTTTTTTTAGATCGATGAAATTATTAGTGTCAGAGATTTTTACAACTTAATTTGTAGAAAAAGACGATTTTTCCGTCAGATTTAATACTAAAGTGCGAGAAATGAACATCCTCTTCGCTTACTTTACGATTGCTTCATCAATGTCTTTAGCACTATGACGTTCGGGTACCTGTCCACTCTCACCCCAAGTACAATTTACGATAATTCCCCGCTGAACCGCCGGACGCTCAGCAATTTGAGTGGCCCATCGCTTCACATGAGAATACTCATCAACTTGCAGAAATTCTGCCGCGTCATACAATTTTCCCAGTACTAACCCGCCATACCACGGCCATACCGCAATATCCGCTATGGAATATTCGTCACCGGCTAAGTAATGATTAAACGCCAGATGTTTATCTAACACATCCAACTGGCGCTTTGTTTCCATCGTAAACCGATTGATGGGATATTCGAGTTTTTCAGGTGCATAATGATAGAAATGTCCGAAGCCTCCTCCCAAAAATGGCGCTGCTCCTACCTGCCAGAATAGCCAGTTACGACATTCTGCTTTCGCTATTGGCTCTGCCGGGATGAAAGCATTAAACTTTTCAGCCAAATACTGCAATATTGCTCCTGATTCGAAAACCCGTAACGGCGGACTTACGCTATGATCCATCAAGGCTGGTATTTTGGAATTGGGGTTCACCTGCACAAAACCAGAGGAAAACTGATCGCCATCACCAATGTTAATGGTATAGGCATCATATTCTGCTTCTTTAATACCTAATGCCAGTAACTCCTCCAGCATTATAGCGACTTTCTGTCCATTAGGGGTCGCCATGGAATACAGCTGTAAGGGATGTTCACCAACGGGTAACGCTTGTTCGTGAGTTGGTCCAGCGATAGGCCTGTTAGTCTTTGCCCACCCGCTGTCTTCGTCTTGGTTCCAGCTCCACACTTTAGGCGGAGTGTACTCATCACTTTTGCTCATCTCTAACTCCTTTTACTGTCTTAAAGTGTGGTACGCGTCAATCGCGACTTTGGTTGAATCTACTGCGGGCGACCTTTGCAACGGCATTCAGGGAAATAAAAGGCGGACACTCCGTTGCCCGCAAACTGACAGACTAGTGCTTGTCCTACTAGTCTTATAAATTCAGGGAAAGATATGCCATTAATTCTGCTAGCTGATGATTAAACAACAGGCTTGTCGACTCGGTGGCTGCTTTCCATACTTGCTTTCTAGCACTGTTATAACAAGGTCCGTGCCACTAATTTAAAAGCTTTAATATTCAAATGATTATATAGAAAAAAGAGTACCTTCTGCAGGGTAGATAAAGATTAATGTTGCAGTTCTGCAACACTTTCCTTCCAATTTACATAGTTATACTAATCCACATTGATAAGCGATCAGCCCAGAGAAAATAGAGTTCCCGTTCAAGCCTCTTTCGCAACAGAGCTGCGCAGAATTAGGAAGTCACGTTTTCCTCAGCCAGCTTAGCCGCCTCACTTCCTGAAGCTGTATCAGTCGCACTTGCTTTGTGTTCACAAAGTAACGTACGGCTTCTTTGTCTGCAAACGGGGGGGCACGCTGAGCAATGGCTTGTGTGCGGATCTGCCTATGGAAATAGAGAAAAAACCGATAACATCTACGGAAGGCGGACGCGTAAATCAGAATCTATCTTTGTTGCCATTCAAATACGCTGGCCGATTTTTATACTAAAAAAGATTAGCGAACGATGCTTAAGAAAAGAGAAAAATCAGGCAATAAAAAATAGTGAAAACGCGAGGGACTAAAGCGCCGAAAGCTGCCAGATGGTCCATGCCAAGCGCAGGACCTTCCTATCCTCGCTGAATGATCACTTCGTTGCGTATTGCTCATAAAAGCAGCACGAACAAAGCTGTTCGCGCTGCTTTTATCTAAATACTGACGCGCTTATAGGGGCGGTATTCAGCTTGCCAGAAATTTCTTTCGATACTGGATCTGAGCGCCTCATCGGTCATTTCAAGCGCCAGTTCTTGCTGCATCGCTACCCGCGCCACAGCAAAGGCAATTTCTCTGCTGAGTTGAGCAATCTGTGTTAAAGGTGGCAGTAAAGCTCCCACTCCATTGTTCACCATAGGCGAGGCTGAAGCTAAGGCATCACTCGCTGCCATTAGCATTTCATCGCTTATCAATCTGGCTTTACTGGCTATTACGCCAAGTCCGATACCGGGAAAGATATAACTGTTGTTACATTGAGCAATGAAATATGTCTTATCTTTATAAACCACCGGTTTAAACGGGCTGCCGGTCGCAATAATCACCTCGCCATCCGTCCATTCAATAACCTGTTCAGGTCGCGCTTCTACCTGACGAGAAGGATTGCTTAGAGGAAAAATGATAGGAAGATGGCAGTTTTGTTTCATCGCCCGAATCACTTGCTCTGAGAATAAACCTGGCTGCCCCGAAACTCCGATCAATACGTCGGGCTTTGCGCAATACATTACGTCAAGAAGGGAAGGATAATCGCCGCTGTAAGTCCACTGTGCCAAATCGGCCTGCTTTTGTTGCAGCTTTTGCTGAAAATCCCGTAAACCAACCATTCCTTCGGTGATTAAGCCAAAGCGGTCAATCATAAACACCTGTTTACGAGCTTGTTCGTCAGACAGACCTTCCTTACACATTTGCTGCACAAGCATTTCGGCGATACCACAGCCGGCTGAACCTGAGCCTACAAATACCACCTTCATAGCAGAAAGTGGTTTTTGTTTCATACGACACGCGGCTAACAGTGTTCCTAATGTCACCGCAGCAGTACCTTGAATATCGTCGTTAAAACAGCAGATTTCTTTGCGGTAGCGGCTGAGGATTGGCATCGCATTAGGCTGAGCGAAATCTTCAAACTGAATCATAACGTCAGGCCAGCGGCGTTTAACTGCTTTGATAAACATATCAACAAATTCATCATATTCGTCTTGAGATATACGCGGGTGCCTCGCCCCCATGTACATAGGATCATTCAATAACTTTTCGTTATTCGTGCCCACATCCAACATAACCGGCAATGTATAGGCTGGGCTAATCCCGCCGCATGCCGTGTAAAGCGACAGTTTTCCTATGGGGATCCCCATACCGCCAATGCCCTGATCGCCCAATCCCAAAATACGCTCACCGTCTGTGACCACTATCACTTTCACTTTACGTTTAGTGGCATTCCTTACTATGTCATCCAGCTGATGCCTTTCTTCCCAGGAAACAAATAAGCCACGAGAACTGCGATAAATATCTGAAAACTGTTCACACGCATCGCCTACCGTGGGCGTGTAAATAATCGGCATCATCTCTTCTATATGACGCTGAATAAGACGATAAAATAACGTCTCGTTGTTATCCTGAATCGCACGCAAATAGATATGCTTATTTAACGCGTCATCGAAAGTGTTGTACTGCATGTACGCGCGTTCAACCTGCTCTTCAATACTTTCGTACCGGGGCGGCAACAGCCCAGTCAGGTTAAAGGAAGCACGTTCACGCGCCGTAAACGCGCTGCCCTTGTTCAGCAGCGGTGTTTCCAGCAACGAAGGCCCCGAATGGGGAATATAGAGGTATCGGTTTGAATCTTCTGACATTATGTTTCCGCGTTTTATCAGACGGTGAACGCCTGCGCCTGTAAGGTAATCAAATTAAAATATCTCCTCGGGCTCAAGGGCCGAGTTATCATCCTCTTGTGCAGGATCCACCACCTCATCATCTCTCACATAGACAGTAGGTTGGGTTCCTTGCAGGAAATATTCGAACAGTGTCGTATGGTCTGTGCGTCGGGTCAACTTTCCAGTGGTACGATCAATGCGTACACGCACGAGATCATCAGGAATCGGCATAGGCGCATAAGGTACGTCATCCAGCATCACTTGCATGAATCTTATCCATGCCGGACCTGCGGCTTTTGCACCATCCTCTGCGCCAATCATGGCGTTGCCTATCCAGTTAAATTTCTCTGGATTCCGGTTGATTAAATTTTGATTACGCGTGGCGCGCCCGAGATTTCGATTCGGATCATCAAAACCAACCCATGCTGTCGCCACTAAGTCGCGATGAAAGCCACTAAACCAGGTATCGCGCGAATCATTCGTTGTTCCGGTTTTACCCGCAATATCAGTACGCTGTAGAAGATTGCGCGCCCGCCAGCCGGTGCCCAGCCAGTAGGTTTTCTTGTTCCAGTCTCCGTTAGCACGCACACCCGTTCGCATCATATCTGCTACAAGAAAAGCATTTTGCGATGAAATAACCTGCGGAGCAGACTTTTTCGTTTTTTGTTCAGCTTCCTGCCCAAGAGCCACTTCACTTCCCAACTGTGCTGCCAACAATGCTTCTACGTCAGCATCCTCGCGGGTTGCCACTGCAGCTTCCGATCTTTCATTATCGCTACAGGGATTGCAATCCCACACCGGATCGGTTTTCCACAACACCTTGCCTTTTTCATTCAGCACCCTGTCGATGAAAAATGGCTGAACCAAAAAGCCGCCATTGGCTATAACCGACATCGCCCGCACGACTTCCAGTGGCGTGTGTGAGCCTGACCCTAAAGAGACAGTTTCATCGTGGGGAATATCGTCAGGGTTAAAACCAAACTTTTCCAGGTGTTTCACGGCGACGTCAATTCCCATGCCGCGCAATAGCCGGACAGACACAACGTTTTTCGACTTTCCTAACGCCACTCGTAGACGGATAGGGCCGTCATATTCTGCAGGCGAATTTTGTGGGCGCCAAGCCACGCCTGTTGCGGCATTCCACTGATTGATGGGAGCATCATTGATAATACTGGCGAGCGTATAACCATTTTCAATGGCCCCAGAATAAATGAACGGCTTAATATTTGAGCCTACTTGACGCTTAGCCTGAGTGGCGCGGTTAAACTGGCTTTGATAGAAACTGTAACCTCCGACTATTGCCTGAACTGCACCGTTATGAGGATTAATAGCGACAAACGCACCAGCCACTTCAGGGATCTGCGAAATCCGCCACTCTCCTTCCTGCTGACGCAGATAAATTACTGCGCCTGCAGACACAATATCATTGGCGGTTTCAGGCTCATCCCCTTGGCGAGAATCTGTAATGTAAGCTCTGGCCCAGTCCAAATTCTCCCAGGTAATGGTTCTTCGCTCGCCATCGGCATCCAGTACATCAATACTTTTTTCATTTACGGCAAGAACAGCCGCAGGCACTAACGGATAGTAGCGGGTTACGTGGGCCAACGCGTTGAGAATCTCTTTTTCGCTCCAAGCATCATTTGCTGGTGACTGATTCTGCTTGGTGGGCTCTTTATTCGCTTTTTGTGAGTCTGGATTTCCCCAGAGATATGAAACAGGTCCCCGATAGCCGTGACGCTCGTCGTAATCGTGCAGATTACGAACCACCGCTTGTTGCGCCGCTTGCTGGGTTGCAGAAGGTACCGTGGAGTAGACTTGGTAACCGCCGGTTTCGGCTTCTTCCTTGCCGTAAATCTTTACCATTTCTGAATACATCAGGTCAGCCAGATACGGTGCCCCGATTTCTATTTCGGCGCCATGTTTTTTCGCTGAAACTGGCTGAGCAGAAGCTTCGTCAAACTGTGCCTGCGTAATCAATTCTTCATCCAGCATACGCAGTAATACTACCCTGCGGCGCTCCTTAGAGCGTTCCGGGCCGCTTATCGGATTAAGCACAGAAGGCGCCTTAGGCAGACCGGCAATGGTGGCAAGCTGCGCCAGATCTAAATCTTGTAAAGACTTACCGTAATAGACCTGAGCGGCAGCGCCTACCCCAAATGCTCTGTGGCCTAGCTCCACTTTATTCAAATAAAGCTCAAGAATTTCTTCTTTAGAAAGCACCTGTTCTATGTGCCACGCAATGAAAACTTCTTTGATTTTGCGGATATACGTTTTTTCCCGGGAAAGGAAAAAGCCTCTCGCCAGCTGCATCGTCAGCGTACTTGCTCCCTGCTGTTTTTCACCTGTCAGCAGTAAATTAAATGCCGCCCGTGCTAAGCCAATGGGATCGATGCCATAGTGTTCATAGAACCGGCTGTCTTCTGTGGCTAACACAGCATTGATCAAATCTTGCGGAACATCCTCAAGTTTTACCGGAATCCGCCGTTTAACACCGTACTGGGAAATAAGTTTTCCATCGTGAGTGTAAATACGCATAGGCGTCTGCAAACGTACATCCTTCAGGACAGTGACGCTTGGCAAGTCAGGTTTGATATAAAAATAGATACCAACCAACGCAACAGCTCCAACAAGGCTGCCAATAGAAATGAGTAAAATAAGGAGTTTAATATGCTTCACGAAGACTATGATACCAAGGCTAACACGCCAAAATGATTTGTATTTTATACGTACGAATGGTTATTAGAACCCTAAACTTCAAAAAAATTGCGTAACATCCTAACGTAGAGCATTCATATGAGAATTTCGGAATCCAGCAAATGAAATCGCTGTTCAAAAAAAAGCTGCCCCCCATTGTGGGCCTTGATATAGGCACACGTCAAATAAAAGCAGTGTTGATCGAACAATCTGGCGACAACTATGTTCTGCAAGGATACGCATGTGAAGCCATAAATAAAATTGCCTTTGCCGAACGAGAAATTAAAGATTACGAGGCCGTAAGCATTGCTCTTAAAAAGGTAAAAAACGCATTAAAAACAAAAAGCAAAAATGTCGCAATCGGGGTGGCGGGAACATCCGTAATTAGTAAAACCGTTTATATGGAGCCGGATCAGAACGACTTTGAGTTGGAAAGCCAAATCGAAATTGAAGCGGATAGTTTAATTCCTTATCCGCTGGAAGAAGTTTATCTGGACTTCGAGGAGATTGGCCCAAGCAAATCCCATATCGGTAAAGTGAATGTTTTGCTTTCTGCCGCCCATAAAGATTTAGTAGATAGCCGCATTACTCTGGTGCGGGAAGTTCCTTATGAACCCAAAATTGTGGATATTGAAGGTTACGCTCTGGGCAATGCTATTGCGTATTTCTATCCCCGCGCCGCAGAAGATGAAAGAGTATGTTGTATTAACGTCGGCGCTTCGTTGCTTCAGGTTTGCGTTTGGCAAAACGGCCAGGTGATTTACAGTAAAGAGCATGCTTTTGGTATGAACGCTCTTGTTCAGGATATCGCCGCTATCCAGATGTTGGAACGGGAAGACGCTGAAAAGCAACTCATGAACGGTTCTTTGCCGAGTAGTTGGATACAAGATACGCTACCCATTTTCACCGCCAATTTGCAACAACAGATAAACCGCGCTATCCAGATGTATGTCAGTACTCTGCACGCTAGCAGACCGGATAAGCTTCTGCTAAGCGGCGGTGGAGCAACACTTCTTCCGCTGGTCGAAGCATTGCTTCAGGATTTAGGTATTGAAGTAGAAATGTTTAACCCTTTTGCGGGCATGACAATAAACCCTAAGCTGGATCAGAAACGTTTAGAAGAATTGGCTCCCCAGCTTGCTATTGCAGCAGGACTCGCAAGCCGGAGTTTTACCCCATGGCACATGTAAACCTGCTTCCCTGGCGTGAAAAACTGCGTCAGCACCAAAAACAACAGTATATTGGCGCGCTGGGCGCTGTGGCGGCAATTGTAGGACTAGTTTGCTGGTTTATCGGGCAGGCTATTGACCAGCAAATAAGTAACCAGAACGTCCGCAATAACTATATTCAAGGGGAAATATCTGCGCTGGATTCGCAAATTTCGCAAATTCAAAAGATAAAAGAGAGCAAAAACGCCATCGAGCAGAGAATGGCGCTTATAGAGCAATTACAGGTAAGCCGGAATGTGGCCCCTGCGGTTTTCGACGAGCTGGCGCGAATTGTTCCTCCCGGAGTATTTTTTAAGTCAATGCGCCGTATTGGCAACACGATTCAAATGGAAGGCGTAAGTGATTCTAATATCCGCTTGTCTGACTTTATGCGCCGTTTAGATGCCTCAACTGTTTTTTCCGGTGGAGAACTCTCTTCCATTGTAGCTGATACCAGCGAACGAGACGCTGTTAGTGACTTTACCTTAAAGTTTACCATTAGCCCCAATATTGCGCCTCCCCAGCCCGAAGACGAAATCAGCACTGGAGGCAAAAAATGAATTTTGATTTCAGTAAGTTAAAAGAACTTAATGAGTTGGATTTCGAACAGATTGCCATTTGGCCGAAAGAGGTAAAAATTGTAGTCTCACTGTTTGTTGCCATTTTGGTCGGCGGATTAGGCTACTGGTTTATTGTCAGCCCTAAATTACCGGTCCTTGATGCCGCGGAGGTTAAAGAGCAAGAACTGAAAAGGCAGTTTGAAGCAAAATATCGCATTGCAGTTAATCTATCGGCCTATAAAGCGCAACTGGATAAAATTGAAGAAGACTTCTCCTCCATGCTGAAATCTCTTCCCACCAGCAACGAAACGCCCGGGCTGTTGGACGATATAACCTATGTAGGCACTACGGCGGGTTTGAATTTTAAGTTACTTAACTGGCAACAAGAAATTCCAAAGGAATTTTATACCGAGTTACCTATTGAAATGGAAGTCTCCGGGGGCTACCACAACTTTGGAGAATTTGTTTCCAAAATCGCCGACTTACCGCGTATCGTTACGCTGCATGACTTTACTATTTCTCAAAACGAAGGCAGATTACGTTTGCAGCTACAAGCAAAGACGTACCGCACAGCATTAGCAAATGTGCAGGATGATAAAAAATGAAGATCCGCCCTATCATTTTTTCGCTTTTTTGTCTTGGCTCCCTGAGCGCGTGCGCGCCTCAGACTGATGATCTGGTGGCATATATTGCTCAGGTAAAGCAAAACACGCAGGTAAGAATTGAGCCTTACCCAGAATTTAAAACACAACCTGCCTTTACATATAAGGCCGCAAAGTTGCGCAGTCCCTTTGCTCCCCCGTTAGAACGCTCAGAACCGGTTGTCGTGGCAAAGCAGGCAAATTGTGTTCAACCCGACTTCGGCCGGCGAAAAGAAGCGCTTGAAAATTACGGATTGGACGCCTTGTCTCTAGGGGGAAGTTTTACCAGTCAAGGGGTGAAATGGGTATTGTTTAAATCGAATGATGGCAGCCTTCATAAAGCGAAAGTTGGCAGCAAGGTGGGGCTGTTTTACGGCACCATAAAAAAAATTACCAATAATTCTGTCATGATAGAACAATTGCTGCCGGATGGCGCGGGTTGCTGGCAACGCGAAGAAACCACGCTGACGATGTCTTCGACAGCAGGAGAAAACAAAAATGTCTGAGCGATACATATTTAATAAAAAACTTAACCGTAGTGGCCGCAAATGGTACTGGTTAAGCGGTTCTGTTGTGATGTTGGTACTTTTTAAAGTTCTGGCAGAACCTGCCGTCGCTCAAACCGTTGAGCCGGTGCTACTTGATCCTTATTCACAGCAGCAAGCGCCATTTTCTTCTACTTTAATGGATATTCGTTTTAAGCGCCAAGGACAAAAGGTTGCGATCACCACCATCGAATTTAATAACGAAAAAAGCAAACCGCAGATAATTGAAGCGCAAGGTGAACTTACCGTTTTGCTTCCTGGTACTGAATTAGCGAACGATCAACTAGTAGAGCTTGATGTGGCGCAATTTGGCACAGCGGTATCAAGTATCGAAACTTTTCAGGATGAAACTGGCGCCCGCGTGATATTGCGGTACGAAGGGCAAGTGTTTGCGCGCCACAGTCAGGAAGATAAACTTGTTCGCGTTGAAATTGAACCCATGACCGCAGAAGACGTTAAAAAGCTTCAGGATGACTCCAAATATACCGGTAATCCGATATCTCTGGATTTTCAAGATGTGCCCGTACGTCAGGTACTGCAAATTATTGCACAGGTAAACAGCTTTAATTTGGTAACCACCGATACAGTCACCGGCAATGTGACTATTCGTCTTTCTGGTGTGCCTTGGGATCAAGCGCTGGAAATGATTCTAAAAATTAAAGGATTGGATAAGCGCTTGGAAGGAAATATTTTGCTTGTTGCTCCCACAGAAGAACTGACCGCCAGGGAAACTCAGCTACTGCAATCGAAAAAACAGGTTGCTGATCTGGCGCCGTTACGAACTGCAAACATTGTTGTGAATTATGCCAAAGCCGAAGCTCTAGCGAATATTTTAAAAACGCAGGAGGGAGGAATACTGACAGATCGTGGTTCCGTCACGGTGGATGAACGAACCAACACCGTGTTAGTAAGAGACACGCAGGAATCCATTGACGAAGCTCGTCTGATGATTACGGCCTTGGACGTGCCGGTAAAACAGGTATTAATTGAATCTCGTATGGTGACTGTGCGTGATAACGTGGGTGAGGAACTAGGCGTCCGCTGGGGTTTTACTGATCAGCAGGGCGATGATGGCGTTTCAGGTTCTCTGGAAGGCGCGGGTACTGTCGCTGGCGGCGTTATTCCCTCACTTAACAACCGTCTTAACGTCAACCTTCCTGTAACCAATGACTCCGCCGGTAGAATAGGATTTCAGGTAGCCAGCCTGGTCGACGGCACTATTTTAGATTTGGAACTGTCTGCACTTGAGTCTGAAAATAAAGGTGAAATTATCGCGAGCCCACGCATTACTGTGGCAAACCAGCAAGAAGCCTATATTGAGCAAGGAACTGAAATTCCATACGTACAGGCCACTTCAAGTGGAGCAACGTCGGTAGAATTTAAAAAGGCAGTACTAAGTTTGACGGTAACGCCGCACATTACCCCCGATAACCGCATTATTTTAGATCTTGTTGTTACTCAGGATACTCGGGGCGACACGGTTCAGACCTCTACAGGCCCGGCAGTGGCTATCGACACGCAGGAAATAAAAACCCAGGTACTGGTGGAAAATGGCGAAACCGTGGTATTGGGAGGTATCTTCCAGCAGATAAACACCGATGATATTTCAAAAATACCGTTATTTGGTGATTTACCCGGAATCGGCGCTCTATTTAGAAACACTTCTACAATCTCGCAAAAGCGTGAATTGCTGATATTTGTTACGCCAAAGATAGTCACCGAGAGCCTTTAAAATAAGGATTTTTTAAACAGGGTATAGGAAAGCCCCCTTTTTCTGCTTTTTCTGAAGCCTAACCCTTTGAAAAACAAAGAAGTACATTTTAAGCACAACAAAACTTGCATCGTTACACGGGAAACTGAGATAATCGCGCTCTCGAAATTTAAGCGAGGTTTTAGGCGTGGTGCTTATTGGCAAGTGAATAAGCACGAGTGAACGGGTGGTCAGAAACAGGCTAGACGCACTACCCTTAACATTATAAAAGTTGTGATATAAGCAAATATGGCTGAAAAACGAAATATCTTTTTGGTTGGCCCAATGGGTGCAGGTAAAAGTACCATAGGCAGACATCTGGCAGACGAACTTCACCTCGAATTCTACGATTCCGATCAGGAAATCGAACGCCGCACTGGCGCAGACATCACATGGATTTTCGATTTAGAAGGTGAAGATGGCTTCCGCAAGCGCGAAGAAACTGTCATCAATGATCTGACAGATAAACAAGGTATCGTGCTTGCCACTGGTGGCGGTTCTATCGTAACTAAAGCTGTTCGCAACCGTTTATCTGCACGCGGCATTGTTGTCTATCTACAAACCACAATTGATAAGCAAGTTGCTCGTACACAACGCGACAAGCGTCGCCCGCTGCTGCAAAAGGGTGACCCTGAGCAGGTGTTGCGTGATCTTGCTGATTCGCGTAATCCTTTGTACGAAGAAGTTGCAGATTACATTGTAGATACTGATGATCAGTCTGCCCGCGCAGTAGCAAATCAAATCATTAGTAAAATTGGTTTATAACTTATAACGAAGAAGGAGCTACGCGCATGTCCCGTTTAACTGTAGAACTTGGGGAGCGTAGTTATCCTATTCACATTGAAGCCGGTCTGTTAAAGCAGACTGGCTTTTTTGCGTCTTATATAAAAGGCCCGCTGGCAGTCATTGTTACCAACGACACCATCTCTCCCCTTTACCTTGACGATATGATTGCGGCGTGTGGTGACAAGTCTGTTGAAGTCATCACCATACCTGACGGCGAGCAGTACAAGTCGCTTGAACAGTATGGCGTCATCATGACAAGGTTACTTGAAATGAATGCTGCCAGAGATACAACGCTTATTGCACTGGGTGGTGGCGTAGTGGGCGACCTTTGCGGCTATGTTGCCGCAACATATCAACGCGGAGTGCCCTTTATTCAGGTGCCCACCACCTTGCTTTCTCAGGTCGATTCTTCAGTAGGTGGCAAAACGGCAGTTAATCATCCGCTAGGCAAAAATATGATTGGCGCGTTCTACCAGCCCGTTCTGGTTGCCATCGATATTGCGACGCTTTCCACACTCCCGGCTCGAGAATTTGCTGCCGGTATGGCGGAAGTCATCAAATATGGCATTATTTACGACGCTTCCTTCTTTGATTGGCTGGAAAGCCACCATGATGCGCTGAACAGTTTGGACGAAAAGGCGTTAAAAGCAACCATTTTGCGATGCTGTGAGATTAAAGCCGATGTGGTAGCAAAAGATGAGCGGGAAGGCGGATTGCGTGCCATACTTAATTTAGGTCATACTTTTGGTCATGCTATTGAGGCAGAACAAGGGTATGGCAACTGGCTACATGGCGAAGCGGTAGCAGCAGGTACTGTTATGGCCTGTCATACTGCCATGCACCTGAACTGGATGAGCTCCGCGGAAGCGCTTCGTATTCAGGGACTGTTGGAAGCATTTGCGCTTCCTGTTACTGGTCCAGACAACATGGAGTACGATGCTTACATTAAGCACATGCGCAGAGACAAAAAAGTGGAAGCCGGAAATATTCGCTTTGTGTTACCTCAGGGCATTGGAAAGGCTGTTGTCACCAAAGATGTGACTGAAAGTATTCTGCGGCAGGTTCTTCAATAAACATTACAGTGCCAAGGGATTTTTCGCAGCAAGGATGACGAACAAAGGTTCAAACGGTGCACTCCGAATTACACGAAAGACTTGAGTATCTGGTCAATTATTCTTCGCAGCTGATATTTGTCAGCGGGGATTCCATTGCCCAGCAAAAGAAAACCTTAGAAGCCTTTGTTTTTCAGCAGCATGACGATACGGAAATTGCGTTCATTACTGCTGAAGCCTCCATGGAATTGTCGGATTATCGCCGACAGCTTTGTCGCCAATTGCTGGGTCAGGTAGTCGGAAGCTATGTTCGTCCGCTCAATGAATTACTGGCCGATCTTAACCAGCATAGCGGCCCGATACTGATCACAATTACCCAAGCCGAACATCTTCCCGACAGATTACTTCAGGAGTTGTGGGATTTAGTGCTGCAAAGCCGTTTTGCCAGCAATAAGCAACATTTGAATGTTCTGCTGTTTGGGGAAACACGTTGGGCCGAAAGCGCGAAGCAGTGGCTACCTGCGAAGAATACAGATACACCACTGTTGATAAGCAGCCAATCTGTAATTTCAGAACAGCTTGGAAGCGATCTTGACCGCATGATTGCAAAACGACGTGAAGCATTTCACGCCCATCTTGCCAAGCGACAGGAAAGTTCGGCCGTTGCCCTTCCCTCTAATCGTTTAAAATCACCTTGGTTCTGGGTGGGAATGACAGCGCTTTTTTTGGCTTTTTTCGTCGCTATATTAACCTGGCTTTACGGCGACAATATCAACAGCCTGTTTGCACCAATAGATGCAGAGCCTACGCAGCAGCCCCAACCGCAGGTAGTCGCAGGTTCCTCATTTGCCGAGCTCGCTGATGTCGAACAAGCACTGGAAGCGTCCAAAAATTCGCCGTTAAAAGACGAATCTGAAAACGCTGAGTCTGGTGATAATGACCAGCTTGTCAGGCAATGGAAAGACGCCATTGCAGCCACTGCCCCTGTGGAAAAGGAACCGAACGACAATGAACAAGGCGCTGCCGATAGCGCACTTCAAACTCCTATCACCAACCTTGAAGATAACAATAGCAGCATCAGCGACAACGCTCCGGCTATTCCACGTGGTGAGACCCCGGAAGAAAGCGCAGAGGTAGCAACAAGTGATGCCGGTGAACTCAAAGCAGTCGCAGCTGATACTGCTCGTGCTACATCTGAGAGCGTGCCCGAACAACCTGTATCCGTGCAGGTAGACAATGCAATGCTTGCAAATACGCTACGAAATGAGGATTTTGTCATTCAGTTAGCAGGGCTGAAAGACGGCAATCTATTACAGCAATTTATGGCGGATTACGAATTGCAGTCACAGGTTTGGATTTATCGTACCACGCGCTATGGCGGCGACTGGTTCGTGCTGATATTTCATCAGCCGTTCTCCTCGCTGGCTTTAGCCAGACAAGCTGCTGATATGCTTCCTCCGTTTCCTGGTAAAGAGAACGCGTTCGTAAAGCGCGGCTCCCAAGTGTTGGAAGAGCTACAACAAGCGGGCTCCGAATAATTTTAGCCGCTTATCTTGTACAAACAAAAAACCTAAAGGAAGGTAATGAAAATTTGGATAGACGCGGACGCTTGTCCTGTGGTGATAAAGGAAATTTTGTTTCGGGCAGCTGATCGTAAAAAGATCCAAGTGACGCTTATTGCCAATCAGCCGGTTCGGGTCCCGAATTCCAGATATGTGGATGCAATTCAGGTGAGCAGCGGATTTGATGTAGCAGACAATGAAATTGTTAAACGCGTTGAAGCGGGTGATCTGGTTATTACCAGTGATCTACCATTAGCAGCGGAAGTCATTGAGAAATCGGCGGCGGCATTAAGTCCCCGCGGAGAGCTTTTTACTTCAGAAAATATCCGCTCTAGGGTCAATATCAGAGACTTTATGGATACAATGCGAGCTAGCGGTGTGCACACTGGTGGTCCCCCTCCGTTGAATCAACAGGACCGGCAAGCATTTGCTAATCAGTTAGACCGCTTTCTTGCACGCTAACAGCCCGAGGAAAGCAATTATTTTTATCGATATCATCATATTCTATATTGACGATAAGGCATTTTAAATATTCTTTAAACATCCCCCTATTAACTGATCCTCCGTCTATAATAGTACGTACTTCCGTATTGAAGATCGGAAATGCATGTTTAGTTTACATATCAACCCAGCCTTTCGCGTTTCAGCGAACGCCTGTGGTCATTAGGTTTCGGAAGTACTATGCAACACGAGCTGCTCAATTCTGCGCCGGGAAAAGGCCAGTATATATTTATCGCTATTAGTGCGGTATTGGTACTATTGGGCAGCATCTGGACAGTTGGCAGCGCCCAAGAACAGTTAGGGATGGCACTTGGTTTCGTTGGTATCTATGGTACTACCGTTTTCATCTCTGCAGTCGTCACAGCAATATTACTCTTTTCACAATTTAAAGTGACTCGAAGATTAACTTTTTTATGCTTATCTATTGCTTATTCATGGGTGGCACTGCTTGCGCCTTTTCAGGTCGTGCTCTTAGCGGATGCATTTTCTTCCCTTAGTTTTATTTCCGCGAGCAGTACAGATGCTGCATGGCTGTGGACATTCTGGCATGTCGGATTCCCGGTGTTGATCTCAATCGGTATGCTTCTCAATGGTTCTAAATTTGTCGCTAAACGGAAATTTAAGCTGTGGTCTTCTGTGTTACTTACTACCGCAGGCTTCATCGCTTCACTGATCATCTTAAGCACATTGTTCTCGTGGTGGCCACTTCCTAATCTGATTGATCTCTCTTATCAATATTCAGACATGTTATCAGTTGTAGTGGGTCCAATTGTTATCCTCAGTTGCATTGTCGCGCTTTTTACAGTGATTGTTAAAGGGCAGTTTTCCAGCTCAATTTATTCCTGGCTGGCGGTGGCAATGTTAGCTGCAACTTGCGAAGGTATTGTGACGATTTACGGGGGCTCCCGTTTTAGCTATGGGTGGTACACAGCGCGCGTCCTAAGTATTGTTTCATCCTCAGCAGTAGCCATTGCCTTGGTAATTGAAACTATTTCTTTGCAGCATAAAGTCATTGATCAAAACCAGTCGCTAAGGAAAATGGCCTCGACGGATGAGCTCACTGGTTTGGCTAATCGTCGAGAACTTGATGAGCGACTAAAAGAAGAAACTTTACGGAGCATGCGTGAACGTACTCCCCTAAGCCTGATTTTGCTGGATGTTGATCGTTTTAAAAGATTTAACGATTCCTACGGGCATATTAATGGCGATCGGTGCCTTCAGCATGTCGCAGACTGCATTCGAGAAGCGGTTCATCGGTACATAGATTTACCTGCCCGATATGGCGGTGAGGAATTTGCTGTTCTGTTGCCCAATACGGAAGAGGAAGCCGCTGTTGAACTCGCTGAAGAAATACGTTCTGTAATTGAAGAAACATCGTGCAATCTGGAATCGGGGAAGCAGGTTATGGTTACTGCCAGCCTTGGTGTGGCCAGCCTCGTGGCTAATCATGCGGAGGAAAGTTTAGAACTATTCAGAATTGCGGATGCAGCATTATATCGTGCTAAAGATGCCGGCAGAAACAGAGTCGGCCGCCCCTCTGATAGCTGGAATCACTCACGACAAAAAAAGGAAGCAAAAATTGATTCGAATATCCACTTCCTGCGCCACGGTTGAATGAGCGAAAGTAGCCTTGCCTGCTGCGCGCTAAGAAGTTTTTCAACCACTCTTGACTCAGTTCCAGGGCGTGAATATGTTCCAATGTCAGCCTTCGCGCTAACGTCTCGTTTTCTTAAAACGGGTATTATACTGATCCACATTGCACATCGATTAGAATAGATTCCTCTATTTAAGAGTTGATCACGCATCAAAGTGTGATTAGTATTACCAGGGGTTGCGGTTAGCTGCCCAATACAAAGGTGCAAAGAAGCACCAGAAGCAGATCACTTCCGCTTTCCCTTGGTTGCCGTGAGAAAAGCGAAATCGAACACTCCCCAGTAGTAGGGGCACATCAGCAACAGTGATATCCCAAAGCTCGTCATTACAGATAACCAACCATATTGTTGTGCCATGGCATGCAACGTATCGTCAAAAAGTGGGACAGCAAAAATGCTTATTAATAGCGCAATAAAATATACTTTCCAGAACAGCCTCGGCCCAAGCTTACGTTTTTTCGCCCTGCCCCATAACGCAATTATTCCCAAATAGTTGAAAATAATTAATGGTAAGTCGAACTGAAAATCTTCCAGAAGATAGGCTGTGGCACCGAATTGCCAAAGTTTTGTTCCCAGCCCAAAGAGCAGTAGTAGCAGTGAGTAAAAAAATAAAATCATCGGGTTAAATCCATTCGTAGTGAAAATGGTTCACAACACGCATTCGGCGTTGACAAGCTACGCTCGCTCATACTTAAAAGAACGCCCCCCTTTAAATAGCGCCTCCGTAGAGCGTTAGCATCTTGGTAATCAACGGGCGTTTCACAAAGCAGCCTTACTCGGCGTTGTTCGCATTCGATAGAGCACCATGATGTTTTATCCAGGCGTAAGCAACTATCACGCGGATTGAAACTACTGGTAACGAAGTAAAAGCTGTATTTCATGCATGTAACGCTTTTTTATACCGGCCAACGAGCAACAGCGATTACTTACCAAGAATAGCCGTATAGCAGAATAATCCTGCAGAACATACGCAAACAGAAACATTGCTGGTTGTGGCGATAACAGATGCCAGATACAATCGGTATATTGGAGCCTGTGGAACTACTTTAATTGATTCTCCAGTGCTGAACCTCTTAATCATTTCCATTCTGTTTTCACGTAGACTGCGGTTTTTAATGCGTATAGGTAAGATTCGAGCAGCATGATGCAAAAGAAAAACCGTGCCTTTTTAAAGTGGGCCGGAGGCAAATACAGTCTGGTAGAACATATCAACGCCCAGTTACCACAGGCCAATAAACTTATTGAGCCTTTTGTCGGCGCGGGCTCGGTGTTTTTAAACACACAGTTCAAACGTTATTTGCTTAATGATATCAATGCCGACCTTATTAATCTTTATAACTTTTTAAAAGAACAGCCTGAGGCAGTCATTCACGATGCTCGCCGCTTCTTTACTTCCCATCATAATACTGAAGCAATGTATTACGATTTACGGGAGGAATTTAACCAGACTAACGATGAATATTATCGTGCTGTTCTGTTCTTATACTTGAATCGTCACGGCTACAACGGACTTTGCCGTTACAGCCTTAGCGGGCGTTTTAATGTTCCTTTCGGACGCTATAAAAAGCCTTATTTTCCAGCGGAGGAAATGTATAATTTTTCAGAAAAATCTCAGCGTGCTACCTTTACTTGCTTGCCCTTTGAGAAAATTTTCAGCCGTGCCCGCAAAGGCAATGTAATTTATTGCGATCCCCCCTATGCACCTATCAGTAAAACCGCGGCCTTTACCAGCTACGCTTCTCCAACATTCGGTATGGACGCACAATCTAAGCTGGCAACCTTAGCCCGACGGGCCTCGAACAATCGTGGTATACCAGTTCTTATCTCTAACCACGATTTACCGATTACCCGGCAGCTCTACCAAGGTGCGTCAATCAGTATGTTATCGGTTAAACGCTCTATCAGCCAAAATGGTGCACTGCGAAAACCTGCCGCTGAAATACTCGCTTTCTTTCCACCTTCGGCCGACCCGTGCGCGGTGTCGCCTAAAAAGTATTCCACGCCATAAAAAACGGTTTAGTTTGCCAAAACAAGTGAGACAATTAAGAACAGGCAAGCAATTAAGATGAGAAACGCCACAATACCAACCGCCAGATAAGCTAAAAAAGTGCCTGTGGTAAAATCGCGCTGATAATTTTTGTGGCTTTGTACCCCGAAACCACTCGCTAGAACACTCATGATGATATCAATAATTCTTGGACGGCTGCTTTCAGACATGCTTATTACCGTGAAGTGGGTGGATTAAATTCTCCATCACCACTTTTCCCGTAGAGTAACTCAAGCAAATCCAGAAAATGAAACTGATAAGATTGAGACTTTCCAGATACCCAGGATAACCAGCTAACATGGCTGGTTTCGCCGGGTAAACAGGGATTTTGCAGATGAGTGGCGGATAACGCTGAATTAAATTCCATTTTCAACTGATGATCGCAGGCAGCTTCTGGCGTGACATGGCCAACCACCTGGCTCACCCAAATTCCGGTAGCCAGTCCGCAAACTGCCAATAGCGCTTTTGTTCTTCCTGATTTGAACATACTTGTCACCGCTTAATAATTAACCTCATTATAATCTTTCGCCGCAATACCACAACCTGATCTTGAGATTGTTTCTCGCTTTCTAAGCAAGGAAAAAATCCCGAAACCGCCAGCAGGTCAATTATTCACGCCACACCTTATTGCTATAATGACAATGAGAAAGCATGCTGCCATTAAAGCTGAGGATACTGCGGGCTGACTTTTCGTATTCCAAAAAAAACGGCTCATAAAGAGCCGCTTTTAGTAAATCTAAATCGGTTCGCCAACATTCGTAGCGATTTCAAAGGCAGGAGTACAGACAACCTTAGATATTCAAGAGATAACAATACTTACAGTTCAAAATCGACCGCATAAGAAACGGTAAATTTCACTGAATCGTTGTCGTAAGCTGTACCTGCGGCTGGCTCATTATCATCCATATCGGTTCCGCTAACCATGAAAGCAAAACTATCGCGAGACAATGTAATACCCCAGTCGTTATAGCTCTCAGTCAAACCGTTGAACGCTTCGGCGAAGTCACCTTGATGATGCCCGATATGTAAGCCAATTTCAGTGCCACTAGCCATTGGAATCACGTAATCCAAGGAAACATAAGACGCTTGTGCAAAACCAAAGTCCTGACCTTCGCCTTCGTCTGCTTCTGTATTCGCTAACAGATATAACGACGCACTAAAGTTTTCATAGCCAATCGTGCCATAAACTTCACCGAAATCAAATTCTGCAGCATCATCGTAGTTGTAGTACAAATAGCCGACATCATAAGTAAAACCTTGTGCTTCACCAGAGAAACCAAAGTACAGGTCGTGCTCATAGGAATAAACATCATCGGCGCCATAATTTACATTAGAAACCCAGGTGCCGGCATAAAAGCCATTGTCCATTGAATAATCGATACCGCCTTGCACTGCCGCATCATTGGTGGTTTGCGTGAGGCCCCGCCAAATATAGTTATTGGTCACACTGACATTTGCAGTCAGTGCGTCAGCAAAGGTGGGAGTGGCAATTAGCGTTGCTGATGTCACGGCAACCGCCAGTATGGATCTTTTAATAATTTTCACGTGTGTTCTCCGTTGAATTTTAACTGGACATTTCCTGCGCAATTTCTGTCTATTTCTTATTCTTTTAGACGGTAACGCAAAGTTAATGCCCACAATTTTTCAACGGCAAAAATTAGAGGAATATCGATAAGCTCATGAAATAAAAAGCTTAAATGGATATTACAAAGTGATTATTTCAAGATGTCTGGGTGCTATTGGGCGGACTCCTGCACCAATACAAGGCAGGCTCCCCAACAAGAGGCAGAGATGAAATCGGTTGAAGTTATCATATTTTCCAGGCTCGGCTTTCCCTGATAACCGCAGATAAAGTGTAAATGTGCTGTTTTCATTAGCTAGAAAAATATTTAACCGATTAGGTTATACTGCCCGTAAGGTTAAGGCAGGCGGTTTTAAGATGGAGTTTTTATGAAAGAATTTTTAATTGCACCTTCTATTTTGTCGGCAGACTTTGCGCGACTGGGAGAAGAGGTAGATGCGGTGGTAGCAGCAGGCGCTGACGTTGTTCACTTTGACGTGATGGACAACCACTACGTGCCGAATCTTACGTTTGGGCCAATGATATGTGAAGCGCTACGCAAATACGGGGTTAGCGCACCTATTGACGTACATCTGATGGTTTCTCCCGTCGACGATCTTATCAGTAAGTTTGCTGATGCCGGTGCTAGCTATATCAGCTTCCATCCCGAAGCGGCTACGCATATTGATCGCTCACTACAACTTATTATTGATGCGGGATGTCAGCCTGGGCTGGTATTTAATCCTGCTACCCCCTTGCACTATCTTGATCATGTAATGGACAAATTGCACCATATTCTTATCATGTCAGTAAATCCAGGCTTTGGCGGGCAATCATTCATCCCCTCGACTTATGAAAAGCTGCGGCAAGTAAAAGAGCGCGTCGCCCAAAGCGGACAAAATATTCGAATTGAAATTGACGGCGGAGTAAAAGTGGATAACATTCGCACCATAGCGGAAGCTGGTGCTGATATGTTTGTTGCAGGGTCAGCAATATTTAATGCTCCTGATTACGCGCAGGTCATAAAGCAGATGCGCAATGAACTGGCTCACGTCTAAACGCTGGCCGTACACCATCATCATATTCTATTTTAAGTAGGTAAAAGAAAGCATGAGTAATAAACCCATAGTATTAAGTGGCTGTCAGCCTTCCGGACAACTTACCCTGGGCAACTATATGGGTGCGCTTAAACAATGGGTCTCCATGCAAGATGACCACGATTGCTTATACATGTTGGTGGATTTACACGCTATTACTGTTCGTCAGGAGCCGGAGGCGTTGACTAACGCCTGTCTCGATGGCTTAGCCCTTTACCTGGCCTGCGGAATTGATCCGCAAAAAAGCACGCTGTTCGTGCAATCTCATGTGCCAGAACATGCACAGCTATCCTGGATCCTCAATTGCTACACGCAGATGGGCGAGCTAAACCGCATGACGCAGTTCAAAGATAAGTCAGCGAAAAATGTCAGCAACATCAACGCCGGGCTTTTTACCTATCCAGCCTTAATGGCGGCCGATATTTTACTTTATCAAGCGAATCAGGTTCCGGTGGGTGACGATCAAAAGCAGCATCTGGAGCTATCGCGGGATATCGCGACTCGAATGAACAATCTTTACGGCGACATTTTCACTATTCCCGATCCTTTTATTCCTGAGTTTGGCGCACGTATCATGAGCCTGCAGGAACCGACAAAAAAAATGTCAAAATCTGATGACAACCCAAATAACTTTATCGGGCTGTTAGAAGATCCTAAAAAGCTGGCGAAGAAAATTAAACGTGCGGTCACCGACTCTGACGAACAGGCACGCGTCTACTTTGACCAGGCGGAAAAACCCGGTGTATCGAATTTACTGACGTTGCTTTCGCTTGCCACAGGTAAGCCCATTACTGCGCTGGTTCCTGAGTACGAAGATAAAATGTATGGTCATCTAAAAGGTGATGTCGCTGACGCAGTTGTTGCCCTGCTTGAACCTATCCAAACGCGTTTTAAGGTTCTGCGTGAAGACCGCGCTTATCTGGACAGCGTAATGAAAGAAGGGGCTGAAAAAGCTTCTGCGCGAGCAGCTACCACATTAAAGCAGGTGTATAATGCTTTAGGATTTCTGCCTAAACCTTAACTTTATTTAGCTGAGCCAGCTTGTGTTGTTACTGATTGATAATTTTGATTCCTTTACACATAACCTGGCGCGCTATTTTGTTGAGCTGGGTGCGCAAGTAGAGGTTGTACGAAATAATCAGATTTCGTTATCGGATATTGAGCATCTGGCCCCAGCACAACTGGTGATTTCTCCGGGTCCTTGCACGCCAACTGATGCAGGAATTAGCTTAGCGGCGATTAAACATTTTGCCGGGACGGTTCCGCTACTAGGTGTGTGCTTGGGCCATCAGGCAATTGGACAGGCTTTTGGCGGTAAAGTGATTGGTGCTAAAGAAATCCGACATGGAAAAGTTTCACAGATAGTACACCGCCAGCAACAGCTGTTTAAGGCGTTGCCAACACCCTTCAACGCCACTCGCTATCACTCTCTGGTTGTTGAGCCCACCACCCTTCCCTCATGTTTTAAGGTAGATGCCTGGTGTGAGCACCAACATGGGTATCAGGAGATTATGGCGATCAGCCACTGCGACTTTCCTTTATGGGGCGTACAGTTTCATCCTGAATCCCTGTTAACCGAACACGGTCATGGACTGCTGGAGAACTTCCTGCTTTTGTCTGATAGCTACAATGCAGCACGGGTATAAATTACACTCTTTGAACAGGTTCAACGCCAAGCGTTGATAGAGTCACAGGGTGATCGTCTGCGGGATCTTCACCAGGCTTTAACAAAATTCGTTCATCGGCAAATTCTTTAATTGCGCTGCAACAGGTGAATGCCGACAAAATTGCAGCGGATTTGTGTGAGAACACGGATTTTATGCTAATCCTCATTGGCTAACCAAACAAAGTAAATTTTGTGGATATTCATGCATGCACATGAATATCCCGCGCCACCCTGTTCACCTGCTACACTCATTTATTATATAGCCTCACGCTTAATCAACATTTTTATCGTTCTAACTAAATAGTTATTCACTTTTCCTGCAAAATATATCAAACCCCTTTAAAAACAAGGGATTCAGCCTAATCACGGCAAGACAACGCATCGCAAAAATGGCATACTAGCAGGCCAAATCTTTCACTTTTTGCATCTGGAAATCATTTTATATTTTCGCCCAGGGTGCACCAAACAGAGGTAAATGCAGATGAATGTCACTCGCGCAACGTTTGATGAGGTCATGGTTCCGAATTATAACCCGGCCAGTATGGTGCCGGTTCGTGGAGTTGGTTCTCGTGTTTGGGACCAGGACGGCGCAGAATATGTCGATTTTGCTGGCGGTATTGCAGTAAACGTATTAGGTCACTGCCATCCGGCGCTGGTTGAGGCACTGCAAGATCAGGGTAATAAGCTCTGGCATTTAAGCAACGTGTATACCAATGAACCGGCTTTACGTCTGGCAAAAAAAATGACCGAGGCTACCTTCGCCGAGCGTGTTTACTTTGCGAACTCCGGTGCAGAAGCCAATGAAGCCGCGCTGAAATTAGCACGCCGTGTTGCGCTGGAAAAATATGGTGAAGAAAAAAGCCAGATCATCGCTTTCAACAAAGGTTTCCACGGCCGCACCTTTTTCACCGTTACCGTTGGCGGGCAGGCGGCTTATTCTGATGGTTTTGGACCAAAGCCAGGGGCGATCGATCACTGCGACTACAACGATTTAGCTGCCTTTGAAGCTTTAATTTCAGATAAAACCTGCGCCGTTATGATGGAACCATTACAAGGAGAAGGTGGAATTATTTCTCCTGATCCTGCGTTTGTAAAAGGCGTGCGCGAGCTTTGTGACAAGCATAATGCGTTACTGATTTTTGACGAAGTACAATCCGGTGTAGGTCGAACAGGCCATCTTTACGCCTATATGGGTTTGGACGTCACGCCTGACATCCTGACGACGGCTAAAGCATTAGGTGGCGGTTTCCCCATTGGTGCTATGCTGACCACAGCTGACATTGCTTCTCACCTGAAACCTGGGACTCACGGTAGCACCTATGGCGGCAATCCGTTGGCTTGTGCAGTAGCAGAACGTGCTTTTGATGTAGTTAATGATGCTGCCGTACTAAGAGGTGTCACTGATAAAGAAAAGCTGTTCCGCGAATTGCTGGATGAGATCAACAGTAAATATAATGTATTTACTGAAGTCCGCGGTAAAGGTTTGCTTTTAGGATGTGCGTTAAACGAAGAATATGCAGGCCGGTCGCGTGATTTTCTTAATGCCGCGACTAACGAAAAACTAATGTGCCTTGTCGCTGGCGTGAATGTGGTGCGTTTCGCACCTTCTTTAATCATTCCAGAGCAAGATATTAGAGAAGGGTTGGCGCGTTTTGAGCGTGCTGTTGCTGCCGTTGTTAACGCCAAGTAACTCACTTTTGCAGTTTGTGGAGTAAGCGAACATGAAGATTATTCGCCCTATCACAGCGAAGGACTATCAAGCGTTGCATGATATTGCGGTTGAATCTGGCATAGGCTTTACGTCTTTGCCAGTCAACGAAACGCTGTTGAAAAAAAAGATAGACCGAGCTGAAGCGTCATTCGCCAAAAATGCTATGTCGCCTGGTAGCGAGTCATACCTGTTCGTTATGGAAGATACTTTGACAGGTGAAGTTGTCGGTACAACAGGTATTGAAGCTGCTGTCGGTTTGGACGATGCATTTTATCATTATCACTTAGGCAAAGTGGTGCACGCTTCCAGAGAACTTAACATTCATAACACTGCGGAAATCTTAACGTTCTGTAATGACTACACCGGTGTAACAGAAATTTGCACGTTGTTCCTGCGTGAGCAGGCGAGAGGCGGCATCAATGGTCGCTTTCTTTCGAAGGTGCGTTTTTTGTTTATGATGGAACACCGTGAACGGTTTTCAGAAACTGTTATCGCAGAAATGCGAGGCGTGAGTGATGATGATGGACGTTCACCTTTTTGGGAATGGCTGGAAGAGCACTTTTTCTACATGGATTTCCCCACCGCAGATTATTTAACGGGTATTGGCAATAAAGTATTTATTGCCGAACTGATGCCTAAATACCCTATTTACGTAAATCTACTGAGTAAAGAGGCGCAGAAGGTTATTGGTCAGGTACACACCAAAACCCGCCCTGCGCTGCAATTGTTACAGGAAGAGGGTTTCAGTTGCAGAGGCTATGTAGATATTTTTGATGGCGGCCCAACAGTTGAAGCAAATCTGAGCCATATTCGCACTGCGCAAAACAGTCGTAAACTGCCGATAGTCATTGACGATCAGACAGCTGCACATGGACATACCTGCTATATCATCAACACCTCTATCGAGGATTTTCGCGCAGTCGCCACTGAAATGGCGGTGAGTGAGGAACAGCAGGTTGCCGTATTGTCACGTCAGGCCGCAGCAGCGCTCAACCTCTCAGAAGGGGATGCGATTCGCTTTGCCCCCGTTAAATTCAGAGACTAAAAAAGGATTCCTACATGCAAAATACGCACTTTATCAATGGTCAATGGATAGCTGGTGAAGGACACGACATTCAATCTGTTGATCCAGCAAAAAACGTGGTTATCTGGGAAGGTAAATCAGCGACATCCCCGCAAATTAATGCTGCCGTTTCCGCCGCCAGACATGCCGCTCCACAGTGGGCGGCAAAATCTTTTGAAGAACGTTTGAACATCGTCAAGAAATATGGCGAATTACTTGCTGAGAATAAAGCGCAGCTTAGCAAAATTATTGCTCGTGAAACGGGTAAACCTGAATGGGAAACCGCTACCGAAGTTGCTGCTATGATAGGCAAAATCGGTATTTCTGAAAAGGCTTACCATGAACGTACAGGCACAGTGGAAAACCCGATGCCGGTGGGTCAGGCATTTATTCGACATAAACCTCATGGCGTGGTAGCAGTATTTGGCCCCTATAACTTCCCAGGTCATCTTCCTAATGGCCACATTGTTCCTGCCCTGATTGCCGGAAATACTATTGTATTTAAACCCAGCGATCTAACCCCTTTTGTTGCCGAAGAAATGGTGAAACTGTGGGCGCAGGCTGGGTTGCCCGACGGCGTTCTCAATCTGGTTCAAGGTGAAGTCGAAACCGGTAAAGCGCTGGCCTCTCATCCTGGTCTGGACGGCTTATTTTTCACCGGCAGCTCTCGCACCGGCAAACTTCTTCATGAACAATTTGCCGGTCATCCGGGGAAAATTCTGGCGCTGGAAATGGGCGGCAACAATCCGCTTATCGTTAAAGATGTTGCCGACACAGATGCAGCGGTACATGACATTGTACAGTCGGCGTTTATTACGTCGGGACAGCGCTGTACCTGCGCGCGTCGCTTGTTTATCCCCAAAGGAGAACAGGGTGATGCATTAATAACCCGGCTTATTGAAGTCACCAACAATATAAAGGTTGGTGATTATGACGCCGACGATCAGCCGTTTATGGGTGCTATGATTTCTGCTAGTGCGGCGAAAATGATGGTAAAAGCGCAAGATGAGCTTGAAAATGCGGGCGGCAGAGTATTGGTGCGGTTAGCGCAAAAAGATGAAACCAAAGGTTTTGTAACTCCAGGAATTATCGACGTCACAGATATGTTAGACGCGCTGCCAGACGAGGAACACTTTGGTCCGCTGGTAAAAGTCATTCGCTACGATAATTTTGATAATGCCATTGCTGAAGCCAACAACACGCGCTTTGGTTTATCAGCTGGCTTCTTAGGCGACAGCGAAGAAGATTATCGTTACTTCTTTCAACGTATTCGCGCTGGCATTGTTAACTGGAACCGGCCTATCACTGGCGCCAGCAGTGCTGCGCCGTTCGGCGGTATTGGAGAAAGCGGTAATCACAGAGGCAGTGCCTATTATGCAGCAGATTACTGCGCTTATCCGGTGGCCTCTGTAGAACTGGATAAAGTGACGTTGCCTGGCGCATTAAGCCCTGGCCTGACTCTGTAATTCGAAGAAGGATTTACCCGATATGCATAATGATATTGATGCACTGTATAGCAACATGTGGAAGGATTACGTGTCTATTACGCCTTCCGCTCACAAAATTCACGCTTTGCTGGTTAGTGAAGAAGATGGTGAAGAAATCGTTAATGATCATGTAGCGTTTCGCACCTTTGATTTAGACAAAACCTCGTTAGATAAGTTGGCGGCGCACTTTTTAAACCTGGGTTACGAAGCGAAAGGCGACTACAACTTTGAAGCTAAAAAGCTCACTGCTAAGCATTTTGAGCATCCTGATGACACCAAGCCAAAAGTCTTTATCAGCGAGTTGCGGGTAAAAGAACTTTCTGATCAAGCGCAGAATATTATTCAAAAGCTGGTTGATCAGATGGATGAAGATGTGGTCACCGCAGATAACTTTCTTTATTCAGGTCGTCATTGGGATGTATCCAAGCAAGACTATGACACCTTGCTGAGTGAATCTGAATATGCGGCGTGGTTAGCGGCCTGGGGTTTTAGAGCCAATCATTTTACCGTCAGCGTGAACCATTTAGGACAAACCAATGAATTGGCCGAAGTGAATTCACTTTTAAAAGACGCCGGCGTTGTATTGAATACTTCCGGTGGTGAAATTAAAGGTGGTGAATCGGTATATCTGGCGCAGTCTTCTACGATGGCTGACCGTGCTGAGGTGAGTTTTTCTGATGAAACAGTGGCTATTCCCAGCTGCTTTTATGAATTTGCCCAGCGCTATAAGTTGCCGGAAGGTAAGCTGTACCAGGGCTTTGTCGCCGCTTCGGCAGATAAAATCTTTGAAAGTACGAATGCTAAAGGGTAAATAGCTTTAGCGTGAGACGGCTCCCGGTAATTGATAAGTTATTGGGAGCCGGTAGTTCTGCTTCCGAAGATAAAGAACACTGGCATCCTTATCTCCTCTGGAGAGCACAGCAAGCCGTCAAAGGCCTTTTTCTTCAGCGGCGAAGCAGCATGAGGGAAAGCAAATAAAGCGAGAGTTAAACGTTCATTCAGTCAAGAAGGAAATTTATTTCTTCTGATTACTGTGTTATCGCCTTTCTTCCAACGTGGCACCTCCTGTTTTACCCGTAGACTTCCCACACTTTTCTTACAATCTTTTCCCTCAACGCTTTTCAGCAGGCTTTTTCTTACCACCAAATATTGTTACTTTGGGCCTCTTTCTCTTGTTTCAGGCGGATTAGTATTATGACTGAAAAACACCGTTATTCTGGAAGTTGCCACTGTGGTGACGTTACCTTTGAAGTGCAATGTGCAAACGATATTGAGGTAGACGAATGTAACTGCTCGATTTGTAAGAAGTCGGGATATTTGCACCTAATTGTGCCAAAGCGTGATTTTCAATTGCTAAGCGGTGAATCAAATTTAGCCTGTTACACTTTCAACACTAAAGTGGCTAAACATTATTTTTGCCGTACTTGCGGCATAAAATCGTTTTATATTCCCCGGTCTAACCCAGATGGTGTAAGCGTAAACGCGAGATGCCTGGACGATCCGGCGCCGAACTTGAAAATAGTGTCTTTTGACGGCGCACATTGGGAGGAACACGCGCACAAGCTGGCGCATAAGAGCAAGTAATAGCGTTCCGCAGTGATATTGATCACTACGCACTACGGGATAATAAAAAAACTAGCGCGCATGATCGTTGCGCGCTGATTCGCAGTAATAAATCTCGACTAGAGGTTTATATCGTCGTCTGAGGATTCAGATGATTCTGAAGAAATTTGCGACTTGATAACTGAAATTTCATCCACACGCTGTAATCCTCGAGGAAGCTTATTTCCGCGTCTCCCTCTTTCTCCCTGATAGTGCTCAAGATCAGAGGGACTTAGCGTCATCGCACGTTTACCTGCAACTATCTTCACAGACGCCCCTGCAGGCACAACCGCAATAACTTTGACATATTCCTCCCGTGACTGCGCTTTTGCTGAAGGTATATTAATAATTTTGTTTCCTTTACCTTTGCCCAGGCTCGGCAAATCTCTTATAGGGAACAGCAACATACGCCCATCAATAGAAATAGACATACACCAGTCCGAGGCCATATCTCCCACCCGCTGTGGCGTTAAGACCTTCGCTCCCGTAGGCAAAGATAGATAAGCTTTACCCGCCTTATTCTTGCTAACCATATCAGCAAAAGTTCCGACAAATCCGTAGCCTGCATCAGAAGCCATAAGATACTTCTGGTTATCGCCCCCCATCAACACGTGGGCAAAGTGCTCTCCCCCTACAATGCTGAAGCGTCCTGTCAGTGGTTCGCCCTGACTTCTGGCCGATGGCAGGCTGTGAGCATCGCAGGAAAATGCTCGTCCAGAGCTGTCTAAAAACACGACAGGCTGATTACTGCGGCCCGTCGCGCTGACCTGATAACTGTCGCCCGCTTTATAACTCAGTGCTTGTGCGTCTACGTCGTGACCTTTAGCGCAACGTGCCCAACCTTTCTCCGACAACACGACTGTCACGGCTTCAGAAGGAATTAACTCCTTTTCTGAAAGCGCTCTAGACTCACCACGTTCCACTATCGGTGAGCGGCGATCGTCACCGTATTTTTCGGCGTCTTCCAAAATTTCTTTTTTGATTAAGCTTTTAAGACGGCGGTCAGAGCCGAGCAGCGTTTCCAGCTTAGCACGCTCTTCTTCCAGTTCATTCTGTTCGCCTCTGATCTTCATCTCTTCAAGCTTTGCCAAGTGTCGCAATTTCAACTCAAGAATTGCTTCCGCTTGCTTATCCGACAATGAAAATCGGCTCATTAACTCCGCTTTAGGCTGTTCATAGGTTCGAATAATCTCAATCACTTCATCAATGTTGAGAAATGCGATCATTAGACCTTCAAGAATATGAAGCCGCGCAAGCACTTTGTCCAACCGGAACTGTAAGCGGCGGGTAACGGTATCTTTTCGATACACCAGCCATTCAGATAAAATAGTGCGTAAATCTTTGACTTTCGGCCGTCCGTCCAGCCCAATCATATTCAGGTTAACCCGATAGCTCTTTTCAAGGTCAGTGGTGGCAAACAGATGCTGCATGAGCTGCTCAACATCCACCCGATTGGAGCGTGGGGTTATCACCAGACGCGTCGGGTTTTCGTGATCGGATTCGTCACGTAAATCACTTACCATGGGCAGCTTTTTGGCCTGCATTTGACCGGCAATCTGTTCGAGAATCTTGCCACCAGAAGCTTGGTGCGGTAACGCCGTAATTACGATATCGCCACTTTCTTCATGATAAACCGCACGCATTTTTATTGAGCCGCGTCCGGTTTCGTAAAGCTTAGCTATATCCGCTCGAGGAGTAATGATTTCTGCATCTGTGGGGTAATCTGGCCCCTGTACAATTTCAAGAAGCTCGGCTAATTCGGTACGATTGTTATCCAGTAATTTTGCGCAGGCATTTGCCACTTCCCGAACGTTGTGCGGAGGAATATCTGTAGCCATGCCCACTGCAATTCCCGTTACGCCGTTCAGCAGAATGTGGGGCAGGCGCGCGGGCAAAATTTTTGGCTCTTTTAGCGTGCCGTCAAAGTTAGGTATCCAATCCACCGTTCCCAGGGCAGCTTCGTTAAGCAGAATTTCGCTGAATTTCGACAACCGCGCTTCGGTGTAACGCATGGCCGCAAAAGACTTGGGATCGTCTGGTGCTCCCCAGTTGCCTTGTCCGTCTACTAAGGGATATCGGTAAGAAAATGGCTGCGCCATCAGCACCATAGCTTCATAACAAGCTGAATCGCCGTGGGGGTGGAACTTACCGAGCACGTCACCTACTGTCCGGGCCGACTTTTTATACTTGGCAGCAGCGCTTAAGCCAAGTTCAGACATAGCGTAGATGATACGTCGCTGCACGGGTTTAAGGCCGTCAGCCACATGAGGCAGAGCCCGATCCATGATGACGTACATAGAATAGTTCAGATAGGCGTCTTCGGTGAAACGCCTTAACGGCAATTGTTCAATTCCGTCTCGATTGATGGTGATCTGGTCGCTCATGAAGCCTTATTCATTATGTTTTTTACCACTACAACTTAACTTTATTGTGGGGCAAAGCCATCTTCAACGCAATACGCAGCTCCGCGGTAATTTGTGCGGCGCGCATAATCCATAGCGCGTGTTAGCCTTTGCTGTTCATTTTTTCAAAGATCAACATGCTCTAATCATCCTTTCCAGAATTAGCTTCTTTTAGCCACCTTTTCTTCAAATGTACAAAAATGATTAGGGGTGGTTTAATAGAGCGCATAATTATAATTTTGTAAATAAGCACGTATGCGCGTCGGAACATTGTTAAAACTCAGCCTTTGGGTGATGCTGATGCTCGCTTGTGCGAGTGCAAAAGCACAATCCACCATACAATTGTTTGATGAAGACGCAGAGATAGAACTGTCAAATAACTTCGCGTTTTACTATGAGAGAGAAACGCCTCTTACCATCGGCGAAGTGCTCAAACATCGTCAGGATTTTCAGTGGCACGTCGACGACAATCCAAATTTCGGCTTTCACAACAGTGGGCTTTGGCTTTATAACAAGCTTAGCAATGTCAGTAATACCACTGACTGGGTTTTCGCTATCAATTTCAGTCAGCTGGATAAAGTGGACTTTTATCTTGTGGCTGGTGATGAAGTTATTTTACAAAGTCATCAGGGAAAACTGCAAAGCGAACAAATTTATCGCGTACCCACGTTACGCGCCAGTTTGCCAATCGCCACGCCATTAGAATTATTTGTGCGGGTGGAAAGCCACTCTTCCAGCCTTATTGTGCCGTTGGCCGTTGAGCCGGAAAAACGTCACAGCTATGAATCGCAATTAGATAGCCTGCTGTGGGGCTTGTTTTATGGCGGGTTATTTATTCTTGCCGTGTATAACTTAGTGCTTTACGTGGATGTGCGGGAACCGAGCCTGATTGCCTATGTAGGTTATATAGCGGCCGTTATTCTTTGGCAGTTTGTCTGGGGCGGTCACATTCAACTTTTTGCCACTGAAGGTTTGCCGCCTTGGCTGGCTTCTCACACCGAAATGATTTTTGTTGTAATTGGTATCAGCTCCGGTCTTTTTACCTTGTTTTTTCTGGAAACCAAACATCACGCTCCCACTGCCCATCCCGTTGTTTTAGCTTTATTGGCAGCGCAGGTATTTGTCGGTATTGTCTGTATGTTAAACCTGTTGCCCCATATCTGGAAAAACAACATTGTTTACGGCGTGGGTATGGCGGCAATCTGCAGCTATATTTATGCGGGTTTTGAAGCTTTCATTAATCGTTTTCAGCCTGCCAGATACTTCATTTTCGCCTGGACGATGCTCGCTTCCGGCGCCATTGTAGGCATGTTAAGTTTAATCGGGCTGCTGCCTAGCAATGTCTTTACCACCTATTGCTTTCAAGTGGGGGTATTTTTAGAAGCGGCATTGTTCTCTTTAGCTTTAATGGAAAAAAGCCGCAGCCAGCTTGAATCAGAAGTAGAGCAGGCTACCAATGATCTGCGTCATAACATGGAACTGATAGAAGAGCAAAACGCGCGTCTGGATATTGCCCGTAAAGATGCCATTAAAGCCAGCAATGTTAAATCGCAATTTTTGGCCAATATGAGCCACGAAATTCGAACGCCCTTAAATGCCATTTTAGGATTCAGCCGGGAACTCACGCATACTGCCCTACCTTCAGAGCAGCAGGAGCAGGTGCGTATTATCAATACTGCCGCAGATAACCTGTTAAGCATTGTTAACGACGTGCTGGATTTCTCCAAAATCGAAGCGGGCAAGTTGCAAATTAATAATCAGCCGTTTTCACCAAACCAGTTGCTGGAGGAGATGGTGACGATTATGTCTAAGTCGTCCCATTCCAAACGGCTTGAATTTATTTATGAACTTGCTCCGTTGCCGGAAAAACTCATCGGCGATGTATTTCGCATAAAGCAGATTCTAAATAACCTGCTGAGTAACGCGCTCAAGTTCACCTCTGCTGGCACCATCACTTTTGGGGTAAAAGGACGCTCCTTACCTCATGGAATTCATGAGCTGGAATTTAAAATTGAAGATACCGAGATTGGCATCAGCCGACAGGACCGAAAGAAACTTTTTAATGCTTTTTCTCAGGTTGATGATTCTCTTAACCGCAATTACCAGGGTACTGGGTTAGGACTGGTAATTTGTCGCGAACTGGTGCGCCTGATGCGCGGCACCCTTAACCTGAAAAGTGCGCCTGGGGCGGGAAGTACTTTTATGGTTACGTTAAGAACCAATCAGCTAAGCCAAAAATTTTCACTTACGCCTTCACCAGACTGGACTGATAAACAGGTCGTGTTGTTTGATCCCGTTCCGGGCACGCGCCGCGCTTCTGCCACCATGCTGACTTATTTAGGAGTAAAAGTCACTTCGGTAGAGTCGCTGGCGTATCTCAGTACTGTGGATATAAACCCCGACTATCTGTTTGCAGTATTGCCGGTAAGTAAACTTGATCAGCGAAATACCATGCTGGCCGAATTAATGCAGTTCCCCGCGCAAAAGCGAATCCTTTGGTATTCCGGACCTGATCCTTTTAATCAATACCCAAATCTGACTCAACAATTCCACACGCAAATCCGTATGCCTTTCACGCTGACCAAACTTGACGGTCTACTGCATTACCGCGCGAAAAGCAGCAAAAATCCCATGCAGGATAAAATCAGTAATTTACCTAAAGCACGTATTCTGGCGGTGGATGATATGGAAATGAACCTTAAGCTACTGCAGACCTGGCTGGATAATTCCCCCGTCCGGTTAACCACATCAATGAGCGGTCAGGAAGCGGTAAATTTATGTCAGTCGCTGGAATACGATCTGATTCTCATGGATGTACAAATGCCGGGCATGGATGGTCTACAGGCATCGAAACTTATTCGCCAGTCGCCGCTAAATTTGGGTACGCCGATTATCGCAGTCACCGCTCATGCTTTTAAAGAAGAGCAGGAACGTTTACTGCAATCGGGAATGGATGACTATTTACCTAAGCCGATGGAAATCGGCACCCTGCTCGATTTGATCAAGCGCTGGTGCCAGCCGAACGCCCCCACAAGTCTCGCTTTGCCTACGCTGGACTGGCAACTTGGATTAAAGCGCAGTAATCACAATTCCGCTGCCGCCCGGGAATTGCTTGGAGATTTTGTCCGCCTGCTTTCTCCTTCTATCGAAATTATCAAGCAGGAATGGGACAACCGTAACTACCCTGAGCTGCAAGCAGAGATCCATAAACTTCATGGCGCCACTTGTTATACCGGCGTACCCAAGCTTCAGAGCTTGGCTGAAGAGCTCGAAAGCGCGCTAAAACTAGGACAGCACTTTCTTGTTGCTGAACATCTACCCAGTTTTATTCTGGAAGCCGAAATCGTGTCTGCCGAAGGCAAGAAGCTTCTGAGAGAAATGGCGCACTAGCCTGCAAAAAGCTATTGAGGCGACGCACGTTCGCACGTTAAAGGCGCTTAATGAAGACTGTCGCTTTATTCACATTTCTATTGTTAACGCCGCTCAGATGTTTCACTGTTCGAACTCTGTTATAAATAAACCTGTTTTGATCGCGGCGCAGACGGCGAAGCCCCTTCTAGTCAAGAAATGTCAGCTAAGCAAATCATGAGCAAGGCAGGTATATAACAAAGCTTTTTGGCGACGCTTGCAGGCCCTAGGTAGTACCTAACACCTGATGTCGGGTTTGCTGACACTGACGCATCAGACTAACAAACTCCAATGGCTCGCGATCTAAATCCGCAGAGGAAATAAAGACATCGTAACCCAGCCTTTCACGAAGGTGCGTCATACGATTAGCCAGCATAGCTTTCACGCCCGATAGCACTTCCCCGTCTGCTAATTGAAAATGCTTATCATCGAACATCTCGTGGCCATAACATGCACCTGTAGAGCAGTTGGTATCAGGATTTTGCATTAACAATGGGCGCTGTTCCATAAGAATATGGGTGGCCAGCCGGGGGGAAACGCTACGTAAAAAGGGATCATAACTTTTTAGCCTGAACCCTATAGCTTCTAATTCGACCTGTTCTAATCCCCGCGCCACTCTGGGACAATCGATTCGCTGTATGTTGTCCCAGTCAAGCCTCCAGTTACCTAGCCGGTGATGATAAACAACAGCAGCGGGAGAGATTTCGATGCTGTGGTCGGGCTCACGCAGCTTAAACCAGCCAATAAGCAAAGTGACAATTGATGCGCTGGTAAGGAATACGCCTGCCAGGAACAGCCATTCTGGTGCAACGGACAGCCACAACGCCGATAATAACAAGCCGGTTATACCAATGATGAGCGTGGTAATTCCGTTGCGCTTAGATGTTGCGCGGATAAAAATAGGTTCGGCTTCAGTTGAAGACATAAAAATATACCACCAGCATTATCAAAGCCCAAATCGCATACAGGCGCATGCGACGACATTGCTCGCAATCTGTTCGCCACCAGCGTTGCTGACGCTTTTTTTGCTGATTTTGATTAAATCGCTGCACGACACTCTCGAAGAATACGAAGGATATCAGTCACTAGTTTATCTTAAATTGTACTTAACAGGGGAGAGCTTCTTGCAGTTACGTTCATTTATACTTATTTTCAATGGCACATGCGGCGTTTGGGTGGCCTAATCACGTCAATTAATACCAAGCGGTTTACGTTTGGCAGGTATAACTTCGCAGAGCGTGATCGCGAATACTTATTAAACAATAAGTGAAGGTTTCCTGGCCGAACTTCTGGAGCATGGATGCTCCAGCAGAGCCATCAGAGATGATTTTACGGCGTTGCGGAAAAGAAAATTTCACATGTTTTTCACAGCCGATGATTTTTCACTCACTCATGCGGTTGCCCTGTATAATTTCAGCAATAATAAAATTCTTGTCACCGCAAACTTGAACGCTCTACAGAACCAGCGGACTTTGCTAAACTACGCCAGTTTTCATTGATTGATGAGTGCACCATGTCAGACTTTACCGGCAACCATATTCTTTCGGTTAATCAATTTGACCGCGACGCCATTGATAAAATCTTTGCAGTGGCCAAAAGTATGCAGCCGTACGCCCGCAGAGAGAAACGCACTACCGTTCTGGATGGAGCCATTCTGGGCAATCTTTTTTTCGAGCCCAGCACCCGTACACGCGTCAGCTTTGGCACTGCATTTAATTTGCTTGGCGGTGAGGTTCGTGAAACCACTGGCATGAGCAGCTCAGCCTTGGCAAAGGGTGAATCTTTATACGATACTGCTCGTGTCCTCAGCGGCTACTCAGATATTATCGCCATGCGCCATCCCGCCGCTGGCTCGGTGGCAGAATTTGCCGAAGGCAGTCGCGTTCCGGTGATCAACGGTGGCGACGGCGCCAATGAACACCCTACTCAGGCGCTACTTGACCTGTTTACCATTAAGCGTGAAGTCGAGTACCACGGAAAAGATATTGATGGCTTACATATCGCCATGATTGGGGATTTACGATACGGCCGCACCGTCCACTCTTTATCGAAAATGTTATGCCAGTACAACAATCTGCATTTCACCTTGATTTCACCTAAAGAGCTGGCAATGCCCGCTCCCATTGTCGATACAATCGAAAATGCCGGTCACCGCCTGACAATTACTGATCAGTTAGAAGGCAACATGGATGCGGATATTTGTTACCAGACCCGTATTCAGGAAGAACGCTTTCCTTCCCAGGAAGAAGCCAACAAATACCGGGGCAAGTTTCGCCTCAACCAGGCCATTTACACCAAACATTTTCAGTCCAAAACCGTTATTATGCATCCGCTTCCACGGGATTCCCGTAAAGAAGCCAATGAGCTGGATAACGATTTAAATCTAAACCCGAACCTTGCTATATTCAGACAAACCGATAATGGCGTACTGGTAAGAATGGCGCTGTTCGCGCTAACGCTAGGCGTAGAAAACCTGGTAAACCAGTACGAACGCGATGTCATATGGCACAGCAATAAGAGCAGTTAATTTCATGCACAAATCTGAAGAACTTTTTACTCGCGCGCAAAAAACCATTCCAGGTGGAGTTAATTCTCCGGTTAGAGCTTTTAAAGCGGTAGGAGGAACACCGCGTTTTATTACTAAAGCTGACGGTGCCTATATCTGGGATGCTGACGGCAAAAAGTATATTGATTATGTGCAATCGTGGGGGCCAATGGTTCTCGGTCATAACAATGATAAAATTCGCGAAGCCGTAATCCAGGCAGCTGCGAATGGCTTAAGCTTCGGCGCACCCACCGAAGCTGAAGTAATCATGGCAGAAAAAGTAGCTGAGATGGTGCCTTCCATGGAAATGGTTCGAATGGTAAATTCCGGCACAGAAGCCACTATGTCTGCTATCCGCTTAGCCAGAGGCTACACCAGTCGCAACAAAATTGTAAAATTTGAAGGCTGTTACCACGGGCATGCCGATTCATTATTGGTTAAAGCCGGGTCTGGCGCGTTAACATTGGGAGTGCCTAGTTCACCCGGTGTGCCAGCGTCCGTCGCCGAACATACTATTACCGTTGAATATAATAATATCGACAGTGTAAAAGCGGTGTTTGAAGCAGAAGGTGAGGACATTGCCTGTATTATTGTTGAGCCCGTGGCCGGTAATATGAATTGTATTCCTCCGGTAGAAGGCTTTCTCGAAGGCTTACGAAAAATCTGCGACGACTACGGCAGCCTGCTGATTTTTGACGAAGTGATGACTGGCTTTCGCGTATCCCGAGGCGGCGCACAAGAACGCTATCAGGTTTTACCCGATTTAACCTGCCTGGGCAAAGTAATTGGTGGCGGAATGCCCGTAGGCGCATTTGGTGGAAAGCGCGAAATCCTTACTCATATCGCCCCAACTGGCCCTGTGTATCAGGCTGGTACGCTGTCAGGCAATCCGGTGGCAATGGCGGCAGGATTAGCGGCGCTGGAACAGCTTCAGGATGCTAATTTGTACGAAGGAATTTTCGCACAAACTCAAGCTTTGGCAGACGGTTTTGCAAAGTTGGCTGACAAACATGGCATTCCTTTAACCACCAATGTCGCCGGCAGCATGTTCGGCATCTTTTTTACCGAGGAAAAACGCGTTACCAATTATCAACAGGCGATAAATTGCAATACTGAACAATTTAAAAAGTTCTATCACGGCATGCTGGAACAGGGTGTGTATCTTGCTCCAGCTTCCTATGAAGCAGGGTTTGTTTCTAAAATGCATGATGCTTCTGTAATTGCCGCCACCCTTGATGCAGCCGATAAGGTATTTGGCAGCCTTTAATTAGGCCGCCATAAGGGCTCTGGCGTGGCTTACACAACGCTGTTATTGGTACTGCTGATCGCTGCCGCTAGTTACAGCGTTGTAGTCACGTTCCTGTATCTACGCCAAAAACATCATAGCTCCACCCCTGCTGTCTCCAAGGCTCCTCAATTTCTTACAAAGTCCAGTGACAATGCTTCAGAGGTGGACAAAGAAAGGCGTTTTAAGGAAAAGGCAGATGAGGCCATGCGACTCACACAGACTTTCCGAAAGTTTGTACCCAGACAATTCGTTGAACACTTTGCCAAACACGGTACAAACACATTAGAGCTCGGGCATGCTGATGAAGATGAAGTTGCTATTTTGTTCTGTGATATTCGCGGCTTTACCGGCTTATCGGAACTGATGAAACCTCAGGAGCTGATGAATTTTCTCAATTCCTATTTCCTGCGTATGAACGACCCCATTCATCAAAATAATGGCTTTATCGATAAGTTTATTGGTGACGCCATTATGGCGTTATTCGATCACCCAGGCGGCACCCACAAAAACAAAGCGCAAGATGCGATCAGCGCTGCCATTGATTTGCGTAAAGCGCTGTCTATTTATAACGAACATCGGCGCAACAGTGGCTATACCGCAATAAATATCGGCATAGGCGTTCATTTCGGGCCGGTAATTATTGGCACCGTAGGCTCAGATGATCGCATGGACACAACTGTGCTGGGCGACAGTGTCAATATTGCCTATCGTCTGGAATCCCTCGCGCCTAAATACAATGCCGATATCGTAGTAAGCGCTCAGTTGCTGAAAACCGTGGGCGCAGATTATCCGCTTAAAACGCGGCTGCTGGACTGGGTGCGGGTAAAAGGGCGCCGAGCCCCAATTGAAGTGTACGAAGTGTTAAGTCACCTGCCACTGCAAGAGCAGCAAAAGCGTTACGCCATAAATAGTCATATTGTAGAAGGCCTGGCGTGTCGGATTCGTCAGGATTGGGATGGCGCGCTTAATCATTTTCATCGCGCTTTGCAGATAAATCCTGAGGATATTCTGCCCCAGCATCACATTGATGTTTGCCAACAATATCGGCATGCTGCTCTGGAGAGCAACTGGGATGGAGCCTTAACTATTCAGTAAAAGCAGATTATTGCATCTTACTTTTTATTTCTGCAGCCAGGACGGGGTTAAATGTCGGCAAACAAATCCTCAAAAGTGGTTATTATTACTGGCGCAAGCCGTGGGATAGGCGCGGCCACAGCATTAGAGTTCGCAAAAAATGACTATGCAATAGCCATTAATTATCGCACGAATAACGCCGCTGCTGAAAAGCTTCAAGCTGAAGTTCAGGCTCTGGGAGCTACGTGTATTATCGTCAAAGCCAATGTCGCCATAGGTAGTGAGGTAACCCACCTTTTTAATACGGTAGACAACGAGCTAGGCCCGGTTACCGTGCTGGTAAACAACGCCGGTATTCTGCAAGCTCAGTCACGAATGGAAGAGATTGACGAAGCGCGTTTTAGCCACATTATGCAGACGAATGTGATGAGCTGTTTCCTTTGTTCAAAAGCCGCGGTCGAACGTATGTCTTACCGCTACGGGGGTAATGGCGGCGCAATAGTGAACGTATCTTCTGCTGCTGCCAGAACTGGCGCACCTAACGAATATATCGATTATGCCGCTTCAAAAGGCGCAATGGATACAATAACTTTAGGACTGGCGAAAGAAGTCGCTTCACAGGGCGTTCGGGTAAATGGCGTGCGACCGGCATTAATCTATACAGATATGCACAGCGATGGAGGTGAGCCTTTGCGGGTAGATCGCTTAAAAGCACAAATTCCTCTTAAACGCGGCGGTCGGGCAGAAGAAGTGGCAAAAGCAATCTACTGGTTAGCGTCTGACGACGCCTCTTTTACCACCGGCAGTTTTATTGAAGTGACCGGCGGCTTGTAGATTTGTTAAGTAATAATCTTGCTAACGTTGGCCCTCATTACGAATAAATGAAACTGATGGCGCAAAAAAGGCCGCGCCGGTTTCCGCACTGGTAAAGTCGAGCCAGCGGTCATAGTCTCCATCACCTGGGCCGACGATCTGGCTATGCAACATAGCTTTAAAAGGCTGTGAACTGGCCGAGCAACTGACAAACACCAAACCCTGAATATTCATGTCACCGTATGGCATGCCCTGTTTTAGCAAGCGCGAAGTATCATCATCAGGCCCTTTGGCGCTGGCGCGTATGCAATGAGACGCTGCGGTCTGTTCCGGACTCGGCAGATTATGCTGGCGACTGGTCCCCATCACCTGCTCCTGCTGGCGTTCAGATAGACTAAACCAGCGCCGCAGATCATGCCGATAACGCTGCACGTGGATGTAACTGCCACCGGTAAAATCCGGATCCTGTTCGCCGACAATTGCCACTTCCCGCCGCTTCATTCCCCGCGGATTATCGGTACCATACAGATAGCCGTTCAAATCGCGACCATCTAAATAACGAAAGCCACGAATTTGTTCTACCAACTCTACATGCAGGCGCAGCAAGTTCATCACTTCAAGACCTACTGCGTGACAAATATCCAGCCGATCCGCGCGAATTTGAATGAACAGATCGCATGGCTGTACCGGCGCGCTGCGATCTTCGCACTGCATTTCGGGAAAGGGAGACAACTCGGTTGGAATTAAACCGGGATACAGTTCTGTCCAGTAATTAGCCCCAATAGCAACAACGCCGGTGACCATTGCTTCATAATGTTCATTTTCAAAATGTTCAAATATGTCCAGCACTCGCCCCAGCTTCGCCCGAACGGCCTGACTATCCTCGTCAACAACGTTCAGTAACAAATATTGTGCATGCAGGTTGGGTTCAGCGCACACGCCTTTTTGTGGTTGAGTCATGCTAAGTTTTCCGCTTGCCCGATATGGCTGTTATATTATTTTGGCGATCATTAAGTTTGACTAATACCCAGCAGCTTGTCCATCTTTTCGGCTTTCAGATGCACCGATAAAAAATTTTCTTTTTGCGTCCCAGCCGATAGCCTGATAACCGCCATAGGCACCGGTCACCGGCTGCAAAACATGCCCTCGCTCCATTAACTCACGCTTTACTTTTTCTTCAAAGCCGGATTCAAGATGCACTTCACCGGCATCCATCATGAGAGCGCCGGTAGGGCTACTTGACCCGCTATGCAGAATTCGCGGAGCATCTCCGGCTTCCTGCAAGTTCATGCCAAAGTCAATAAGGTTGACCAGAATTTCGGCGTGCATTTGCGGCTGCGTTGCTCCCCCCATAACTCCTAAACTTAACCATGGTTTTCCATTATGCGTAACAAAAGCAGGAATTATTGTATGAAAAGAGCGTTTTCCAGGCGCATATTCATTCCCATGGCCGGCCTGCATAGTGAATAATTCGCCGCGATTTTGCAGTACAAAGCCCAATCCCGGCGGCGTCATTCCTGACCCCATCCCGCGATAGTTGCTCTGAATAAGCGAGACCATGTTGCCCTCTTTATCAGCCACGGTTAAATACACCGTATCTCCCTCATACACGCCAGCATCATAGTGGGTACTCGCTTTATCGGGCTTTATCAGTGCCTGACGTTTGGCAGCGTAGTCTTTGGAGATCAACCAATCCACAGGAATGTCGCTAAAATCCATATCGGCGTAAAATTTTGCTCTGTCTTCAAAGGCCAGTTTTTTAGCTTCCACGAAGGTATGGATATAATCAGCGGAACCAAAACCCATACTTTCTAAATCGTAACGCTCAAGAATATTTAAAATCTGCAAGGCAGCTATACCCTGACCGGTGGGCGGTAACTCCCAGACATCATAGCCTCGATAGTTTGTAGAAACCGGCGATACCCATTCCGATTTGTGAGAGGCAAGATCTTCGTAGCTGAGAAAGCCGCCTTGCTCTTTCATATAAGCAGCTATGGTTCGGGCAATGTCGCCTTTATAAAAAGCATCTCGTCCCGCCGTAGCAATCTTTTCATACGTTGCTGCCAACGCCGAATTTTTAAAAATATCTCCTTTTGCGGGCGCTTTGCCATTGGGCAAAAAAGTCTCGGCGAAGCCGTCGTACTTGCCAATACGATCAGCGTTCATCTGCCAATAATAAGCAACGAGCTCAGAAACCGGATAGCCATTGCGGGCATATTCAATCGCTGGGGTTAATAACGTTGTCATCGGCAAAGACCCAAAGCGTTCGTGAAGCATGAACCAGCCATCTACGGCCCCTGGCACGGAAACAGGAAGAGGGCCGAAAGAGGGAATTTTTACCAAGCCCTGTTCGGCAAAATAGTTTTTCGTGAGGCTCTTCGGGGAGCGGCCAGAGGCATTAAGTCCGATGAGCGTTTTCTTATTAGCATCCCAGACGATAGCGAATAAATCACCTCCTACCCCACTACCTGTTAGTTCAACCACCCCTAACATGGCACTGGCTGCGATGGCAGCGTCTACCGCAGTGCCGCCTTTCTTTAGAATATCCAACGCGACCTGTGTCGCCAATGGTTGACTAGTGGCCGCCATACCGTGCTGAGCCATTACCTCTGAACGGCTGGCAAACATTTCACCCGTAACCCGGTCATATCCTGCAGCTTGAGCACACCATAACAGCGTCAACGCCAACAAAAACTTGTGTATTTTCATAATTTTCTCCAGTTACTTAAACCGAGAGTACCGCGCTTCGGATATTTCGCCAATTGCTCTGGTAAAATGAAGTTGTACTCAATCCTGTCGAAAAAAACGAGGATAGATAGCTCCCGCTGCAATCAAAAAGGTATATTTTGAACCAAGTCCGGGCACCAAAAATCAACACGCGCTAAACGCTTCTTATGCGGATCGGTATTAATAGAAAAAAGCCTCGCAACCTCGAGGCTTAACAGTGGTGACTCAGGCATTATCAGTTATTATTATAGTTGCCTGCTCAAGATCTCATTATTCCATTTAAAATGGTTACGAACGTCCGCCGGTAAAGTCTGGATAAGCTTCTAATCCGCATTCGCTTGCGTCAACGCCATCAAACTCTTCTTCTTCTGTTACCCGAATGCCGATAACCGCTTTCAAGATAACCCAAACAATTAGACTCGCCACGAAAACCCATACAAAGATGGTTAATGCGCCAACCAGCTGTCCAGTAAAAGAACTTCCGTCGTTAGTAAAAGGCACCAGAAGCAAGCCAAGCAACCCTGCGGTACCGTGCACTGAAATTGCGCCTACGGGATCGTCTATTTTCAGCTTATCCAGGGCTACTATGCTGAACACCACCAGCAGACCGCCCAAAGCACCAAATAAAGTAGCTGTCAGAGGAGTAGGCGTTGAAGGTTCAGCAGTGATAGCCACTAGTCCGGCAAGAGCGCCATTGAGTGCCATTGTTAGGTCCGCTTTGCCAAACATGATACGTGCGAGGATCAATGCAGCAATACAACCTCCGGCGGCAGCGGCATTGGTATTCATAAACACTACTGCCACACTGTTGGCACTTTCTACAGTTGCCGTTGCTAACACTGAACCACCATTAAAGCCAAACCAGCCCATCCAAAGAATAAAGGTTCCAATGGTAGCAAGAGGCAGGTTTGCGCCAGGAATGGCGTTAATTTTACCGTCGGCAGTATATTTGCCTTTCCGGGGGCCAAGAATCAGTACGCCAGCAAGAGCCGCTGACGCGCCAGCCAAGTGAACGATACCGGAACCTGCGAAGTCGGAGAAGCCTAAATCTCCCAACGTATACATACCAAAAACAGCGTCACCGCCCCATGTCCAGGAACCTTCCATAGGATAAATCAAGCCGGTCATTACTACCGCGAAAGCCAGAAATGCCCATAACTTCATACGTTCTGCAACGGCACCAGAGACAATTGACATCGCTGTCGCCACAAACACTACCTGAAAGAAAAAGTCCGCTGATGGAGCGTAAGTAGCTGGCTCTTCTGTCACGCCCGTTGCGCCATCAATCATAATGCCATCTAAGAAAATGCCGCCGTCATACATAATGCTATAGCCACAAATCATATACATGGTGCTGGCAATGGCGAACAGAGCAATATTTTTCGTTAGAATTTCTGTTGTATTTTTAGCTCGTACCAGCCCCGCTTCCAGCATGGCAAAACCGGCTGCCATCCACATTACCAAGGCGCCACATATTAAAAAGTAAAAAGTATCTAGTGCATACCCAAGTTCAAAGGTTGTTTCCATTATGCTTATCTCCGCAAATTCATTATTCTTATCTACAACGCATCACCATCTGACTCGCCGGTACGAATACGTACAGCGTGTTCAAGGTCATAGACAAAGACTTTGCCATCTCCAATTTTGCCGGTTTTAGCAGCGTCCACTATAGATTCCACCAGACGCTCGACCTGATCATCCTGAACAGCGATTTCGAGTTTCACTTTTGGTAAAAAATCCACCTGATATTCTGCTCCTCGATAGAGCTCAGTGTGGCCTTTTTGACGTCCAAAACCTTTCACTTCGGTAACGGTCAACCCGTCGATACCGATTTCGGAAATGGCTTCACGAACATCATCCAGCTTATAGGGCTTGATGATCGCTGTGACTAATTTCATTGCGTTGCTCCCAATTAATAGTGGCTTTTCTTGCACATTGAGTATCTTGTTGAGCAGTAACACAAGAGCTGTGCCAATTATTAAATTGTCTAAGTATCAAAGAGTTAACATTTAACGGAGACATTTACTTAAATTTTAATGCACCTCGACAGTGCATCGCACAGTAAATGAACCATGACTGTGCAGGAGGGAGAGATGGCGAATAATTTTTAAACAATAAGTGAAGATTTCTTGGCCTAACTTCTGGAGCAGGGTTACTCCCGCAGAGCTATCAGGGGCCAATTTTCAGCGTTTCCGGTAAGAAATTTTGCTTATTTCTCTAATCTGCTGAATTTCTATTCATTCATGCTCTTGCCCAAGACTGTGCAGACGCAATTTCACGGAAATATCCCGATTTGAAAATCAGGGAACTATCAAGGGTAAGACAGGTCTGCAACAAGGTATGACATCATCTATTATTGCCCCTGTGTACGCGCCAGAGCGCGCTGTTGTTATGGCCAAAACCCATGGCAGGAATAATAGTGGCAGATGGCTGTGGATAATTTCACTGTTGCTGCACACAGGAGTCGTTTTGATTGTCATTTTTTCTTCTTTCTCAAGGTCGCCAAAGACGCTTTATTCTCCCCCCATAAAGGCAAAACTAATTATTGCCGCACCACCGATAGCGCCATCTTTGTCAGAAGAAAAAAGCGTTCTGCAGGAACGGAGCCCTGAGGAGAAGAAGGAAGAAGCGAATCCACCGACCGCCTCCGCGCCAGCACAGCCAGCGAATATTACACCGGCACCTGCTACAACCAGTGAGGTTTCAGACAGTTTTGCTCCTGAACACCCGGTAAAGCCAAAATTAACGACAAGGCAAACGCTTAATAATTATTTCAGCCAACGTCAGAGCGCTCAGATTGATGCGTTAGCCGAAGAAGCCACCAAAAATTATCATCAACAGCAAAAATCTCCGGTTATTACAGACAGCCGCAAAGGAAGTGAAAAGGGGAAAGCCAGTGATGCGCCCGCGCCAGTGAATGTGAACTGTTCAAGTACAATTAACAAAACTGTGGCTCTGTTTAGCCAATGGACCGGGGGAAGACTAAAGTGCACGCCAAGAAACGGTGAAATTAACAAATATATTGATGCGCGTATTAAGCGATATCCGCAAGAAAAACGGCTAACAGACTCGCCGACAGAAGAAAACCGATCAGAACGCCAGTAAATATACCGTTCCGGCAGCTACGATACTGGCTGTAATTAAACCAATCAAAATAACCAACCCGTCTCGGGTACTTAAACCTACTGCAAATAATGCAATGGCCAACGCCGGTGCTGATGATGCGAAAGGAAACAATTCAAGCGGCGGCATGGCCAGTGCCAATAGGATGCAGATACCGCCCACCACTCTTTTCATTGTATCGCTGGTGAATTGTGATAAGCGGGGTTTTAATATTCGATCAATTTTATTGGTATAAGGATAAAGTTTCTCCCGTGCTTTAGTAAATTTATCTCGATTAAATCCTTTTTCCGCCAGCTTTTGAGGAACCTTCGGGCTTTCCCGGCCCGCTAACAATTGACCCGCCACCATTACAATCAACACAGAAACAAAAGTAGGTACACCTGGTATCGCACCAGTAGGTAAAATCTCAATTAAAGTTAATGCCAGTAACAGGGGCCCGTAGCCCCGACCACCAAACGTCCTTACTACCTGCCCAATCGTAAGTTTCTGATCATCGGCATCGTCGTCAAGATGCTTAAGCACTCCGGTCAAAGATAATTGTTCTGCCATAGAAATTTAACACCTTACGAAATGATGCAAACGGTCAAGCAAGGTGTAGACCCTGCTGACAAATGAGCTCGCTAAAAATTTAATCGGTTGTGCAAAAGGATGATACAAATCTTCAGCGCCATACGTGCGCAGATATTCTAATGTCGATCCGTGAGCATACGAGTAACTACTTATCTATGCGGGTCAATTTTAGGCGTTCTGTCACAAGAATTGCAGGCATGAAATTAAAGAAAGTGTAGGTGTAACGAGGGGTAGAAGTTAAAAAGGTCGGCTATACTTTAACCAGCAGTTTTAATTGCAAATATTTCCAAACCTCCACTTCTTGCAATAACGTTGACTAAGAAAATATTACAAAAGATGTGTAACTTTAACGGAATGTTAAAACTCTTCGACCTATTGCTATACCTTTTCAGAATATTCCAACTTACCCCTTGAAGACACTGCTGTAGAAGCTTATAGCCTTCCCTCTACCTAATCATTAAATAAGTTTAATAAAGCGGCACATTTATGGCATTTCCTCCCATTCGAATGCCTTATGCAGTAACTAGGTAACTTCTTTAGTTTCTACGACGGAGGTTCTATGGCACATCTTAAAAAAAGAGTGCTTATCGCCGGCGGGGCTGGATTTATAGGTACGAATCTAAGTCACCGGTTATTACGTGATGGCTACAAAGTTTTTTGTGTAGATAACTTTTCAAGCGGCACCAAAGCCAACTTGTCATCTCACGAAAATTTCTTTCTTCTTGAACAAGACGTGGCGCAGCCGATAGACATTGATGTCGACTGGATTTTTAACCTCGCCTGTTGCGCTTCTCCCGTTCAGTATCAGGCAGACCCGCTCCAAACCATCCGTACTAATACTTTAGGCGTGGCAAATTTGCTGACGCTTGCCAGAAACTGTAATGCCACTTTACTGCAAGCGTCTACCAGCGAAGTTTATGGTAATCCCAGTGTGCATCCGCAAACAGAAGATTATTTTGGCAACGTTAATCCTATCGGGCCCCGCGCCTGTTATGACGAAGGCAAGCGGTGCGCCGAAGCTACATGTATGGATTTTCATCGCACTTACGGCACACCTGTCAAAATTGCGCGTATTTTTAACACCTACGGCCCAGGCATGCAGCCGGATGATGGCAGAGTAATTTCAAACTTTATTGTTCAAGCGCTGAAAAATGAACCTATTACGGTTTACGGCGATGGCAGTCAGACCCGGTCCTTCTGCTTTGTTGACGATCTGGTAGAAGGTTTGCTGGCGTTAATGTTCTCACCTTCGGATTTCGTTGGACCGGTAAATCTTGGTAATCCAGGCGAATTCACTGTAGAAGAACTCGCTCATCAGGTTATTGCCATGACCGGCTCTACATCAGAAATTGTTTATCACCCTCTTCCTACAGATGATCCTGTGCGGCGCAAACCGGATATCAATCGAGCAAAGGAAGCATTGGGTTGGAAACCACGTATTCCTCTTGAGAAAGGCCTTAAGAGCACAATCAGCTATTTTGATGATTTGCTGGCGGTAAAAAGCGCTGTACGACGGGATGAAGAACCCGTTCTTATGCCCATTGCGACCGGTTGAATAACCCGTCGTTCACAGGGTAACAATATTTGTTCGTTGTAAAACGGCGAGCGCATTCATTCTCGATCATTAATAAAAGCCTCTGAAAATTACTGGAGATAACAATGAAGGATCGTATCCTCATAACAGGCGGTGCAGGTTTCGTAGGTTCACATCTTGCTGATCAACTGTTACAAGCCGGCTATAACGTTCGGGTTTTAGATAACTTGACTCCCCAGGTTCATGAAACCAATGACTGGCCGGACTATCTTGACAAGCGAGTAGAGAAATTGCGCGGTGATGTGCAAGACATGGACGCCGTTACACAAGCTTTGGAAGATGTCGATGCCGTCTTTCATTTGGCGGCAGCGGTGGGTGTTGGGCAAAGCATGTACGAAATCTGTCACTACACGCAAACCAATAATGTTGGCACCGCGGTACTGCTGGAAGCGATAGCGAAAAAGCCTGTGAAAAAGCTGGTAGTGGCTTCCAGCATGAGTCTGTATGGCGAAGGTGCTTATTTGGACGAAAGTGGTAATACTGTTTTTCCACATGAACGGTCGCCGGAAGAGCTGAAGAAAAGCAATTGGGACCCCCGACTTAATGGGCAGGTTTTACGACCCATTGCTACTGACGAAAATAAGCTTCCCGCTCCTTCCTCAGTTTATGCATTATCCAAGTATGACCAGGAAAAGCTCTGTTTGATGGTAGGTGAAGCCTACAACATTCCCACCACAGCCCTGCGCTTTTTCAACATCTACGGCCCACGACAAGCACTGTCTAATCCTTACACTGGTGTGCTTGCTATCTTTTCGTCGCGCTATTTAAATGATCGTGCACCAGTAATTTTTGAAGATGGTCAGCAAAGGCGTGATTTTGTGAGCGTTCATGACATTGCCCAGGCCTGTGTAAAGGCACTGGAATCCGATGCCGCCAACGGACAAGTCTTTAATATCGGTAGCGGAAATAATTACTCTATTCTCGAACTGGCCGAAAAGGTCGCCGCTCAACTGGGCAAATCCCATCTCACACCGGAAGTGTGCGGAGAATATCGGGTAGGAGATATTCGCCATTGCTTCGGTGACATCAGCAAAGCGGAAAAGCTGCTGGGTTACCGCCCCCAGGTTTCATTAGAGCAAGGGTTGGACGAGCTTGCTCAGTGGCTGCAAAAACAAAGCGCCAATGATCGCGTTGACAGCATGCGTAGCGAGTTATCCAGCAGGGGGTTGAGCAGATGAGAGAAGAAAACGCCAATAACTCCCCCGCTCTGGGGGTACTGGAATGGCTGCGACCTGGAGAGCACGAAAGAGCCTTAGCGCTAATTAAAGATCTTCGTAAATTAAATATCAAGTATCTGCGCACAGGCCTTTCCTGGGCCGATTGGCACACTGAAGAAGGTCGTGAATGGTTTCGCTGGCTAGTGCCCACGCTGGCAAAAGAGGTGCAGATTCTTCCATGCTTTACCTACACACCGCCGTCAATCGGCATTGAAGAAAAGACCTCGGCACCGCCCCGGGATATTTCTTACTACGTTCACTTTGTTGAAACCATGATCAACGACTATGACGAACATTTTTCGTGGATCGAACTTTGGAACGAACCGAATAACCTCAATGATTGGGACTGGCACCTGGATCCTAACTGGGAAATTTTCAGTGAAATGATCACCATGGCAGCCAAGCGCGCCCGGGAAATGGGGAAAAAGACGGTATTAGCAGGCATGTGTCCTACCGATCCCAATTGGCTTAGTTTGATGTGTGAGCGCGGCGTAGTTCAGAATTTCGACGCTGTTGGTATTCATGGTTTCCCCGGTACCTGGGAGTTCACTCAAGAAACCTGGGCCGACAAAATCCGTCAGGTAAAAGAAGTACTGGATTACCACCAGCTTAAGCCCGAAGTATGGATAACCGAAGTTGGATATTCCACCTGGCGACATGACGAAATTATTCAGGTTAAAAAATTCATTGAAGTGCTTGAAGCACCTGCAGATCGGATTTACTGGTACTGCGGCTATGATCTTCACCCTTATGAAAGCCATCAGGATGGTTTTCACGAAGATGAACGCCACTATCACTTTGGTTTGAAAACGGCAGACGGGACGCCAAAACTTATTTACCGCATTTGGGAACAAAGTGGCATCGATGGGTTGCGGAAACTGTCGCAGTCGGTTTTTGACAGCGGTGCTGGTTTAAAACGTGCGCCGACTAACGGCCCGCGGCCACAAATTTCCAAAGCCTCCAGCTCGTCTCGAAACGAAAAGCCAGTGCTAATCACCGGCGGCGCGGGTTTTGTGGGTACCAACCTCGCCAAGCATTTACTTAACGAAGGCAAACAAGTCTTGATTTTCGATAATCTCGGCCGCGCTGGCGTTGAGCAGAATCTTGAATGGCTGTGTGACGAATTTGGCGATCAGGTACAACTGGAAATCGGCGATATTCGCGATGCTCATCTGGTGCGGGATGCCGTTGACCACGCTTCTCAGGTTTATCATTTCGCCGCTCAGGTGGCGGTGACTACCAGCCTTGACAGCCCAGAATACGATTTCGATATTAACTTGCGCGGCACGCTGAATGTTCTGGAGTCCATGCGCCGACTGTCGTCGCCACCGCCCTTGCTGTTTACCTCGACCAACAAGGTGTACGGCGCGCTTGAAAACGTGGAGCTGGAAATGCGGGGCGAAAGGTATGTTCCCAAAGCGACCCAGTTTCAAAATGGCGTGAGCGAACAGCAGCATCTGGATTTTCATAGTCCGTATGGATGTTCAAAAGGCGCTGCAGATCAATACGTACTGGATTATGCCAGAAGCTACAACCTCCCTGCTGTCGTTTTCAGAATGAGCTGCATTTACGGTGAACATCAGTTTGGCACTGAAGATCAAGGATGGGTAGCTCACTTCCTGCTGCAAGCGCTACGGAATAAACCGCTGACCATTTACGGGGATGGCTGTCAGGTTCGTGATGTGCTGTATGCGAAAGACTTAATTAACGCTATGACTACCGCGCAGGCAAATATTCAGCAGCTTTCCGGGCGCGCCTTCAATATCGGCGGCGGCAAGGCCAATGCAATCAGTTTACGGGAATTATTAAGCCGGCTGGAAGCATTGACTGGCGTAAAACCAGATTGCCGGTTCGACGATTGGCGTCAAGGCGACCAAAAATATTATGTCTCTAATACTAGCGCGTTCGAAAAGGCCACTGGCTGGAAACCTCAAGTCGGCATTGAAGAAGGGCTCGCTAATATGCGCTTATGGATCGAACGAAACACTTCTTATTCCCCATTAAACCTGCAATTGGCTAAAAAAGGAGTTGACCATCATGCAATTGCTTGACGCCCTCGCCCGCAAGCTACCTGAACAACAAATGCAGCAACGCGCAGCAATAGTCGGCGCACCAGCAACAGTTTCGGTAGAAGAACGTGAAATTGCTGCTCCTAAAGCCAACGAACTGCTAATCAAAGTAGAAGGTTGTGGAGTGTGCGCTTCAAGCCTGCCTGATTGGCAGGGCCGGGAATGGACAAAGTACCCGCTCCCGCCGGGTAATCCTGGACACGAACCTTGGGGCCGGGTTGTTGAGTGTGGTTCTGAGGTTGGCGGCTTTAAGCCAGGGCAGCGAGTTGCTTTTTTGACTGAAAATGGGTTTGCCGACTATGACTGTACCGACGCTTCACAAGCGGTTCTACTACCGGATGAGCTCGAAGGTCGCCCTTTTCCCGGCGAGGCCATTGGCTGTGCCATGAATATCTTTCGCCGCGCCGATATTCAGGCCGGTCAAGATGTGGCTATTGTAGGTGCTGGCTTTCTCGGCTTGCTGCTAGTTCAGTTGGCCGTGGGAGCAGGAGCGAACGTCCACGTGCTTTCCCGACGGCAGTTTGCCCGAGATAAAGCGCTGGAATTCGGAGCCACCACAGCGCTGGATACCGAAGATTGGTGGGGCAACGCCTGCAAAATTGTTGAGAAAACCAACGGTGTGGGATGCCAGCGCGTGATTGAAGTCACAGGCTTACAGTTTGCCTTAGATACCGCCACCGAAATGATTGCCGAGTACGGCAAACTTATTATTGCTGGCTTTCATCAGGATGGGCTGCGCCAGGTCAATATGCAAACCTGGAACTGGCGCGCAATTGACGTAATCAACGCCCATGAGCGGGCGCCAGAGCGTTATGTTGAAGGCATGCGTGCGGGCATAAAAGCCACTCTTGGTGGCAGGATATCACCCGAATCAGTACTGACTCATAAATTTTCGTTAGCAGAAGTGGATAAAGCGTTTTCTATGATGGAAGAACGACCCGATGGATTTATTAAAGGATGGATTGAGCTATGACGTTAGCCGCAGTAATGGATGCCCCGCCCGCCACAAGCGTAAAACCACGGCTGGGATTTATAGGAACTGGCTGGATAGGTCAGTTGCGCATGGAAGCGCTGGCAAATAGCGGCCACGCTGAAATTGCCGCGATTTGTGACTCTCATCAGCAGAACGCGCTTGAGGCCCAAAAAAAGTGTGCACAGGATGCTGAGGTAACAACTTCTTTGGAAGAACTTCTTACTCATGATCTTGATGGTGTAGTCATCGCCACCCCAAGCGCGCTCCATAAAGAACAATGTTTAGCCGCCCTGGCCGCTAAAAAAGCGGTGTTTTGTCAAAAGCCTCTGGCGCGCACGAGCGACGAAACCACGGCTGTCATTGAAGCGGCTCGCAATGCCGACAGGCTCCTCGGCATCGACTTTTCCTATCGCTATCTTGATGGCGTGAAGAAAATGCGCGAACTGATCAACAGCGGCGAGCTAGGTGAAATTTTCAGTGTTGAGCTGGTGTTCCACAACGCGTACGGCCCCGACAAGCCTTGGTTTTATGACTTCTCCCGCTCAGGCGGCGGTTGTGTTATTGACTTAGGCATTCATCTAATCGACCTGGCGCTTTGGCTGCTGGGACCCAACGAGATACGTGGCTTATCCAGTCACTTATATAAGGGAGGTAACCGTCTCCAAACTCCGATTAACGATGTTGAAGACTATGCCAATATTGGCTTCCAGCTGGGCAATTGCGATGTACAGCTAGGCTGCTCATGGAATTTACATGCAGGCCAGGATGCGGTCATTAGTGCTCGCTTTTTTGGCACCCAAGGAGGCATGGAGCTTCGCAATGTGAATGGATCTTTCTTTGATTTTGAGACTTTTCATTTGCGAGGAACCCAGCGCAATCAATTAGCCAGCTTTCCCGAAGATTGGGGCGGTCGCGCCTTATGTCATTGGGCTCAGCAACTGGGTACCAGTCCTCGCTTTGACGCTGAAGTAGAGCAAGTTGCCACGGTTGCTCAAATCATCGACAGGATCTATCAGCGATGAAGATACTGATGACCGCTGACACCGTCGGCGGAGTTTGGACCTATGCAATTAGTCTTTGTCGTGCGCTCAATCAGTTAGGTGTGGAGGTAGGTCTTGCCACCATGGGTGCGCCAATGACAGAGCAGCAGCGCCGACAATCGGCACAGCTAAGCGCAACAACAATATTTGAAAGCAATTTTCGACTGTGCTGGATGGAAGACTCGGAACAGGATGTAAACGCAGCTGCCCAGTGGCTATTGGAGCTGCAAGAGGAATATAAACCGGATCTCGTACACTTGAATGACTTGGCGCATGGGGATCTCAATTGGCATGCACCAGTGTTGATGGTGGTTCACTCTTGCGTTTATACCTGGTGGCAAGCCACGCTGGGTCGTGATCCTGATGAACAGCGCTGGAAGCAGTATAAATCAATGGTGACTGCAAGTGCGCAATCAGTCGATACGTTAGTTGCGCCTACTTATGCAATGTTGAATAGCTTTCAAAACGTATACGGTTCCGTTCGTCGCTCACAGATAATTTATAACGGCCGGGATTGGCCAGCCTTGCCCGCGAGTGACACCAAGCCCATTCTGGAAGAACCTCAGAACATTCCCTCAGCGCCCTACATTTTTGCCGCGGGTCGACTGTGGGATCAAGCTAAAAATCTGGCTCTGCTTGCCAGCATCAGCGCTGATTTGAGCTGGCCGGTATATGTCGCCGGGCAAAGCGAGGATCCCAACGGCGGCAGTGCTGAATTTGAAAATGTGCACTGTCTGGGAATGCTGGCAGAAGACCAACTGGCACCATGGCTTTACCAAAGTCAGATATATGTCGCCCCTGCCTTTTATGAGCCTTTTGGTCTGGCTATTTTAGAAGCAGCGCGCGCGGGAAATGCGCTGGTACTAAGCGATATTCCGAGCCTGCGAGAAGTCTGGGAAGATGCAGCAACCTATGTGAATCCTCATGATGCGCAGTCTTTAAACACCGCGTTAGCATCACTAACCGACGACCCCGAGCTACGCCGCTTACAAGCTGCGAAAGCCCAGCGCCGAGCGGCTCGTTATAGCGAAAGCGCTATGGCGCAAGGCTACTATGATACTTATCACCAGATGTTAACTAGTCGCCATTCACCGTCTAAAACGTCTTTTGCTTCTGCTGGAGTAACTTTATGAATTTTGTGCTTTTTTACCATTCTCTGGTTTCCGACTGGAATCACGGCAACGCGCACTTTTTGCGCGGCGTTGTCACTGAATTACTAGCTAAAGGACATACGGTAACAACCTATGAACCTGCTGATAGCTGGAGCAAAGCTAACTTAGTTAAAGATCATGGCGAGCAACCGCTAAAGGAGTTCAGCCAGCACTATCCCAATCTAAGCAGTATTCAATATGACAAAAATTCGTTGGATCTCACTCAGGCCACAGATAACGCTGATGTGGTTATCGTACACGAATGGAATGAAGACTGGCTGGTAAATGGCCTGGGCAAAGTGAGAAAAACCAATCCAGCTTTTCGCCTGCTATTTCACGATACCCATCACCGCGCCATTAGCGATCCTAACGGCATAAAAGCTTTCGAGCTTGAATATTACGATGGCATTCTTGCTTTCGGTGAGGTGCTAAGCGAAGTGTACCGGCAGCACGGGTGGCATAATCAGGTGTGGACGTGGCATGAGGCTGCTGATACCAATGTATTCTACCCTCACCAGCCAAGCGACGATATTGTAAAGGGAGATGTAGTTTGGGTGGGCAACTGGGGCGACAATGAGCGCACTCAGACATTGCAGGAATTTCTGTTTCAGCCCACGCAGGAACTTAAATTGACCACCAATATCTTTGGTGTTCGTTATCCTCCGGAAGTTCTGACTAAACTGAAAGCCTGGGAGATCAAGTATCACGGCTGGCTAGCCAACTTTCGCGCGCCCGACGTCTTTGCCAATCATCGGATGACGGTGCACATTCCACGTAAATTCTATACCGAACAGCTTCCGGGTATTCCTACCATTCGCCCTTTTGAAGCTATGGCTTGCGGTATTCCGCTAATTTGCGCCCCCTGGGAAGATGCTGAAAATCTGTTCACTCCAGGCGAAGATTATCTTGTTGTCAAGAATGGCGACCAGATGCAAAAAGCCATGCAAGCGCTACTGAATGATGACGACTATGCTGCTGAAATGGCGCAACATGCCCTGAACACCATTCTCTCTGGCCACACCTGCGCCCACCGCGTCGACCAATTATTAAAAATTTGCAACAGTATGGATGTGAAACCTCGCAGCCTCAGTACGCCCCGTGATTCACAATTGCTTACTCAGGAAACTTATCTATGAAATTAAACATCGCGTTTTTTGGTTCGAGCTTGGTGTCATCTTACTGGAATGGCGCCGCAACCTATTACCGTGGCATCATTCGTGCCCTTGCCGAACGCGGCCACACAGTGACATTTTACGAACCCGATGCGTTTGATCGCCAGAAGCACCGTGATATGGAAGATCCTTCCTGGGCACGGGTCAGGGTGTATCAACCTACCGAAGAAGCAGCTCTGGCGCAGCTAAAAGAAGCAGCGAAGGCTGACATTGTGGTAAAAGCCAGTGGCGTGGGCGTGCTTGATGAATGGCTGGAGCAAGCAGTGTTGGAATATTGTGGCGATAGCACCACAATATTTTGGGACGTTGATGCGCCAGCCACGCTGGCACGGGTAAAAGAGAACGCCAACGACCCCTTTCGTGAGTTAATTCCGGAATATGACATGGTCTTAACCTATGGTGGCGGCAATCCGGTTATCGACGAATACACCAAGCTGGGCGCGCAATATTGCCAGCCTATTTATAATGCGCTGGATCCCTCTACTCACCACCCGGTAGAACCGGATTCACGATTTAGCTCCGCACTGTTAGGGTTCTTGGGAAATCGTCTACCCGATAGAGAAGCCAGAGTGAAAGAGTTCTTTTTTAAGCCTGCCCAGCAGTTGCATGATAAGCAGTTTTTGTTAGGAGGCAGCGGATGGGAAGATGTTGCGCAAACCATTCCTAATTTAGATTACGCCGGTCATATTTATACTCGGGATCACAATGCCTTTAACTGTAGCCCGCTGGCGGTACTTAATATCAACCGTGACAGTATGGCAGCAACAGGATTCTCACCCCCTACCCGGGTTTTTGAAGCCGCCGGAGCCGCAGCCTGTCTGATCATGGACTATTGGCAAGGTGTAGAACAATTTTTAGAGCCAGACACCGAAGTATTGGTTGCCCGAAATGGTGATGAAGTCACTGCACACCTGCAAAATTTGTCGGTAGAGCGAGCTAAGAGCATTGGTCAGGCGGCGCGAGCGCGCGTGCTGGCAGAGCATACTTATAGTCATCGCGCAGAACAATTCGAGCAGATTATGAAGGCCGAACGCACCAGTCGTGCCTATGTATAAAAGAGTAGAGGGTAATTTGTGAAGCAACTAAATATTGTTTTTTTTGGCTTATCTATCACCTCTTCCTGGGGCAACGGACATGCTACTACATTTCGCAGTCTGATTAAGGCATTAAACCGGCGCGGCCACCAGGTGACATTTTTTGAAAGAGATGTTCCCTGGTATGCCAATCATCGGGATATGCCAGAGCCAGCATTTTGTCAAACCGTGCTTTACCAGGAACTGGCTGAACTGGATAAACATCGGGAATTAATAAATGATGCCGATTTTATTATTCTCGGTTCATACACTCCCGATGCCGCTGCACTGACTGATCTTATTGAGAAGGTATCAGCTCCGTGTTTTGCCTTTTATGACATCGACACTCCGGTCACGCTTGCCAAATTGGCAAAAGAAGAATGTGAATATCTCACTGCGGATGATATCTCGCGTTTTGATCTCTATCTGTCTTTTACCGGCGGGCCTACTCTTGAATTTTTAGAGCAGAAGTACGGCGCGCGCTGTGCCAAGCCGCTGTATTGCTCTGTTGATCCCGAACTTTACTATCCTGAAAAGGATACGGAGCGCAAATATGACCTCGGCTACCTTGGTACCTACAGCGATGATCGGCAGCCGACGGTAGAAGAATTGCTGCTACAGCCTGCGCGCCAGCAATCGTCGCTACAAATGCATGTTGCCGGAGCACAGTATCCTGAAAGCGTAAGCTGGCCTGCCAATGTATTACACAGCGAACATATTCCGCCTCACTTGCACCGCCATTTTTATAATGAACAGCGTTTTACTCTCAACGTAACCCGACAGGATATGATCCGCGCGGGATATTCCCCCAGCGTACGACTGTTTGAAGCTGCCGCTTGCGGCACGCCAATCATCAGTGACGTGTGGTCCGGTATTGATGAGTTCTTCAGCATTAATGATGAGATTTTGCTGGCCCGTACGCATAGCGATGTCACCCGCTATCTCAACATGAGTAACGCCGAGAGAGCGACACTGGGCGATAATTTGCGCCAAAAAGTACTTGCGCATCACACCAGCGAGCATCGTGCTCAGGAACTGGAAAATTACTGGTACGAATTAGTCGCAATTGATGAAAGTGTCGCCTCTGTAGCGGCTCAGTAGCTTAAAGGAAAGTCTAATGAATATGACAACCAAAGCAAAAATTGACGAACTTGGCCCATGGTTCCACAACCTTCATCTGCCCGACGGCAATCATACTGCGCCGGAACATTTTTTAGGAGATTTCCCCAAGTTTAAGTGGCAGCAAATCGAACCCCACATCCCAAAAGATCTCACAGGTAAACGCGCACTGGATATCGGCTGTAACGCCGGCTTTTATAGCTTTGAGCTGGCCGGGCGCGGTGCGGATGTTACCGCTATAGATTTGGATGACCACTACCTTAATCAGGCGCGATGGGCACAATCGTTGATGCCTAGCCAAGGGAAGGTGACCTTTAAAAAGCAAGCAGTTTATGAGCTGGCTGATGATGATCAGCAATACGATATCGTATGGTTTATGGGTGTGCTATATCACCTGCGCTATCCTCTTTTAGCGCTGGATATCATCAGGCGGCGTTGTCGGGGCACAATGGTGTTCCAAACGATGACAATGCCTGGTGATAAAGTAGTAGAAGTTAAAGACAATTATCCACTGGATAAACGAGAAGTTATGTTGCAGGACGGCTGGCCGCAAATGGCGTTTATTGAAAAGCGCTTTGCTGATGATCCGACTAACTGGTGGGCAGCAAATCATGCTGGTGTGTTAGCGTTGTTACGCGCAGCAGGCTTTACCAATATCAAGCGTATTGCCCATGAAATTTACGTGTGCGAAGCCGACGGAGAGTCTGATTCGAATAATCCAGATTATGACGCCTTACGTAAAAATCAGGCAAATTCAACTCTTTGAATTAACCACGACAGGAGAAAGCAATGAGTTCTGCAAATAGCACTAAAGATCATGACAAAATAAAATCCTGGATTGAAAAGCACGATGGCAAGCCCGCCATTGTAAAAGGCACAGAAGACGATGGCGATGGTGCCGGACTACTAAGAGTCAAGTTTTCTAACGATGACGATTTAGAAGAAGTTGAGTGGCAAGAATTTTTTAGCACGTTTGACGAGAGCGATCTGAGCTTTTTGTACCAGGACGATAAAGACAGCCGTTTCTTTAAATTTGTTAAAGGCCATTAATATTATCAGTTAAAAGCCGCGGTAGTAAGGTGCCGTATTATTTACCTTCGCGGTTTGTTCTCGCGACACTCCAATATTATTCTCAGCATAGATTTAGAGTAAGAGCGTGAATAAATATATATTCAGCAGCCTTGAGAAACAGGAAAGTTTCTCAGCTGATGGCTTTTCGCTCACTCATGCGGTTGCCCTGGAAATTTTCTCTGGTAAATGATTCGCGATCATTTTTAGATAATGATTCCGCAGCACCAATAGCATTAAAATTTAGGTCGATAGAAATCAAGTAGATTAAGACGATAAAAACCCTAAGTTTTGTTAACTTCTTAAGAGAGTTTGGCAGATAAATTATCGCTATCCTCTATCCCTTTTTCCTCTCCTGGCTTAGGCAAAATACTTAACTGTCCATTGGGCTCAAATATCACAGCAGATATACGGGATTCATCGACATATCCTTTTTGACGAATGTTCATTTTGACTTCCTCTATTGTAATTCTCTCTCTTCGCATATTCTGCGTGATATAGCCGCTTTTGGAATAAAGCAAAACGGGATTCTTCTTCATTAGTTTATCAAAGCCTTTGAAACGAGAAGAAAGCAACGTGAAAATGTACTGTAGAGAAAGTAGAACCAGAAGACCCGTTGTAACTTCGAGGATGACTACCTTCTTAAGCAACACTGAAGATCCTAATATCGAACCCACGGCGACAGTCACGATCCAGTCGAAATTATTCATAGTTGCGGTTGATCTTTTTCCGAATACATTGACGAAAATGATGCACACAAAATAGATAACCACAGCGGAAACAGCAACGCGGAAGATCTCAAACCAACTTTCAAAGAATATCATTCTAAGGAACCCTGATTAATCTGTGGTATTTACTGCGACGGTGTACGAAACAAAAAAATGCCCTGACAAGCTAATAATCACTGCCAGGGCTTCTCTATCTTTTGCCTGCGATTAAGCAGACATTTTTTCGCATTCTTCCGCACACTTCATGCAGGCCTCTGCACATTCCTGGCAGTGAGAATGTTCATGCTGCTTGCATATCTCACCACATTTGCGACAAATCTCGGCGCACAGTTTGCAAATCTGTTTGGCATATTGGCTACCACGTGCCATGGCAGCTGCAGCTAGCTGGCATATCTGCGCACAGTCTAAGTCAGTGCGGATGCAATCCTCCATTTTTGCTACGTCGTCTTCGGTTAGGCAGGCCGTCGCGCAGTGATAACACGCTGTAGCACAGCTGTTACAAGCATCTATACAAGAACGATACATTTCATGAGACATTACTTTCTCCTTTAGTACTGTTATGTTCGTAAGGTTTTACCTGATGCAGATGAGTTAGCTGTACCCAGCTAACCCTCATGCCATCGCCGCAAAAACGGCGTCTCTCAATATAAAAGGTTGCGCATCAGGATAGGCTCGGCAACCTTTTCGTCGGCATTTTTAAGGAAGATGACCACCGCCTGTCACTCCCATTATTTCTGCTGTTACATAGCTCGACTCCTGGGACGCCAGATAAACATACATGGGAGCTAATTCTGCCGGCTGACCCGCCCGGCCCATCGGTACCTGTCCGCCAAATTCCTTCAACTTCTCTTCAGGTTGGCCACCGCTTTGCTGCAGAGGCGTCCAAATAGGGCCGGGCGCCACTCCGTTTACCCGTATGCCTTTTTCAATTAACATTTTAGCCAAGCTCTTAGTGAACGCAGTGATGGCGCCTTTAGTTGATGAATAGTCGAGCAATCCTGGGGAAGGCTGGTAAGACTGGATTGATGTGGTGTTAATAATACTTGCTCCGGCTGGCATCAGCGGTACAGCCGCTTTAGTTATCCAGAACATAGCAAAAATGTTGGTAGCATAGGTCTTTTGAAACTGTTCGGTGGTAAGGTCGGCCAATTCTTTAACAAACTGCTGTTTACCTGCATTGTTTACCAGAATATCTATCGAACCCAGCTTGTCCGCTGCTTGTTGCACAAGGGATTCACAAAACTTTTCATCGGTGATATCACCGACTATACTGTAAGCTTGCTGGCCGGTGTCCTTCAGTATCTTCAGCGTCTCCGCACCATCTTTTTCTTCACTTTCAAGGTAATTGATAACTACATCCGCGCCTTCGCGCGCAAAAGCGATAGCTACCGCTCGTCCGATACCAGAATCCCCGCCGGTTATCAGCGCCTTTCTACCCTTCAATCTTCCGGCTCCCTGATAGCTTTCTTCACCGTGATCAGCTTTAGGGTCTAGCTTTTTATCAAGGGCGGGCTCTGGCTGCGAATCGTTAGCCTTGGGATTGTGCAGAGGGTACTGTTCCCGCGGATCCTGCATCGTGTACTGATTTTTCTCTGTCATTACTCGTCTCCTTAGATATTGAGATATGTAAAAAATCCCCCTCAAAAAAACTGATATTTGTGAGAAGACTACACGGCTTTTTGCAGAAACTGTGCCGATGCTTTTATTAAAACCCTCTTAAAATTTCATTTAAAAATCCCCAGTCATCAACAATATCGATACCTCTTTGTAAGTTAAAGAAAATACTCAACATTAAACAATAAGACATTTTTAGGCAGGGTAATTATTAAAGACTTGACCCATAGTTTTAAACATAAAAATTACCGCAGGCGTGTAAAGGTTTCATAAGCACAAGGTTTATATTCCGGATAATGATGATTTCAATAGAAGAAGAAAAAGATATAGAACATCTTGATAAATGGAAATACAACTCAAATTATCAGCGCCGCTACTTTAAATTGTTTAAGCTTCGTTGAATTATGTAAAATTAAAATCAAGCTATTACTTCTTGTTATCTGAAAAATGAAGATTAAGTAAAATCGTCATTCATGCTGGGAAGTATTATTAAATATTTCTTTTGTTGACCGTAAGGTTTCGCTTAATGGAAAAGGCAGCTATCGAACTAAAAGCTACTGTTGGAAGTAATATTAATTCATCTTGAGGTGTGCCCACTCAGCGCGAGAACTTTTCAACTTTTGACAAGCCAGTGTTGTGAAGGTTTGGTGGTGCTAAACCGAACGCAGCTGGCGCAGCTCAAAAGCTGAAAAAGCCGTGCCCTGCTGGCCGCGCTCACAGGAAGATAGAGGAAATAAGTAGAAAGATAAAATCAGGACGCTAAAACCGTGGGAGAGCTATTGTTCTTTGAAAGACAGCTAGCAGCGAGAAAGTTTCACGCCAGCGCAAATGAATAATTTGCCAGTCTTATACGGCCCCAAGCCGCTCGTTTTGCGGTTAGTAGAAAAGAAGTTTGACCATCACACAGGATGTATAAGAGAAGATTTTCCGCTCAGATAGATAATAATGCTGTACATATTGACGCTATTTGGTAGTTTTCCATGTGATCCTCGACAAACAGCAAGTACTATCCATGTAGAACAGAGAGTTTTCCTCTGCACCAAGTTGCTTTATAGCAAAATTCCCAAGTATGCTTATTTATTTGCCAACAAGGACCTTACCGTGGCCGCAGCCAATTTACTTGCCTTAATTGATGATATCGCTACTCTTCTTGATGATATTTCTGTTATGTCTAAGGTCGCCGCAAAAAAGACTGCGGGGGTACTGGGAGATGATCTCGCGCTAAACGCCAATCAGGTTAGTGGAGTGCGGGCAGAACGTGAACTGCCGGTTGTGTGGGCGGTGGCAAAGGGCTCATTGCTAAACAAGGTTATTATTGTTCCTGCCGCACTGCTAATTAGCGCCTTTGTACCCGTTCTTGTAATTATTCTCCTGGTAATGGGGGGACTTTATTTATGTTTTGAAGGCTCGGAAAAAGTACTGCACCGGCTATTTTTTCGTCCTAGTGAGGAAGACCGAGAAGCACGTCTTCGCCAGTTAGCAGACGAAAACGTGGACTTGGTTGCACTTGAGAAGGAAAAGATTAAAGGAGCCATTCGCACCGATTTTATTCTTTCTGCTGAAATCGTGGTCATTGCATTAGGTAGTGTGCAGGAAGCCAATTTTATCACTCAGGTGGGCGTGCTATGTGCCCTTAGCGTACTGATAACCGCTGGTGTTTATGGCTTAGTGGCGGGTATCGTAAAAATAGATGACTTAGGCAATTACCTGTTGAAGAAGTCCCTCAGCGGAAATTGGAATGTCTTACAGCGAAACTTAGGGAGAGGCTTATTAATTTCGGCTCCCATTTTGATGAAAGCACTTTCATTGATTGGAACCATCGCCATGTTCTTAGTAGGAGGTGGTATTCTCACCCACAATATCCCTCAATTACATCATCTTTCCGAGATGGCAAGTAAAGCAATACCTGCCTTAGGTCCCGTTACCCCCGTTTTAGTTGACGGGTTAATAGGGTTTATCGCTGGCGCATTAATAGTTGGCGTTATCACCGTCATAGAAAAATTGCGAAAATAGCTATCGCAATGCAATAACGGCAAACGCCTTTTTAAGACAGTTGGTGAATTTCACTAACTGTTTTAAAAAACTCACCACAATTTGGTTTCACTCATCCTCCAGATAACTCCCGCCTGTAAAAAGTAAAATAAAAATCGTTATATTTCAAAATCTTATATTTTATTTTCTGATTGGCACAACTATCGCTTTAGTGTGAACGACTTAAGAGATACCTGCCACGCAGTCATTACCAGTGCAGTGTCTAATTACCATTATATCAGGAGGATTTATGTTTACTTTTCGTCGTGTACTCACCGCTTTTACCCTAACTGGGATTATGACTGCTAACGCTGTAGCTGCTGAAAACTCAACCCAGGCTCCTTTACAACGTGCTATAGATGCTTTTGTCACTCACGCTGGGCAACTAACCAAGCAAGAGTTATCAACTCAGGTAACGTATGAGGTGTTGACGGCCAGCCATCAGTTTGAACCAGATATCCAACCAAAAGAAATGGTCGCTAAAATTACTGTTCGTAATGTCAAAAAAGAGAATGTGACGGTGCGAACTGAGAATGATGACGTGTAAGGACAGAACCATGATTCATTCCGGCGCACTGTTGCTTATTGTTATTGGTCCAATAGCGGCTTACTTGGTTGGAGCCATGTTGTTTAGCGGCGTACGAATGCTCGTGCACCGCTTGTGTTAATCCCACTCCCTGGGACCTATTCCCCGGAAAATCGGAATAACGTTACGAAGTTCGCGACTAAGCCTTATACTAATCCACCTTAATGTGTGCTCACTCAGCGCGAGAATTTTTCAACTTTTGACAAGCCAATTTCGTGAAGGTTTAGTGGCGCTAAATCGAACGCAATTGGCGCAGCTCAAAAGCTGAAAAAGCCGCGCCCGCAGGGAGATAGAGGATTCCATCTACCCTGCGTTACATTGGTTCGAAAGGCCTGGGCATTCCTTCACCAATGCGCCTTGATTAGATGGAATTCTCTATCTCTGAGCTGATCACACATCAAGGGGGATTAGTATTAATTACAGCTATTTTCCTGGCGTTGTTCTGATTTTCCGGGGCTTTTTTTGTTGCTTTAAGAACCAAATAAGCGCTCCCACCATCCCTTTTCCTCTTCAGGAGCCTGCACTGGCTTGCCGGCACAATCCTGGCTGGGGGGCGGCAATACATCCAGTATAGCAGGCACACTCATACTATTAGGACAACCCGGGATGCTGACCGCACCTGTGGCGGCATCAAAATGAGCTATCCCCAAGCCTTGGGGAAAACGTCGCGATAACGATTTTGGTTGTTGCAACTTCTGATAATTAACGTAAACAGGCAACGCCCCCCCGGCACCAGTAAGATTAACAGGTTCGTTATTATCGTTCCCCACCCACACCGTAATAACGTTATTGCGATCAAAGCCGGTAAACCAACTATCTCTGTAATCGTCTGTCGTTCCGGTTTTACCTGCCATATTGATATTGGGAAAAGCTTTACCAACTCGTTTCGCAGTGCCTTCCATCGTCACCTTATATAGCGCGTAATTTAATAAATAGGTCGCGGCTTCATCTACTCGCTGAGAATAAAATTCGGCCTGTCGCCAGAGCAAACGGTTGTTCGCCGAAACTACAGCGGTCACGGTGTGAAGCGGAACGTACCTTCCGTTATTAGAAATAGTCTGGTACATCTGATTAATTTCCACAGGCGCCATTGACATAGCGCCTAACGTGAGCGCTGGCACGCGATCCACAGTAGTACTAACGCCAAGGCGGCTGATAGTATCAGCCACATTGTCCAGACCCACTTGCATCCCGAGATTAACAGTTGGCACATTAAGCGATTCTGTCAGTGCAGTAATAAGCGGCACCTGCCCCTGAAATTTTTTATTAGAATTGAGCGGCGACCACAGTTTTCCGCCTTTGCTTTTTAACGTGATAGGTTTATCTTCTAGCGGTGAAGCTAAGTTAAATTCTGCCGGATTTTCCAGAGCGGTAAGATATACCGCCGGTTTTATCAAGGATCCCACCTGCCGATGCGCATCTAGCGCCCGGTTAAAACCTTTGTAACCCGTATTACGGCCGCCCACAATGGCGCGAATTTCGCCGCTGGTAATATCGGTAACAAGCATGGCGGATTCTAGCTGCGCACTGCGATCTGCCTGCAGACCTTCTAGCGTTTCACGCACTGCTTTTTCTGCCCGGCGCTGAGCGTAAATATCCAACGTAGTGAAAACTTTTACGCCGGAATCGCGCAAAGAGGGATCAGCAAGAATATCGGTGAGTTCTCGCCGCACTTTCTCCATGAAAGCTGGATGTTTGCCGCTTGCCAGACTATCCCCGGAGGCTAAACCTAATGGCATATTGACGTATTGTTCGTATTGATTCCTGTCAATTTCGTTGGCATCAAACATCACACGCAACACCAGATTCCGGCGTTCCAGCACCCGCTCGGGATGGCTGCGGGGATTATAATAAGAAGGGCCTTTAATCATTGCCACCAATGTCGCCATTTCGGCCGCGTTTAATTCATTTGCGGGCCGATCAAAATAGAAGTAACTCGCTAGCCCGAAGCCATGTACAGCCATATCACCGTTTTGACCCAAAAAGACTTCGTTGAGATAAGCCTGCAGAATTTCCGACTTGCTGTAGCGTGCGTCAATGATTATTGCCATCAACGCTTCTTTCATTTTGCGAGTGATAGCCTTTTCCCGTGAAAGATAGAGGTTCTTCACCAATTGCTGGGTTAATGTACTGCCTCCTTGCACGGTTCTACCTGCTTTAATATTGGCAACCAGCGCGCGCAGGATAGAAAGTGGTGAAACACCAAAATGGCTATAGAAGTTTTTGTCTTCAACCAACGTCAACATGTTGGGTAACATTTCTGGAACGTTTTCAAGTTGCACCAGCATCCGGTCTTCGCGGCTGCTACTGACTAACCGTGTCACCAACCACGGTTCCAGCCTTACTGTTCCTACATTTTGCTGAGCATTGATATCTTCAATACTGACAATTTTTGAGCTTTGCCAATTAATTTTTAATTTTCGAACAGGTTCGAATCCGTCAGCGAAATTAAACGCCCTGCGCATTACCGTAAGCGTGTTGGTTTGATAAGTGTACTCACCACTACTGTCAGCGCGGTTTACCTTCCGATAACCCAGCAGTTGTAATTCTTCCAGCACTTCTTTAGGTGTAATTTCCTGCTGCTTACTTAATGTTAAGGGACGTGCGAAGATCTGGGCCGGAACCTCCCATTTGTTTCCGTTGAAGGTATGCTGGATCTGCGCATCAAGATAAATCATATAGCCAATGAGCACCACGATGCCGACGAACGTCAGTTTGAAGAACAGCCCAAGCCAACTAATGCGCTTTTTTTTCGCTTGCGTTTGTTTTTTAGCCACTTATCATGCCATGATGGGAAAACACAGCGTGAATTCTGCTGGTTTAAGCGCACAATTACCAGTGTAATTACCCAATTCTTCTATGCCCGTTTCAGCGAGGAAACACCGATGAAAATTTCCGTAGACGTTGATATATCACCCAAAGAAGCCCGCGAACTGATGGGATGGCCGGATATGAGCAAGCTTTACGAAACCAGCATTTCCACACTTTCAGAGCAGATGCAAAACGGCAACACAGACGCAATGATGTCAATGCTAAAGCCGTATCTTGATGGTAGCCAGCAAGCTTTCTCGTTCTATCAAAAAATGTTCGAGGGATTAGCCTCAACAGGTACTGCAAAAAAATAACTGTGGAGGTGTCTTGTGAAACAGCAAGACGAAGATGATATTCTTGATACGCTAAATAAATACGCACATCAGTTTAATGCCATGGTGCAGGAGGTGTTAAGTCGCCGCAGTGACAGTGCAGATACCGAAGCAATGTTTGATCCGGAAAAACTCCATTCTATGTTGGCGGGCAAGGTTGAGGTAAATTCCGCTAAGCTGATACAGAACCAGATGGACTTCATGCGGCAACAAACTGAACTGTGGCAGCAAGCAACGAAGGCAATGCTGGGAGAAAAAGCAGCCGCCGTGGTAAGCGAAGAAAGTAACGATAGGCGATTTTCTCACAGTGACTGGCAGGACAATCCTGTGTTCAGTTATCTTAAACAAGCTTACCTGATTAATTCAAAAATGCTGCAAGGCATGATTGAATCCATGGAATTCAAAGATCCTAAATCGGCTGAGCAAGTCAAATTTTATACCCGCCAATATATCAATTCGGTCTCACCAACGAATTATCTGCTTTCTAATCCCGAAGTGTGTGAAGAAATTCTTAAAACCAAAGGCCAGAATATGGTCAAGGGCATTGAGAATTTCATGCATGATTTAGAACAAAGCCCCCTTGAAGCGTTTAAAATTACGCAAACTGATATGTCTGCCTTTGCGCTGGGGGAAAATTTAGCAACAACGAAAGGTGAAATAATTTACCAGAACCCGTTGATGCAACTGATTCATTACGCGCCAAAAAAAGTAAAGACTTACGCAACGCCGATTTTGTTTGTCCCGCCGTTTATCAATAAATATTACATTCTGGATCTTGATGAGAATAAATCGGTGGTAAACGGGCTGCTTGATCAGGGCCACAGCGTATTCATGATTTCCTGGATTAATCCTGATGCCAGTTTGGCTAAACATGACTTTGTCAGTTATATGCGGCTAGGCCCTTTAGCGGCAATGGATGTTGTCACCCAGATAACCCAACAATCCAAACTGAATATGGTTGGATTTTGTGTAGGCGGAACTTTATTAGGTATGACGGCCGCCTATCTTCGTGCTCAAGGTGATGAGCGAATCGCCTCTCTGACCCTTCTAACCACGTTATTGGATTTTAGCGAGCCTGGTGAAGTGGGTAATTATCTTACCGAAGAAGCATTGCCGATTATGGAGCGACATGCGGAACTCAAAGGAATTTACGACGGCCGCATTTTGGGCCTGAGCTTTAGTATGCTAAGAGAGAATAATCTGTTTTGGTCGTACTTCATCAACAATTATCTAAAAGGGAAAGATCCGGCTCCTTTTGACATTTTGTTCTGGAACAGCGATGCCACTAATATAACTGCAGCGTGCTTTAAGCAGTATATTCGGACAACATATTGGGAAGATAAGCTTAAACAACCTGGTGGAATACAAATAGACGGTGTGCCTATCGATTTGGCAAATATTGATATGCCGGTTTATTTCCTTTCCACCCTGGCAGACCATATCGTGTTGTGGCAAGGCGCCTATAAAGGTACACAACTCGTTAAAGGAGATACGCGGTTCGTCTTAGGAGGTTCCGGACATCTCGCGGGGGTAATTACTCCCCCGGAAAGCGGAAAATATCCACATTGGGTAAACGCAGAGTTACCAGCAACTGCCAGTGAATGGTTTGACGGTGCTACTAAAAAAGAGGGTTCATGGTGGCCAGACTGGCATCAATGGTTGCTTTCCCATGGCAAGCAAAAAACTGCGGCAGTAAAACCGGGAAAACATAAAGATTTTCCTGTCATAGAAGCCGCCCCCGGAAGCTATGCGCGGCGCCAACTGTAATGCGCATTGATAGTAAGGACACAGGTCCAGAGCTGCGAAATCCAGAAAAAGAATACTGCCAATCCGCAATAATGGGTGATCAGCTCGCAGGCAGAGGTTTAGTAGAAAGAGAAGGCGAAAAAAAGCAGATAAGGAATAATTCCTTTTCTGCTTCTATTTCATTAGGTAGCGACTATAGAGCCTGTTAGAATTTGCTTTCCGCGTATTGCTCTTAATAAACCTGTTTGGTCTGCTGCGCCAGCTACCCAACTTAATCAGCTAAGTGAAATGTTGAGCAGTGACAAGCAAGTCAGATTTTTTGGCTACACTGGGACAGCAATTGCAGATTTTTTCTACTGCACTACAAATTCTGCAACTCAGCCCTGAATAAAATTAACTGTTTTCTTCGATATTTGCCATTTTCAGAACCCGGTCACGCAGCTTTTCGTCAACTTGTACTTGCTGAGCGATGGTGCTGTACGTTTGAACAGAAAGACCGGTTTTTTCAATTTTTGCTACCATTTCACTTTGCGCAGCTTGTTGAATTTTCTTTGCTTCTTCTGGACTTTCTACTTTCTTGAATTCGGCATCGTATTTATTTGCAACCTGTCCTACGGCCTGCATTGCCTCAGTAAATTTCATCAAAGTATCATCATCAAAGTTTTGCGACTGGGGTGCGCTTTCAGTCATCTGGCTTTCGGAAGCCTGATTGTTAGCGCCTTCCTGAGCGGCAAAAGCAGAAGAAGTAGCGCAGGCGGCAACGAAGGCGCTCATGAGAAGATTTTTCGCGAATTTATTCATCATTGACTCCAAGTCAGATCTAGGGACCCCGGAAAAGGGCGCTAGCTAAAAAGTAAACCAGCCTAAGTGCTAAAGCCAAAATCATACCACCACACAAATACCTCTAATTAACAGCGGGTTACTGATTACGAGCCTGAAATCCAGCCGCACAGAGGCTTTATTGTGTCGTTTTTACACGACGCTTAAGTAAAGTATCCTTCAATATTTTTTTAAAATGCCTAAATAATTGTTCCGAAGTATGAGTCATACCGAACACACCATTTAAAATACGGTATCATGATCTCCTCGTTTTGCCTTTTTATGTATAGCACACGTACAAACCGCTATTTAGTAAAGTAGCCTTTCTTTCGGGTTCTCATAGGGAGCTACGCTATCCGCTTGCCTGCCTCTCCCCTTTTACGCTACTCTCACCCAATTCCCCAATGCAGAGCCGCAGTTATGATCACTATCAAAAAGTACCCAAACCGCCGACTCTATGATACATCCCGTAGCCAGTACGTAAATCTGGATTATATAAAGACACTGATCAATGACCGCAAAGATTTCCAGGTAATAGACTCCAAATCTGAAGAAGACATAACCAAGTCACTGCTGCTGCAAATTATCAGTGAATCGGAAAGTAACGTGCATCAGTCGCTACTTACCAACACGCTCCTAAAACAACTTATCCGGTTTTATGACAGCGATATGGAACCTTATGTGCGTGAATATCTTGAACAGAGTCTGGTAAACTTTATTGCGCAGCAAGATAAGATGCAGGGCATGATGAAAAACATGGTGGACTCCAATCCCTTTACTATATTCAGCAAGATTGTCGAGCAAAATATGGAAACCTGGTCCCCTGCGAAAAAATCCAAAAAATAGTGCTGCCGTGGTTTGCTGCGCCGCAGCATGAAATACCATCTGCTTATAAATTATTGTTCTAACCCTTTATGCTGCTTTGCAGCAAAAGCATTTGACTTCCCCTGCCGATTGTCTATTATTTACTCAACGCTATGCTGCGATGCAGCAATTTAGATTGTTCCTTTAATGGATAACGGTTCGTTGGGAGATAAATATGTTTAACAAGTTTTCAGAACAACTGAAAAGTAATTCTAAACCTGTAAACACTTTTTTTGAAGTGAACGCAAAGACGCTTGAAACGCTCTCTTTGCATCAGACAGAGCTGTTTACCGGCCTGATGAGCGACAGCGTAAAGTATATGGAAAGCGTAACTATGCAGACAGAACTGCAAGGCGTGATAGCTGCTAATGCCGAGTTCGCTGAATCTTTCAGAGAGCGCATCACGAGCGCGTCAAAAGAGACGTTTGCCGCTTTGAACGACATGCGTGAGCAGGTCGTTGACGTTATGAAAAGTAGCTTCGATACCAACGCATCTACCGTAAGATCTGATATCCAAGATAATGTGGAACAGACGGCAGATATGGTCAATAGTGCCGAAAAAGCGTCTGAAGAAACCACTAAAACTGTGGCTCAGGCGGCGCAAAAGGCAACCAAAGATACCGCTGAATCAGCGCAAGAAGTCACGGACAAAACGGCTGAGGCAACAAAGGCTGCAACACAAAATGCTGCGGATGAAGCCAAGAAACTGGCAGAAAAGGCCGCGCAGTCTTCGGGGCCAAAGAAAGCAGCATCTCGGTCGCGTGACACCACGTCGGCCACCAAGAAGCCAGCGACGCCGAAAACTACAGACTAATTTAAAATAACGGAGATATCTCATGTTTGAACAAATGAATGAACAAATGAAAAACGCTATGAAACCGATGACCGATTTAGCCGCGCTGAATGTAAACACAATGCAGACGCTAGTGGAAAAACAAAGCTCAATGTACTCTTCTTTAATGAGCGAAGGAATGTCTTATTTTGAGAAAATCTCTCAGCAGCGAGATGTGACTGCACTGGCACAAGCAAATAAAGCCTATATGGAAAGTGTGCAGGAAACAATGTCAGATACAGCTAAATCCAGCTATACGATTCTTAATGAAGCTCAGCAAAAAGCGGGTGAAATGCTCAAAGGAATGGGTCAGGATTTCGCTGCCAAAACTCAGTCTGCAGCTAGTATCTAATTAATACCACAATTCCTACCCAGGTCTTACCCCAGTCAGCTTTTGAGGAGAGACGTAATGAACTATCAGGCTTATGAGTATCTGACACGCGGTGCATATATTATGCATGAAGGACTTAGCCTAATGAATGACATTGCGAGTCATCCTTCCAATCTTCTTTCCCACACTCTGCCCGGCCGCCTTACCCGCGCTTCGCTGGAAACTGCAATGCGGCTGACACAACGCTACGAAAAGCTGGGGTTCAATATCGACGAGATAAAAATAGAGAACAAACGCTGCCGCGTAAAAGAAGATGTAGTATTTAGTAAACCTTTCTGTGACCTGATCCACTTTAACCGTGTGGGCGTGAAAGACGACCATAAGGTCTTGTTGGTCGCGCCGTTATCAGGCCATTTTGCCACGTTATTAAAAGGCACGGTTGAAGCATTGTTGCCGGATCACGAGATTTATGTGACCGATTGGGCTGATGCCCGGGAAGTTCCTTTAGCAGAAGGGCCTTTTACCTTTGATTGTTACGTAGAATACCTCATCGAGTTTCTGGAATTTTTGGGCCCCGGCACGCATATGATTGCAATATGCCAACCTACCGTGCAAGCCATTATTGCAACAGCGGTGATGGCAGAAAAACAAAATAAGTGCGTACCCAAATCACTCACGTTGATGGCCGGTCCTCTGGATACCAGTAAAAATCCAACGCGAGTCAATGAATTTGCGGAAGAACGCTCTATGTCCTGGTTCAGAAACGTGGCTATTATGAAGGTTCCGTATGGCTACCCCGGTGAAGGGCGACGGGTATATCCCGGCTTTATGCAACTGGGCGGTTTTATCAGCATGAATCATCAGGGCCATATGCAAAAATATATGAGCTTTTTCCAAAACCTCGTGTTTGGTGAAGAAGAAGATGCCGATCGTTTTCGCGCGTTTTATGATGAATACATGGCGGTACTCGATATGCCAGCCGAATTTTATCTTGAAACCATTGAGCGAGTTTTCAAAAATAATGAGATTGCTCGTGGGGCCATTACTTACAAGGGCGAACCGGTAAACTTTGAAGCCATCGATAACACTGCCTTATTGACGGTGGAAGGTGCAGATGATGATATCTGCGGTTTAGGCCAGACTGAAGCAGCTCAGGATATCTGCAAAAACATTCCCAAATCTATGCGTCGTCATCACATTCAGCAAGGCGCCGGTCACTATGGAATTTTTAGTGGTTCCAAGTTCAGAAGGCATATTCGTCCTCTTATAACGGATTTTATTCACAAATACGCGTAGTTAAAGACCTTGTCGCTTGGACAGATTTCTCCTCGCTAACATACCGCCACTTGAGGTAGCATGGTGATCTAACCAGCAAAGGTGGATGTTATGAAACGCACATTATCGTGTGGGCTGCGCATTTCTATTCTGTCGCTTTTGACAGCGATTTCTTCAGCCCATGCCGCCAGTAATTTTAATGAATGTAAAACCGCACTTGCCGAAAAAGCAGTGTCGCAAGGTGTTGATGCCGAACTCGCAAAGCAGGTGTTTGACGAAATTAGCTTCCAGCCTCGGGTCATTGAGCTGGATAGAAGCCAGCCCGAGTTTGTGCAGACCTTTCCTGGGTATTATAGCAAACGGGTAACCCCGTGGCGCATCAACAAAGGCCACGAGATGTATGAAAAGCATCGGCAACTGTTGCAGCAACTAAACGATAAGTATGGCGTTCCGCCACATTATCTCGTTGCTTTCTGGGGGCTCGAGACAAATTTCGGCACCTATAAAGGCACCATGCCGGTGCTGGATTCCCTTACCACCCTTGCTTGCGACGAGAGAAGAAGCAATTATTTTACGCAGGAACTGATGGTTGCCATTGCTCTTCTTGAACGGGAAGCGCTGGAGCCTGCCAACATGGTAGGTTCATGGGCCGGGGCGATGGGGCATACGCAATTTATGCCCTCGGCTTATAGCCGTTACGCCATTGATGGTGACGGCGACGGCAAAATTAACTTATGGGACAGTGAAGAAGATGCATTGTCTTCTGCTGCAAACTTTCTTTCTCAGCTTGGGTGGCAGCCAGGTTTTCGCTGGGGTCGTGAAATTACTTTACCAGAAGATTTTGATTATCGGCTGACGGGTTATAAACAACAGCGCAGCCTTTCGCAGTGGAATAAATTGGGTATTACCAAAGCAGATGGCAGCCCTCTTGGCGAAGGTGAAACGGAAGGCTACGTGGTGGTGCCAGCCGGTCATAAAGGCCCTGCTTTTATGGCATATAAAAACTTCCGCGTGATTATGCGCTGGAATAATTCTGAATTTTACGCCATCGCGGTAGGCAAACTGGCAGATCGAATCGCGGGCGAATCTGGTTTGATGGCGTCGCTTCCCGAACTTCCCGCCTATAGCCGGGATGACATTATACGTTTGCAGAAAACACTAAATGAGAAGGGTTTTGACGTGGGTAAACCCGACGGCATTATCGGTCCTGCCACGCGCGTGGGGATCAGAGAATATCAAATTAAGAATGATATGATTGCCGATGGCTTTCCTGGTCTGGATGTGATGAGAGCAATGGGCGTGACGCCGGCAGCAGACAGCACCAGTTAACTGTCTGCTGCACGTGGCGGTCAGTACATATGCTGACCGCCATTAATAGAAAGCGTGGAACCGGTAATAAAACCCGCGTCGTCTCGAATGAGGAACAACACGCTACGGGCGATATCCTCTGGCTTTCCTAATCGCCCTACCGGAATAGTCGCAATAATTTTCTTCAATACTTCTTCAGGAACCGCTCTTACCATATCAGTATCGACATAACCTGGTGCAATAGCGTTCACCGTCACATCTTTAGATGCCCCTTCCAACGCCAGGGCTTTTGTAAAACCATGAATTCCTGACTTCGCTGCAGCGTAATTTACCTGGCCGTATTGCCCCGCCTGACCGTTAACAGAACCAATGTTAACAATACGCCCAAAGCCGCGCTGGCGCATACCGTCAATTACACACCGACAAGTGTTAAAACAGGATGCCAGATTGGTTTGTATCACCGCATCCCACTGCTCGAAGCTCATTTTGTGCATGGTACCGTCGCGCGTGATCCCTGCATTGTTGACGAGAATATCGATTGGGCCATAATCATTTTCAATTTGATCCATTGCCGCTTTGGTTTTCTCAAAATTTGACACGTCGAACTTAAAAGATGGAATGCCTGTTCTTTCTGTAAAAGCCTTTGCAACTTCATCGTTCCCACCATAATTAGCCACAACCGTGTAGCCCTGTTCCTGCAATGCCAGACTGACGGCTTCGCCAATACCGCGTGTTCCACCGGTGACCAATGCAACTCTGCTCATGTCTTCTCCCTCATTTGACTTTGTGTAAGTTTTATACAACTCACTTATATAAGCATGTCTTGAGGATCTATGCCAATGGCAGCAAAGTGTGATCAGTAGATTTAATGTGTCACTTTATTGCCGGGGGTTTCACTAAAAATAAATCGCGTTATTAATCAATCCATTGCTTTTTTCGTCTTAGTGGTGGGGCTGGCAGTGGTCGGATCGTCGGGCCAGTAGTGTTTCGGATACCGACCTTTCATCTCTTTTTGTATAGCCACATAGCTGCCTGTCCAAAAAGCCCCTAAGTCTGAAGTCATCTGCAGTGGTCGCCCAGCAGGAGACAGCAATTCCACCGTTACCGTTTTGCGGCCCTCGCCCACTGTAATGCTGGTATTAAAACCATACATTTCCTGCATTTTTATTGACAACATTACACTGCCGTCGTTTTTATAAACCAAGTGACGTTGGTTTCCGGTAGGAGCAGTAAACACTGTTGGTAAAAAGGTTTCCAGCGCATGTTGCTGAGACCAGGGTAACGATAACTGCAACTTTTTAGTCCAGTTGATTTTTCTAATATCATTTAACGTACGGCATGCTGCCAGTGCAGTGTCTACAACGTCTTTTTCCAATAACGTGAAAGGATTTTTCGTCATAGGCCATTCCGGTGGAGCATCATAAGCTTGAGGTTGCGGAAGATGTAAAGCACGGGCCAGACTCAGCCTGTTCATCCATTGCCAGACTTCATCGTCTACAGGGAGCTCTGCAATAGGAACTTCCGCTAAATAATGCCGCCATGCTTTAATCCACACCGCATCAGGAACGCGTGCGACTGGCTCACTATTTAGCAGAATTTTGTGGAAGCCATAGACGCGCCGGGCCTCCATCTGTTTTTTCTCGGCGTTAAACGTTACCTTCTCGACAAAACGAAATCCATCGGCAAACACCGATTGTAAGACGGTTTCTGCAATAGGTTCGAGCAAACGCATGGTTATGTCTGCGCCCAACTGCTGACCGTGCAAAACCACCAGCCACGGTGCTGAAATTGTCTTTTCGGCGGGTAATACCGCCCCTTTTCCACCGGCAAGCTGGTACTGACCGTTACTGCGCGCTTTAGCAATTCGCTCTGGATACGCCAATGCAATACACAAAGCGAGATCTTCCGAAGGCAAAGCCTTAACATGAACTTCTGGTCCAGAGGGATCGTTTAGACGATGATATCGTCGAGCCTGTTCTGTCAGCCGTGAAACTGCACTGGCGTCTAACGCTTGTATGTAATCCGAAATAGTAAGTGAACCGTGGTTGCCGCCCAATTCTTCCGCCAGTGCGGCAATGACTGCGGCAGCTTGCGTCAGAAATTTGCGCTCAAGTCGCACCGCCCAGTGGTGGCTATGAATAAGCATGTGAGCAATTTTAGGGTGGCAGGGGTACTCAGCCAGTTTTCGCCCATAGCCTGTAATACCGCGTTGAGGATCCAGTGCGCCGATAGCTTCAAGTTGCTGTACCGCGGCATCCAGTTGCGCAGGGGACGGCTGATCCAGCAGCGCCAGCTCAGAAAGCTGAGTTCCCCAGTTTAATGCTTCTAAGAGTAACGACGACACATCTTCCCGTAGAATTTGCGGCACCGAGTGTGGCGCCAAACGACTTTGATATTCCTGTGCCCAGAGTCTGTAACAAACGCCGGGGCCGAGGCGCCCCGCACGTCCTTTTCGCTGTGTAGCGGATGCTTGTGAAATCAGTTGCTGGCTAAGCTGCGTGAAGCCACTGCCGGGATGAAAACTGGCGACATTTTCCAAGCCGCTATCAATGACTACCGTTACCCCCTCAATAGTAAGACTGGTCTCGGCAATATTGGTCGCCAATATCACTTTTTGCCTGCCTTGCGGGTCCGGCTGTAAAGCGGCGTCCTGCGCTCGCTTTTCCATCGCGCCGAAAAGAGTATGAACTATAACTTCGCCGTTATTCGCATGCTGAACCAACTGCTGCTCTACAGCGCGGATGATTCCCGCTCCTGGTAAAAAAACTAAAATGTCTCCCGCCTGATCGTGTATCACATCGCGCACCAGGGCGACGATACGATCCCGCAGTGTGCGTGCTTCTCCTTGACCGGCGTATTTTTCCTGCACCGGATACATACGCCCTTCGCTGGTTAGCACATCGGCATCTGGTAGCAGCATCTGTAGCGCTGTCACATCAAGCGTAGCAGACATAATAACCAGACGGAGATCGTCGCGTATCCCTTGCTGCACCTCAATTGCCAATGCTAAACCGAAATCGCTGTGCAGGCTTCGCTCGTGAAATTCATCAAACATAATTACCGTAACGCCGGAAAGCTCCGGGTCTTGCTGAATCATTCTGGTCAGAACGCCTTCAGTAATAATTTCAAGTCGGGTTTGCTGACTAATCTTGCTTTCACCGCGTATACGGTAGCCCACCGTTTGCCCCACCGGCTCACCCAGTTGGGAGGCTAAAAAGGTAGCCAGACTTCTCACCACCACCCGACGAGGCTGAAGCATAACAATGCGCCCGGCGGGAAAATGCGACAATAACGCCATCGGCAATAACGTAGACTTTCCTGCGCCCGGCGGTGCTCCTACAATAACATTACGGTGGTCAATTACACCGCAAAGCGGTGCCACTATGGCTTGGGCAGGTAACTTAACGTGGCTTGTATTCATACAGTCGGATGATTAGGCTCTACAGAAGATTGAGGAAATATCAGGCATTTTATACTAATCGGCGATAATGTGTGCTCTCTCAGCGCGGATTAACATTACTTACCCGCCACGAATATGCGCTTCGATCCACTGTTATACTACGAGTAAAAGAGGAAAAAGATAATGCGTTGCTTTATTGGGTTAGACTTAGCCCCAAAGGAAAAGCTATCACTGGAAAGTTGGCGACAACAAGCACTGCCGGAGATCTCTCCTCGCGAGCCAGCAGGAAAAAAACCTGTAAAAAAACGTTTTGGAGCATCAACCGCTGCTACACCTGTTGCGGTTCCTGCAGCCAATTACCATATTACTCTGGCCTTTCTGGGCGACGTCACCCCGCGGCAGCATGAAGCGCTCATTCAGGCTCTTGATGATATCTCGGCTCCGCCTTTAACATTGTGTCTGGATTCTACCGGCATGTGGGGAGGGCCAAAAATTATGTTTGCCGCCCCAACTAAAGTGCCAGAAGAATTAACGCTGTTGGCCAAACAGATCCGTCAGGTCTCGCGCCGTGTTGGCATTGCCTTGGACAATCGCGAATACCTTCCCCACGTCACACTGGTACGCAAAGTCACAGCGGCCGTCCCTGCACCACTGTTACCGCCCTCAGTCACCTGTAGCTTTAACCATTTTCATTTATTTGAATCTGTCTCCACACCTTCGGGCGTGGTCTACCCCGTTCGTCAAAGCTGGCAACTTCAATCTCTTCTGTCTATCCGCGAGCAGCTAAAGCGCGGCTTAATATGACTTATACTTTTTCTGCACTTTACACAACCCGTAAGGCTGGGTAAAACAGTGGCATCGCATTTGGAATAATGAAAATATCATGCAGCAAACCTATCGTTTAGTTATCGACTGCCCTGATCAGATTGGGCTTGTGGCCAGTGTTTCACGTTTTTTGGCTGACCATGGGGCCACCATTGTTGAAGCCAATCATCACACTGATTTGCAAACCGGCCGATTTTTTATGCGCCACGAAATTGGCGCTGATTCTATAAAGCTGGATTACGCTAGCTTTGTGCAGGAATTCACGCCGCTTGCCCAGGAATACCAGATGCAGTGGAAATTGTCTGACTCGCGCCAAAAACCACGGGTGGCTTTATTAGGCAGCATAGATTCTCACTGCTTAGTGGATTTACTGCACCGCTGGCACACTAAAGAACTGAATTGCGATATTCCCTGCATTATTTCGAATCATCCGCAAATGAAACAGTTTGCTGACTGGTATGAAGTGCCATTTTATTGGATTGATTTTAACGCGCTAGGGAAGCAAAAGGCGTTTGATAAGATTGGCACACTGCTGGATGAATATCAGATTGACCTCACCGTATTAGCCCGATTTATGCAAATTTTGCCCGACAACCTATGCAATAAGTTACAGGGCAAAGCAATTAATATCCACCACAGCTTCTTGCCTTCTTTTGCGGGTGCCAGGCCTTATCAGCAAGCCTATGACAGGGGCGTAAAGCTTATCGGCGCAACCTGCCATTATGTTACTAAAGACTTAGATGAAGGGCCGATTATTGAACAAGCGGTTAAACGCATCAGCCACAGTGATAGTGCAGCGGATATGGTTCGCAAGGGAAAAGACTGCGAAGTGACAGCGCTTGCTCATGGCGTGCGCTATCACCTGGAAGACCGCGTCATTATTCACCGCAATAAAACAGTGGTGTTTGCCTGATATTTTATAGGGCGGCGGGTAAAGCGCGTCGCTTTATCCGATAAAAATAGTAGCCGTTCGATAAAGCAAACAGCATTTCTGTTATCGCCACACCCCAGGTGTGAGTGATCACGGCATAGCCAGTGAAAATAAGTGAGCCGGAAATCATGCACAAACGCAGTCCCGCTTCCTTGCATCGCAACTCACCAAAGCGGTAAAAGATAAACGTAAAGAGCGGCAATATCTCAATCCATCCGGTTTTGCCAGTCATACTGTTTACGATACCAATCATTGATGCCATCAGCATAATCAGCAGCAGCGTCAGGCGCTGCCTCAGCAGTTTGCCACTAATAATTCTATAGCTGGTACTGGCTCCCGCTACACTCATCACTAATACGCCGCCCCATGCCTGCTGAAACGCCAACAACAGTGTGATCGTGATGCATAAACCCAGATTTAGCATCAACAATTTACGCTCAGTATTAGACCAGAAAGAAGCTATCGCCAGTAATACGGGGGCGCTATGTAAAAACAGTTCCAACATGAAAATTTGCGCTATAGCTATAGATGATTAAAGGCGCGGAGTGTAGCGGTTGAACGCCCTGTTATTCAATAGTTTTTCAACAAAAAAATTCCACTGATGCTATGGCAGATTTTACCGGGTATTTCAGTCGGTTACTGTCCTTCTAAAAGGGCACTGATTTCTCGTTTTGAGCTCAGCCGTATTATTTTCCAACTGTATCCTCTAGTATGACCATTTATGTAATGAGACAGGAAAACTTCATGAGAAAGTTTACAGCATCACTTACCACCATAGCCGTAGTTTTTGCACTGGGCGCCTGTTCAGACCAAAAGGCAGAACACGCACCAACCGCCACGCATGACAAGTCTAGCGCCGCCCAGCATGAGCAATTCGATAACGTACTGTTGCAACCCTTCGAAGGTCCGTACGGGGGCGTGCCGGCGTTCGACAAAATGAATTTACAAGATGTTAAACCGGCGCTGGAAAAAGCAATGGCGCTGAATTTACAAGAAATCGACGCCATAGCCAATAATGCACAGCCCGCTACCTTTGCCAACACAATTGTTGCCATGGAGCGCGCAGGTAAAGCACTTGACCGGGTTTATACCTATTACGGCATTTGGAGATCGAATATGTCGAGTCCGGAATTTCGGGAGATTCAAGCTGAAATGTCTCCCAAATTATCGGCGTTTTCCTCAAAAATCATTCAGAACAAAAAGCTTTTTGAACGAGTAAAAGCGGTTTACGAAAGTGACGAGCTAGATTCATTATCAGAAGAAGAACAGCGAATTACCTGGTTAACTTACAACAATTTTGCCCACAATGGCGCTTCACTTGAAGGTGATGCGAAGGCGCGATATGCCGAGATTGATCAGGAACTTGCCACCTTATACACCACCTTTTCCAATAATGTTTTGGCAGATGAAGAAGGTTATGTCACCTATATCACTAAAGATGATCTCGAAGGTTTGCCAGATACTTTTGTTAAAGCAGCCGCTGCAGCTGCTAAATCTCGCGGTGAAGAAGGTAAATATGCCATTACCAATACCCGCTCGTCTATGGATCCTTTCCTGACGTATTCAACCAATCGTGACCTGCGTGAGAAAGTCTGGCGCACTTATTACAACCGCGGCGATAACGGCGATGCTCAGGATAATAATGAAATCATCAAAAAAATTCTTAAGCTAAGAGATGAGCGTGTTGCGCTGATGGGCTACGACAATTACGCTCTGTGGCGCTTAGAAGATCGTATGGCAAAAACACCGGAAAACGCCATGGATCTGATGATGAAAGTGTGGCCGGCGGCAATTGCGCGGGTAGAGGAAGAAGTCGCTGATATGCAGGCAATTGCCGATAAAGAAGGCGCAGATATTACCATTAAGCCGTGGGACTACCGCTACTACGCCGAAAAAGTGCGAAAAGCAAAATACGATTTAGACTCCAACGAAGTAAAACAGTATCTGCAACTGGATAAACTTCGTGAAGCCATGTTTTACGTTGCTGGCAGGTTGTTCAACTTCCACTTTGCCCCCGTTGAGGCTGGCAAGGTACCCGTGTTTCACCCGGATGTAAAAGTATGGGAAGTCACCGATAAAGACAGTGGTGACTACATCGGCCTTTGGTATCTCGACCCGTTTTCTCGCGAAGGAAAACGCTCAGGAGCCTGGGCAACAACGTACCGTTCTTACACCACGTTCGATGGCAGGGAAACCGTTTTAGCTTCCAACAACTCAAACTTTGTAAAAGGGGCAGATGGCGAGCCAACGCTTATTTCCTGGGACGATGCAGAAACCTATTTCCACGAATTTGGCCATGCCCTGCACTTTCTTTCCGCAGATGTAAAATATCCCTCGTCTCATTCCGGCGTGCGTGATTACACGGAATTCCAGTCGCAGCTCCTTGAGCGCTGGCTTACCACCGATGAAGTCATTAATCAGTTTTTGGTGCATTATCAAACCGGCAAACCCATTCCTCAACAACTGGTAGACAAAATCAAAAAAGCTTCCACGTTCAATGAAGGGTTTAAAACCACTGAATATATGGCATCAGCTATCATGGATCTGAAATATCACACTACAGATCCAGATAAGATTGAGCCCGATGCATTCGAACGTGAACAACTGGAAAAACTGAATATGCCGGAAGAAGTAGTTATGCGCCATCGCAGCCCGCAGTTCGGTCACGTATTTTCCAGTGAAGGCTACGCAGCTGCTTACTATGGCTACATGTGGGCAGAAGTGCTTACGGCTGACGCAGCAGAAGCTTTTGCTGAAGCCCCGGGTGGATTTTATGATAAAGAGTTAAGTCAGCGTCTGGTGAAATACCTGTTCTCCGTGCGCAATGCTATGGACCCAGCAGAAGCATATCGCGCGTTTAGAGGGCGCGACGCGAAAGTTGATGCACTCATGCGCGACAGAGGCTTTCCCGTTCCCGAAAAGAACAACGAAAATTAATACTAGCCCTCATTGATGTGTGATCAGCCCTAAAGATTTAGTATAGGTAGCCGATCAGCAAACTCCCGCTCTTCAACGCGGGAATTTTGTTCGAGTTTATCACCGAGCTAATTTCATTTTACCCGCACACGTTAATTGTGGCAAAGTAGAGCGGAAGCGTAAAATAAGGGTACGGTCATTAAACAACTTAGTGCTCTGGCCCGCCGCAAAAGCTATATAATAAAAACCTGACGTTGCTGAGGCAGTTTCTGCAACGTCTTATACTAATCCTCATTAATGTGACCAGCTCAGAGATAGAGAAATCCAGCTAATCAAGTCCCATTGGTGAAGCGATGCTGAGGCCTTTCAAACCGAAATAACGCAGGGATGGATTTCTCTATCTCCCTTCGGGTGCGGCCAGCAAGGTGCGGCCAGCGATGCGCGGCTTTTCTCGCGCTGAGAGAGCACAAATTATTGCGGATTAGTATTAACTACAAAACATTCCAATTAACATACCGAACGTGGTCAGAAGTTATGTTCTTTAGCGCATTCAGCATCAAGCAAAAACTTATTATTGCTCTCATCGTGGCCGTGTTGGCCTCAACTATTCTGGTGGGAACGATTAGCCAATGGATTGCCAGGGACCTACTCCATAACAGCGTGCAAGATGCACAACTGCCAAATATGGTAAAGCAGGTGGCCAATCGCGTAGACAAAGAAGTCAGCGTGATGAAAACTGTGGCCCAAAGTATTGCCACTAATCCTGACATCAACGCCTGGTCAGCGGCGGGTGCAGAACAAGCGGGCGAAGCCAGATTAGTAAACTATCTGGAAGATTTGGTAAATTTTAATAATTTGACAGTGGCATCATATGTTGACCGCTTCACCTACAAATACTGGAATCAGGAAGGATTTCTAAGAACACTCCAGAATGATAACGCGGATGGCTGGTTTTTCGCTTACAAAGAGAGTGGCGAACCCATTTCGCTAAGCTTATATAACGAAAAGGGTCAGGGTTATCGGTTATTCGCCAATTACCAGCAGGTAAACGGCAGAGGCATGTCCGGAGTGGCGAAGTCGGTAGACGAACTTGTCGATATTCTTAACCGGGTAAAGATTGCTGCGACCGGATTGGTGTTTATGGTGGACGGCAACGGTACAGTTATCGCCCATTCAAAAACGGAGCTGTTGGGCAGCGCAAACATTGGCAATATTGCAGGTTCTGATGCCGCAGCAATGTTGCTGAACAAAAATGACTTCAATTTGGCAACGGCAACAGTGAATGGCGAGGAAATGCTTTTCGCCAGTACCTTTGTTAAAAGTGCGGGCTGGTACGTCGTTGCGCAGGTGCCGGAAGCGGAACTCTATGACGAGCTGGATAAAGCCACGACGCAGATGGTGTTATGGGCGCTACTGATTGCTGTGGTGTTTGCGACTATTGGTGTTTGGTTAGCTGGCAGTATTACTCGGCCCATTGAGCGGCTCGCGGATGTTTTTCAAAATCTTGGTCGCGGTGAGGGCGATCTTACTTTGCGTATTAATGTGCCGGAACAAAAGGAAATGGGTCGTCTGGTAGAAGGGTTTAACAATTTTATTGCCAGCTTACACAGCACCATTTCCGCTGTTGCGGCAACCAGTAATCGGCTAAGAGAATCAGCATCAAATGTGGCCGACAAATCCCGCGTAACTGAGGAAATTAGTAAGGTACAACGTGATCATACTATGCAAGTTGCAGCAGCGCTGACCGAGATGGGCACTACGGTAAATGAAATTGCGCGCTCAGCCATGGCAGCCGCCAGCCACGCAAATGAATCTAGCACCACCTCCGACCAGGGACGTACGTTAACAAAAGACGCAGTTCAATTGATCAAAAAGTTGGCTAATCAAGTGACTAACGTTGCCAATGTTATTCGCGCGTTGGATGAGCATACTTCAGCCATAGGTAGTATTTTAGACACCATTCGCAGCATTTCTGAACAAACTAACTTACTGGCACTGAATGCGGCCATTGAAGCGGCCAGAGCGGGAGAACATGGCCGCGGTTTTTCGGTGGTGGCTGACGAAGTGAGAGCTCTTGCCCAGCGTGCAGCCAGTGCGACGGACGAAATTCAGCAAAAAATTGATAAGTTTCAACTTGATTCGCGACAAGCCGTTGCTGAGATGCAAACAAGCCAAGCTCAGACAGAAGCCGTGGTTACCGCTACCAATGAAATTGATAAGGTGCTCCAATCAATCATTGCTGGTATCAATGAAATTAATGACATCAACACCCAAGTTGCCACAGCCACGGAAGAACAAACCGTTGTAGTAGAAAATATCAACGTTAACATCAATGATATCAGTACCAGCAGTAATGATAATTTAGAAACCGCATCACAGTTGGTGAGAGTAAGTGAACAATTGGATAATCTGGCTTCTGAGCTTGCCAGTCAGGTTTCGCGTTTTAAGCTTTAGAAACGCAAGACTTGATAAAGAATGTGGCGAGGGTAAGTCACGAATAGTTATTGAACAATAAGTAACCCGCCTTGATGTGAGATCAGCTCAGAGAGGCGAATTACTGTAATTTCCACGTTAGTGCCGATTGTGCTACCACCAACGTGAGTTTAGAACGCGATTGTATAATTTACGTTTAACTGGTTGTCTCTGCTGGTACGCCAGGGAAGCGACATATCTTCCTGCGCTGTCCAGGATTCCTGAATGGCGGCAAAAGCCACTGTGTGAGCTTCAAACAACCCGGGAAGCTCTATGTATACTGCCACAGCCTCACTTTTAGGCAGGGTAAATCCTGTAGCCAGCGGAGATACGATATCATGGCGAGCCACCACCTTTTTGCCTAGGCCCAGCCGGTAATTGTGCATCTGCCACCAGGATATCATCTCGTAAGCCTGAGAACTCACTTTTTGGTCGGTTAAGCCAAAGTCCAGCTTCCCTTCTTCATAATGAATTACTGCTTCAAGTTCCATTCCAGAGGTGACTTCCTGCACGAAGGCCAGACGATATTCCCGTTGGCTACAGCCCTTAAAGCTAATTTTGGTTTTAGTAAAACTCACATTGAGGCTGTCTGACAGTGCCAGTTGATCGGTTAACCACTCACCGGCCTGCTCGTGATTGAGGTGGCGCAAAAGGCTGATAAGCTCCATAGCCAGACTATCATTCCACAAGCTGACTTAGTTAAACGCCCCATCAAGGTTTCTCCGGATTCTGCTTTACGTTAGCTTTTTCGCACTTGTACAAAGTATAAACAGATAAGCCGGAGCAATAGGTATAGCTTTAAGAGTATAAGAATAATGCTGAGCCAATTTTCCAATCAGAAAAATGAGAGCCTGTTGGCCTTTGCTGACCGAGTTTTGTTGTACCTAAGTGAGTAGTGACCAGCAACGAGCAAGACAGGTCCTAGTTGAATTTGATTTTCACAATCTTAGCATCGTGAAAGGGAGCGCTTTCCTGGCTGAACCATATCTCGTTATTCGCAAACGCGCAGACCCCTTCTACTTGTCCGTATCCATCCAACGCATCGACTGTTTTTACTTCAAAATTTTCTGTCAGCGTGGCGATAAAAGGAGTAAATATACCAAAAGGAGTACTGGTATAGCCGACGATGAGGAAACGTTTATTGTCAGCATCCCAGTCTGCGCCGGTGATTACGCCTGGTAAGTCATGAATCATCTCTATTGGTTTAAGCGTTTGGTGGCTTTTCGTTGTAGAAAGACGATACACCCGAGCCACTCCCGTTTCCCAGCTTTTTGAAAAAAGCAGGAGATCTCCGTCTTTCGCTACCATTGCTTCAGCGTCGAAATCATGAGCGTAAGGCAAATTCTGTTTAGGTTGATTATCTCGATATTTCAGATTGATTGACAGTTCAACCTGCTTTGTTGCCCGAGACACTTTCTCAATTATCAAACGTTGACGATCACCAGCATTATTTCCCACATCGCCGACATAAAAATAATCAACGTCAGCGGTGATTGTCTCCCAATCATAATTTCCTTCAGCTAACGACAATGTCTGCATTATTTTACCCTGCGTATTAATCTGAAAAATAGAGGGTGCATTACCAGAGTCGTTGATTGTATAGGCGCGGTCTTCTTCACAAAAAAGACCCGATGTTTCCTTTAGCTTGTCGTTAAGCTTGTATTCGTCAATGACCGAAAATCCGCGCTGGGGAGCTGCGGTCGATAAACTGCAAGAGGAAAGATATATCACTGCACACAAGAGTGATGCGATTTTCAAAATAGTCACCATAGGTAGATTGTCTGGGGGGAAACGCAATACGTTAAAGCGAGTAAGGGTAACGCTGCATTACCCTCGGATAAAGCGGCGGAACCACAGCCATGTAAGGAAAAGCATTGCCAGCGCGCCAGTTCCCGATTCTGAAACAGACGGCGGCCCAACACCGCTACAGGCAGCATGTATCGAATGTTGGCGGCAGAAATCGAATGTTTCTTCAGCTTTGGCTAAACCTAATTGAGCAAGAAAAGATTGCGCCTGCTGGGCACTGGTGGTTTCCAGCTCATTTAAATCAAATACTCTGCCTCCAGTTTCAAGCGCTAATTCAACGAAACCACTTGTTGTGGAAGAATCCGACGGCACCACTGCGTTAAGTAAAGCGCTATTCTCAGCCAGCGTTGTGGCAATAGCGCTTTTATCAAATTCTCGCGAGTTGTCGCCTTCATCAGTAAATAGAATAAAATTTTTGATGGCGTCGGTAGCGTAAGCTAAAGGCTGCGTAACAAAATAGCGGTTGAGCGAATCCAGCGCAAATGCCATAGCATCATAGGCAGGTTCAGTATTACCGCCAGATGATAGTTGATTCGCGGCTGAAGAAAATGTTTCAGCAGAACCAAAATCACTTAGCTGGCGAAAAAGATTACCCGCCAACCCAAATCCGATAAGAGCAAATCTGGCTTCAACCCCTTGCGAAGCCAAAGCATCAGAAAAGCTGTTGATATGAGCAGCCAAATTGGCATGAATAAGACTATCCCGGCCATTCCCCATAGAGCCTGATTCATCCACCAGCAGCACGATATCGGTTTTAATCGGTCCCGCGTGAGCCAATGTTCCGCAGGCAAGTAACAGAAGTGCGAAGAAAAGTTTTATAGGGGTGGTTACAGACATCTTTTTATCCATACTGCACGAAGGAAATGAATTGCTGATATTCAGTTGCTGCTATTATACCCTATCTTAAAATGACAGGATATTCATAGTATGAAAGTTCGGCAAAGCAAAAGCCTCAGCGTTTATATCGAAAAAATCATCTTTCTTTTCATTCATTAAGTATTAACTAGCAAAGAAAAGCAATCATATTGCTCATATCTCACCGCCAGTTACTATTTTGCGTTATCAAATAAGGAAATAAATTTGTCAGATCCGTTACTTAGTCTGGTCAGTGTTGGCCTGTTATCTATTGCTTGTCAGTATCTGGCATACCGCGTCCGTCTTCCCGCCATTTTACCCTTACTGATCGTTGGTATCATAATCGGACCAGTTTTTAATGTACTTGACGCTGATGCGTTATTTGGCGACCTGTTATTTCCGGTGGTGTCGTTATCTGTTGCGATTATTCTGTTCGAAGGGTCGCTTACCCTTAAATTAACTGATATTGCCGGCCACGGAAACATGGTGCGTAATCTCTGCACGGTGGGCGTTCTGGTTACCTGGATTGTTGCAGCTGTAGCCTCGCACTTTGCTCTCGATTTATCCTGGCAGTTGGCTGCACTTTTCGGAGCAATTGTGACGGTCACAGGCCCCACCGTTATTGTGCCGATGATCAGAACGGTCAGGCCAAAAACCAACTTGGCGAATATCTTGCGCTGGGAAGGAATTATTATTGATCCCATTGGCGCCTTGTTAGCGGTTTTAGTGTTTGAATACATCGTTGCATCTCAAGCCACCGCAGTTACGCACACCCTCATTGCTTTTGGCAAAACAATCGGAATTGGCTTCTTCTTAGGTATTTTTTCCGGCTATTTTTTAGGCTTGGCGCTACGCAATAACTGGATACCGCATTACCTGCAAAACACGGCTGTTCTTACGCTCATTTTAGGTGTATTTGCTGCCTCTAATTATGTTGCTCATGAGTCAGGGCTTCTTGCTGTTACCATTACTGGCATGATGCTGGCGAACATGAAAAACGTTGAGGTGGAAGACATTCTGGAGTTCAAAGAAACCTTAAGTGTGCTGCTAATTTCGGGTCTATTTATATTGCTGGCAACTCGATTGGAGTTGAACTCAATCATTGAAGTCGGTGCAGGCGCGGTAATAGTGTTGGGTGCAATTATGTTTATTGCTCGGCCATTGTCAGTGTTAATTTCAGCCGTCGGGACCGGGCTTAATTGGCGGGAAATGGCTTTACTTAGTTGGATAGCGCCACGGGGTATAGTCGCAGCCGCAGTATCTGCGCTGTTCTCACTCAAGCTTGAAGAAATTGGATATGATGGTGCCGGCGTTATTGTTCCTATCGTTTTTCTCGTCATTATTGCCACAGTAGTGGTGCAAAGCCTGACCTCCCGTAGTGTGGCCAAACTTCTGCAAGTAAGGGCTCCGGCGCCAAATCGTTTTTTAATCTTTGGCGGCAGCAAATTTAATCGCATGATGGCAAAAGAAATGATCAACCAAAAAATTCCTGTGTGTATTGCCGATACCAACTGGGATGCAATTCGGGAGGCCAGAATGGCTGAAATACCGGCGTACTTCGGTAACCCGATGTCTGATCATGCAGCGCGAACAATGGAAATGAATACCTTTGGTACGGTACTTATTATGTCTCCTTATAAACAGCTTAACCCAATGGTGGCCTATCATTTTGAGTACACTATGGGCAAAGACAAGGTATGGGGTTTGACTAATAATGAGCAGGCGACGCGACCCAGTCATCAGGTGGGACAACACTATGCACAGAAACTTTCGTTATTCGACGAAGGCGTAACCTATGGGTACCTGGCGACAGCGGTGGCCCGGGGAGCTTTAGTAAAAACTACGCGTTTAACAGAAGAGTTTAGCTACACGAACTACCTGGAGACTTATGGCGGTAGAGCTACGCCGTTAATCGCTATTGATGAGAATAATAGAGCCCACACCGTTTTGTTTGGCAAAGAATTGTTGCCTAAACCGGGCTGGCGACTGATAAGTTTAATTGCTCCGGAGGGAGATCCGGTCTGATATTAATCCACATTGATGTATGCTCTCTCAGCGCGAGAATTCGTATAATGCAGAGATGAAGAAAATAGTACCCTGCCACAACGTGGCAGGGTACGTCTCCCTGGAAAACGTGTAATCAGGTGCACCTTATTAGGTTGCGTGATTGTTTGTTTTCTACCTGAACTACAGCGTCGGCAAGATAAAAGCAACCGCTATACCAACTTTAAATATATATTGAAAAATCAAAGTGTTACCCAACCCTTTATCTTTACTGCATTCCTTCATTCTTTTTTGAGGTGCAATATATTGAAAAATCGCACCATCATGGGGTCTGTTTTTTATTCAGCTCCCTTAGCTTTTTAACTTCAGCTTTCTTTACTGAAGCACCTTCGAATGCAGGCAAGGGCTTTTTCTGTTGCACCTGCATTATCTGAAATGACTTTACGGCCGCTCTCGCCGCACTGGATAGCCAACTGAGGCTTTAATAGCCATTGTTCACACTGTGCTGAAATATCGTCACTGTCGCGAGCTAAAATTAATGCGCCCTGTAGCTCCAGATGATGGCATATTTCGGGGTTGTTGTGTCTGCTGGGGCCCATCAGTACAGGGAGCCCTGCTGCTGCCGGTTCGAGCGCGTTATGCCCCCCGCGCTGGGCAATACTCCCGCCGACAAAAGCAATCGAGGCAATCTGGTAGACATGATTAAGTTTACCCATTTCATCAACAAGGACCACTGCACAATTCTCTGGCACGCTGTCGTATTCGCTACTTTTTACAAATGCAGCTCCCTTCTGCTTGATCACACGGGCCACTTCATCAAAACGTTCTGGATGACGTGGCACCAGAATAAGAAGCAGGTCAGGGAATTTCTTGCGCAGACTTTGGCTCGCTTGCAGTAACATTGCTTCTTCAGGCTCATGAGTACTTCCTCCTACAATAATTGGTCGTGTGGATGAAGCAACATTCATAAAAGAAGCAGGTCCAGATGCTGACTGCACCGCCGCCTGATCAAATTTAATGTTGTTGGTAAGAGTCAAGTTGTCAGCGGGAATGCCAAGTAGCAGATAGTTGTCGTAATCTCTTTGTCCTTGCGCACAAACATGTGCCACTTTATTGAGCATGGGCGTAAATAGCGACGCGAATTTTTTATATCGGCGAGCGGAGCGATCCGTCATTCTAGCGTTAACAACGAGAACAGGAATTTTTTTCCGCCAACAGGTGTGAATGAGATTAGGCCACAACTCCACTTCGGTTATTACAACCATCTTGGGCGATAATCGGTTCAATAAAATTGACATGCAAATCGGCAAATCGAAAGGCAAATAGCTGTGATTAACACGGTTTCCAAATATCTCCTTCACGCGCGCTGAGCCCGTTAACGTGGTAGTTGTAACGGTTATCGCCATGTCAGGCTCTTCCTGCATTATACGTTTTATAAGTCCGGAAGCAGCAACCACTTCTCCAACTGAGACGCAGTGAAACAGGTAGCCTTGCGGGCTGGCAGGTTTTGGCGCTACGCCCAATCGCTCCAAAGCTTTATGACCAGCGGGTTTGTCTTGCCCTTTCCCTCGCAACAGTAAGGCAACGGCCACAAAAGGAATGATTAACACTAATAGCCAAGAATACAGCCAGCGACACGCTTCCTGCATAAATGTTGGCTGATATGAGGGTGAGGTACGGTTCATTTAATTATGTGAATTCCGGTTATTATACGAGCAGACGAAGCATTTTTTCTGTCTGCGGCTCGGTGGATAAGGTTATCGCGCATTGTATGTGCCTGAGACAATTCCTTCCAATACATCTTTGCTTTGACTTTACGGCTTTTCGGATAACAAGTTTTTACTTATTTCTATCGATGAATTTTTACTCACTCATGCTCTTGCCTCGGTAAGTATTGAGCAACAACAAGGACGACAGGTTTATTAAGAAAGCTGCGGGCAGATTGCAAAAATGAACAGAAAAGGTCACGCCCTAGAGCTATTCCCATTGCTTAAGCGTATATTTATCATCGAACTGAAGCATGGGAAAAACGTGGGCAGTTTACGAATAGTGATACGCTTTCTGCTCTACATGCTTGCGTCAACAACCTTGTGGTCCACCACGCTAACGGAAATTTTATGGTACGTTGTCTGCCAATTATTCTTTTTCATCACTTACATTTTTCTTTTATAACTCGATTTTTATGCCAGGTAGTTACGCCTTGCCGCAGTAAGCTCGTGCGTCATCTAACAGCTCAAATCTTCCCTGTTTTGGGCACGTTCGGAGTAATGTCATGAAGATGCGCATAATGCACCTTGAATTCGGAAGACGCGCTCACGGAGGAGCAAAGCAGGTCATTTTATTGATTAACGCGCTTTCAGAAGATGATTTTGAACACATTCTGGTGTGTCAGGAATCCAGCGAACTGGCTACGTTAACGTTGAAAAACTGCAAGACTTTGCCCATTCCATTTGGAGGTGCGCTGGATATTACCAGCGTGTACAGAGTGCGGGATATTATTGAAGAACATAAACCTGACATTGTTCACGTGCATAGCCGCCGGGGGGGCGATTTATGGGGCGCGTTGGCCGCTAAAATTTCTGGTATTCCCGCTATTTGCACCCGCCGCGCAGACGATCCTGAAAGCCTGCTGGCTAAATTTAAATATAGTCACTTTCAGGCTGTGGTGAGTGTGTCTCACGGTGTACAGGAGGTAGTAAAAAATCACTGTCCGGAGAATATATCGCAGCACATTATCCCCTTCTGCGTCCAAGAGAAGGAATTTACCCACTCACCCAATCGCAATTGGTTAAATAAAAAATACAATATTCCGGCGCATCATCAGGTAATCGCCAGCTTTGCTCAGTTGTCTCCCCGCAAAGGGCAAGCGGATATTATTGTTTCTATGCCCGATATCCTTGCAGAAAATCCTGATATCACCTGTTTACTCTTTGGCAGAGGAAGGCAGAAGGAAAATTACCAGACGCTTATCGACCGCTACCAGTTAAACGACCACGTTAAATTATGCGGGTTTACCAAACATGTTAATCGTATTTTACCGAACATTGATGTGGTACTGCATCCGGTGTATGCCGAAGGTTTGGGCGTCACCGTGCTACAGGCAGCGGTATGTAAACGTCCCATAATTACCACTCCGGTAGGCGGTATTCCGGACATCATCGAGCATGAAAAAAGCGGTTTGATGATCATGCCAGGCGACTTTGGCCAGCTTAAGGATGCTGTGCTGCGGCTTTTGCAGGATAAAGCACTCGCCGAGAAGGTTGGGAATCACGCCTACCAACATGTAACCCGCAGTTTTACGCCTGAAGCCATGGCGAAAAAATACGCTTCCCTCTACCAATCCCTTTTCACGCAGGAGACCCCCGACGTCGCACATGTAGATGAAGATCAAAGCAAATATTGAAGACACGCATTGGTGACGTCACTCACACTAATCTCGTCAACATAGGTAGGCGAAAATAAAGCTTTTTGGGCACTCGGTGGACACCAGTTCGAGGTTTTTTGGCGCATTAATGCCACTAGCGGAGTACCTACTGCTGCGGCGAAATGGATAATTGCTGTTTCAACGCTCAATACACCATCTACTTTGTCAACTAATGCCGATAATTCGTCTACGCCTGTTTGCGAGGTGAAACACACACAGGGTATTCCTTTGCCAGCATGCAATTGATTTACTTGTGCCTCTACCTCATCCACAAGATGTGGCGGTGTATTAACAATAAACAAGCAACCCGGCTTTTGGCGATACAAACGCTCAAGAACATCTGCCATTTTCTTCCACGGATAGTCCCGTTTCGGTGTGGTGGAAACAGCATTTACCATTAACGCCATACGGGTATTAAAGCGAGCGTGCCATTCTTTCAGTTGTACTGCCACCTTTTTGGCGCTGGTTTCGGGGATCTTCAACGGGCTCAATTCTGTTACCGGATGAATTCCGGTAAGCTGGCGGAACAAATCACCATAGTACTGTAGCACGTAGGTTTTACGGGTTTTGGCTGTATCCTGAATGCAGAGATCAAGGTGCCGAAAAAACCAGTGACGCACCGGGCTCCACGCCGCATCTTCCACCACGCCAGCACAATACGCATTTTCACCGCCAATCCGTCTGGCATAATAGGCAAAGCGATAGCTTCTTGCTGTACCAATAAACAGAACAATGTCGTACTGCTTTTCCTTTGCCTGCCTGAACTGAGCCAGTCGCTCTTGTCGGCAGCTAACGAGAGGGTAAAACGCATCAATAAATGGCTCCGTTTTTAGCCACTCAGACATAATATCGTTGCGACCCTGCTGCCAGGACTTTCCTACCCGTCTAAAGTCATCAAACCAAACGTCTAAGACGATATGAGGAAAGGCTTCTTTCAGTTGCTGCAAAAATGTGCGTTGATAGAGATAGTCTCCCAGGGCAAGATGACTCATGTATAGCACCCGCCTGGCATTGCGGAACCGGTCGATGAGAGCGGGCATCATATTACCAAAAATAGGAGAGTTGTAACGCACTTTGGTTTTCACCTAATGTGCTTTTGCCAAATAACACGCCTACTCCGATTTCTCCATATGGTGTGATTTGGGTGTAATCAAGCTGAATCTGGTAGCCTGTTTCGTAATTTTCTACAGCCGCCTCTGCGTCAGCCTGAATCAGCGATACCACCGTTTCTATTCGGCGGATTGGATCGATTTGCCAGTCAATGCCAAGGGTGTCTACCGACGCTTTCGGTGAGGTCCCTTCCAGCCGCTGCTCTGCCGCCCATTGGCCCATAATGACTCCCGCATTGGTGTAGCCCGCTGGATACAAATGATGTACGTACCATTTTGTTGCCCACTGATTATGCTCCAAACGTAAGGACACGGAATCAGTTAAAGCAGGCAGATAAATTCCAAAAGAGAGTGACTGGTTGCCCAGGCTGTAATTTGACTCGCCCACGGTATCTTCACCGCCCAATTCGCCATACAGTTGAAAAGGCGTTCCCCAATCGAGATTAAATACAGTTGTCACTGATGCCTGCTGGTTGCCAAACTCATAGTTAGGATCATTGGTTTCGATATCTCCAACATTATCTTTGCCAGCTGGGTTCAGCAGTGCTTCAAACACATCGCCAAAGGAGAAACTTCTCGCTCCGCCACCAAATTGAAGGGTTCGGTTGATTCCAATAGACCAAAAATCCAGCGGTGAAAAGCTAAGGTGAATGCCGCCGTGACGCGGACTGCCGTGATAATAATTTTCACCGAGCCGGATTTCCTCAACCTCTTCCAGCTTAGCGTAAAAAATTTCGTAGCGTATGTCCCAGCTTGTAATGGGGGAAGCGTTGCTAAATGTAACAGAAGGTGAGGTCTTGGCGTGTGTACTCACTAACATTGAAGAATACTTAAAAGGTGAAAACCAGTGTTCCCGATAGCCCGCTTCTAGCTGGATATATTCCATTCCTACGGTAACGTAAGTGTTGGTGTGACGAAAGTCAGCGTGTTCACTAAAAGTACCGCCAGCCGATACCAGCAAGTAGTCGGAAGGCTGATAAAAGCCCGAGGCTCCAAACGAATAGCTGTCACTAAAAAAGCCTCCTCGCGTGTTCGGCCGTAACATGTCTCCTGAGTCGGCGACAGCTACCGTTGCATTAACATCAGTGATACCCGCAGCTTTCTGGTACTTCTGTAAGTATAGGTCTAATTCATTAAATAATTGAAGATAGTTGCTCTCTATTTGCTTTACGCGCCGCTCAAGCTCTACCACTTTGTAGGGTTTTGTCAGCGGCGGTCCGCTGGTGATGGCCATCAGTTTATCAATTTGGGCTTCGACGCGTGGATGCACCTGTAAAGGCAAATTAGCGGAGACACCTTTGGCAAGGGCCGTCTCAGTAAAGCACATAAACGCTAAGCCAATGGCTAGCGCTACTTGATAATGATTAGGAACCGCTAACAAATTTTTAATCCTGAAGTTCTTCACGTTACGAATGTCAAAAGCGGTCGAGCACGCCGTTTGTTTGGCAAGGATATCATTGTAGTTATGCAGCAAGATGTAGATATTTGTAACCGGATAAGGCAGAAGAGGTGCTGCTTACGGGCAAGCAGAATAATAGCGGTGTCCGGCGAACACAGATGAGCACTCAGAACAGGGAGAGCTCGCGAATAATTTTTAACAATAAACGACGGTTTCTTGGCCGAATTCTGAAGCAAAGAAACTCCAGCAGAGCCATCAGAGATGACTATACAGCATCTGGGTAAGAAATTTTTGATGACTTCTTAAGGCTGCTGGCTCCTTTCAGGCGCAATGATTTTAGGTCGGCTTGAATACTTTACCGTTCTTGCACTGTTCTTTCCAGCTTTCTGGCGTTATTAGCAGTAGTTTTTACGCTGACAGTTAATTCTTCTCGACAAGGAAAATAGCGATTAGCTGTTAGCGTAGCGAGGCCTGCAGCCTCGCCCTACCCTATTGCGCAGCCGATTCTGCGTCGTGCCGGATAATATGTAAATCCCGTTGCGGAAAAGGAATGGAAAGCCCTTTGCTCTCAATCTTATCTTTAATTGTGCGTTGGAACTTCCAGTATATTTCCCAGAAATCGACGGTATTCGCCCACGCCCGTAACTGAAGGTTGACGGAACTATCAGCCAAAGTATGCACAATAAACTGAGGCTCTGGAGTGGTCAGTAAGCGGCTCTCTTCTTCAACCATCTCCCGCAAAGCAAGCAGCCCCTGTTCAATTGAATCACCGTAAGAAATTCCTACTGTGATGTCCATTCGTCGCCGCGTGTTTCTACTGAAATTTTTGATTGTACTGGCCCATACCGTGCTGTTAGGCATGGAAATGAACAAGCCGTCTACGGTTTCAAGATGAGTGGTAAACAAACCCAAATCGGTTACGCTGCCAGAGAATCCGGAGACTTCTACAAATTCAGTCTTTTTAAGCGGCTTTAAGAACAACAGCATCACTCCTGCAGCAACGTTGCTTAAGGTATCTTTTAGCGCCAGACCGATAGCCAAACCCGCCGCCCCCACCAACGCCACTAAGCTGGCGGTATTGACGCCAAAGAGATCCAGAATAATGACCAGAGCAATAAGATAAACTACGTATCCTGCTAGAGACATCAGCAGTTTACTAATGATTTCATCGTGTTTACTCAGGCGGAATACCGCTTTATAAACTGCCTGCTTTAAAATTTTAGCGCCAATACTTGCTGCTAAAAGAATAACTACCGTAAGCAAAGCATTTTTTGCTAGCGCAATAAGTTGCAACTGATGCTCGGTAAAAAATTCGATAATACTATTCATACTATTTCCTAACATTTCCATACCATGTGCAGTGGTTTTGTAGTTGTAATTACTTCACATCTGGTTGGGGAACGCGCATTATTAACGTCACCGACTATTTCTTAGTCTTCATAGCTTAAGCTTTAAGCCTTGCTGGCCGCTTTTTTTAGAATCTTACTCTGGTCATCTTTCTCCGCCTTCAACTGTAGCGATACCTTTCTGCCTTGAAACCGCTGACCCTCGACCTGATTGTGGTACAGGTATGTGACAAAAAATCGCTCTTCGGATATTTCTTCGAGTTTTTCAAAATATTTTCGAAAGCGCGCTGGCTACAATAGTAACTGATAAGCAAGAAAGCCGTTGTAGGCGATATACGCGCTCACAAGCAAGCCGCCTTCCCACCGGTTGATTCGCCCCTGTTTGCCAAAACCGTAAGCCATTAGCAGCATACCAATGGTAAGCGCAAACATCACTGCCCAGTCACGGCTTAAAACACCTGCGGATAATTGGTTTATAGGCTCAATAGCGCCAGCAATGCCTACAACTGCGAGAATATTAAACATGTTAGAACCGACTACGTTACCAATGGCTATATCGTGCTCGCCTTTACGCGCAGCGATTATGGATGCCGCCAGTTCAGGTAAAGATGTGCCCAGAGCTACAATAGTAAGACCGATAATCAGGTCGCTCACACCCAACGCGGAAGCAATTTCCACAGCGCCCCAAACCAGCAATCGCGAGCTCGCTATTAACACTGCCAGTCCGACAATTAACCACATTATTGCTCTTGCTAGCGGCATCTGCTGTTCGCTCATTTCTTGCGAAAACTCGGTTTCTAATGCATCACCGCGGCTACTTAATGCAGAAAAAACCGACCACCCGATGACGCCAAAAAATCCTGCTAGCAATATCACTGCGTCCATTGACGATAAGTTACCATCCAATAATAAGCCGCCTAAAAGCAGCACGATTAATAGCAGCAAAGGAAGTTCCTTTTTAACAATTTTCGAATGAACCGCAATAGGGGCGATAACGGCAGTCACGCCGAGAATCAAACTGCTGTTAACGATATTGGAGCCAATGGCGTTTCCTAAGGCTAAATCCGGGTTTCCGTCTAATGCTGCTATGGCTGAAACCACCATTTCTGGTGCTGAAGTTCCAAAACCAACGATTACCATACCAATAAGAAGCGGAGGCAGCCCGGCATGAGACGCTGTCGCTGCAGCTCCGTCTACAAAACGGTCGGCGCTCCAAACCAGCAGAGCGAAGCCTACGATTATTGCCAATGATGCTAAGAGCATTATATTTTTTCCTTAATTCTAGTTATTAAAGCCACAGTGCGTGGAGTGATGTAGTTGCTTTGGGTAAGCAATGAGAAAGGGCGCAGCGTCCCAGGTTGTATATATCAAACGTGTTACAAGCCGAAAAGAAAACCGGCCGGTATGGCTCTGTTTTGTTTTCGGAAGTTATCAAATTGAGAAATGTAGGGAAGAGGATGAGAATAAACTGGCGATAGCCGGAACACCCGGTGACAAACAAGCCCAAGGAAGGCATAGGTAAAGGGATAAAATAGAGATGTCGCACACAATTTCCTTGGGGCAGAAACCAGATCATAAGACACATTTCCATACCTGCCCGATATGAATATATGTCTTAAGTCTTGTCAAAACCAAAAGGCTCGAAATTGCCACGGACGATCTAGCCCGGAGATTGTTGACAATTTCCTCGCGTGAAGCGAGAGACTACTCCCCTAAGTGCGTCATAATGTACTGGCAAAAGAGGAACTTATCAAGCACTGGTGGTGCACTCTGGCTTTATGCTCTCCATACTATTATAGGAGTATAGATTTTCAAGCATACCCATTTTAGCTCTTTCCACTCCCGTCTCAGTAAAAACGATTGCTCATGTAAGCGACATTTTCTTCCTCGCTAGTAAGTGTTAACAGTTTGTTGATATACTCGCGCAACTTGAAACGAAAGGCGTATTTACATGGGCTTGCTGGCTAAACCTAAGCAGTTTTTATGGGTGTGGTTTATATGGTTGGGGCTATTCTATGGCGCATGGCTGTGGCTGGTTGCTGGTGAAGGTCTGTGGCCTGAGGCTGTGGCTCACTGGCCTATGGCGCTGGCAATGGCAATTGGTAGCTATGCGGCAGGCTCAACCCCAATGGGTGGAGGAACTGTCGGCTTTCCGGTCCTGGTTCTGCTGTTCGAACTGCCTGCCAGCTTAGGAAGAGATTTCAGCTTTGCCATTCAAGCGATAGGCATGACCAGCGCCAGCATCTTTATTTTAGCCCGACGCCAGCCACTAGCTTGGTCAATTTTAAAGGGTGCTATGCTGGGGTCACTTGTGGGCACGCCACTGGGTATTTTCTTCATTGCGCCTCATGTACCCGAACTGTGGATAAAATTAGTGTTTGCCGTAGTGTGGGCAAGTTTCGGATTATTGCATTTATACCGCCTTAGCGAGATCGCCGGGCACAGTGGCATGACAGAATTTAACGAGAATTGGGACTTTCGTTTGGGCTTGTGGATAGGGCTATTGGCAGGCGCTACCATTGCTTCAGTAACTGGGGTGGGAATAGATATGGTGTTGTACACCGCGCTGGTATTGATCTGTCGAGCAGACTTGAAAATTGCCATTCCTACCTCTGTAGTGATTATGTCTTTTACCTCCATTCTTGGTGTAGCGGTAAAAACGCTTCCTGGTCAAGGCTTTCAAGCCGGTGTATTTGAAAACTGGTTGGCAGCAGCACCGGTTGTGGCTTTGGGTGCGCCGCTGGGGGTATTTATTGTAGCCAGAATTGGTCGTAAACCAACATTACTGGTGGTGGCTACTCTTTGTGTCGGCCAGTTCATTTGGACGTTATTTTCTGAAAGAGCCTTTCTTGGCCTTACCGGGATGCTTATGGCATTAATAGCAGTGGGTGGTTGTCTCGCTGGATTTGAAAGGTTACGGAAATGGGGTGCCGAATTGGTCGGTGAATCATCTAACGAATACGGTGGTTCTTCTAAACTTACTGTGGCTGAATCAAAAAGCTCATAACTAAACTTAGAAGTCTCCATGGATGCGGTGAGACAAGGCGCGTAAACAAGCGCTTTTTCCATAGCTATAACGTTAAATAGGTCTTTCTCCAGGGTACGCGTACGAATAGAACAGAAATCGTCACACTAAAAATAGTTATAATTTGCTGTTCACAAATTCATAAAATTATTCTTAACGACTAGATAACTGTTTCGAAGTATGAGTCATAACGAGGACACCATAGAACACGCTGTAAACCCTTCCTTGGGCGCTCAGCCGCAGCATCCATGCTGTTGTTGCACAGCGCCTACGGACAGTTCTGAATGATACCCGGTTTTGCCTTTTCATGTGTAGCACACTTACGAACAGCTATTTAGCCAAGCGTAACTCTGTTCCAGCAGGTTGGCTATTACACCTTTAGTCATTGTTCATTCAGCGAAAATTGAAAGGGTCTGTCATTTAAAATCATTCACGATCTCTCCCTGATTAACTATACGGACTCAGCATGTCGTGGAAACACATGGATTGGGTGGCGTGAACAAAAAACTGATACTAAAGTTGAACGTATTCGGGTTCGTTTCGTTATAGTCAGTAAGGCTATTTATTTTGTAAGGTGATCATGGCTGAAAATACAGATACGCGAGACCGGTTGGCACTGGAGCGTACTCGGCTGGCCAATGAACGGACTTTTCTCGCCTATATTCGCACAGGATTATCGCTACTCGCCGCATCTGCGGTCTTGTTTCAATTCTTTTCCTCATTGGAATCTTATACAGCGATTGCCTGGCTTCTCTCAGTTTGCGGTATTGCCGTTCTGGCTTTTGGTACCTACAGGTTCGTCGCCGTACAGAAGAAGCTAAATCGCGGCGGATAGCTGATTCAAATCCGCCACGACTGCGTACGTTAAGAGCCGCTTCTTAGATAGAGGCGGCTTCATAGGCTGCCTGTTGCCTGGTGCTAATGTTGATTGGCTAATGCCTGCGCAGCGTTGACCGTAAAAATATAAGTGGCGCCAAGATTAATAACGTATTCGTTCTCTCCCCACATAAACGGCCAGTCTTCTTTGTTTTCAGGTAAGTCCGGTTTAAGAATAAGCACACCGGGCACGATTGCACCAGAGATAAAAGAATAGTCGGCGCGATTCATACCATAGGCCACCTTTTTAGATTCTGTTCCCACGTTAGATACAAAAGAAATGTCAGAATCAGGGTGAGTACCATAAATATAATCCAGTGCGCGATAGATGCTTTGCGTACTAAACATCTCGGGAAATGCTTTGTGTAGGTAGTACTGGTTCACTGCCATTTGCAGTACGGTGCCGTTCCCTGCCCATCCACCCTCGGTAATTAGCACTCCGTACGGTGTCTGCTGGGCAATGACGTCCAGCTCCTGTTTATAAGCGCCAGCTGCAGCTTTTACACGATTTCGATACTCCTTATCCATCAGCGGTAATGCCCGTACTGCCAAAATCGCATTTTCACCAAAGTGCTGCTCTATTTCAGGTAACAGCTCAGCAACCGCTTGTTTATACTTGTTCTCTTTGGTGGTAATTAAAAGCTCTACTGCTGCTTTTAGCTTTTCCGGCTCCAGCCTTCCGCCTGTGGTATTGCCATGGTTAAAAATATCTGGCTGCTTAGCGGCCTCTTCGTCCCACGCCTTTTCCGCTGTAGTGAAACTCCTTTCAGCAAGCTGTGGATTGTAATCTGCCAGTGCCCGGCTGGCAGCAACCAGCGCAGCAATGGAACCATAATTTAAAGGGGTAGACTTACTGGTAAAAGCCCACCTGTCGTCAAACTTGCCACTGTTGACACCGTCAGCCTCGGTCTCTTTCATAGCTGACTGGTATATCAGGTTGTCTGTCATGGTTAAACCATCGCCCAAATGGGTATATTGGCTGATATCCGGCACAATGATGCCCGGAATGGCATGACCCACGGCATCAAATTGTCCCACCAGGGCAAGAGTCCCGTGTTCAATTTGCTGCAGGATATCCGGCTTGCCATCAGGAACGTGTATATCCACGTATTGCCGCTCATAGTCAACCAGAGTGGTATCTCTGGTTAGCGCGAATTCCTCCCAGGCAGCAACTAAGGTACTCACGGTTGCGTATTGGGTTTGGGTACGGATATCGTAATCACCAGCATCGTACCAGCCCCCCACATTCAGACCTGGAATATGCTCTCCCGGCTGGTAGGGTGTGTCGGTGGTCGGCCCTTGCGCGTACAAATCGAAATGTTCGTGATTCAGAGGTGCCTGCAATGCGTCATCCAGATGGGAAGCACCGTGCCAGACCCGGTACGCTTCATTAATTAACATATGATCCATTTGCACTGGAAAATAATGATCGAGCGTAGGATGCCAGGCACTCTTGTATACGCTGTCGCCGATTGGAAAGGAAGCAGTTACGGTATCGTCGTACTGTAGTTGATATAGTCCAGGCGTTGTCACTGAAGAAAAGTCAAAGGTGGCATATTGGTAACGCGTGTAGCTCCCCCACGGCTGAGGCTTCTCGCTGAGCACCACAGTTTTACTACCATCTGGTTGCACCTGAAGTAACTTCGCTTCTGCTAGCGCAGGCGTATTTTCATCTAATTCTATTACCGCGTTTTTTTGCTGTGAAGGCAGATACCCCACTTGCGAATGTCCGATCACCGGCTGGCGCAGCCAGTTTTCTTGAATGCTGGCGGTTATCGCCCACTTTAACACTTCTCCGGTTTTGTTTTTTGGTAATAGGCCGCGGACTACGAACCAGCCGTTCTGCGCCTTGCCTCTGCCGTCATAAAGATTAAGAGTGCTCTCGTTCGATCTAATTGAAATCCGTCTTTTGGTATCTTCAGGGGCCAGAACCAGATGCTTCCCTGACGCAAGCGCCTCAGGCTCAACACTTCCGATAATTTCTTTTTTACCCGTAGGGTAGATGGGGAAATGTCCCGGATTTCCGTCTGCCAAAAAGGAGGCTTCAAAGTAGGTAGCAGGAAGAAACTCCATGTTAAAACCTGCTTTTCCGACGAGCGCTGCCGGTACAGCTTTTGGAACATTCACTGAAATTTCCACGCCGTTTTCAACTGGCGTAGCTTTGACTGAGTAACTGAAGTTGTAGTCAGGATACCTCAGGAACGCTTCAATACTCTGCTCTTTTTCATTAACCTTACGAGAGATGAACTCTGGAATGGGATCCCACTGCTCTGGAGTGGCGCTTAACCTAATGTCCCCGTTGGTCGCCATGCGATTTCCATGATGGATGACCTCCACGCCGCTAATCTTAGAGTCACCAAAGAGACCGTTATACCAATTGCTGAAAACCAGAATATTCAGCCCCTGAGTTTCAAAATACTCTTTTTCATTTAGTGTCAAAGAAGCGGATTCGCTACTTCCTGGCTGCAATAGAAATCCCGCTATGACCATGCCAGTGAATGTTGAGAATTTCATCCTTGTTCCTGATAGTAATTAAATTTACGTCAGGCTACCAAGTTAATTAATTATTAAAATTACGGTATTACTCTTTACAATTACTATTTCGATCGTTTCCTACGTGGAAATTTAGTGGCGAAATTAACGTAATGTGTAGTAAAGAAAGCGCGGAGTCAATCGGTAGAAAAGCTGATTGCTAGTTTGAATTGGTTGTAAGCCTCTTGTACTAATCCTTCTAGATGTGTAATCAGTTCAGAGCACGTTAGTATTACAATGCATCCCGCGGTTATATGAACAAATCGCAGCTATGTTTTGAATGCCTGTCGTTTTCAATAGCTGCCACGTACCGCATGGATTGGTGAAAATTTTTTTGATGGGTTTAAAAAGTTCTTCTAAACCTCTCCGAGACACAGACAAGCAGATCGTTAAGATCCTGAAGGAAAAGCTTAGGCCGGGCCGGAGCAATAGGAAATTTTGATAGTCCGGATATACAAAAAAGCCGCTCGAAAGAGCGGCCCTTTTTTATCAGAAACTAAAGCTAAATTATACGCCAGCTTTAGTTACTACATCGACTAGAGTCCAGTTTTTGCTTTTAGACAAAGGACGACATTCACTAATAGTGACGATATCGCCTTCGTTACAAACATTACTCTCGTCGTGTGCGTGTAGTTTAGTAGAACGCTTGATGAACTTCCCGTAGATAGGGTGCTTTACAAAACGCTCAACAACAACAGTGATGGTTTTTTCCATTTTGTTGCTGACCACACGACCTTGCACTGTACGAACTTTTTGTTCAGTCATTACGCATCAGCCTTTTGAGTCAGAATGGTTTTAACACGCGCGATGGTACGACGCACAGTTCTCAACTGGGCAGTTTTTTCAAGCTGACCGGTTGAATGCTGCATGCGTAAGTTGAACTGTTCGCGTAGCAGGTTTAATAACTCTGCATTCAGCTCTTCTACGCTTTTGTCTTTCAGTTCAGCTGCTTTCATTACATCACCGTCCGAGTTACAAAGGTTGTTTTAAATGGCAGTTTAGCCGCTGCCAGTTCAAACGCTTCGCGTGCAAGAGACTCAGGAACACCTTCCATCTCATACAGTACGCGGCCAGGTTGAATTTGGCATACCCAGTACTCTACGTTACCTTTACCTTTACCTTGACGAACCTCAAGAGGCTTCTCAGTAATTGGCTTGTCAGGGAAAACCCGAATCCAGATTTTACCTTGACGCTTAACGTGACGAGTCATAGCACGACGCGCTGCTTCGATTTGACGCGCTGTCATGCGACCGCGGCCAACTGCTTTCAGGCCATAGGTACCGAAGCTTACTTTGCTACCCGCAATAGCAAGACCACGGTTACGACCTTTATGCTGTTTACGAAATTTCGTACGCTTTGGTTGTAACATGATTAGCCCTCTCGCTTAGCGTTGCGGCCTTTCTTCTTAGGTTGAGCAGGTGGAGTCTGCTCTTGGTTTGTAGGCAGTCCGCCTAGAACCTCACCTTTGAAGATCCATACCTTAACGCCAATGATACCGTAGGTAGTTGCCGCTTCAGAGGTTGCGTAATCGATGTCTGCACGGAAAGTGTGCAGCGGAACGCGACCTTCACGATACCATTCAGAACGCGCAATTTCTGCTCCGCCCAAACGGCCACCAACTTGAACTTTGATACCTTTAGCACCCAGACGCATAGCATTTTGTACCGCACGCTTCATAGCACGACGGAACATAACACGACGCTCTAACTGACTGGAAATGCTGTCAGCAACAAGCTGTGCGTCAAGTTCAGGCTTGCGAACTTCGGCAATGTTAATCTGAGCAGGCACACCGGCTAGCTTAGATACGTAGCTGCGCAGCTTTTCAACGTCTTCACCTTTCTTACCGATGACCACACCAGGACGCGCAGTGTGAATAGTCACACGGATGCTCTTGGCAGGACGCTCGATCACAATTTTAGAAAGTGAAGCGTTTTTCAGTTGCTTAGTCAGATACTGACGTACCTGATGGTCATTAAACAGGTTATCCGCATAATCTGCGGTATTAGCGTACCAGGTAGAAGTCCATGGTTTGCTGATACCCAGGCGTATACCTGTAGGATGTACCTTCTGTCCCATTATCTACTCCTAGTTATCCGCTACAACCACAGTGATGTGACTGCTACGCTTAAAGATACGATCAGCACGGCCTTTAGCACGTGGCTTGATACGCTTCATAGTTGGGCCTTCATCAACAAAGACTTTCGCAACGATTAATTCATCGATGTCAGCGCCTTCATTGTGTTCTGCATTTGCAATCGCAGACTCCAGTACCTTTTTAAGCAGTACTGCGCTTTTCTTTGGGCTGTACGTCAGAAGCTCAAGTGCTTTCTCTACGTGCATTCCGCGAACTTGATCCGCAACCAAGCGTGCCTTTTGTGCCGAAGTACGGGCAAAACGGTGTTTAGCTAATGCTTCCATCTTCCTACCCCTTATCGTTTGGCTTTCTTATCCGCGACATGGCCGCGGTAAGTACGCGTTGGCGCAAATTCGCCCAACTTATGGCCGACCATTTCGTCACTAATAATGACAGGAACGTGCTGACGACCGTTATGGACCGCAATGGTCAACCCAATCATATCTGGGATGATCATGGAACGGCGTGACCAAGTTTTAATTGGACGACGCTCGTTCTTTTCCACTGCAGCCTCTACCTTCTTCAACAAGTGCAGGTCAATAAATGGACCTTTCTTGAGAGAACGTGGCATGGTGAATCCTCGCTATTACTTGTTTCGACGACGTACGATAAGTTTATCGGTACGCTTATTACTTCGAGTTTTCTTACCTTTGGTAGGAATACCCCAAGGAGTGACTGGGTGACGGCCACCTGATGTACGACCTTCACCACCACCGTGTGGGTGATCAACCGGGTTCATGGCAACACCACGAACGGTTGGACGTACACCGCGCCAGCGTGTCGCACCTGCTTTACCCAGTGAGCGCAGCATGTGTTCTGCATTACCAACTTCACCAATGGTGGCGCGGCAATCAGACAATACTTTACGCATTTCACCAGAACGTAGACGAAGTGTTACATAGTTTCCGTCACGCGCTAGAATCTGTGCGTATGCGCCAGCTGAACGTGCAATTTGCGCACCTTTACCCGGCTTCATTTCAATAGCGTGTACAACAGAACCTACTGGCATGTTACGCATTGGTAATGCGTTGCCTGCCTTAATAGGTGCGTTAACGCCAGAGTTCAGTTGGTCACCAGCTTTAATATTTTTCGGTGCCAGGATGTAACGACGTTCACCATCTGCATACAGTACCAAAGCAATGTTTGCAGAACGGTTTGGATCATATTCTAAACGCTCAACAGTGGCTGGAATGCCATCTTTGTTACGTTTAAAGTCAATCACACGGTAATGTTGTTTATGTCCACCACCAATGTGACGTACGGTAATACGACCATTGTTGTTACGACCGCCAGACTTGCTGTTCTTTTCAAGCAAAGGCGCGTACGGCGCACCTTTGTGCAGGTCAGGGTTAGTAACCTGAACAACGTGACGACGACCGGCAGAAGTTGGCTTAGCTTTCAATAATGGCATTTCTAATCCCCTTCTTACTCAGCGCCACCGACAAAGTCGATGTCCTGACCTTCTTTAAGAACCACGTAGGCCTTTTTCCAGTCGCTGCGTTTACCAAAAGATGCACCGTGACGTTTAGTCTTACCTTTAACATTTACGGTACGAACGCCCTGAACTTCAACTTCAAACAGTTTTTCAACTGCTGCTTTGATTTCAGCCTTGTTCGCATCTTTAGCTACTTTAAATACAACTGTGTTGTTCGCTTCAGCAGCCATAGTCGACTTTTCTGAAACGTGAGGCGCTTTAAGCACCGTCAGTAGACGTTCTTCTCTCATGCTAACGCCTCCTCAAGTTGTTTAACCGCATCAGCAGTGATTAGCACTTTTTCAAACGCAATCAAGCTAACTGGATCAAGACCTGAAACGTCACGCACATCAACTTTGTACAAGTTACGCGCGGCCAGGAACAAGTTCTCATCAACCTCGGTTGTCACGATTAAAACATCGCTTAACTCAAGGTCACTCAGTTTGCTGATCAGAGCTTTAGTTTTCGGCGCATCAACACCAAATTTCTCAACAACGACTAAACGCTCTTGACGAACCAGCTCAGATAGGATGCTTTTAATAGCACCACGGTACATTTTCTTGTTAACTTTTTGATCAAAGTCACGAGGTTTAGCAGCAAATGCACGGCCACCACCGACCCAGATTGGGCTGCGGATTGTACCGGCACGAGCACGGCCAGTACCTTTTTGACGCCATGGCTTCTTACCACCACCACGAACTTCTGCACGCGTTTTCTGCGCTTTAGTACCCTGACGAGCACCGGCACCGTAAGCAACGACTACCTGATGAACCAGGGCTTCGTTAAATTCACGTCCAAAGGTCGCTTCGGATACTTCAAGAGCGCTTTGCGCGTCTTTCAATGTTAATTCCATCAGTTCACTCCCCAGACGTTACGCTTTAACAGCTGGCTTGACGATAACATCGCCGCCAGTTGCGCCAGGTACGGCACCTTTAACTAGGATCAGGTTGTTCTCTAAGTCCACACGTACGACTTCCAAAGATTGCGTAGTCACTTGCTTGTTACCAAGTTGACCAGCCATTTTCTTACCTCTGAAAACGCGGCCTGGCGTTTGGTTTTGACCAATCGAACCAGGTGCACGGTGAGAAAGAGAGTTACCGTGAGTTTGACGCTGGCCACTAAAGTTCCAACGCTTAATAGCTCCGGCAAAGCCTTTACCTTTAGACGTGCCAGTCACGTCAATTTTCTTGGTGTCGTTAAAGATTTCAACAGTGATTTCACTGCCTACTTCAATATCGCTACCTTCGTTATCTTCAAGACGGAATTCCCACAGACCACGTCCAGCGTCAACACCAGCTTTAGCAAATTGCCCAGCTGCTGCTTTATTAACGCGGTTCGCTTTCTTGGTTCCAGCAGTAACCTGAAGAGCGCGATAACCGTCAGTGTCATCAGTACGTAACTGAGTTACACGGTTTGGGGTCGCTTCGATAACAGTCACAGGGATAGATGTACCATCTTCAGTGAAGATGCGAGTCATACCCACTTTACGACCGACTAGACCAATCGCCATTGTTATAACCCTCTCTTGTTAGCCCAGGCTGATTTGAACATCAACGCCGGCAGCCAAGTCCAAACGCATCAAAGCATCAACTGTTTTATCAGTTGGTTCAATGATGTCTACCAAACGCTTGTGAGTGCGGATTTCGTATTGATCACGCGCGTCTTTATTAACGTGCGGAGAAATCAGAACTGTATAGCGTTCTTTGCGAGTAGGCAGAGGAATTGGACCGCTGACCTGAGCACCAGTACGTTTCGCCGTTTCTACGATTTCAGCCGTAGACTGATCGATCAACTTGTGATCAAACGCTTTTAAACGAATACGAATTCTTTGATTTGGCATCGATTAAGCTCCAATCGAAAGAACAAAAAAATTCACCTTTTCACTCCCCTTTTGTTTGGGATGAAAAGATGTGCGTAAACCGGTGGTTCCAAATCGGAACCCTGTTCTTCTTTTAACACGCCAGCTACAGTTTTTTACTCTGCGACTTCGGCATCCACCCTAAAAGCAGTGTGGCTGCGGCTAAAAATCCATGCCCCCATTTGGGCAGTGGGCGCGAATTATACTGATGTGGAGTTTGAATGCAAGCAGAATGTTGGATTTCTAAGCGATATCTCACACCCATTCATAACTTAACTAGGAGAAACTGTACCTTCGACCACTTCCCTATATGAATGGTTAAGGAATACAGTGAAGGTTTGGTAACAATGAGAGCGTTTAAAATGCAAGTGTCCGCGAGTGATTACAAAAAGATCCACCTCTTTTTTTCTTCTATGCTTTGCTTTGGAGCATGTGTTGGGATCGGCGGTTCTATTTATGATCGCTTGTTCAATAACGTATCTTTCTATAACAGTGAAGGGTTTAATACAACATTGCTGTTTATTGTCCTCGGTTTTATCTGGAAAATGCGTTACGAGCGTAAGCAAGCAGAGCTTTCGCAACAGAAGTAGTTTGTCCGTCAGAGCAGTAGTCTTCTTGTTTGAGCTTAGTAAGATTAGGAGGCATTTAATTGTGAATGCCCGTGAATCTAACAAGGAAATTATAATGGAAGTATTATCAACTAGAGTCTGTTGATCTTTGCTGTACATATTTTATTCAGCATACATCGGTAACCACATCATAATAAAAGCCAGAGATACCATCGAATGGTAGTTTCTGGCTAGTTTTTCATATCTCGTCGCAATGGCCCGATATTTTTTCACTTTCAAAAATGCATTTTCAACAAGGTGGCGATATTTGTATAGACACCAGTCCATATGCGCATTACCACGCTTTTTATTCGCCTTTCTCGGGATGTTAGATACTGTACCTGTTGCCTCAATGGTCTCTCTCAAACCATCACTGTCATACCCCTTGTCTGCCACAATTATTTCGGCTGCCGGCGAGTTGAACACTAATGACTCGGCAAAGCGTACGTCATGCGCTTGCCCACCCGATAATTCAAAATAGACAGGTAATCCTCCACTATCCACTGCTAAGTGGATTTTCGTCGAGTTCCCGCCCCGGCTTTTGCCTATCGCTTCATCATGATCACTCGCAGCACCGCACCCGTGTTGATGTGTTTTAACGATACTGCCATCGAGAAACAGCCATTGGGTATCACTGTCGCGGCTTAATATTTCAAACATATAGGCCAACACACCCTTTTTCGACCATAAATTGAATCGCCGGAAGATGGCGCTCCAATCACCAAACTCTGAGGGTAAGTCACGCCATGGAATACCTGTTCTCATACGATAAAGTATTCCTTCAAATGTCATTCTGTGTTCCGGCTTTGAATAGACTCGGCCACTCAAATACATTACGCGGGATAGCATCGCCCATTGGGCATCTGTTAACATAGTTCTCGGCATGTTGATTTCGGTATTGTTTGTTTTTGGCGAAATGGATTATACCAGTCTTCATGCCGTTTATTTTTTATACCACAAAGATCAACACGCTCTAGTGAAATACACGCGGTTGCAGGCGGTTTTATGAGCGAATGGTTCACCAGAAAAATGAATTCTTTTGGCTATGCCGCTGACTATTTCTATAACAATGTAATGATTGGTAACGGCGTTGTTGATGATATGGCGAAAATGGTACGTTGAGTAAAATATCTATGAAAACTGAATTATCAGCTAATGAAATTATGCAAGTTTCAGGCGGCATGCCTCTATGGTTTGCGGTTGGTGGAACTATCTCTACTTATAATTGGATGCTAGACCAAGCTGAAGCATTTGGAAGAGGTTTGGGTTTGGGCTTCTACGATGGTATGCATTCGCGCCGTTAAAAAACAGGAATAGCTGAACCGCAAGAAGGCCGAGGAATCTTTTGCCTTCTTCATAAAAATATCGTTCACATTTCTCTTCAGCTAGAATTTATTGCTCGTCTTGCGCGATACGATAAGCAATACAACTTTCTTTAGTTACGAGCAGCGGAGGCTAACTTGTCAAAACGGAAAATTACGCATACTAATTTATCGAAGCTAGGACTTATTAAGGGATTATCCGCCATCAGCGCAGCCCTTTGCTTTTTTACCGGAGGTTCACAACAACTGAACTACCTATAATCGTTTTAACTCTAGCGCTAACGCTCATAGTATATACCTGTTTGCTTAATCAACTTTAGTGCAATGTCAGCGACATTTAGGTATATCTTCATCTGTAGTGGAAAATATTGATAGTTAATCGGGTGGCTTACAGTAAGTGTTCTCCTGATTTCGCATCAAGCTAAACCGGTTAAATTACTATGAAAAAGGGATTCTCCATCGTTTTCATCTCTACTTATGTTTAATAACAATGGGTTGCTTCAAAAGTGCTAGACTACCTCCAGATACTAACAGTAGGATAGGTTGAAATTCGTCATATCTATCCCTAAGCATTTTTCTTGGCCTCTTATGAGTTTAGAAAAGTACAAACGCTAAAATATCAGGGATTTGCAAAAGAAGTCGCACATGCTGAGCACAACCGTACAACAAGCACTCGATGAAGTTAACGGAATACTGAGTGGTCATTCATCGCTGCTGGATGCGTATCAGGAGCTTGAGCCGATCATTCTGCAATTGTTCGATGCCAAACGCATGAGCATTTTTCAGCGGCGCAGTCAGCACCAGGATCTGGTGGCCCGTTTTAAAACTGGCGCAGAGACCATGGAAATTAAGGTTCCCATCAGTCCTTTATCCATTGCCGGTTATGTAGCGCTGTCTCAAAAGCCTCTGATGATTTCAGACCCCTATGACACTCATGAATTGCAGAGTATTCACCCTCGTTTGCGATTTGCAGGTAAATTTGACCGAACTACCGCTTTCAAAACTCAAAACATTCTATGCGTGCCGGTAATGAACGCAGGGGTATTAATGGGCGTCATACAAATCATCAATAAGCAGGTGGGAGCTTTCAATGATACTGACCTGACCCTGGCTCGGGATCTAGCTGATATTTTAGGAAATAAATTTCGATATGAGCTGGGAGGTACAAATAACCCTTTTGATTTGTTACTTCATCATGGCATTCTTACCGAAAGGGTATTAAAAGAGCTTGTAGAAACCAGCCAGGACAATCGCCAGATAATCCAAAGGCTCATGTCTGAGCATCGACTCAGCGAAGCCCAGATCGGCAACTCCCTTTCTATTCACTTTCAGGTACCTTTTTTACCTTATTTACCCGATAAATATCACCTTTACCAAAGTGACAGCAGGCTGAACCTATCCTACTTAAAGCGTAACTTTGTTGCCGTAATAGCAGATGTGCGTGACAAACCCATTGTACTTATGGCTGAGCCCAATAACGCTGCCTTACTAATGGAAATTGAAAGTGCCCTGGGCATTGATGTGTATGATATTGCTGTAGGTCTTCCCTCTCACATACTGCAGTATCTGGGGGAAGGGGGCGGCAATGGCGCGCCGGGCGAAATGAGCGAAATTCTCGATGAAATCGGCTTAGCGTCAGAAGATAAAGAAGAGATGCTTGATGAGCTTTCTGATGATGCCCCCGCCGTAGTACGATTGGTGAGCCGTATTTTGCATGATGCCAAACGACTCAATGCTTCTGATATTCATATTGATCCTGAAAAGAACGCTCCTACGCGAGTGCGCATGCGAATTGATGGTGTCTGTCGGGACCTGAACCAGGTGCCAAACTCACATCATAGTGCCGTTATTGCCCGTATAAAAATAATGTCAAATCTGAACATTGCAGAAAAGCGAGTACCGCAAGATGGCAAGTTGGCATTTCGGATGGGCGGCCAGTTGGTTGAAGTGCGGGTGGCGACCATTCCCACAGTTGCGGGTGAAGGTGTGGTGATGCGTATTCTGGCATCAGGCGGCGCCATGCCTATTGAAAAGATGAATATTGCTCCGGCCAGCATGACGCGACTTGAACAAATGATAAAAAAACCACATGGCATTTTGTTAGTTGTAGGGCCTACCGGTTCTGGTAAAACAACCACCCTGCACGCGATATTAGGTTATTTAAACACGCCGGAGAAAAAGATTTGGACCGCCGAAGATCCGGTGGAAATTACCCAACCAGGTTTACAACAAGTCCAGGTAAGTCCGAAAATAGGATTTACTTTTGCCAATGCGCTGCGCGCCTTCCTACGGGCTGACCCTGACATTATTCTTATTGGTGAGATGCGGGATAAAGAAACAGCCCATGCTGGTATTGAAGCATCCCTAACAGGCCACTTGGTCTTGTCTACACTTCATACGAATTCAGCGCCAGAAACTATTACCCGTTTATTGGACTTAGGATTAGATCCCGTCAACTTTTCCGATGCCTGTGTAGGCATTCTTGCGCAACGCTTGATTCGAACAATATGCGCAAAATGTAAGGAACCATATGAAGCCTCAGCTGAAGATATTTCTTTCATTGAGCGTCAGTATGGGAAGGAATTCATTGGCGAACTGCAGTTAGATACGCCCGTTATGCTCTATCGAGGAAAAGGTTGTGATGAGTGCGGCGGAACCGGCTACCGTGGCAGGACCGGGGTACATGAGTTGTTGGGTATGACGCCTGAACTGCGTTCTTTGGTATATAAGGAAGCCAGTGTTTCCGAAATGAAAAAGCAAGCCATGACTGACGGCATGCGCACGCTTGTGCAAGATGCCATTTATAAAGTCATAAAAGGAGACACCGATTTGGCACAAGTGCAGATCGTAGGCGGCGGAGATTAAAATTACTGTACCGAGACGCCTAAACACGTACTTACTCAGCAGGAGCCTTTTGCCTTGCTGACAAATAATTCTACGCTGCCATGGTGACGCCAGAATGCCACTGGTAAAGCTTCAGGAAACTGGATGCCAGTATCCGAAGGGATGAAAAAACGCTACCGGCGCAGCCTCTTCAAATAGACGATTAGTACAGTCGATGTAAAAGGCGGCCCAGTTTATTGACCGCTATTATAATTAAAAACTATTCCCATCGAAGCAATTAGCGTTTCCAGCGGCTATGAGGAAATGCTCGGCCTACTTCGATAGCTGCTCAAAAGACATTTGATCAACGTGATGATGCGGGCAGAACAACATGACTTATGCCGCACTCCCGCCCTCGCAAGGTTGAAGATGTTTACTTCTATCAATCACACGCCACGCTGCACAAACTCTATTGCACCTATCGCGCCTGGCTCAACAGGCGAGTGACACCAATCGCTATAGTTAAGGCTTCACCAGAGTAAGTTTTCCAAATACGGAAGCATCAATATAGCCACGATTCATATCGCCATTTACTGGTTCAATGGCGTGGGAGCCGACGAAATGTTCGCGTTCAGCGCTGCCGTCGTTATCACAATAGGCCACCATAAAACCCAATGTTTTATTCTCTGATAACACCACAGGTTTCCCCGGTTTTGACATTGAATAGCTATCTGGATAAACCTTTATTGCCACTTCCCAGGTTAAGGGGAAAGGAGCCTCATCGCTACGTGTCCACACACTTTTAACATGATCATTTAATAACACCACTTGCTCTTTTTCGGAGGTGTTATTACCGAAATCTGCCACATTACCATCTAAAGCAACGTGATAAGCGAAGGCATTGTAACTGTGTAAGTGGTTGCCACCTGAAGTATCCTCATCCAGAAAAATCTCTAGCGTGTCATCATCCCAGTACTGGACCTTTGGATTAGGATGCGTATCTTCCAGTTTATCGTCAACTATCTCTACTAGCAGGTACAACTGCCCTTGATCCCAGGCAGCTTTATAACGTCCTGAAAAATCCTGAGGAGTGGGCTTTTCACCTACCATTAACTGATCAATTGGATGCCATTCAGCCTTTGCCCAAACTGCTTCATTACCTTTACCATCAATGGTAACGGGCGATGCGGAGAAAATTGCATTTTCTGCCTGAGCTGAAGCGCTTAAACAACTGAGCATCGCTAAAGAGCTCAGCAGCTTTTTTTGTAAGATCATAATAAAACCCTGTTCGTATCTGGATACCGATTGCGTATTATTGTGTAAAAATTACACATTCTATAACGGTAGTCACAGGCACCTTTCAAGCCTCTTTCTGACACCGCCTAAAATGCAGGCTACCACTGAAGGGTAACCCTTTGCTATTAAAAATGTTTTTCCCGTGAATTCTGCTTCTTGTGTAAGAAGCCGTGTACTAGAAGGTGTGGCGCCAATGTTGCAACCTCAAGAAGATGAAATACCCCAAGCACCTCTCCTGTGTGTTTGATATGTAAGGAGCCAAATATGACAATTGGTCAGTTACCTGCAAATGCTCTGGCAGAAATTCGGACAATTAGGAACCAATCAGGTGATTTTGTTACTGAATCTTCTGGCGTTAGAACTTCTCCCCAGGAAGCACAACCTGTGACCGATCACTCAAACCAGCAAGGGTTGCGGGAAGAGACTTTGCAACAGCGGTTGGAGCGCCTTCGAGAGCAACAAGCGCTTCGCCAGGAAGAGCGCGCTCAGGCTCAACAACAAGCGCGGGAGCAGTTACAGGAGCGGATTGACGAGCAAGTGTCGAATAGGGAAGAAAGGCAGCAGGAACGAGCTGAACGCACTGACAGTCGAGTAGAGAATAGACGAGAGCGTGTTCAGGAGCAGATTGAGCAACGTGAGACGCGTCAAGCTGAGCGGACAGAAAATATTGAAGAGCAGGAGCGTGCGCGAGAAGCACGCGTTCGTGAAGAAATTGAACAACGTGAAGATCGCCAAGAGGAGCGAGTTGAGCGGCGGGAAGAAGAAGAACAACGTCGTGAAACGCGGATAAGAGAAGAAATCGAAGCCAGAGAGCAGCGCCAGAGGGAACTCGCAGAGGAAATTCGCGAGCGAGAAGAACTACAGCAACGCCAACGGGAAGCTGACCTGGAGCAACAAGAGTTATATGCTGAACGACGTGCCGAGGCAGAGCAACAAGAACAAATAAACGAAGAGGCTGACGCGAGAGCTGAAGCGGGCGCTGATGTCGTTTCACAAAATGCCGATACCCTTGCTACTCAAACGAGCCCTACGTTGCAACAACAGCAGGCATTAGCGGAAGCAGAGCAGGAAGAGGCTCGTTTAGCGGCGTTAAGAGCAGAGAACCCTGTTGAAGTGGATACAACAGAGGAACTTATTGAGGTATTGCGCGAAGAAGCCGAGGTATTACAAAACCTTATCGACGCACAAAACGCGTTAGCAGAGGAAAACGGGGCGGAGGATTGGAATTCGGAGCTGCGTACGGTTCAGGATGAACTTCAGCAGGAAGTGGCAAGAGATGCTCGGCGTTTACAAAATGGTCAGCCTGCATCTGCCCGATTAGGCAATTTTATCGATGCGATAAGTTAGCCTTCGGGCAAGTTGTCAGCCCGGGTCGCTTTCTTTCTTATTGAGGTCGAGGAACGCCAAAATATATTAGCTGAATCGCAGCTACACAGAATCTGTTACAGGTTCACCGATCTTCACGGAGCCTTTTTCCCCGCTTTCCAGAAACTGAGTAGGCGTAGCTCCATAGGCCTCTTTAAAGCAGCTACTGAAATACGAGGGCGAACTAAAGCCGACATCATAAGCTACCTGAGTGATTTGGGTTCCGTTCAGAAGCATTGCTTTCGCCTTTTTTAGTCTATATTGTTTGAGATAATCAACAAAAGTGAGATCGAACATCGCATCCATCTTGCGATGAAGCTGCCGACCGCTCATTGCCATTAATTCCGAAGCTTTTGTCCGGTTAAAGCCCTCTTCCATATAATGGGCTTCCAAAAGACCAGATAGCTTTACATAAAACGACTGATCTTTTTCGTTAGCGAAGTCGGGCAATTTTTCATTTTCTTCGCAGTCAGTTGCAGAATTTCCTATTTGTTCACAGAGACTTTTTGTAATCGTATTTCGAAGAGATAATAAGTTCTGCACGCGGAGCTTCAACTCCCTCTTTTCCACCGGCTTTGTGAGGTAGCAATCCACATCTGCTACCAGACTTTCGGTGAGGGTTTTGCTGTCGCCTCTTGCGGTCAACAGTACTATTGGAATATGGGAGATAACGTCGTGCTCACGCACCGCTTTCGCTAATTCAAGCCCATCCATTTTCGGCATCATAAAGTCAGTGACAATTAAGTTTGGAACAATGGCTCTAGCCACTTCCAGAGCATGTTTACCATCTTTGGCAGTGGCACACCTATAATCAGTTCGCAAGACATCATGAAGATAAGCACGCATCTCCGCATTGTCTTCTACTATTAATACAACCGGCTTGGAAGAGCCAGCGTCAAATTCGGTCACGTCGACATCAGGTTCTTCATTTTCTTCAACAATAGGGATTATCGGTGCAAGTGATTGTAAGATGGGTGACTCGGTTTCAAACATGGGTAAATGAACAGTAAAACGACTCCCCTGCTGCGGTTGACTTTTTACCGACACCCAACCGCCGTTGGCAAGAACCCTTTCTTTAACTACCGCCAGCCCTATCCCCACACCATCTTCATCGCCTACGTTTTGCAACCGGGTAAAGCGATTAAATACAGTTTTCACCTCTTCCTCAGTCATTCCAACGCCATTATCCGACACTGTGATAACAAGATGGAGTTCGCTACAAGATACCTTTACAGAAATTCGCCCGCCTTCAGCGGTATACTTCACTGCGTTTGAAACCAGATTAAACAGAATCCTTTCCAGCGAATCCTGTAGTAAATGAATGGTGCCATGGCCAGATGTTGTATAGGAAAAGGACTGTTGTTTAAGATCCGCCAGAGTCTTGACGTTGGCTATAATCGCGGGCAACGTGGTATCTAGGTCATAAGCTTGTTTGGGTAATTCTTTTATAGTTTCTAGCCGTTCAATTTCAAGCAGTTGGTTTACCAAACTTTGCAAGCGTTTAGCGTTGCGTGCAATCAAATCTATACGCTCCAGATTACCTGCATCATCTGGACTTTCTTTAATTTGCTCAAGCGGACCAATAATCAAAGATAGTGGCGTTCGCAATTCATGAGAAACATTGGTGAATAGAGTTTGTTTGCGTTGTAAAATACGTTTTATAGAGGAGTTGCTATCCTCGAGCGCCACCTGTTTTTCATTTACCATTCCTGATAAACGGGAGCCCTGTATAGCAATAGAACCCTTGTACCGGCGGTAACAAAACACCAAAAACAACAAAAAGACAGTGCCATAAATAGCAAAGGCTTGCCAGGTCAACCAGAAAGGCGGTAGTACCCGTATCTTCAACGAAGATACAGGCTGCTCCGCCTTACTACGAGGATCCACTACTCTTGCCTGGAATTCGTAATTACCGGGGGATAAGGAGGAATATACGATTTTAGGATGTGATGATTCTGCTTGAATCCATTCATCATTAAGACCTTTAAGTCTGTATTCAGTAGAAAGATAATTTCGTTGCAGATAATTTGTCACCGTTAACCCGATTTCAAAAATAAACTCCGAATATTCTACAATTAACTCTTCATCTCTTTCTATCGCCTCATAGAGCCTCTTATTAAATGGTACGATGATATTTCTCTTATCATCAAACGCGCTAAAATAATTTAAAGTTACGAAACTCTTCTGTGCTTTATAGCTCTCAACCGCCTGAATAAACTTTTTATTGTCTAAAATATAATTGAAGTTATCCCCGATAACGACTGTATATTTATTTGAGCCTACTAATCCATTGTATTCAAAATCAAAATCTTTAATGCCAAAGGTAGACCCGACTTCGAAAATTTCGTTTCCTGCCTCATCTATTGTAAATAGCCCAGAATTAGTAGATACAAGAAACCGATTTGCGCCCAGCTTGCTAAAGCCACGTATATAATCTGAATCAATTTTTTCTATATCCACAATTTTTCTATCAAGCTTGGATTGACGTTTCAACCCAGAGCCAGAAGTACAAAACCAGTAAAATCCTTCCCCATCATCAAATAGACACGTGAAAGCACTGAGGTTAAAGGGATAATTTTCGGTAATTTTTCTAAATTTTCCTGCCGGACTTAGAGCATAAACTCCAACAGCATTTACACCGATAGCCAGATCTCCACTTTCTAAAATATCTAAGGACGAGACACCTCCGGAGAGAAAAACTTTATTGTAGGCGTTTGAAGAAGAAATAAGAAAATCTCCACTTCCAGTTTCCACAGCCAAGTACATTTCGCCATCTTCATTTTCTTCAGCATCCAAGACCGATGTAAAATCAGTTACACCAAAAGGAATAGAATATTTATCTATAATACGCCCCTCAGTCAAACTTACGACATATACCTCACCTTCTTCACTAACTACCGTTGTAATCTCTTTTGAAGCTTTTGCAATTAATAATCGTGATTTCGTATCTGTCCGGATCTTACGAGAGCTTCTTGATTTAATATTGTATAATCCTACTTCGGCATCTGAGGTATAAATAAATTCTTCGTCGTTAACAAATTTAGCTTCTTTTATATTTTTTTTAAAAATTTCGCCTAAGTGGTCCATGAAAGAAACTGCAGAAGTGGTAATCGGTAAGATAACAAGACCTTTTTGAGAATCTAGAGCAAAGAGATTGCCAATATCATCAAATATAAACTCTGTGGTAATTTGAACTGATTCGCCTGCTAAAGTAGGGTAGAGAAGATGAGGAGACGTGAAAGTTTCCTTTTCAATATTTACCTCATAGAGTTTTTCTGCCGAAACCCATAATTTTCCGTTCGGATTTCTCTTTATATTATTTATTTCATCTTCTGTTCGCGGTTTAGATGTACCTTTTCCTCTCCTGGAGATCGTTTTCGTTTGGTAATTATCTCTCCGAATTATAGTTAAGCCTATATCTGTTCCAATATATATCTTATCTTTCTCTACATAAATGGCAGAAAGTTCTTTAGCGTTCTTGAAATATTTATTTTTTTTAAGTAAAGTCCAGGAGCGGCTGGTAAGCGATAGTGAATAAACACCAGCATTAGAATCTATCCACCACAAAACATTTTCGTCCTGATCCATCTGGATAGCCATTACAGTTCCGTTTACGTGAACCCCGAGAGATTTTAGATCATAAAGATATTCGAAGGATTGACGATCGATAAACAAAACATTGTTTATAGTCGTAATAGCGATAACATCCTCATTGGATGAAAATTTCCAGTAAGAAGTGAGTAATTGTGAAGGTAGATTTAGCTTCTTGAAACGCTTGCTAATACCGTTAAATAGATAGAGCCCATCGCCGTACGCTGCGATGAGAAGTTCGTTTTTATTTATCTCTTTTATGTCAGTGATATAGCTACTATTTAAAACGGTGTTTTTGCTATGTAAATGGATAGTCTCATTACCCACCAAACCATAAAGACCATTCTCTCCACCTAACCATATGCCTGAATCATTCACAACGATCGCTTCTAAAACACCAGTAGGCGCATCTTTCGTTGAACGGGTAAAATTTACTAGATCCAGATTGGTAGCAAAGCTGCTTGAAAAGAAAAAACCTAATATAAAAAATAGGACTTTGATACATCCTTGTCTCATTTCTCACCTTCCTTGTCTCTAATTCAACTGCGGACAATGATCGCTTTGCTATCCTAGCAAGCAGGTATTCATATGAATATTCTAATGTAATCTGACGATAAAAAAGAGAGGAAAGTAAGACTAAATGAGCATATATAACAACTTTAGAATTATAATGCGTGAACTTAATGAGAAAGAACTAGCTTTGGTTAGTGCGGGAATGACCACTAACATACTCTTTACCTCACCGAATGTGGTAAAGCCGCGGAAGCCGCCCCCCATAGGCCGTATAGATTAAGGTGCTTAGGCAGTTTATGTTTGGTGAACATCATTTGTTCACCATCATTAGCTCCATAACATAACGTGCTAATGACAACGCCCTAGGATCAACTAGGCGGGGGTTGGGCACGCGCCATGTCATTGCGAGTTCCCCTTTCAGGTTTTTTCTCTGTCTAAACAGTTGCCTCACAAGCTTACTTAAGCACGTATTTTCAGCAGCGACTGAAATAGGCGGACCCCTCCTGTGATATGCTTTTCTTGCTTAACGTTAAAATTAATCCTTTGCACTGTTTATTTATACAGTTATTTGCGGTAGGGTATTAGCTCATCCTTACAACTTGTTGGAGCAATTAATGGCGATTAGTACACAGTATGTCGTAACTCATAAGGGAGTGGAAAAACTCGTGACCTCTGATAAGAAAGCCGCTGATCAATACGATAAGATGCTAGAGGTTGCTGATAATTTAGCAGGTTATATTCATGCAAAAGGTATCAAGCTTGAAGTGGATACGGCTGAAGAGTTATCTATTCTGCTGGCGAAAAACAAAGATATTGTGGCACGTTTGCTTAAGGGTGCGCCGCTGGAAAATGTTTTAGAAGCTGAGTCTGCCGAAGTAGTAAAGTTAAAAGCTAACGGTTAGCTTTGTAACATTTAGCGGGAGAAAAGACAGGAGCGGCAGCAGGCAGGACATTTTGCATTGAAAGGGAAAGGCGCTCACTGTTATAAAGGGGCATTAATGCGTAAAGATGTGAGAAGCCGTGTTCAGTAATATTACAATGCCTCAGCCCGCTCAAGCTGCTTCTACGGTGCCGTGCCGAAATGAATCTTCGCTGGCTGTTGCCCTGCGGGATATTAAGTTTGCCTACCATAGCGGCGAAGCTGATGTAATCCGAATTCCTCAGTGGTCGCTCGGGCGTAATGAGCATTGTTTTATTGCGGGTGCCTCAGGTACAGGAAAAAGTACATTTCTAAATTTAATTACTGGTGCCCTGTCGCCGAATGAAGGTGAAATACGATTACTCGATCAACCGTTTTCAGCATTGTCCGTGCGTCAGCGGGATAAATTTAGGTCCCGGCATATAGGCGTAGTGTTCCAACAGTTTAACCTTATTCACTATTTGTCGGTGAGACAGAATATTGAAGTTGCCGCATATTTTGGCGGAAGCGGCAAAGAGCTGACAGAAGATAAAATTCATGCTTTGTTTGCTGGCTTACAGCTTTCTGAAGATTTGCTAGAGAAGCGTGCAGATAATCTCAGCGTTGGTCAACAACAACGCGTAGCGATTGCTCGCGCACTAATTAATGCGCCGGAACTACTGATAGTAGATGAACCCACTTCTGCATTGGATGCCAGTGCTAGAGATAAGTTTATGGAACTACTACTAGCGACCGCAAAGGCCAGCGCTGTGATATTTGTTAGTCATGATCCTGCTCTGGCTGGGTTCTTCAAATACAAGATTGATATCTGCGATATCAATCAGGCTGCCCGGAACAGATCATGATCTTTACTATTGCCGCCGCCAGTTTAAAAAACCGATGGGTATCGGTGCTATTAACACTGATATCAATAATTATCAGCGTTAGTCTGTTGCTGAGCGTTGAATTTATCAGAAGTCAGGTCCGAGAGAGTTTTACGCGGACGGTTTCTGATGTTGACATGATTGTGGGAGCTCGAACGGGTCAGCTAAACCTGCTGCTATATTCAGTGTTTCGCATCGGGAATGCTACGAATGGAATCAGCTGGGATAGCGTGTCTCAGTTAACCAGCCAGCCGAATGTAAAGTGGTATATTCCGCTTTCTCTGGGGGATGCCCATAAAGGATTTAGAGTTGTGGGAACCAACAATGACTACTTCAAACATTTTAAGTACGGCAATAAGCAGTCGTTAAATTTTGCTGATGGAGATGAGTTTATTGACGATTATTCGGCTGTGTTGGGTTCGGAAGTCGCAGCAGAATTAAACTATACCATCGGCTCAAAAATTGTGATCTCTCATGGATTGGGAAAGGTCAGCTTTACGCATCACGACACGCATCCTTTTACTGTCGTGGGCATTCTGGCTCCGACAGGAACGCCAGTTGATAAAGCAGTTCACGTGACATTACATGGCATTGAAGCCGCCCATGAACATGGTACGTTACCCTCTTTTCACAGGCAAGGTGAAGAGGCGGCGTCAACTTCAGCTGAAGAAAAAGGTGACTCCCATACCCTTTCAACCTCCCCTCCCGAAAAAATTACGGCGTTACTGTTGGGGTTGGAGAATCGAATTGCAGCGTTACAAGTTCAACAAATAGTAAATCAGTATAAGGCGGAGCCGCTATTGGCAATTTTACCCGGTGTGGCTTTAGCTCAATTGTGGCAACTGATGGGTAATGTAGAGAAGCTCTTACGGGGGATCTCCTTGCTGATTTTGTTTTCGTCGTTGATAGGGTTAATGACTATGCTCCTAGCCTCGATGCGCGAACGGAGACATGAAATTGCCTTACTTCGCGCTGTGGGTGCCGGCTCCCTAACTATTCTCTGGTTGGTACAAGCTGAAGCGTTAATAATTACCATCAGCGGTTGTGCCCTGTCTTTTGCTTTAGTGAGTGGGCTGCTACATATTTTCTCAAGCTTACTTAATCAACAATACGGATTATTTCTCACAGGGAATCTTTTCACTTCTACCAGCGCGATAGTAGTACTTAGTGTGATTGCGGCTACCTGGTTATGCAGCTTTGTGCCTGCAATAGCTGCCTATAAGCAGGCTTTACACACTGGATTAAACCAACGCTAAAGAATTATTACTGCGCTTTTGGCGTACATCCCAGAACTGTGAACATTATAAAGGCAGCTGTTCGCAGGATACTGCTTCGCGACTTGTTTTAACTGCCATCCGTTTAGTCGTGAGGCAGGTTACGCTACTCAGTTGTTTATTTAGCTCTGGTATCAGCGTTTGTCATCGTATCCCCTCGAACTTTTGTTAGTGAAGCGGACGATAACGGAATGTACCTGATTAACGGTATCGCGAAGTTTCATGCTGGCATTCAATGATGCTTCGGATGAGCGTTGAGTATCGCCCGCACTTTCTGCAATTTCGGAAATTTGCTGATTGATATGGTCAGCCACAGAACTTTGCTCCTCCACTGCTGAAGACATTTCGACAGTTTGTTCTGCAATGCCGCCTACAGCGACATTAATATCAGCCAAGGTCTGTCGCGTTTCCTCCACGATTTCTGTTCCACGTTGCGCGGATTCCAACCCCGCATCAGACACTCTTACAGCTCTTTCAGAACGTTCCGCTAAGATCTTAATTATGTTGTGGATTTTGTCCGTAGACAGTCGAGTTTTGGAAGCAAGAGAACGCACTTCATCGGCAACGACGGCAAATCCCCTGCCTTGCTCTCCGGCTCGCGCCGCTTCAATAGCTGCATTGAGCGCTAACAGGTTAGTCTGCTCTGCAATTGTTGAAATAATACTGGCGGCCTCACCGATATCTGAGGTGGATTGTGCTAGTTCGCGCACTGTCTCAGAGATCGAGTTTACCGCCTCTTTCAGTTCCTTGATCGCTTGCAGTGCAGCATCCGCTTTGCGGTTTCCGGTTTCGACATTGCTAGATGCAGACTTAGCACTTTCTGCGTTCATTTCTACTCTTTCAGCTACTTCCTGAATCGCCTGAGACATTTGCATCACTGCAGACGCAATTTGTTGCGTCGCCTGATTTTGCTGAACCACCGCGCTACTGGTGAATTCCGCCTGTTCATGGGTAGTCGTGGCTATATTATTCAGCCCAGCAGCGGCATCCTCAATCCGTGTCAGTGCAGTGCGACTGCGCGCAAGTTCACAAGCTAATACGAGTTTTGCGCGGGATCGCGCGCCAAAATCCCCAAAATATGTTTGAGCGACTAACGCGTTACTGTAACTCTCCGGGCTTAGCGCCATAAAAGCAGTCCACTCGCTCTTGACTTTGCTAAGCGTCCAACCCGCTATAGTCACCAAACCAGCAATACAGACGGCCGCAGCCAACCAACCGCCAAGAAAGCCCACTGCTACCACTAACGGAAGGCCGATCAGCCAAAAAGGAGTGTAAGCCTTTACGTAATGAAACAATAATTCGCTGACAGCAGCACTCGACTTACCGGCTCTTAATCGTGAATACCTTCTTTCTGCGCGCTGAATTTCAGAATCGAGCGCGGGAACACGTACCGATTCGTATCCAACAACTTCAGCTTTATCAAATACCGGTGTGACGTAGGCAGATACCCAATAGTGATCGCCATTTTTTCTTCTGTTCTTGACCAATCCCATCCAAATCTTGCCAGCTTCAAGCGTGCTCCACATTTCTTTAAAAATACTGGCAGGCATATCTGGATGGCGAACGACATTGTGGTTCTTTCCCACCAGCTCTTCTCTACTGAAGCCGCTGACTTCAATAAATTCCTTATTGCAATGACTTATGACCCCTCTGCGATCTGTTGAAGATATTAACCGCGATGTTTTGGGAAACTTGTATTCTTTTTGTGTGACGGGCTGGTTATTGCGCATAGATTTTTCTTACTCCACTTTGCCGATAAAACGTGGCGGCTCCCTCGTGGCTTAGATACTCGATAGTATCAAACACCTCTGTGAGTTTAAAAATAGAACATGTTTCTACTTTTGGACAATTGACCATAGAGAAAACAGGGTATTAGAGGATACATTAAGGGAAATTTTTATATAAGGCGAATTTCCTTTATTTTATGTGCAATTGCAAGCCACCGCACTTATAAAGCGTTTCTGAATAAAATATTCGCTGTAGATGATTTCGGGTATTTAATAATAATCAGCCTTAATGTGCTCAGCTCAGAGATAGAGGAATCAGTCTAATCAAGGCGCATTAGTATAGCTATTTGCTGTTTCGCCCTGCGCACACAACCGTTACAGATGCTTCTGCCTTTATGCCGCGTTAGTAACAGTGTTTCATAACGTCGCCAATGGCGAAAAAGCGGTACCAGGAAACAGAGCAGATCCTGTAAAGAAACAAGAGTAGATAGCTGTAATGACAGTTATCGATCAGAGATTTCTCGTCGTGCCCCTGACAAGAAGTTCAGGTTCGAGAATGTGCGTTAGCGTCATTTTATGATCGCCATAGGCGTGGTTTAAAATCCACCGGGCAGCCATTGCGCCAATATCACGCACCGGATAATTGATGGTAGTTAATGCTGGCGTGAGATAACTGGAGAAGTCTATATTATCGAAACCAATAACAGAAACATCTTCAGGTACCTGTTTTCCACGCGCTCGTAAGGCGTTAATAGCACCAGACGCCATTTCATCATTCGCGCAGGCAACAGCCGTAAAATGTTGCTTGGCATCAAACAATTCATACACCCCTGCCTCACCAGATTTCGCCTGAAAGTCTCCTTCTACCATTAATTCGGGGTTGTATTCGATACCCGCTTCAGCAAGCGCTTGCTTGTGACCTATCAACCGATTTACGCCATCAGCTTTAAATAGCGAACCAGAGAGATACGCAATGTCTTTGTGGCCTTGCTCGATAAGATGACGGGTAGCCATGTAGCCACCTTTAACATTGTCCAGGCTGATGCAGTTATCACCAATGTCTTCGATATATCGGTTCACTATCACCATAGGAACATCTTGTTTGGCAAGATGGATGAGATAATCGTCGCTGACAGCTTCAACATGCAAAATCAACGCATCACAACGCCGGCTTAACAGCGCCTCAATTTCCTGCATTTCTAGCGCTTCGTCACTGTGACCTGTAGCAACAAACATATGCTTTTTAGCTTTGCGCAAAACATGTTCAGAACCGGCCATCATGCTACCAAAAAAAGAGCCATGCAGCTCCGGAACCACGTATCCAATGGTGTTGGTTTTATTAGACGCTAACGACGCCGCGAGCACATTATGGCGATAACCGAGTTGAGACATAGCATTTAGCACTAGCTCCCGTGTTTTTTCTTTTACCGTGTCGGTATTATTAATTACCCGCGATACGGTTGCTGAAGAAACTCCAGCGAGTTCGCTTACCTGCTTGATCGTCACCATATTTTTATCATTCCTGATGTCACCAAACGAATGTTGGTACCATTTTTTCTTTAACCGAAATTTACGGGTTCTGTTGTCGGCGTGAGGCCGCGCGGGAGCAATTTTTTGGGTTTCAGGCCAGTTGAGTCCGACGCAACGCAAGTTCACTCTGCATTGTTGCTACCTCGTTGGTTCCTAATTTATACCAGCGCATAATAATCGCAACACCTATTGATGCGATAGCAGGATACATGCAAAAAGAGAGGACGATACCATCAGCAACAGCAGGCTTATAAACATTAGCTTCATACCCGTACAGCGCCAGTAACCATCCGCATAAAGCGCCACCCAACGCCAACCCCACCTTTATAAAAAATACTACGGTAGAATAGGTGATTCCCGTTAGCCGAACCTGGGTTTTATATTCGCCGTAATCAGCGACATCGGCAATCATAGCCCACAGTAACGGTGTGGCCATTTGCAATATTAATCCCCATAGAAAATGAAGACTGATTGCCGTCCACCACGCATCTTGCGGGATAAAAAAATTGATAAAGCATATCGCCGCACTAATTAACTGCAAAGCAGCGTACGCTTTTACTTTGCAAATTACCCGTGCAAGAGGATTGGCCAGACCGCAGCCGATGATACTCCCGATCATACCAGCCGTCACAAACGTCGTAACGTCATCGGGACGCTGCAAAACATATTTTACATAATAAATTGCCAGCGTGTTGCGTAGCACCATTCCGGTAAGAAGAACAAGGGCAACCACACAGAGTACGCGGCATTGGTCATTCTGCTTTAGCGCTGTTAACTGGGTCTTAAACGAAAATTTTACACCACTGGTGGGCTTAACCCTTTCCCGGGTTCCGACAAAACAAAGTATGAACAACAACATTCCCAGAACACTCATGGCAATCATGGTGTACTGATAGCCAAGCGCCTGATCTCCCTGCCCAAAATAATCTACAAGTGGCAAGGTAAAGGAAGTCACGAGTAAGCCGCCACCCATAGCGAAAACGAAACGATATGACTGAATGGAGACACGTTCCTTGGCATCCGCGCTCATTACTCCGCCAAGGGCCGAGTAGGGAATATTAATCGCGGTGTACATCAACATTAGCAAAGCGTAGGTACCAAATGCGTAGTAATACCGTCCTTGTGCAGAAAAAGGTGGTGAGGTAAAAGCAAGAATACTGCATAAAGCAAACGGCAGCGCAAGCCACAGCAGGTACGGCCGATATGATCCCCAGCGGGTACGAGTATGATCTGCCATCGCCCCCATCAAAGGATCGGTAACTGCGTCAAAAATACGCACCACGAGAAACATGCTGCCCACAGCCGCTGGCGCAAGCCCGATAATATCAGTGTAGTAAAAGGTGAGGAACAGCATTACTGTCTGGAAGATGAGATTACTGGCGGTATCTCCCAGACCATAGGCTACTTTTTCGCGCTTACTGATCATGCACACACCTGTTTTTTTTCATTATTTTTTGCGTTCAGACAACATCTTTTGTAAAGCGAAGGCGCTGGCTTTCGGCGTGCGCTTTTGAGTTTTATAATCTACGTAAACTATACCAAAACGTTTTTCATAGCCTAGCGCCCATTCAAAATTATCCAACAGGCTCCAGACAAAATAACCGGCAAGCTTGACGCCCTGAGCAGCTGCATCACTTACCGCATCCATATGGGATTGCAAATAACGCAGACGCTGAGTGTCATCAATTCTTCCATTTTCTAGCACATCATCGCTGGCAAGACCGTTCTCGGTAATAATAACAGGTGGAAGTTTATAATCGCGATGTAACTGTACCAGCAGATCGGTGAGTCCCTGCGGATACACTTCCCATCCCATGGCCGTGGTCTCACACCCATCTGGAGGAGGAAGTTGGTCAGGATCTTCAGTGCCATTATCTTTAACAACCGCACGGGTGTAATAATTCACCCCTAAAAAATCAATGGGTTGAGAAATTATTTCCATATCATTTTGTTCGATTACCGGTTTATAGGCCTCGGGCAAACTTTCAAGCAATGCTGGGTATTTTCCTTCGATAATAGGCTGAATATACCAATTGTTAAAATGTTCGTGCACGAGCTGTGTTGCCGCGCGGTCTTCAACTGATTCTGATGCCGGGTAAAAAGGCGTAAAATTAAGCACGATACCACACTCTGCCTGCGGCGCATTTTTACGGATCACCGGCATTGCCAGACCATGAGCGAGCAGCAAGTGATGAATGGCTTTTTTACCGTATTCCTTACCTACCTTTCCTGGAGCATGAACACCAATTTCATAACCAAGATAGGCGCTACAGAAAGGCTCATTGAGCGTGGCATAGGAAAACACTCTATCGCCAAAAGCCTCGGTGACCACATTCACATACTTAACAAAGGCATGGGCAGTTTCTCTGTTAAGCCAGCCGCCTTTATCTTCAAGAAATTGCGGCAGATCCCAATGATACAGCGTCACGTAAGCTTTTATCCCTTTATTTTTCAAGGCATCTAGCATGTTGATATAGAAAGCCAGCCCCGCCTGATTCACAGTGCCGTCCGCCTTCATAACACGCGGCCAGGAGACAGAAAAACGATATGCGTCGACGTTCAGCGAACCTATAATTTCAATATCTTCCTGCCAGCGATTCACGTGATCACAGGCAATCAGTCCATTACTGTTATCCTGGATTTTACCGCTCTGTTCACAAAAAGTGTCCCAAATAGAACGCTCTCTATTTGTAGCGTCACCCTCGATTTGGAAAGAGGATGTCGCCACACCAATGGTAAACATAGGATCGGCAAACGGTGTATTGGGCTTCGCAATTATAGCCATGACGGAGAATTTTTCCCGAAAGTAATTTATGTAAAGTATGGCGAAATCTAAACGCTGGGAGCAGGCTCAAATTTTTATGTGGCTGTCTTTTCTTCGTAGCGCCTAGTAACAACAGGCTTCGCCTCAAACCTTAATATTTTACCATTACTTGTAAGCGCTTTCATTTGCTATCACATATTGTTTACATAAATTTTTTAGTTATGGCGTTATGAAAGTTGATATAGCAACAAACGCCCCGGTGCCTGAATAAGACCGTTTTCCACTCATTGCCATGGATAAAGAAAGAAGAAGGAAGTGCCTGCAAAAGGCATGATCTAGCAGGCATCGCCTATTTCAGGCAGGACATGGTAAACCGGATTATTCACATCGTTCTGCTTATACTACTCCACCTTGATATGGAATTAGTTCAGAGATAGAGGAATGCATCTAATCAAGGCGGTGTATTACTTAGAAAAAGACGCGCTTCCTGACTCAGTCTTACCAGCGCTTTTCTCACGTCCGTTGGCGTTTCACATGGTGTGGCAAATGGCACATACACCGGAGAGTTATCTGCAGCCAGGTAATGTGCGCCCTCAGGAAACACACTGCTCATGGTGATATTTTCAGCTTTTACGTCAAAGTTGGCTTGCAAAATAGCTTGCATGGCATCCTGATGCTCCTTGTTCATGTGGTCAATCATATTGCTGGGATCACTATGCCAATCCTGAGCCTCTACCTGCCAATATTCCTTATTTATCCAGTGAATTTTACCAAACCCGCCGATAAAGCGGACTCGCTCGGTTTTGATTTTGTAAAAATAAAAATCGTGAGTTTGTTGATATTTTCGTGCTTGCGGGAATAACCGGTAATACTGCGCAGCAATTGTTTCGTTATCAAACAATTCAGCGTTACCCATAATTGTTACCCGTCCGTTAGACTGGGAATCGTCTTGCTCAGCGTCAAAAATCGTCAGGCTTACCTTATCATTAGCTTTGATATTTCGTGTATGTAAGGCGATATTACTAATGTAGATAATGGCATCGCCCTGCGCGGTAAGAAAAAAAGGAACTACCGAACCGAAGGGATATCCGGGCATGGATGTGGAATGAGTGCTTAATACTCCCGAATGTTCTTTGCGGCAGAGGTGCTTTGCCTCGATTGCAATATTAAGAATTGTCATAATGAAACCTTATTCTAAAAAGAAATAAAATGTGAGCCGTCTTCCCGATACAGCACCGCAATTTCCGTTTGAAAACATTGTGTAAGGTAGTGCTGCGTCAACACCGCTTTTGGCGGGCCTTTCACGAGACAACCGCCATTAGCGAGCAGTAAAATAGTGTCGCAATAAGGGGTAATCAAATTAATGTCGTGACTAACGCAGATTATTGCAAGCCCAGCCTGCTTTAAACTTTGTAGCGCCACCATGACAGCTTTTTGATGGCGTATGTCCAACGCCGAAGTCGGTTCGTCCAACAGCAAAAGCTTACCGGTAAAATCTGCAATATGAAGACGCGTACCCACGTTTAACAGCTGCAGTATTGTCTTGGCCAAAAATACCCGTTGCCGTTCACCGCCTGAAAGGGTTTGTATATTGCGCGGGATCAGGTGGCGGATATCAAGTAATTGAGCAACATCGTTAATTAATGCCAGTGCATTTGCGGTGGATTCTTTATAACGGCTACGTCCTAACAGTAAAATTTCTTCTACCAGAAATCCGAAGGGCGCTGTAGTAATTTGCTGCATCACCGCCCGCTGGCAAGCCATTTCCTTAGGATCATAGCTATTCAATAACCGGTTGTTCATTCTCACTTGGGTATTAGCGGTATCATCAGTGCCGCTAAGATGAGCAAGGAGTGAAGATTTTCCGCAGCCGTTTTCTCCAATTACGCCGACAAACTCTTTGTTGGCAACGGTAAAGCAAAGATCTTCCAGCAAAACCCGTTTACCTTGTTTCACAGTCAGCCCTTCCACTTTTAGGATAGCGGGCGTTTTCACAATAGCCTCCCGGATTTGGATTTTTGCTGCCACAACAGGTATAGAAAGAACGGCGCGCCGATTGCTGAAGTGACAATGCCAATAGGTATTTCCAAAGGTGGAAACAATGCGCGGGAAAGCGTGTCGGCGACAATCAGCAACAGCGCTCCCAACAATCCGGTCACTGGCATCAGGTAACGGTGGTCAACGCCGAACAGGGTTCTGCCGATATGCGGAACAACTAAACCGACAAAGCCGATAATTCCACACAGCGCTGTTGCCATTGCGACTGCAAACGCCACTAGCCAGAGCAACAGGGACTTGTAGCGCGTGACGTTTAAGCCCAGATACAGCGCGTCTTTTTCGCCCAAGGCCAGTAGGTTCATGGCGCTACGGCAGCAATATAAACCTATGCAACTGACAGCGGCCGTTGTTGTAATTAACCCCAATCCTGTTTAAGAAATTGAACTAAAAGCCTGTTCCAAGATCGGATCTTTCGACAAAGAAATGACCAAATCAACAAGGAACAGGCATGAAGAATCTAGTTGAATTATTTTGCGATGTCGATGACTTTTGCAAAGTGTTTATTCCCCAATGGCAAAAGCAGCTACTTGAAGACGGCACCAGAAGACGACGACGTGAGTGCCGTATGTCAATGAGTGAAATGATGACAATCATCATCGGTTTTCACATGTCACATCATCGCGATTTTAAGAATTATTACTCGGGATATGTAAGAGTATTTTATCGCAACGCATTTCCGGATTTGCTTAGTTATACGCGCTTTTTAGAAGTGATGCCGCGAACAATTGTGCCCATGTGTGCCTACTTCAGTACTTTAAAGGGAAAGCCTACAGGCATTGAATTCATTGACTCTACCAGCCTAAAGGTTTGCCATAACATTCGCATACCTCGCCATAAAACCTTTGACGGGATAGCGCAAAGAGGAAAAGGAACAATGGGCTGGTTTTACGGCTTTAAACTACACTTGATAGTGAACCATCTGGGTGAAATCGTGGCGACAAAAGTGACGACGGGGAATGTCCATGACACAAAACCTGTCGAAGAATTAGCTCGACATTTACCCGACAAATTGTATGGCGATAAAGGGTATTTGAGCAAAGCATTAGAAGCTAATTTATTTGAGAAAGGCGTCAAACTTATCACCACGGTTCGCAAAAATATGAAAGCAAAAGCGATGTCTTTATGGGACAGAGCGATGCTATCGAAGCGCTTCATTATTGAAACTATCAACGACCAATTAAAGAACATTTCATACATTGAGCACTCAAGGCATCGGAGTATAAATGGTTTTACACTCAATTTAATGGCTGGTCTGGTGGCTTATTGTCTTAAAGAAAACAAGCCATCCCTTAATATCAGTGACATTGAGCGCAATGCGATGGTTGTTGCTTAAGCCGATCTGGGGTTAATTATTGTCAGCGTTGACCAGTTAGCTCCTGCCAGACTACCCATTGTCCAATAGGAAATTTGCCGCAGGGCATCGTCGCTGGCGACGTAGCTTACCGCGCCAATCACTGTACCGGTTAGCGCGTTAATTGCCACGCCCGCTAAAATTAAAGTGGCAACAGATAATCCTGCCGGCGTGTTAGCAAGCCGAATTACCAGCCAGACTGCGGCAAGTGCACCGCCAAACGCCCATATTGTCACCCAGTATGGCGCTAACTCAGCCATGGCTGGAGGAAATACAGCCATACTTAACGTTGCCGCGGCAGCAGCGCCACCCGAAATTCCAATAAGACCGGGATCTGCCAACGGGTTTCTTACCAATCCTTGCATTGCACACCCGGACATTCCCAACATGGCGCCTATCAACCCAGCAAGCAGTACTCGTGGCAAACGCAACTGACTTACAATATAAGCTGGCGTAGAGAGTTCCGTCGGCAACGGCCCCGCCCTTAACCAAGACTGCAGCAATGCGCTAAAAGGAATAGGAAAGTTTCCGCTCATTATCGCAAAGTAAGCTGCTAGCAGTAGAAGCGCGAAAAGCACTGCAATACCTACCAGCCTCGCTCGATGGCGAGCGTAAAAGTGGCGATTGTCCGGTAAGACCTCTGGTGCTTGGGCAATCATCGTATTTTAGTTTGTACTCGAGTAGCAGCGCGAGCCTGCCCGGCAATCTGCGTGACAGCCTGAAGAGCCTGCGCGTAGCGAGGCGATAAGCCAAGCCCGATACTGCTTTTGAGCGGCGCAATAGTACAATGCTGACCAGCGGGAGTGGCGGCCAGTGCGGGATGGTCGCAAAGGCGCGTAACGGCGCTATCGTCTGTTGCAGCATGACTGGCAATTAAAATAAAGTCAGGCCGTGCCTTAACAATCGATTCATTATCCATCAGCTTGTACTGGTTTACTTGCTTGGCGGCGTTACTGATTCCTAGCGCGTCGAAAAGCGATTGGGGCACGGTGTCGTTACCCGCCACTGTAAGACCGCGCTCACTGTTTGCCACCACAAATAAACCCGTAAGACCGGCAATATCAGCGGCTTTCGCTTGAGCTCTGGCAGCTTCAACGTCCTGCAAGATAGTGCGTTTTAGTTCATCACCTGCGGCATCTGCATTCAGCAGCTTCGCTACTACAGATATCATTTCTATCAACCCAGCCAAACTTCGTTGCTCGTCTAAAATGGTGACATTCACTCCCGCGCCGGCAACTTGATTAAGCATAGCGTCGGGCCCAGTAGCCTGAGCTCCAATAAGATGAGTGGGCTGCTGCCCCAACACACCCTCGGCGCTTAACTGCCGAAAGTAGCCAAGCTTGGTGATAACCTCTACTTCAGGCGGATACGTGCTGGTGTTGTCGGTAGCTACCACAATATCGCCCTTACCCAAGGCGAATATAATTTCGGTTACGCTTCCACCAGCGCTGACAACTCGTATAGCCTCAGCCTGCGCTGGCATAGCCAGCCACAGACCAAATGACAACACTAATCCTGCAGCGGCTTTCAGATTAACTTTCATTATTCACCAACAGGGTCAAAACGGAAGCTGTAATTACCTGATGTTCCCTCATCATCATAGTAACTGGTGATCTGAAATTTATATGTTGTCTCGCCTACCTTGATCAGATACACGCCAAACTGGGAGTAAAGCAGGTGGCTGGTGGTGTCGTAGTAATACCACTGCTGATTATCAAACGCATAGCGGGTTACCTGATTGGCGCTAAAGCCATAATAAGGTGCGGCTTCGGCATCAATACCAGCAAAGGTCGCTATATCGGTTTTTAAAACCGTAGCATCATCGGGAATAGTTAGCGCAAACTCAGCAGCGCCGTCACCACAGGGAATGGATAAATCCCAGCCATCAGCCGCAGTAACGATTTGCTGAGTATCAAAATCGACATATATATCTTCGCTACACCCAACCGTGTTTAGATTTAAAGACACTTCATCGGCAAATTCACTGGCGCCATCCAGGCTGCTTTGATGCGCAATTCCAAGGATAAGTTCGCCTAATAAGCGGCCTTCGGTCTGGATATCAGTGATACGAAATTTGGTATAATTTTCGTCTGACGCCACTACGTAATACACATCATCGGCGGCGGTAACCACATGCGTGCTCATGTCATAGTTGTAGAAGGTATCGCCGATAACCTCTGATTCTGAGTCGGTAATAAATTCTTCAGCCGCAGGTATCGATGCGGCTTTAACCGCAAGATAATCATCTAATTCACTATCGACTGTTGCATTGAGGAAGCTGCTGGCAATGGGTTCACCGGCATTATCATAAAAATCTGCGTTGTTGCCGGTAAAGTAAACGCTGACAGCCGTATCTTGATGGGTATTTACCATCACCTCTGTGCGGCGAAACGCAATATCCCATTGAGTGTCTGTTGCAGCCGCGGCTTCAGATAAGTCCACCACTTCGCCTGAGTCTAAATCGAAGTATACCGTAGCAGGTTCACTGGCCGAGCCGGTGCTGTAAGGACCGTAAATAGTTCCTTCTACCACTGGATTGGTGTTGTCGTCGTTGCCGGTACCTTCGTCTGAACCGATTTGGGGTGTGGGCTCAGTTGCAGGCGAATCTGAACCTGAGCCACCACAGGCGGTGAGCATTGCGATACATGCTATGATGAAAAGCCAGCTTGGCGTTTTCATAGGAACTCCTTTTGTCGTTGTTTAATAAAACTGATAGGTAACACCGGCGTAAATTCGGCGGCTGGAAAGGCTTCTTGCGTCAAATAATCCCGCATTACTAAACGCAGTATTTTGATGATTATCCAGTAGATTTTCTGCCCCAAGCCGCCACTGCCAGTGCGGGGTTAATGTCTGCTGGAACACGGTATTCAAGGTAAAGGAAGTATCTTCATACACGCCGGTATAACTTTCGCTGGGCGCCACATCTCCCTCATAAACGCCATATAGCTGCCAGTCGGCGCTCATCCGTGGAAGCTTCCATGTTGCAGAGGCTTTCAACTGGTGGCGGGGGCGTTCGGGCAAACGGTTGTCATTGCCGTCAAGCGCGTGTAAGAAGCTGTAGTTAAGCTGCAAAGATAAGGTGTCGGAAGTCATGTCTACAGAGGCATCGAAGCCAGAGAGAATCGCCTGCTCCAGATTCTGATACTGCATAATATCCAAACCACTTTCGGCTGATGCCTCTGCATCAGTAAGGGTAGTAATGAAGTCGTCAGCATCTGAATAATGGACATTGATATCGGCGTTAACTTGCCAGCTATCTTTATTTGTCCACCAGCTTACGGCGAGGCCCATATTGCCGCTAATCGCAGTCTCTGGCACCAACTCGGCATTACCCAATACCATATAACCTAAGTTGCTGTGGTCAAAAACGTAGTAGCGTTCTTTTAAGTTGGGAACGCGATAACTTTCACCCACCCCAGCGCGCCATGTCCAGCGGGCATTGGCCAACCGAAACGGTACACTTACGCTGGCGCGGATAGCGTGGTGCCAGCCAAAGTCTGAATCCCGTTGCACTCGAACGCCCGCCAGATACTGATTATCATGCAGTTCCCAGTTTCCCTGACCATATGCTTCGACGCTGTTGCGAGAGGCATCATCGACTTCTGGAATAGTGCTATCTATACGGATCTGGTCCAGCTTATCCTGATGAACAACCCAACCACCAACCCACTCCACCTTATCCCGCATCCAGACTTTTTGACCTTCCAGCTCGGCCAGTTGAATCGACGTATTTCTTAATCCATTCGTGTTTCCGCTGGTTTCATCGTGAGTGATGTAGCGCGCATTAATAGACCCGTTTTTTGGTTGTTCGATACGAAAATCATGCTGCCACTGATTAACATCGGAAAAATAGGAAATGATGTCTGCCTGGCCGGGTATGACAGACACAGGTTTGTATTTTTCCTCGCTAAACCAGCGGGATTTCCAACTGACTACAAGCCCATCTTCGCTGTATCGTAAGCCGCCATTGGCGAATAACTTATCGACTTCTGCGCCATTTTGATTGATGGTATCTGAGTTATAATCAAACCCCGGCTGGGCAATAGACTGGGCGTTAAACGTCGCCTGCCAGTGGTCCCAGTTTTGTGCACCTTCAAGGCGATAAAGATGCCCCCATTCATCCCCTTCCACTTCATTACCCGTATTTCGTGCTAGCTCCCAATCTGCTTTTAAATGTGACGCAGGTTGAGTGTCGGTAATGATATTGATAACGCCGCCCATGGCCGCGCTGCCGTAAAGTACAGAAGCTGCGCCACGAACTATTTCAATCTGCTTAATATTGCTAACGCTTATCTGATCCAGATCGACTGCTGAACCGGTCGGCGCAAGTAGTGGCTGCCCGTTTAATAGAACCAGCACGTGGTCACCATTAAAACCGCTTAACTGAATGTTGTAACCGTCTTTGGCACTACGCTTAACCACCACCCCAGGCATTACTTCAAGCACTTGACGCAGAGTGCCCCGGCTTAATCGCGCAACGGCCTGACCGTCAATAACATCGACTTTAACAGGAGAGCTGGCGAGTAATTTTGGCGTACGTGTACCTGTCACCACCACTTTTTCAATGCCATCTTCGCTTTTGACAGCGGTTGATATGACAGTAGCGGCGACAGCGAAACTTAAAACACACTTCACAATGTTTGAACAGTAATGATAATGATTATCATTTGATATTGAGATATATAGCTTTTCTTCGCAACAAGTTTCAGAAGATTTACGCGGTAAGGATAAGGTGGTGAGGTATCAGGATGGGTTGAATTTGTACAAGAACGGCAGGCTCCGAAGTTTCGAAGCCTGCACAGCATTTACTGGCAGTATTGTTTTAAATACTGTTCATGGGTAGGTAAACGCTCAACGGTGCGGGTAATGTTATTTCTGATTTGGCTTAACAGATGCGTTAATTCTTCCCGGCTCATGTTATCAACAATAGGATGATAGCTGGCTGGCATGAGCCCTTGCCCTATCATTACCTGTTGCCAGGAATCATCAAACAGTTCATTGGCTTCTCTAAATATGCGTCCTGTTTCCTTAAACAACTTAATTCTGTGCGCCAGCGATGTCGGCACCTCCATTTGCCGACAATGCCGCCAGAACGGAGAATCTTTCCGTTCTGTAACATGGTAATGCAAAATAATGAAATCGCGAATGTGCTCGACATCAAAATCCGTTTGTCGGTTATATTCCTCGACATCAGTTTGTTGAATTTCTGTATGAGGGAACATTCGCAACAGACGCACAATTCCCTGCTGAATTAGGTGAATACTGGTGGATTCCAGCGGCTCAAGAAACCCGCTTGCCAACCCCAGCGCCACGCAGTTTTTATTCCACTGCTTTAGGCGGCGGCCGGTGCGAAAAGGAATCACCCGAGGCTCATTAAGCGGTGTTCCTTCAATATTGTTCAGCAACGTACTCATGGCTTCGTCATCAGACCAATAACGGCTACAGTAAACCAGGCCATTACCCACACGATGCTGCAACGGAATTCGCCATTGCCAGCCAGCTTCATGAGCAATGCTGCGGGTGTAGGGAATAGGGCTAGCTTGCGCTTCCGTTTGTACTGCAATTGCTTTATCACAAGGCAACCAGTGCGACCAGTCTTCGTAGCCGGTGTGCAGGGTCTGTTCAATCAGTAAACCGCGAAAGCCGGTGCAGTCAATAAATAGATCGCCCTCAATTTTTTGACCATCATCAAGAAGGACACTTTCTATATAGCCGTTGTCTTCTCGCGTGAATACCTGCTGAATTTTAGCATCAATACGCCGCAAACCTTCCTTCTCGGCCAGATTACGCAAAAACTTGGCGTATAAAGAGGCGTCCAGATGATAAGCATAGTTCAACCCGTTATTGGGTAAATGGGCAAATTTACCGGCTTCTGCGGCGACCCGCTCCAGGCAGTAATCACCAAAGTCTGTGCTCAAGCCTTGTTGCAACCCTTTCAACCAGAAATGCTGAAAGCCTGCAGCCCAACAATCTTTTCCGGTTACACCAAAAGCGTGTAGATAATTCTGGTTTACCTCTTTCCAGTTTTCAAAGTTTATTCCCAGCTTGAAGGTAGCCTGGGTGGCAGCCATAAACTCTTGCTCGCTGACTTTCAAAAGTTTATGAAAGAAAACCAGCGTAGGAATAGTGGCTTCGCCCACCCCAACAGTGCCAATGTCACTGCTTTCAATTAACGTGACATCCACCTGTTTGCCTAACGTTCGGGTCATAGCCGCAGCGGCCATCCAGCCAGCCGTGCCGCCGCCTGCTATAACTACCCGCTGCTTTCTTGCTTGTTCTATCATTATTGTCTTCCTGCTGGTAAAGCCCAGCGGTTACTGCCTGAGATTGTTCGATAACCAGGCTTTACACTTAAGCGCGGCTGGCTCATCAATGTCGCATCTCTTAACTTCAATTCTAATATACGGCTTTTTTCAAAGCATATGTACGCGAGAACGTAGCGTCACCTTAATAGCCGGACTTTCTCATGTGGCGTTTCAATCGATATTCGAATTATTGATTGGGTTGATGCAGCAGAAAGCCCATTACCGCTGCCTTAACAAATGCTTGCAAATGAAGGTAGCTCAGCCAATCGCTAACGGTCAACCGGTTTATTCACTTACCAGCGCCGTTAGCCTCGCGACAACAAAAACGCGAATTCATAAAGGTGATACAAAATTTAGGCAGCTTGTTAACTATTTGTTGACCTTTTGAGACTTTTGTTTTACTTTCCCTGAAAGCGCTTACATTTACCGTTTATTGATAATCCAGTCATTGAAAGTTTGTAAGAGCTGGGGAAATTACGGCAAAAAATATTGCTGTAGAGTCAACAAACACAAAGGGACACACACATGAAAACTAGCACCTTTAATAAAAGTAGATTAGCGACGAGCCTGTCGTTAATTCTCGGTTCCATGGTTATGACGCCGTTGTCAGCACAGGAGCTTTCAAACGATAACGATGCTGTGGAAGTCATCAATGTTACAGGCATCCGTGGCAGTATGATTAAATCCATGGACGTCAAACGTTCATCAAGCGGTATTGTTGATGCGATTAATGCTGAAGATATCGGTAAGTTTCCAGATACTAACCTAGCTGAATCTTTGCAGCGCATTACCGGTGTATCAATTAACCGTGCTAATGGCGAAGGTAGTGAGGTAAGTGTTCGCGGTTTTAGTGGGGCACGTAACTTAGTAACGTTAAATGGCAGACAGTTGCCAACCACTACCGGCTCTCGTTCCTTTGATTTTTCTAACATTGCTGCTGAAAGTGTTAGTGGTGTAGAAGTGTATAAAACTTCCAACGCCAAAGTGCCCACCGGTGGTATTGGTGCTACCATTAACATTCTGACCGCGCGCCCCTTAAATAACCCTGGGCAACACGCAGCTGTCAGTGCACAGGTACTCAATGACACCTCGGCTACTGACGGTGGTACAACTCCAGAGCTGTCTGGTATTTATTCCAATACTTCTGATGACGGAAAATTTGGTGTGTCCATTTCTGCCAGTTATTCAGAGCGTGAAAGCGGTAATCAACAAGCTAACGTTGGCACCGGCTGGCGCAGTTTTGAAGGCACAGTTGACCAGGATTGGAGCGGTGCGCCTGGCGCTAATCCAGGCTGGGGTGGCGTACCTAAAGACGAGTTCCAAACCAATCGCCCTGGCGAAGGTGACATCTATTCTGTTCCGCAAACCACTATTTATAAGTTTGAAGAACAACAGCGCAAACGCAGTAATGCGCAGTTAGTCTTGCAATATCGCCCAATGGATAACCTAACTGCAACGTTAGATTACACCTATGTTAAAAAAGATACTGACACTCAGTTTAATGATGTTTCTGCCTGGTATAACTTTACCCCTTCTAGAAACGTATGGACAGATGGCCCTATCTCCACTCCTCTACTTTATTCAGAAGACTATGGTACAGATCTAAAAGACGTTGCAATGGGTGCGGGTGATTTTGGTGTTCGTGATGAAACAAAATCTTTAGGTCTAAATTTAAACTGGGAAGTGAATAACAGTTTAACCCTAGAGTTGGATTACCATGATTCATCAGCTGAAAATACACCAAACAATGAATTTGGCTCAAATAATAACCTAGCTATGGCCGGTTTTGTGCGCCAGGCCACAGCAACTGACTTTACTGGTGACTTACCTATACTTGCGGTTCGTGGTGGTAACGACATTCAATCTTCAGACATGTTAGTAACCGGTAGTACGTTTATCAACAACCGCAACCGTGCCGACGTCAAACAAGCTCAGTTCCGCGGTGAGTATATTTTTGAAGAAGCGGGTAGTATTGATTTTGGTATCGCGTTAACTACCACCGAAAACCATGGTCAAACAAAAAATATTGACCGCGGTAACTGGAGTGGTGAAGGCGAGGCTGGAATGTTTGACGAAAAATATTTCCCTCGTGAAAGCATTTATGATCAATTCGATGATGTCAGCGGTGGCAACTTTGAAGACTTCCAGGGTATTTATGGCATGGAAGATTTCGAAATTATGGACACCTACTTTGATTTCGATTTTCATGGTGTCCGTGAACAAGCTGCTCAACTACTAAGCCTACAAGCTATCGGCGATTGCGGTAACTCCTTCTGCCCATCTACTGATTATGCCTCACAAACTGATCGCTACAATAAAGAAGAAATGAAGTCAGTGTATCTTCAGTACAATTATGAAGGTGATTTTGCGGATATGTATTATGACGTGCATATAGGTGTACGTTATGAAGATACGGATGTAAGCTCTACCTCAGCAGTACCCGTTTACCAAATGGTAGCGCAATGGCAGGGCGATTCCGAAGTTTATTTACGCGATCCTTCTGCACCTGAGACCACTTTTGAAAGTGAAAGCGGTAGCTACGATCACTTTTTACCCAGCTTTAACTTTAATATAGAAGTGGTCGAGGATGTAATACTGCGTGCCGCCTATAGCAAGACCATTGGGCGTCCCAGCTATGGCGACATGATTGCTGGTACTGTACTCACCAAAGCAGGTCGTATAGATGGCTTTAATGGCTCTACCGGTACCGTAGGTCTGTTACCTTTGGAGTCAGATAACTATGACCTATCGGCAGAATGGTATTATGACGAAGGTAGCTACGTATCACTGGGTTATTTTAAGAAGGATGTCACTAACGATATCGAGTATATCGACGTGCCCACTAAGTTCGGTGTTTATACTCCGGCCAATGGTCCGTATTTTGAAGAAGCATTGGCTGAAGTAGGCCCCGAGGGTGCTAAGCAACGTCAGTATATCTATGATACATACCACGAAAGCGACCCAGAGCACGTCTACATGGAGGCCGGCAATATCATAGTACTGGCTAACCCCGAGACGGATGAAGAAATTGAATTCAAAATCCAGACACCTTCTAACTCAAGTGAAGAGAAAGGTTTTGATGGACTTGAATTTGCGGTTCAACACCTGTTTTGGGATACCGGGTTTGGCGGCATAGTTAACTATACCAAAGTTGATACCGACAACACCTATAACAACTTCGTTATTGGTGTACCTCAAACTGCCGAGTTTGGTATCAGTGATACTGCCAACGTAGTGGGCTTTTATGAAAACTATGGCTGGTCGGTCCGTGTTGCTTATAACTGGCGTGACAAGTTCCTGGTTTCAGGTTTCCAAGGCGATGTGGGCCCGTCTCCGCGCTATACCGAAGCTTATAGTCAGGTAGATTTAACCGTGAGTTATGACGTACCGCAAGTAGAAGGTTTAACTTTATTCTTAAACGGTATCAACATTACCAACGAATATTTGCGTCAAAGCGGTCGCAGCGAAGCGCAGGTGTTAAACGTAACGCAACAGGGCGCCCGTTATAACTTAGGTGTACGCTATACATTCTAATTTAACTTAGAATATTAATAGCAGCTTGATCAAGGCCGCTGAATCAAATTGGTTCATGTGGCCTTTTTTCCTAAAGGCTTTTACTGTTAACTCACTCTTTGGTTAATTCTTAAATGCATAGGTGTTATAAAACCAGCAAAGTGTGACAACCATGAAAGGCAAAACATGCAAAAAGGCTTTAGGAAAAATTAAAACTCAGGTAACGCAGTATGAGTGACAAAATTAACAACATTGTTATCGTCGGGGGCGGTTCCGCAGGATGGTTAACCGCAGGCGTACTTGCCGCTGAGTATAACACGCAAGGCGATGATGCCATTAATATCACCTTGGTGGAGTCAGATATTGTCGCGCCTGTGGGTGTGGGTGAAGGAACATGGCCCTCCATGCGTGCCACTTTAGAAAAAATGGGCATTAGCGAAACCGAGTTTCTTCTTGAGTGCGACGCCAGTTTTAAACAAGGCTCACAGTTTAACAACTGGCTAAATGGCAACGACCATTACTTTCATCCCTTTACCTTACCGATAGGTAATCAAGAATTAGATATTGCTCCATACTGGCAAGTCTATAAAGACAAAATCAGTTTTGCTAATGCCGTTTGTCCACAAGGACACTTAAGCGAAAGGCATCTGGCGCCAAAACAAATTTCCACTGCTGAATATTCCTATGCCGCCAATTACGGTTATCATCTTGATGCTGCAAAGTTAGGCGCCTTTTTACAAAAGCATTGCACTCAGAAATTAGGCGTAAAGCAGGTTATTGACCATGTCACGCACATCACTAGCGCCGAAAACGGCGATATTGCGTCTATTGCTACTGCCAAACATGGCGAGCTTATCGGTGATTTATTTATTGATTGCACAGGCAGTCAGTCGCTGTTGTTAGGGCAGCATTTCAAGGTACCTTTTGTTGATTGTAAACATACTTTATTTAATGATTCAGCGCTGGCAGCCCATGTGCCTTATGCCAGCGAAAATAGCCCTATCAATTCTTTTACCCACTCAACAGCCCAAACAGCAGGTTGGATATGGGATATTGGTTTGCCTTCGCGCCGCGGTGTTGGCCATACCTATTCTAGCGAACATATTTCTGACGATAGCGCAGAGCAACAGCTGCGCCAATATATTGCTCAGACAGCAAGCCAGCAAGTAAGCGAATCTGTGGCGGTGCGAAAAATAAGCTTTCAACCTGGCTATCGAAGCAAGTTCTGGCAAAATAACTGTGTTGCAATTGGCTTGTCTGCTGGGTTCATTGAACCTCTGGAAGCTTCAGCTTTAGCCTTAGTTGAATTATCTGCCAAAATGTTGAGTGAGCAATTGCCTGGAACTCAACAGGATATGGAAATTGTTGCAAAACGATTTAACCAGAAATTTTCCCAGCGTTGGCAAAATATTATCGATTTTCTTAAACTGCATTACGTACTGAGTAAAAGAACGGATTCAGCCTACTGGCAGGATAACCGCGACAATCAAACCATTCCCGAGTCGTTACAGCAACTGCTGACTCTTTGGCAGTATCAGCCACCTAGCCACTACGATATTCCGCAAACGGAGGCGCTATTTCCCACTGCTAGTTTTCAATATATTTTGTATGGTATGGGCTTCGAAAGTGGGGACGTACTTGGTAGAAAAAGAAAAAATAAAGCAGCACAAGCAGAGCGGCTATTTGCTGAGAATATGCAGCATAGCAAACACTTATTAGCTGCTTTGCCGGGAAATCGTGAGTTGCTCAATAAAATAAAAAAATATGGCTTGCCCAAGATCTAATGAAAGTAGACAAGCTATAGTCAGAATTATAAGCAGGAATATTTATGGCAAAAAATGTATTAGTAAACAATGTTGATCACCAGGACATAAAGGTCATTATCGAGCGTTCAGAAACTTATGGTGATAACGTCTGGTATACCCTTACTTTTCCTTCAGAATTTAGAAGCTTACAATCCTATTATCCGGTGTTTTTTCACAAAGATGCCAATACAGGGAAATTTTACGCTGTGGCTTTATTTGGCTTTGAAAACAATGAAAATTTGTTTTTAAAGGATAACCAATGGGACGCAGGTTATATTCCGTTAACCATAGCCAGACAACCTTTTTCCATTGGCATTCATAAAGTGCAGGAAAATGGTGAAGAAAAAAGCCAACGTATGTTACATATTGATTTGGAAAATCCTCGTGTTAATACTGAAAAAGGCGAAGCGCTGTTCCTGCCTCACGGCGGAAATAGCCCGTACCTGGATACAGTTGCCGATATGCTGGAAGTCATTCACCATGGCATGATAGATAGTGAAAAGTTTATTAACACCTTAATTGAACTGGAGCTACTCGAATCTTTTACGTTAGATATTACGTTAAATGACGGCTCTCAATATCAAATGCTAGGTTTTTACACTATCAATGAAGATAGGCTCAGCGAGTTAAGTGCAGATGAACTTGCCCAGCTTCACCGCCAAGAGTACTTACAACCCATTTATATGGCCATTGCTTCTCAAGCAAATATCCGACATTTAATGAATCGTAAAAACGCGTTATTAGGTTTATAGATTGACGTTACTATCATGCAGCCACTAAAAAACCCTATCCAACAACGAGCAGACTGTAAGCCCGGCCAGATCCCGCAGGACGTACTGCAGTCTAGTGAGCCTATACTCCTAAAAGGTTTTGCTCACGAATGGCCAATAGTTCAGGCTGGAATCGAATCGCCGCAGAAAGCAGCAGATTATTTACGTAGTTTATATAATGGCCAATTGGTATTTACTGCTTACGGTGAACCCTCAATTAAAGGTAGGGTTTTTTATAATGATGATATGTCCGGCTTTAATTGCCAAGCAGTCAAAGCGAGTTTACATCAAATACTCGATAGGATTTTTAAGCATGCAGACGACCCTACTCCACCGACCATTTACGTTGCCTCAACCGAGGTAAATAGTTGGCTGCCCGGCTTTGCCAATCAAAATTCTGCCGGACTTGATGAATGGCAACCGCTTACCAACATTTGGATTGGCAATCGTAGTCGCATCGCTGCCCATTATGACTTTCCCAACAATCTGGCATGCTGCGCTGTCGGTAAGCGGCGCTATACGCTTTTTCCTCCCGAGCAAGTTGCTAATTTATATGTCGGACCTATGGAGCTATCGCCTGGCGGGAGGGATATCAGTCTGGTGGATTTTGCCAATCCTGATTTTGCTAAATTCCCGAAATTTGAGCAAGCACTACAGGCAGCCCAGGTTGCTGATCTGGATGCTGGAGATGCTCTATACCTCCCGGGTATGTGGTGGCATCATGTAGAAGCGCTAACCCCGTTTAACGTATTAATTACACACTGGTGGCGGGATAGTCCGGCCTTTATGGGACGGCCTGAAAATGCTCTCGAGTTGGCTATTTTAAGTCTAAGAAACCTTCCCCCTGCGCAACGCAAGGCATGGAAAGCGTTGTTTGATCACTATATTTTCGAACATCAACCCGGTGATCAGGATCATATTCCCGACGATCGGAAAGGCATGCTTAGTCAGCCGCTGACGCCCATGGAAGCGCGCAAACTGCGTGCTGAATTACTGAATAAACTAAAAGTGTAGCCGAACCAGTTCTATGCTTTTGAAGGAAGATACCAATGAGTAGTCAAATTAAGAAAGTTGTTATTGCCGGTGGCGGCACCGCTGGCTGGATGTGCGCGGCGGCTTTAAGTAAATTATTAGGTAAAAATTTACACGTCACCCTCGTTGAATCAGACGACATTCCTACTGTTGGCGTCGGCGAAGCAACTATTCCCACGCTACTGGTACTACATAAATTACTGGGTATCGACGAAGCAGAATTTATGGCGGCGACCAATGCCACTTTTAAATTAGGCATAGCGTTTGAGAATTGGCGTGATATCAATCAGGACTACATTCACTCATTTGGCTTTTTAGGGAAAGACTGCTGGGCTGCCGGTTTTCAGCACTTTTGGTTAAAGGGTTTGAGGCAAAACATGGTCTCCGAAATCGGCGACTATATCCCAGAGCATTTAGCATGTCGCGAAGGACGGTTTGCCGTACTGGCTAATCAGGACAAAAATTATGCCTTTCACCTGGACGCTGGCCTTTACGCAAAGTTTTTACGTAATTTGGCGCAAAGACATGGTTGTGTTCGCACTGAAGGTACGATAACCCAGGTCAATCTGCGGGAAGACAACGGCTATATAAAATCGTTAACGCTGGCATCGGGGCAAGAGATTGAAGGGGATCTGTTTATTGATTGCAGTGGCTTTCGCGGTTTATTAATTGAACAAGCACTGCATACCGGCTATGAGCACTGGGATCATTGGTTGCCTTGCGACAGTGCCATTGCAGTGCAAACTGAAACTGTCGGCGAAGCCGTTCCCTATACACGTTCTATCGCTCACGATGCCGGCTGGCAATGGCGCATACCGCTACAGAACCGTACCGGAAACGGATTAGTTTTTTGTAGTAAGTACCTGTCTGATGAAAAGGCCAAACAGTTACTGCTCGAAAATGTGGAAGGAAAACTGCTCAATGAACCTCGTGTAATCAAGTATCGTACTGGCACTCGCCGTAAATACTGGAACAAAAACTGCGTGGCCATTGGGTTATCATCAGGATTTATTGAACCGTTGGAATCCACAAGCATTCACTTATTCCAACAGTCGATAGTTCGCCTTATGTTAATGTTCCCATCTGAGGGAATCAACCCAGCGTCAGTCGACGAATACAACCGTCAGTGCAGAAGTGAAATCGAGAATATTAAAGACTTCGTGATTTTGCACTACCATCTTACCGATAGAACAGATACGCCTTTTTGGCGCTACTGTAAAAATATGTCGATACCCACCACGCTAAAACATCGAATGGACTTATTTCAGCAAAGTGGCAAAACGTTGAAACTTGCTGAAGAACTCTTTGGAGAGACATCCTGGGTTCAAGTTATGCTGGGCCAGGGTCTTATGCCCAAACAATACCATCCAATTGTTGATTTAATGAGTGACAAAGAGTTAAAGGATTTTCTCGATACAATAAAAGCAGGGGTAAAGCGTAAGGTGAATAATTGGCCTAACCATCTGGATTTTATCAGGCATTACTGTCAGGCAACGAGAGTTTGAGTCAGTAGGTAGCTAAATTATGCCAGTTGAGAAAAAACTTATTAACCCTGATTTTGAAATTAAGATTATCAGAGTTGGCAAAGAGCAGACACCTGTTATGGTCATCGATGACTTTTTGCTGGATACCAAAGATGTTATTGCTAATGCATGTGAGTTTGGCCAGTTCACACGCGCTAGCACCTATTACCCCGGTAATAGAGCTAACTTACCGCGTTCATACGTTATCAAGGTGTTGCAGAGCATATACTTGCAGATATGTGAGCTGTACAAGATCCCCGAGGCTTTGAACCTAAAGCCACAGGCCACCACCTATTCCTTGATTACGCATCAGCCAGAAGAATTGCACGTGTTGCAGCGAATACCACATTTTGACAGTACTAACCCCTATTACTTCGCGGTCTTACACTATCTAAGTGATAGATGTCATGGTGATACCGGCTTTTTTCGCCACCGCCCGACGGGATTCGAAAGTATTACGGCGTCCCGAGAAAGTGTCTATTTGGATTCTACAAAAGAGCACTTTATGAAATTCGGGGAACCCTTACCGGCTTATTGCACTGAGACAAACGATCATTACGAGCTATACGACAAAATTGAATACAAACCCAATCGTTTAGCCATTTATCCAGGTAATTTGTTACATTCCACGCTGGTAAACACAGACACTGATATTGATGATAATCCCGCGACGGGTCGTTTAACTGCCAATATATTTATCGATTTTCTATAATAAATAACCCCAGCTCGCGATGCACTTCATTGCGGATTAGTATTGCCTACTAGTGGCGCTGATGCCGGGAACCAATATCAATTTCAAATGCCGGCGACAGTGCCCACGAAGAGACCTCACAAGTGTGCACTTTACACACAAAATGTAAGCGCTTGCATTTTGCTGAATTGTGAATATACTCCCAACACAATTTTAACAAAAATCGCTGTAAAGAAGCCTTTTTGTTAAATGGAAAAAAACTAAAAATATCAAAATGCTCGTTTTCCTTTAATGACAAGAGAACACTATATGGAATCATCTTCACCAATAGACGCGTCAGCGCCTTACTCAGCATCGAACTTCGTCCTCGGCACCTTAACCTCACTGTTTTTCATGTGGGGTTTTATTACTGCTATGAACGATATTCTGATCCCCCATCTTAAGGCGCTGTTCGAGCTGAGCTATACTCAGGCGATGCTGGTACAGTCTTGTTTCTTTGGTGCGTATTTTCTTATTTCTGTGCCCGGGGGATTGCTGGTAAAACGAATTGGTTACCAGAAGGGAATTGGGCTGGGCTTACTTACTGCAGCAATAGGATGTTTACTATTCATACCTTCGGCAATGTTTGCGCAGTACTGGATGTTTCTTGGCGCACTATTTGTTCTAGCCTCCGGTATTACTATTTTACAAGTGGCTGCTAACCCGCTTGTAACTATCATGGGCGACCCGAAAACAGCATCGAGTCGCCTTACCATGACTCAGGCATTTAATTCTTTGGGTACAACTGTCGCTCCCATCATCGGCGGCATGCTGTTATTTGCTGCACATGATGAAGTGAGCGCACAGACTGATGCCAATTCCGTTATTGCTCCTTATTTCGGCCTTGCCTGCGTGCTTGTGGTGATGGCAATTGCGATGGTAAAAGTAAAGCTTCCTTCCACTCAGGATAATGATGCTGAATTAGCAGCGTCGCCCGACAGTAGTGTACTGGGGCATAAGCATTTGGTTCTCGGGGTACTGGGAATCTTCACTTATGTTGGTGCAGAAGTTTCCATCGGCAGCTTTTTGGTAAACTATTTTGCTTCATCTCATGTGCTCAGTATGAGTGAAGGCCAAGCAGCTAGCTATCTGGCATATTATTGGGGTGGCGCTATGGTGGGCCGCTTCATCGGCGCTGTGGTAATGCAGAAAGTCAGTCCTGGTAAATGTCTGGCTTTTAATAGCCTGGTTTCCTGCATATTGATTGTGGTTTCTGTAAATACTTCTGGGGCCATCGCGATGTGGTCAATTTTGGCTGTCGGGTTATTCAACTCCATCATGTTCCCGACCATTTTCAGCCTGGCGTTAAAGGGGCTTGGGCGGCAAACCGCTAAAGGCTCAGGTTTGTTATGTCTGGCTATTGTCGGCGGTGCAGTCGTGCCGCTGTTGCAAGGTGTACTTGCAGATACAATCGGACTGCAATTGTCGTTCCTGCTGCCGCTTGTCTGTTATGTCTATATTGCTTATTACGGCGTATTTGGCTCTGCGCCTGTGACAACACAAAAAGGAACTCGATAATGAAGTCATCTTTCTGGAAAAAGACCGCCAGCGCTACGCTGGTTACTTTACTGCTCGCTGGCTGCAACAGTACCAGTCAAAAGACAGCGGCAACGCCTACGCTACCTCCCTCATCAGACACCACTGCGCCTGACTACTGGCCTGCGGTGAATTATGAAACCGCAAATCAGCAAGATGTCGAAAAGCGAATAAAAGCTATTTTAGCCGACATGACGCTGGAGCAGAAAGTGGCTCAGGTCATCCAGCCTGAAATTCGCGATATAACTTTGGAAGACATGCGCAAATATGGTTTTGGCTCTTATTTGAACGGCGGAGGAGCATTTCCCAACAATAATAAGCATGCTACGGTAGAAGACTGGATAGCACTGGCGGAATCGATGTATCAAGCGTCTGTCGATGACTCAATTGATGGCTCTACCATTCCAACCATGTGGGGAACAGATGCCGTTCACGGCCACAATAACGTAATTGGCGCAACACTGTTTCCGCACAATATTGGTTTAGGTGCAATGAACGACCCTGACGTTGTGCGCCGTATTGCCACTGCCACTGCTGAGGAAGTACGCGCCACAGGAATCGACTGGATATTTGCCCCCACTGTCGCTGTTGCCAGAGACGATCGCTGGGGACGCACTTATGAAAGCTATTCCGAAGATCCTGAAATTGTAGGTAAATATGCTCGGGCTATTGTTAGCGGTTTACAGGGTGATATCAGCGACGGCAATATTGACGATCGTCACGTTATTTCCACCGTTAAGCATTTCGTCGGTGATGGTGGTACAGAAGGCGGTGACGATCAGGGTGACAATCTTGCTGATGAAGCAACGCTGTTTAAGATTCACGCGCAAGGTTACGTTCAAGGGTTAAATGCTGGCGCTCAATCTGTTATGGCCTCATTTAACAGCTGGCATGGCAAAAAAATCCACGGCAACCAATATCTGCTGACTAACGTGTTAAAAGACAAAATGGGCTTTGATGGCTTTGTAGTTGGCGATTGGAACGGTCACGGCCAGATTGATGGTTGCACAAACGAAAACTGCTCTCAGGCAATTAATGCCGGTTTGGATATCTACATGGTTCCTACTGCCGCGTGGAAGCCGCTTTACGAGAACTTGATTGCGCAGGTGAAAAGTGGAGAAATTCCGCAGTCACGTCTAGACGATGCAGTAAGTCGTATTTTACGGGTAAAAATTCGGGCCGGTTTATTTGATTTACCGTCACCGGCCAAACGCGCACTTTCTGCTGACAATAGCGTTATTGGCTCAGACGAACACCGTGCTATCGCCCGTGAAGCAGTGCGCAAGTCTTTAGTAATGCTGAAAAACAAAGGCGGTATTCTGCCGCTTTCACCGAAAGCAAACATACTGGTAGCGGGTGATGCTGCTGACAACATTGGCAAGCAATCCGGAGGCTGGACCATTACTTGGCAGGGCACGGGCAATGAAAACAGCGACTTTCCTGGCGCTACCTCCATTTTTGGCGGTATCAAAGAAGTAGTCGGTGAAGCAGGCGGCAGTACAACCCTTTCCGCCGACGGCAGCTATGAGGAAAAACCAGATGTCGCCATTGTAGTATTTGGTGAAAACCCCTATGCCGAGGGTAATGGAGACTTGTCGAACGTTGAATATCAACGTGGCGAAAAATCAGATCTAGCGCTACTGAAAAAGTTAAAAGCTGAAGGTATTCCCGTTGTTTCGGTATTTATTACTGGCCGTCCGCTGTGGGTAAACCCTGAACTTAACGCCAGTGATGCTTTCGTTGTCGCCTGGTTGCCGGGTTCAGAAGGCGGCGGGGTGGCCGATGTTCTGTTTAAAGATGCACAAGGCGACACGCCGTTTCCTGTCAGTGGTGCATTATCTTTTTCCTGGCCGGCCACGCCATCTCAGGCTACGGTGAATCGGGGAGACGATCAAACTCCGCTATTCCCTTACGGCTACGGCTTGCAGTATGGTGAAAAAGATACGCTCTCTGATACTCTGCCCGTAGACATTGACACGGCAGAGGATGGTACCGCTGCTCAGCATGATATCTTCGCTCTCAGCGTGCAGAAGCCCTGGCAGCTACGTGCACGTAAAGGTACCGAAGAAGCGGTGATGAACAGCAATATTCTCGAATTACCAGGTTTATCAGTTCGCACCACCGACCGCCGGGTTCAGGAAGATGCGCTGCAACTCACCTGGCAGAGCGCTGGTGGCGAGGTTGCCTTTTTTGCGCCGTTTCCTGAAGATCTGCGGGACTACGCTACAGAAACCGGTTCTCTGAAGATGGATATTCAGTTGAGCGATACGGCTGAAGGTCTTGCGCTTTCTGTTGCCTGCAAAGAAAACTGCGAGAATGCCATTAATTTGTCTGACTACGCACAGCCAACGCAAGAATGGCAAACGGTGACCATCCCTACTGCTTGTTTAAAAGATATGGGCGCTCAGTTTGGGGAAGTCTTTACGCCGCTTTTAATCACCAGCGAGCGTGCCACCAGCTTGAGGGTTTCAGATATTCGTTTTGAAGCGAAAAGCGACAATACGGCCGACTGCAAGAAATAATCAGGCGCTTGACCTAAAAGAAAGTGAAAAGGGGCAGTTATCTGCCCCTTTTTTGTTGGTCATGGTCATGGTCATGGTCATGGTCATGGTCATGGTCACAATCAGGATAAAGCTCATTTCCATCGCGGCAATACTCGCCAGGCAACTCAAACTCAATGGTAGTATGCGCTAACGAAAAAGGCGCAAGCTTGCCGTCCACCTGCTCTTTTAACGATTTAAGCAAAACAGCGTCTGCGTCTACTGATAATACAAGATGCGCCGTCAGTACATGATGCTCGCCATCCAGAGACCAGAAGTGCATATGATGAATATCTTTTACATGATCTACTTCAAATAGCGCATCGCGCATCTTACGCTGTTGTTCGCTGTCAGGGTTTGCCTGCAAAAAAAGCTTCATTGTCTGTACAACATAGCGCAACACATTAAACAGAATAAATAACGTGAACAGTACCGACAGCAAAGGGTCCAGTACAGGCCAGTGATAAAAATGCAATACAATAGCCACAATTAACACGGCTACCCAGCCCAATACATCTTCTAGCAAATGCCAATTAAGCACCTTTTCATTTAGGGAGCCGCCGCCTTGCAATTTAAACGCAGCGTATCCATTGACGGCAATTCCAAGTATGGCCAAGGCAATCATACCCTCGGTGCCAGGCATTTCAGGGGCCAAAAGCCGAGGGATCGCTTCTGATAATACCCACGCCGAACCTATGACTAGTATCACCCCATTTATCAGTGCACCTAATAAACTTAAGCGTTTATATCCGTAACTGTATTGTTCGGTAGCTTGCCGGTGCCCTACCCTGCCCAAATACCAGGCAAGGCCAATGGAAAGTGAATCCCCCAAATCATGAACGGCATCAGCCATGATCGCCACACTATTGGTTAGCCAACCACCGATAAATTCAATAATAGTGAAGATGAAATTCAGCCAAAACGCCCAACCAATGCGGCTGGTATCTTGGGGAATATGATGGTGCCCGTGATGCCCGTGATCGTGCACGTTATGCCTCCTGCTGATGATTAACGTATATCACTATACCTCTAATCATTGCCGTACCGTCAAGTAGTTATCCCGTATCCATTGACCTGCAATACTAGGTATTTTGAGTGGCAGCAAATTTGTTAAGAAAGCCATCAAGATAATAGGCAACTATCATTAAAACGCACAGGGCGCCGACCACCGATGATAACCGGTATAACCCGCTGTAAAACATATCCGCATTAGGTTGTAGATACTGGCCAAATAATATGCCTAATGTGGTTAATGCGCCAAATCCCATCCCTGAACCTGATCTTTCGATTAGATGAAGCTTTGCAGCAAACATTACGGTCATAAACATAACCAGAACCACTAACGGCAAATACTGGATTAAGTCGTACATCATAATTTGTACGGTAATTCCTAATGCGCAGCCGAGTGCCACACCCTTCGCGCGCTTGAATGCGCTGGTAAGTGTGCCCTGGTATGTCATTGGAAATAGCACCAAAACAGTGGCGACCTGGGCAGATAAAGAATCTTTTAAGTCAAAAATCTGAAATACCACAAAGGAGATGGTAGCCAGGCACGCGCCCATCAGCATGCGATGGTTTATCTGCGGCGCTGATAATTGCTGCTTAGGCGGCATCGGCACCGGCTCTTTTTCAGGAATAATCCAGTAAAGGCAGGCTGCACTGCATACCGAAATTAAGGTCGCCAAAAATGTCGCCATCATCATATCGCTTAATGACGTGCCAGGATAACTCGAAAAGTGAAGTAGCACTGACAAGGAAATGAGACCTGAAGCCCACATCATAAAATGCGAGGACACAGCCATAAACCGAAAATGTACGGCAAATACTGCAAACACGCCCATTGTCATTAGCAGTGGAGATTCACTAAAGAAAATATTCAGTAGATAAATTTCCACTCCGGTAATTGTCACGCTTCCTAAAAACTGAAAAGCCACCAAGCTATCAAACTTGGGCAACATGCCCAGAAGCAGCATAGGGTAAACGGTAAAAAAAACGCCGTAGGGCCAGTTCATCACTTTCGAAATGGTAAAACCAATGCACGCGCCAAACGCAATTCGAAGAAGGCGACGTTGCTCCTGCACGGTAAAATCAGTAGACATAATGCAATAAACTCACGATAGTCATCTGCGTTTTACCTAACCAGTGGAAAAAGCCTGAACTGCTTTTTTCCAGCAGAACCGTTGCGCGGGCTCCTGTCACTAGCGAGGGCGGCAATTTAGCATCCTGTAAAGCAATATATACCCGCACCCGCTGAGCATCTCGTACCCAGCGATCAGATTCTTCTGGTTGTGCCAGCTTACCATCGGCAGAAAGCTGGCCTTCCGCAATACCAAAATCTTTCGATGTTAACCTTCCTGTGAACACTTTCCCGGGCAGCGCGTCAAAAACCACAAGTGCGGTAGCCGCCTGGCTGATCTGATTAAGGCTTTTTTCGCGAAAATCCGCCGCAATGCGTTCTTTGCCAGTCACCACTAACGACATCAGGGGCTGGTTTGCCTGCGCCTGAACACCGCGAGTCAACTGGAGATTAGAAATAAAGCCGTCATCCGCCGCTGTTACTGTGGTTCGCGACAGGTTCAATTCGGCCTGACGCAGTTGGTTTTGGGCTATTCGTACACGAAGATTCTCATCACCCTGCTCACCCAGTTGTACCTGAATCGACCTTTTACTTTGAATTGCTGCTTGTAATTCTGCTGCCGCAGAATCTACCTGAGCAGACATTTGATCAACCAGCTGCTGACTTACAAGATTCTGACTTAAAAGCGTTTTCAACCGCTTTTGTTCTCTTACCGTTTCCTCATGATTTACCGTAGCCTGAACAACAGTCGCTTCAGCCTTGGCCAACTGCGCCTGAAGGTTTTCGTTTTCCTGCTTGGCCTCACTCAGCGCCAGTTGCGCTTTTTCTACCGCAATTTCATAATCTCGGGGATCGATAGTAAATAGAACGTCTCCTTGAGCCACTTGCTGATTGTTGGTTACTGCAACTTGAATAACTTCACCGGAAACTCTTGGAGCAATGGCCACTACAGGGCGCTGTACCATTGAGTGCGGCGTCATAGGAATAGTAACATCAGCAACCATAATGTAACCAAATACCAACACGAACAGAACGGCCGCCCGCCTCATCCATCGGTTAAATTGTGCATCTGCTGTCATTTTTTCTCCGCTTCTAAAAAATGTTGAGAGTTACTGATCACTTTGTCTAATAGCACGCCCAGTTCTTTACGCTCTTTGAGTGAAATACCCTCGAGCATGTGCTGACGCCCAGCTTTGGCTTTATCTTCAACCTGTTCGAGTAATTCGCGCCCTTTCACTGTAAACCAGAGCGTTTTGCGTCTGGCGTCTTGCGCACAATTACGCCGCTCCACTATGCCGGCCTCTTCCAAATTATTAAGAGTGCGCAAAATGGAAGGCTGTTCAATTCCCATCGTATCGGCAAGTTCCTTTTGGCTGCACCCTTCGCCCAGGCGATCTAAATGAAGCATTGCCATCCAGCGTGACTGTGTCAGGCCTATTTCCGCCATGTAATGATCAACTGCGTTTCGCCATCCATAAGCAGCTCGGGATAATAACCACCCTATTTGGCTTTCCATGGAACCTCCTCAATTACTTAGCGTGCTAATTAAAATACCATATAGTTAGTACGCTAAGCAATAATTTATATTGTTAAAATGTGGCGGTGCCAGGTCTTTGTTCTTAGGCTGATAAGAGAATGCGGGCAGGAGATCGCGAATGTTTTTTAAACAATCAGTGAATAATTATTAGCCGAAGTCTTGGTGCATGGGGGCACCAGCAGAGCCGATTTTACAGCGTGTCGGGAAAGAGATTTTTACTTGTTTTTTAATGCTGCCTTACTAATCTACCTTGATGTGAACTCATTCAGCGCGAGAAGAGGTAATGGCCACGGGGTAAATATCGGCGGCTTAAATAAGTAGAGCGCTGGAATACAACATCCTGCAGCGCTATCGTTTTTAAAAAAAAGTGAGAGTATCACCCTCTCAGCAAATTATTCTTTGAGATGGTCCGCGAATTGGCCTACAGCATCAACCACTTCTTGAGCGCCTTGCTGAATTTCTTGAATTACACTACCTGCGCTACTAGCTAGCGCTAAGCCGTGTTCTGCCTGAGCCTTACCTTGATTTACCAACGACACGGCCTCTGCTGCCAACGTTTGATTATGTTGCACTACCGAAACAATTTCTTCGGTAGAGGATGTGGTGCGAGACGCCAGCTGTCTGACTTCATCTGCTACCACAGCAAAGCCTCTGCCTTGGTCTCCAGCCCGCGCGGCCTCTATTGCGGCATTAAGTGCTAACAAATTGGTCTGATCGGCAATGCTGCTGATACTGCTTATAATTTTGCTTATTTTCACTGACTGCTCATCCAGCGCACCGATGCCACTACTGGCTGATTCCATTTGCCTAGCCAGAACATTCATTGCTTCGACCAGCTCATTAGTCACTTTCCGACCTCGCTTAGCGGCGTCATCAGTGCGATTCGACGTGTGAAAAGCAATATCTGCTGCTTGTGAGACAGCCAGCTCTCTTTCCACCTGAGGAGTAATTACAGTGGCAAACTTTACCACCTTATATAACCGCTTATGACTATCAGCTACCGGGTTATAAGAGGCTTCGAGCCAAACAGCATTACCTTGCTTATCTATCCGTTTAAAACGATCTGCAACGAACTGGCCATTCCGTAGCCGGTTCCAAAAATTCTCGTAATCACTGGAATTGTACTCTTCAGGTTCACAGAAAATTCTGTGATGTTTTCCTTTTACATCTTCCAATCGGTATTTCATTGCACTTAAAAACGCATCATTGGCTGTTAAAATTTTTCCTTCCAGATCAAATTCAATGACCGCTGTTGAACGAGTTAAAGCCTGTACAAGGTTTTCATGCTCCAGCGACGTTTTAATTGTACGTGTGAGATCACTGCAATGAAGGGTAAAATATTTGACCACCCCTTGAGAGCTTAGGACTGGCTGCATAATGGTTCGTAGCCATCCTTCTTTGTTATCCCGCTTCAGAAACTGCACCACACCGGCATAATGAGAAGCATCTTTCAGAGAGGCGGCAAACTTTTTAAAATGAGGAGTTGACCTTGCGATATCTGGCACAAACTGTAGGAATTTTTTACCCACGATGTCCTTATCCTGATAGCCTAGTTCTTTTTTAAAACTCTCATTTACGTATTCTACACCGCCCTGATTGTCCAAACGGACATAAATCATTTCAGTATCTAAGCTCTCCCGGATCTGGCGTAAATGAAAAAGCTCTTCCTTTAACTGTATTATTTCTGCCTTTAAGTGGTTATTGAACATCGTTCGTCCAGAGTCTGTAAATGGAGCAATTTAGAATAGTAAGATGCCTTGGCTCAGTTGGCAAATTCCGAGAGTTTCTACATCATTGAAAGACTATTTTTTGTTTTCTCAACCATAGTGAGAAAGTGTATGAAAGAAACGACACACCACTGAGTAAAATCTTCACAGATCCTACCTGAAGTTTCAGAGCGTAAAGACACAAATATGGAAAAAATCATTTGTTTCAAGGTGTTACTGCGTAAACTTATGATAAGAAAAATGTGGCACAGATATAGCTTTATGATAAATAACGGATATTTGAATAACAGGATATAGCAATGAAAAGGAATATTCTTTCTTTAGCAATGATCGCTACGTTTGCTATGTCTTCTCTGCCGGTGCTAGCTGACGAATCGCGAAATGAATGGAAAGCGTCGGCCAAGGATGCATGGATAGATGGCAAAGCAGAAGCGACATTGTTATTCAACGGAAAACTCAACACGTTTGACATTAACACGGATGTCAGGGATGGCACGGTTATATTAACCGGAAAAGTTGACACTGAAGTTGACAAAGCACTTGCCACGGAATTGGTGGAGTCGCTAAAAGGAGTAGTCAGAGTTGATAACCGATTAACCGTTGTTACACCAGAAAATCATGACGATGAATGGAAATCGTTCGCCGGGGAATTGCAGGATGCAAAAGTAGTGACAGTGATAAAAGCACGCCTACTCCTTGAGTCTAAATTATCTGGTGGTGACATAGAAGTCCGCGCTCAACAAGGGATTGTTACCTTATCAGGCAAAGTGAAATCCGAAAGCGAACGGGATTTGGCTATAGCCATTGCGAAGAACACTGATGACGTTGAGGACGTCGTAAGTGAACTGTCTGTTGACAGTTAATCTCCCCTCCAGGCCGTCCTAGGCCTATCAATACCTCTGATTTTCACCCGCTTTATGGCGGGTGCTTTTTTTTGGCCGTAAAAGTAATTTATACTGGTGCCGGGGAAATATCCGAAAAAATACTAACCCTCATTGATGTGTGTTTAACTCAGAGATAGAGCAATAGTATAAGCAAAAGAAAAATTTAATTTGCGACACTTCTATGAAGCTTGCTTCGATAAAGCAAAGAGAAGAACCACCGTTTGGCAAGCTTCATATCAAAAGCAACTTCATCGGCTTTTCCTTCAGAAATACGCGAAGCGATAGCATCATACTGATGGAATTCGGCATCAAAATGGCGCGGCTCGGAAATGTTGTAACGATAGGCGAATTGTTGCTGTATTTCTGTAGAATCGTCTTCCCAAACCGGCATCAGCAGCGTGCAATTTTCCGACTTTTTCTGGTACGTTATGCTGTTGATCCCCAAGGTGTCGGCAAGCTCCAGCACAACATCTTCTCTTTCGGACTGTCCCTCAAGCGAGTAGCGGCTTACGGATTGCTCTTTTCCAATGTCACAAGCCATTTTAGCAATCATAATAAACGTCGCTTTGTGCGCGATAAAATTCTCCTGCATAGACTTATAGCTTGGCCGCTGTGAACAGCTTGAAATCGATAATGTAGCGAGCAGTAATATCAGTATTTTTATCATAAATTCAATCCCTTGATCTACTGAGGGGCGCACATGATGCCAAAGACAAAATGGAATTTCCAATCTTCCGGGAAATTAAACAACACCCATTGCTTTCATCGTTGAAGAGACACGTCCTTACAGCGATGTATTGTGAGGCAGATATGCAGACAGAACGCTCCCCTTTATCTAAATGACTTTCCTGGCTATGAGTCATAACGACGACATCATTCACAACAGGCTATAAACCTTCTTTGATCGCTGTGCCGCAGCATCCATGTATTGCACAGTGTATACACAGGGTTCTGAATGATGTATTCGTTTGCCTTTCTATGGATAGCACAATCACGAACGGCTGTTAGTTAATAACCAGAACGTGCAGCTTAGCCAACTTAAAGCATCATACCGCCAGAGGCTTCAATACGCTGGCCGTTGATCCAACCCGCTTCGCTGCTCAATAACATCTTTATGGCACCGCCGATGTCGTCGGGCAGACCTACCCGCCCCAGTGCCGTTTGAGAAGCGATCATCGCATTCATCTCCTTGTTGTCTCGTACAGCGCCGCCACGAAAGTCGGTTTCAATAGCGCCCGGCGCTAACGTATTAACGCGGATCCCCCGCTCGCCAAGCTCTTTTGCCATATATCGCGTCATTACTTCAACAGCACCTTTAGCCATAGCGTAGGGGCCGGAGCCAGGAAAAGAAAAACGCGTTAAGCCAGATGAGATGTTCAGGATACGGCCACCATCGGCCATAACTGGCAACATTTTTTGCGTCAGGAAAAATGGCCCCTTTACATGTACATTTAACATATCATCAAGTATCTCTTCTGAGGCTTCTGCCATCATCGCATGCACCCCTGAGCCAGCATTATTCACGAGATAATTGACATTCTTACAACCAAAATCATTGCTCATCAATGCCTTTAGACGGCTGATAAAATCGTCCAAAGCAGCAATATCGCGAGTATCCAATTGTAACGCCTGTGCTTGGCGTCCTTTATTTTGAATTCGTGTAACCACCTCTTTTGCTGCGGCTTCGTTACTATGGTAGGTAATGATGATGTCAGTACCACTGTCCGCCAAAGCAAGCGCCGTATTTTTTCCTAAACCACGGCTACCGCCAGTAATAAGTGCAAGTGTAGTCATAATGTTCTCCTGTAAATGATATGCAGGTTAAGACTAGGTGGTTTACTGTTATCAGGAAACCCGGTACAAGTGATAACATTGTTCATCAAAAACGCACAATCGAATAAATATGGATAAACTGGAGGCAATGCGACGGTTTGTGTTGGTGGCGAATTCAGGCAGTTTTACCAAAGCTGCGGAATCATTAGGGTTGCCTAAGTCCAGCATTTCCAGCGCTATTCAAGGCTTAGAAAATTCGCTCGGCACGCGATTGCTTCATCGAAGTACGCGTAGCGTACGACTGACACAAGATGGTGAGGCCTATCTGCCTCAGTGTCGCAATATCTTAGCTGAACTGGATGCGCTGGAAAGCCAGTTTCAACATACACGGGATGAAGTAAAAGGCGTACTGCGCGTGGATATGCCAAGCCGCTTTGCGTCTACTGTGGTCCTTCCACATTTGCACGACTTTAGTCAGACCTACCCTCGGTTGCAGTTCAAAATAAGCAGCGCTGATCATCGGGTGGATCTGGTTAAAGAAGGCATTGATTGCGCTATTCGCGTAGGAAAACTTTTCGATAGCTCGTTAATTGCCAAACCACTTACTCGGTATCGAATCATCAATTGTGTTAGCCCCGGCTACGCCCAGCTATACGGAGTTCCCGATTCTTTAGAGGCACTTTCTCGCCACCGTCTTATCGATTATTCGCCCCCGCTAACGGCTGGCGATGCCATATTTGAATATATCAAAAATGATCAGTTGCACCACTACTCCATGGCCAGCAGTCTGGCGGTAAACGGCACCGACGCCTAGTTGTCTGCCTGCTTACACGGTTTGGGCATTGCACAAATTCCCGCCATGGGAGTATTGAAATACTTGAAATCCGGCCAGCTTATTTCCTTTTTACCGCAATATGAAGCCGAGCCCATGCCGGTAAATGTACTTTATCCTTCTCGACGACAGTTACCTAAACGTCTGGTTCTATTTATGGAATGGCTGCACGCATTGATGATTACTAACAATCCGCAACAATGTGGATTAGTATAACTTCAAGTAAGAATAGCGAAGCAATACGCCACATATTATCGCTGACACGTAGCTCCACCAATTGGTATATGATATTATACCTAAGTATCATATTCCAGGCCGCAAAATCATTTAGCCCTTGTTACAGTGCAGTCTCTTAAGCAGCCTATCCCATCTCTTGGCTGTTTAAGATTCCATGTGTATTCCAAAGTTTCGGTCATTAAACCGATAGGGGCCTGTTAAGTGCCCCTTTTTTTTTTGTCTCTTTTATTCTCACGTAACTCAGGTTTCATCGCATATAACGTGCTACTTTTTCCATTACCTATGATAATAGTTATCATTTAGAATGATTAGAGAAATAATATGCAAAGAAAACCCATCCTGTTGACTGTAGATACCAATGAAATTCTTACTGACAATATGCGGCGGCTTACTCTAATTGGAGATGATTTAGCAAGTTATCCTGATGTCTCGCCCGGCAGTTATATCAAATTTCTTTTCGACTTTGATGGCAACCCCGTGACGACTCCTGAAACCGATCGCGAGCAGACGCAAATGCGCACCTACACCATCCGCGCATTAGATAAAGCCAACAAAACGTTAACCGTGGATATGGCACTACATGGGGAAGGCGGGCATTCCGGACCTGCTTCGGATTGGGCGCGGCGCGCAGCGTCGGGTGAACAAATACTCGTAGGCGGCCCAGGTTCAACAAAAGATCTACCCGAGACATTTGACTGGGTTATTTTTGCAGGTGATATGACATCCTTACCCGCCATCGCCAGTCATCTGGAAAACCTGCCCGCCGCTACACAAGGTTACGCTGTACTAAACATCACCAGTGAGAATGATAAACAAACTCTTCGCAAGCCAGATGGAGTGGAAATCATTTGGACAACTGATGAAAAAGTGTCCGCATTAAGTGACACCGTTGCCGCACTTGAGTGGTTGCCGGGAGAACCTGCGGCCTGGGTAGCCTGTGAATTTTCTGCCATGCGTCAAATGCGTGCGTTACTTCGTAATGAGAAGCAGGTAACTCACCAGTCTCTCTATATAAGCAGCTACTGGCGTCAGGGCCGTTCGGAAGATCAACATAAACTGGATAAACGCAAAGATCAGCAGGATTGGGAGGCGCGATCCAACGAGGGTTCAAATTGATCCAGATTTTCGAAAAGTTGGACTAATTCTGGCATAGGTATCTTCATTTCATATATTTGAAAGCAGATCACGGATGCCAATAATGAATGCGTTTCGTAAATTAGTGGTCACAGGTCTTCAGGCATTGACTCCTGTGAATCGGCCGTTTCGCCTGACGGTGCAGAAAACCGAAGCCCTGACACCTAATATTCAGCGCATTGTGTTAGGCGGTTCAGCCATGCGTAAATTCCCTCCAGTATTGCCCGGGAGTTATATCAACCTTCAGTTCAATGCCGACGGATCGCCTTTACAGGATGCCATTGAAGATTATGCAGATTGCTGTTCTCGAAGCTTCAGTATCCGCACGGTGGAAAGAAAATTGAAGCTGCTAACCCTTGATATTGCCACTTTGCCCACGACCTCTGCGCCTGGACCCGCGGCACGCTGGGCGCAGTCGGCGAAAATTGGCGACACTATTGTAATAAAAGGGCCTGTAGCACAGAAAAGTTTCAAAACCGACTATGATTGGGTGCTGTTCGCCGGTGATTCCACAGGTATGTCAGCCATTGCTAATCAGCTTGAGAGCCTGGCTCCAAATACGCAAGGCTTTGCAGTTATTCATGTCGCCTCACTTAAAGACATTATGCCGGTTAATAAACCTCCGGGCGTTGAGATTATCTGGAAATCTGGTCCCCTGGAGACATTGGCTAAAAGCGTGATGAATTTGAAATTACCGCAGGGCAAGCCCGCTGTCTGGGTCGGGTGTGAATTTTCAGTGATGAACCAGCTCAAACACTATTTTACCCACCAGTTGAAGTTCGAAACCGTAAACTTACATTTTTTCTCTCACTGGCAGCGTGATATGTCGGCGCAGGCAAAAACTAACAATGCTACTGATCCTATGCGCGGTTTTGCGGTGGCGAGCGCCTGACGACATCGGACCGAGCCAAGTAAAAAGGACTATACTGAAGGACAGGCTGAGCCAAATGATTCTCACAATTCGCCCCGAACAACCCGAAGATATCTCTGAAATTCGGGAAATTATTAAACTTGCTTTTAAAAATGCCCCTTTTTCTAATCATAAAGAGCATCGCATTGTTGATGAACTGCGAGAAGAAGGCCGCCTTATTTTATCTCGCGTTGCCGAAGAAGATGGAAAAATGATAGGCCATATTGCAGTCTCGCCAGTGACGATATCCTCTGGTGCAAAGAAATGGTTTGGAATTGGTCCGGTATCAGTTATACCTGAATGGCAAAGTAAAGGCGGAGGAAGTAAGCTGATTCAGAGCACTGTGGAGCTGCTAAAAGAAACAGGTGCCAAAGGCTGTGTACTGCTCGGCGATCCGGCTTACTATCAACGTTTCGGATTCCGGCCAATCGCAGGACTTTATTATCCAGATGTACCGGCCACTCACTTTTTAGGAGCGGTGTTTGAAGGAGAAGCGCCTGTTGGGGAAGTCAGTTATCCTTCAGCCTTCGGATAAATACGGCGGAAAAGCGACCGTCTTTAACGAGACACCAACTCCGTTTCTACCTCAGGCGGATGCGCGGTAATGTATGAAACCTCCGTAATCTCCTTATTTCCTTGAATGCTCTCCAAATAATCATTTACATATTCTATGCCGGGTAGATTGTGGCAAACTGTTTTAGGGATGACATTCAGATGAGGATTAGTGCGCGTGAACCAGTCAACCATGAGATCAGTGTCCCCATCTAACAACGCATAGAGTAAATGATACAAACGGATAAAAGCCAGTTGGAGTTCGCTTTCCGGTGTTTCGACCTCAAAACCTACCAAAGCAGTTTCGTGCATTGCCACTTCACTTATGCCCAACATCACTGCGGCTTCATTTGCGGTCAAACCTAACTCCTGATAGGCCCAGGTAAATGCTTTCATTACCACCGCAGGCGGGTTGTGAGTCGTTGTCATAGGAACGTGCTCCTGATTTTAAAAATACATTTGTAGGAACCCTTAGCACTTTGCCCAACGTTCCCTACCCTCTTCTGCTAGAATCCCTTGCGATATTCATTCCAGTTTGTTAAGAAAACGTAACATTGTTATAATTAAGCTGCAAACGGAGGAAATCAGGTCATCCCAGTTTGTCTAAATGGGCATTCTCGGTATGGGGCTCAGTCACAAAACCGAACTTGGCTAGCCACTGCTTTGCATCGGCATACTGATAAAAAAAGCAGTGCGGCACGCCTGTTGAACTGTAAAGTCTATCGAGTTGCATCTGTGAGGTTGTTTTCACCATAGATTCACCTGTCACGATTGCAACTCTTTGAAGCCCGATTTGCGACACCCTAAGCACGCTTTCCTGTAATAGAATTTCTGCATCCGGAACAAGCAAGCTTTCGCCCTTCAACACCACAATATCAGCCCAGTTTTTTGTCGCAGCCTCGCCTAATTCGTGTCGATAATCGTAGATAAAGGCCTCTACACATTCTTTGTTCCAAGGCCCATACGCCTGAGTTAACTGGATATTACCTGATAAAGTAATGAGATATTCGCCGTGAACCTGCTTCATAACAATTGCCTATTCGAAAGACAACGCGCGCTGAGGGATGATTTTAATTATATACGATGGCGAAATACGGAAGATAAAATTTGGCTGTTATACTAAACCGGAATGAAAACGAATTCCTCAGATTGTATTCAGCAAATAACGACAAGATGCCGCTGCACTTACGCCGATCGCTTTTCAATCGCGTTTAATTCTTGCTGAGTAACCAGCTTAGCGTTTCTTAGCCGAACGTGCTCATTCGGGCCTGCACTTACTCAGCGTTTACGTCCTGTGGTATCCGCTCCATTTGCATGAGATTTTAATAAAGAGTAAGAAGCGGAGGTGCTTCTTACTCTTATTTTAAAGCTACGCGGCAATGACTTTCGACAATGCTGAAAAAGAAGGTTGCAACTGTATATCCAATGGCACTCGCAATAGTCTTGCAATGTCACTTACACTCACTATTCCGCGGATTTCATGGGCTTCCCTATCGACAACCAGACAATGATGCTGGCCACTGTCCTTTAAGGTTTCCACAATATCGCCCACCGTTGAGCGCGAAAGCTGGGCGTAATCAAAAGATTGCAACATCGACTTTGGCTGCATAAAGTCAATGGCTTTCAACTCGCTACGCGTAGCGCCATGCGCCACTTTTTGCATGATACGCTGTTCGGATAAGTCATTTAACGTCACAATCCCTGCAAATTGCCCGCTATGATCCAGCACTATTTTCATTTTTACATGCGACTGCTTCATCAGCCTTTCCAGCTCCACCGCCTGAGTGGCAGAATCAATGACCAAGGGCATATGTTCTTTAAAATCGGTAAAAATTGTCAACGCCGAAGACTGGGTTGTAATGCGAGTAGGCGCAACAGGCCACACCAATTTATCAACGCTTTCGATTTTATATAAAGGTAAAACGTGCATAATAATTTCCTCAAATTTTGCTAACAAACTACACGCGCCATCAGGCACGATTGCGAACATCAAATAAGGAGAACGGGCGGAGCACGAATACTGGAAGGATATTGATTCTTAAAAATAGAAGCCGAAGCTGTTACAGCGTACGAACTACGGACTTTCGAATCGATCAGCTCACGCCAACCGAACAGCAACGTATCTGGATTGTCAGGCTCGCTGGTCGCACTTTTCTCTGCTTTTTCTTCTGGCAAATAGTCACCAGCAGCAACAACATCAGCAGTTTGAAAACTGACAGCATCCTGCTTACCGTCTGCCCAGCAGGGCGACAGAAAAAGCAAGCTTACCAGCAATAACCACTTTTGCATTTGCGTCTCTTGTTACTATTTACAATATTAGTATAGGGGCGAGTTAGGAAAAAAACGCTCCGTTAAACGATACATTCCCACCATCTGGCTCAATATTGCGGAGATATCTGAAGGAAGAAACAATGTCGTTGAAGAGTCTGGTTCTTGTTTTCTCTAACAAGGAAAGAGAAAATAGTCATAAATTCGTCGTCAAAACAAACCAATTATCCCCACAGCTGTATACACTATAGACACAGTAAGAATTGTGATCTGGTTATGGCAGATAAGTTGGGCGAAACATAACGAGAAACCATGCACATCATATTCAAAAACATGGCCCTTGCCATAGTATTGTCACTCTCTGTCACCGCCTGTGCCAATGTACCTCAGCAGGACTTTCCGACTACGGTAACCAAGGTCAGTGCTTTTAACGATGTAAATGCCGCTGTTACAGCATTAAACAAGCGGTATGGCGCCGATCAGGTACTTATTGTGTCAGATATCGATAATACGCTGCTTACCAGTACGTCTGATTTAGGGGGGGATATCTGGTACCAGTGGCAGCGCGAAAAGTTAGCGATTAAGCCCACAGAAGATGAAAAGGTGGCGTGTTTATTTGAAGATACCATCGGTTTACTTTATGAATTAGCACCGATGCAACTGACTGAACAGAATGTTCCCGCGCTTATCCGAAATTGGCAGCAACAAGGCAATACCATGGTTGCTCTTACCTCTCGCGCACCTAAGTATCGCGCTGCCACCGAGCGTGAACTGGAGCGAAGGGGAATTGACTTTACGCCCTCTGCACTTGCGCCTTTAGGGGCCAGTGCACCTGTATTTAAAGAAATGCGAAAACGCGAAGTCAGTTATATGGAAGGTATTTTGATGACAAGCGGACTGAATAAAGGCGAAATGCTTAATGGTATCCTGGATAAAATGCAGCGAAAGTTTAAAGCCATCGTTTTTGTTGATGATTCGCAACATAATATCGACAACATGTTCGACGCGTTTAAAAACCGTAATGATGTTGATATGCAGATTTTTCATTATGACAAAGTAGAAGCTGACCGTGAAGCAAAATATGGAAGTGTTCTCACTCAGCAACAGGCAGACAAAATGGCTTCCGACTGGAAAATGCTTAGTAATACACTGAATAGGATTTTTCCAGCGAGAGCGTTAAACAGTAGCTGTTTAAGCGTTAATTGAGCCAAGGGTATGTCCTGATGTTCTTTAAAAAGAAAATCAGGATACTGCACTTCACCCAGGTGCTCATCACTTAACCGAACCTTCAAAAGTGTGATGTAAAATGGCAGAGAAAATTCCGCAGAAAGGCCGTAACTATTGTCAGGGTTGTAATGAAGGCCTGCAGCTTGATTTTGAGTTCACCATGGCCTTTCAACCTATCGTAAATGTAAAAACAGCCACGGTATTCGGTTATGAGGCATTGGTAAGGGGCACCAATGAAGAATCTGCTTTTTCCATTATTTCTCAAGTCAATGCAGCAAACCTTTATACTTTTGATCAGCGCTGCCGAATGAAAGCCATTGTTATGGCTGCTGAACTGAATATCGACTGTCTTCTTAGTATTAATTTTATGCCAAACGCTGTTTTTACTCCGCAGCGATGCATCCGCAATACTCTGGAAACGGCAAAAACACATGATTTTCCTACCGAAAAAATTATGTTCGAATTCACCGAGTCAGAGAGAATTCAAAATTCCGCCCATATTAATCAGATTATTCAGTGTTACAGCGAGCTTGGTTTTACTACTGCGATAGATGATTTTGGTGCCGGCTATTCCGGGCTCGGGTTATTGGCCAATTTGCAAACTCAGATCGTTAAAATAGATATTGCGCTAATTCGCAACATCCATCGGGATTTTCCCCGTCAGGCAATACTGACTCACATGCTTCGTTTATTTGATGACTTAAATATTACTCCTGTAGCCGAAGGCGTTGAAACTGCAGAAGAGCTTGAGTGGTTGGTTAACGCCGGTATTTCACTTATACAAGGATTCTATATAGCCAAGCCCGGTTTTCAGCACCTGCCTGAAGTGGACTTTAACCGCCTTACAAGTTAAAGAACCGCACAGATAGCGTACTGCTCAACTGTGCACCTTCCGATCTTCCGCCCCGAAAAGCCTGATTCTACGCCACCATATTGATTTGAAATCTTCAAAAGCAACAAACCAAGGTTTATTTGAAAGCGCTTACATGTTACGGTTAAGTTAATGCAAGGTTGAAAATTATAAGTATAAGTGCCTTGCGCTTGGGGAAAATGATTAGCAGCTTGGTAGTGAGTTGTTGATGTGAAAGGCAGTAAAGCGCCGATCGTTCACTTAGCACTGCTACTTGAAGATTATCTGAAACCTGGCTTTTTGAATGGATTTTCTTTAGCCAATGCCTTGGGTTTTGAATAATTACCACTGCTCAACGACAACGTGATAGCAGAAATTAACTCAACTGAGGAGATTCACAGGATGCGGAAAATTACGCTTTCCTCCAGACAATTATCTAAAATTGCACTAGCCAGCGCATTGGCTTTTTGTAGTAGTCAGTCCCACGCTGCAGTGGGAAACCTAATTTGGGAAGACAACTTTAACAGCTTTAATACCGATATCTGGAACATTGATGAAGGCGATGGTTGTGCCCAAGGCTTGTGTGGGTGGGGCAATCAGGAACTGCAGTGGTACGCCCAGGATAACGTCTATATTCAGGATATCGCTGGCGAGCCAGGAAATAAAGGCTTGGTGCTGGAAGCGCGCAATCAGGCGACCGGCGGCAAAGCGTTTACCTCAGGTAAAATTCAAAGTAGCAATAAGCTGGCGATAAAGTACGGCATGATTGAAATGCGTACTAAAACGCCAAACGTTGATACTGGTTTGTGGCCGGCGTTGTGGATGTTGGGAACCAGTACATCAAGCTGGCCTGCAAAAGGAGAAATCGATATTATGGAAATGGGGCAGTCGGCTGCACAACGCGCCGACGCCGGGTTTCCCGGCGCTCCACTTAATAATTACGTGGGCTCCAACCTGATCTTTTACGCAGATGCGGCATGTAGCGACGGTAATCCTTCCTGTGCTGCCAGCACCGCCTGGCAAACCGACAACGCCCACCTCTCATCTTCGTCTCTTGCGAATCGTTTTGTCACCTATCGTTTGTACTGGACGGAATCACAGATCCGCTTTGCAATTGTGGATGGTGGCGTCGAATACGAGATGTATTCCCAACCTTTTACCATCAGCGAAGAGTCCAATGAATTCCAGCAGCCTTTTTATCTGCTAATGGACCTTGCAGTCGGCGGTACTTTTACCGATGCCCAGACCAACGGCCAGGTTACAGCGCCACTTCCAGCGAAAATGGTGGTTGATTATGTCCGAATTTACGAGTTAGACGGCCAGGGCGAAATTTTCCTTGGCAATACGGTGCCTGAAGAAACCGGCACCTTTGGTGTGTTTACCGATAATACTCCCACCAATAACAAACTGGAGCCGGGTGTGGATGCAGATATCTACGTGTGGAATCAGACGTCTATTACCGATGGCACCACACCACCTTATGAAGGTGATAACGTATTGGCGTGGCAATATTCTCCAAGCCAGTGGTTTGGTGGCGGCTTCCAGTCACGTCAACCGCGGGATCTGAGCAATTTTGCTGATGGCGACGTGCACTTTAAAATTAAAATTCCTGCCGATGTGTCGTTCAAAGTGGGCATTGCAGATACCTACACTAACGAAAACTGGATTGAATTTCCCGCCAACACTACCAAATACGGGCTGGTGAGAAACGGTGATTGGGCGGAAGCCGTTATACCTGTATCTGATTTAGCAGGACCACTGGTGGCGCTGCAGTCAATTTCAAACCCTTTTAACATAGCCTCGGTAGACGGACAAATTCCCACCTACGCTTTTGAAATGGCGCTAGATGACATTGTCTGGACTGGCGGCGGTGGCCCAGTGGTTCAAGATAGTGACGGCGACGGTATCAACGATAATGATGATCAGTGTCCAACTACAGCGGGTGATGCGGCTAACAATGGTTGTCCTGCTTCCTCAAATGCCATTGATCTAACAGACGTGCCTGGCACATTCACCGCCCAGCATAACGATTCACCGGCAAACGAAGGCGCTGAAAACGCCTTTGATGATGATACTACTACCAAGTATTTAACATTTCATGCCTCTGCCTGGCTGCAATATCAAACTGCGGATTTCGCGTATCCTGCCAGCGGATACCGGATAACCTCAGCAAACGATGCGCCCGAGCGGGACCCTATGAGTTGGAATTTTCAGGGCTCAAGTGATGGTGTAACCTGGACAACGCTTGATAGCCGGTCGAATGAAGATTTCAGTTCACGCTTTCAAACACGGGAATTCAGTTTCAGTAACACCACTGCCTGGCAGTTCTATCGAATTAACATGATGAACAACAGTGGCGGTATGACTCAGGTTGCGGAATTTTCTATCCTGGGTAGCGATAATCCCGTGCCGGTGAACCAAAATTCCGACTCCGACGGAGACGGCGTAGCGGACAGCGCAGACAACTGTCCTGACACTCCTGCAGGAACACAAGTCGATGGCAATGGTTGTGCCATTAGTGACGGCGCTACTGGTGTTGAGCAAGTCAGCGCTGACAGCATAGTATTTTTTGTCAACACTGCCGATTGGGCTGACGTCCACTACACCATCAATGGCCAAAACCAGCAGAACCTGCGGATGAATATTGAAGCTGGACGCAATGAGACACGTGTTAACGGGCTAAGCGCAGGTGACACCATCACGTATTGGTTTACCTACTTGCAGCCAAATGGTGCAGTAACGGATACCTCGCCCCAAACCTACTCAGTAGTAACCACATCTGCTGGCGACGCTGACGGAGACGGTGTTAATGATGGCGTAGATCAGTGCGCTAATACGCCTGCAGGGGCCAGTGTAGATGAGAGCGGATGCGAAACGCTTGTCACCACCAGCGTGGTTGTTGAGGCAGAAAATTATAGCAACTGGAACGATAGTGACGCGGGCAACAACGGCGGTGCGTATCGTAACGATGATGTCGACATTGAACCTACCACCGATATTAACAGCGGCTATAACGTAGGTTGGACAGCAAGCGGGGAATGGCTTGAGTATGCGGTGACACTGGGGGCAGGTACGTACCAGGTATCCTCTCGAGTGGCGTCAAATACGGGGGCAGGAGGCTATACTGTAGCGTTAAATGGCGCTGAATTTGCCACCGACAATGTGGAAGCTACCGGCGGCTGGCAAAGCTTTGTAACGCATTCGTTGGGGCAGGTGACGATTACCGAAGGCGGTAGCCAAACCTTACGGATTAACTTCACCGGTGCTGATGTTAATTTCAACTGGCTAAAGTTTGAGTTATTAGGGAATTAATTCTACCTTCCATTACAGGCCGGTACAGCAGTGCCGGTCTGCATATCAGTAGTCACTCATATCAAAAAGCTATCTTGCGTAGCCGCTACCAATGGCTCGAAGCGGCATTTTTAGTTCCAGTTCCGGCACTTGCAGGCCTACCCAGGCAGGAAATGTATTACTGTTGGGGCCGGGAAAAAGCCTGTATTGGTCTGCCCAAGGATATTCTTTCACTGCCTCATTTATTTTTGGAATGAGGTCACCCGCTTTTGGGCCTATAATCGACAGCACCTTGTAAGGTTTCGCGCCATACCAGTAACGATCCGGGGTAGCGGTATGATACTGACGTAAGGCTGATGAGCCATGGCGGACGTGCCAACCCACTACTTCATAAACAGTATATTGCTCAGCATTCTCAGGCTTTATTGCAATCCAGGTATGAACAGCCAGCCAACCTCGCCAGCTAAATGCATCCGCAGCGTACACTTCTATTACTGCGTCTTTTTCTTGTGAAGGTGCTGGAGCAATGCCCGCTGGCTCTCGCGACGCTGTACGCCAGTCGCTGTTCGAACAGGCTGATAACGCTAGTAGAAAAGAAAACGTAAAGTATTTCATCTGTGATTTCGGCTATGGTTTTGACTATGGTGTTGAAGAAAATTCATCGCTTCTATCTTTGGCAAAAAACAGCATTTCATAATCTGTGTCACCGTTAGCGTTTGATAAAGTGCCGGTGAAAAAATGGTTATTTTGAAATTGTTGGAATACGCGAAACTTGCTGGTATCTGCTTCGGGAGAAGTGAACTGTAGCGCACAAATTATGCCTGCACAGGCATAATCTTCTGCATAAATATATGGAGACACTTCGTTGTAAATAACATGATGCAATTTATCCGCGCGATTATTAGCAACTGTGCTGGCAGAGATTGATGATAACGTGCCTAACAGTATCTGAAAGGTTTCTTTATCTTGAAGCACTTTCTCTAATACCTCGCTGCTTATTCCTTGCGTTGTAAAGAAGAGGTTTTCAAGTTCTTGTGCTGTTTCCGCGGCTCGAATGGTTTCTCGCAACCGAGCTTCTTCAGATTCTGGCCTGTCAGCTACCGGATCAGATCGTAACCCGCTGGTTGGAGGCGGGACAACCGAAGCCCCTCCCGCATCAGGGATACGGCTGCCTGTCACTGGATCATCTCGATCAACCTTATCGCGGAGTCCCGGCGTCATTACCTGCGGGAAATCTGTTGTAGCGTTGTCAGAAACCGTATTACCACTGTAATAAAACATGGTGGCAACAATGAGAACAACAACGGCGATAAGATGGAATGGCTTCATCCACACTTCCTTTTTTATGGGCGTTGTATAGATAATATTATTGGGGCCGTAATTTCAGGGCGCTCACCCTTTAATGCCTCTCTGAGATTAAACAAACCTGTTTTTACCGCACTGCGCGCTGCAAAGCCTGAACCAACAAGATGTCGCTAGCGAACAGAATGATTCCGTCCCGTCGTAATAACAACTTCCTTGAAGACATCCTGCGGTTGAATATGGCGCTGCCATATAGATACGGCAGCTCCCGTTCAGGGTAACCTGGCTTCTCGATAAGTAGCGACAACATTAAGCATTTACCACAGAAGCCTTAACTTACGGCTTTATTCCAGGCCCCATTTGCGTACCTTGTGCCGGCGTTTATCTAAGTGCCTTGCAACTAGCGCTGCGGATTGGCATTAATGCAGTTTTAGCTTAGGCCCAACAATGTTACTTACCTTACGGCTTAATAAGGTAAAAAATCCTCGCACCCGGCCATGTACGGCAAACTGATGCATATTGTATAAAGAAACATATACTATCCGCGCCAGCCGCCCTTCAATGAACATACTGCTATTTGCCAGCGACCCCATAAGACTTCCTACGGTACTGTAGCGACTTAGGTGCACCAAAGATCCATAATCTTTGTAACGGTAGGTTTTTAAAGGCTTATTTTGAAAAGTGTTGATAAGGTTGGTAGCGGCGGTGGTTGCCATTTGGTGAGCCGATTGCGCTCGCGGCGGCACCCAGCTGCCATCTTGCTGTTGAAAACCGCAGCAGTCGCCTATTACATAGATTGACTCATCAACGGTACTTTTTAGTTCTGGTGTCACCAGAATCTGATTGGCTTTGTTGGTTTCAAAAATGTTCATGTTAACCAGAAAGTCCGGCGCTTTTACGCCCGCCGACCATACCATCATATCGGCTTCAATCAGTTCACCTTCACTGGTCACAAAACCTTCTTTCTGCGCTTTCGATACCATCGTACCTTCCAGCACTTTTATTCCAAGTTTGGTTAGTGCTCCCCGTGCAGAATTAGCAATTCGTTCGGGCAACGCTGGCAAAATTCGCTTACCGGCTTCGATGATGGAAATCTTAAGGCGATCAGCTGACATTTCCGGCATGCCGTATGCGCGGGCAAGATTGGCAATATGGTGAAGCTGCGCAGCCAGCTCAGTGCCCGTCGCCCCGCCTCCGACAATCGCTACGTGCAGTTCTTTTTTATCCACACAAGACTGATTAATGCGTAACAACTGGTTTAACAGCGCTTTATGAAAGCGTTCAGCCTGCACTAGTGAATCAAGAAAATAGCAATGCTCAATGACGCCGGGCGTGCCAAAATCGTTACTTACGCTGCCTAGGGCCAAAACAAGATAATCGTAATCAATGTTACGTTCCGGAAGGATGATTACGCCTTCGTCATCATAAAGTGGATCGAGTACAACCTGACGATTCTCCCGATCAAGATGACGCATATTACCCAGTTGAAACTGATACTTATGAGCCACCGCATGCATACGGTAGTCTACGCCATCTGAATATTTGTCAATGACACCAGCCGCCACTTCGTGCAGCAAAGGCTTCCAGACATGAGTGCGACTTCTGTCGACTAATATAATTTCAGCCTGACCTTTTTTACCCAATGATTTACTTAAATGGGTTACCAGTTCAAGACCACCGGCTCCGCCTCCCACGACAACAATTTTTTTCATGGTGTTTCCTTAAAACCAATCTTTCCAGCTATGCAATAGCAAGGTCCAGCTAACACATAGCTCGAATGACGGGTTAGAAGCCGCGAGAGTTGTGATTTAGATTGTACAGGAAAACAGCGCCGGCCGCGAAAGTGGCTAACGCTAAGCTACTAAATATAGACGAAATCCGACTACACAAACGCTACCAGCGGTAATTCAGGCTAACCATCACATTTCTGGGACGACCGGGAAAATAGCGGTCGCCGCCAAATTCGGTAAAGTCAGCACGCTCTGCATAGGCTTCATCCGTTAAATTGTTCACACGCGCAAACGCAGTCAAAGCCGGTGTTATGGCCCAGGAGGCGCGCAAATTTAGTAGGTCATGCCCTTCGTATTCATGCAGATTTTCAGGATCGGTGTAATACTGGCTAACGTGGTTCCACTCAAGCTCAACGCGCGTGGCGTCAGACATATCCCATCCCAGCCGGATGTTGCTTATCAGATTGGGAGAGGTATCAATGTCGTTACCATTAATATTGATATCAGACAGAACTTGGTCGTAATCATAGGTATGTTTGGCATAAGTTGCTGCCACAGCAATATCCCAGCTTGGCGAGAATTGCCAATCCAGTTCAACTTCTATCCCACGATGCTTAGACTCGCCGTCATTAACATTAAAATAATTACTATCACGGAAGATGTAATTGTCTTTCTGCATAAGATACGCAGAAACCACGTAGCGCAGATTATCAAGCGCACCTTTTATTCCGACTTCAGCATTATTGGCAGTTTCAGACTTAAGGTCTGCCACTTGCTGATCCCGCTGTAACCGGTATAGCTCAGTAGCCTGGGGGGCGCGGTATCCTCGCGACAGGTTGGCGTAAAAATGCATTTGCGGAGAATAGCGATAGACCAAGCCCAGCTTTGGTGATGCGTTGCTATAACTATCGTTGCCACTAGGCGGCCGGCTGTAGCGGCAACCGCCCATGCCACACTCTGTGCCGTCGTCCCGAGTGCGACCAGTGAGCATATTATTGGTGTAGTCATATTCCATATGTTCGTAGCGCAAACCTGCGGTAACCAGCCACGCGTCCTGCTCCCACTCAAGTGACACAAAAGGCGCATACAGTGTGGCATCAACATCGTAGTCATAATGTTTACCCTCAGGCACGGTTTCAACCAGAAAGTCTGATCCTTCCGTCGCACCTTCCTGGTATTGCAATAAGGCACCTTCGGTATATTCGGCATCAAGCCCGGTACGCAGAGTCAGCTTATTTGCCAGTTGGTGTTGCCAAAGTGTCTGCACCCCAGCACCTGTCTGGCTGTTTTCCTCCATTGGCGTACCGGGTAAAAAGTGCATGAAAAATTCCATGTCCTGATCACGTACATAGGGCGTTATCGTTATCACATCGCCATTACCAAGTTGCCAATCTGCCTGCGACCATACTCGTAACGACTGAGCTTTACGAAACGCGTCCGGATTTTCGTTGGTTTGTGCCAACGCCTCGTCTTTATAACTTTCAAAACCGGTAATATAACCAGCTGTTTTCTGATCAAGATTAGTGTAAGTGAATCCGCTGGTCAGGGTAACGTTATCCCATTCATATCGGTGACGGATGTTCACCTTCTCCTGATCTACGCTTTCTTCATCTCTATAACCTGTGTCTCGCGTAACACTGGCATTAATCCCAATGCCACTGTTGCCGAAATCTTTCCCGCTGCGTACCTTATATCTTGAGTAACCGTAAGAGCCATAATCGATTCCTGCCATGCCGCCGCCGCGAGTGGTGTCAGGAGTAATCACATTAATTACACCGTGTACAGCGTTTGATCCGTACAGCGCCGAGCCGGGCCCTTTCAATACCTCGATTCGCTGGGCCATTTCGCTGTGGGCTTCAAATAACTCGTTAATATTGCAGAAGCCTGCGGCCCGCAACGGAATTCCATCTTCCGCGGTCAAGATGCCGCCACAAGCGCCGGCACCGGAAAATACTTCAGAGCGTAACGATGGCAAATACTCTTGTCCGTTGCCACGCTGTACCCCTGCACCAGCCACCAGCTTCAACGCTTCTTCTATATGTGTAGGCGCTATCAGCGCCAGGTTGTCTGCGTTGACCGCACTGATAACCATAGGCACATCGTCAGGATTCACCCCCGTGCGTGTACCGGTTGTTGTGATGCGCTCAATGCCATCAGGTAGTGATGCTTCTTGTGCTTGAGCACTTATACCCGCGCAGCTTGCGGCCATTCCATAAATGGCGAGAAGTACAGCGTTAGTAAGTGGCAGGCGAGCTGATATTGCTGGTTTTGTCATACGAAGAAACCCTGTTGTAATGTATGGTTTAACTAAGCGCTTAGCTGAAAAATAAATGACGCACCCGAACATTTGCAGCGAACTGAATAAGGTAACGGGCGGCGGTGGAAATTGCGTGCAGTTTCGCTAGCAAATCAGTTTATTGATGTAGATTAAAGGAACAATGTTTACAAGTAGCGGTAATACAAGTGCGTAGTTCTCTATTATTTTCCCACTTAACATACGCTACGACAGAAGCGGAGATCATAATTATACCAATCCACCTTGATGTGTGCTGGCCCAGCGCGAGAGTTTTTAACTTTTGACAAGCCAGTTTTCTATCACGACAAATATGTCTCTCAAACTTAACCTTAATTTTACAACAAGCCCATTCAGTGAAATACTGACTTTTATTAAAAGGGCCGAGCCACTAACACTTTATGCATACTAATAATGACAAATAGGAAAGAGCTTTACCAACTCGATGTAATTGGCAATGTACTGTGTGTGCGTCTATGCGGGGTGTGGTCTACACCCGTGGTCAAAACTGTTTTTAAAGAAGTGCAAGAGGCGGTAAAAGAGATTAAGCATGCGCCTTGGGCTGCATATATTGATATGCGCGATTGGATAATGCCTACTATGGAAGCCCTTGAACATTTCCAGATGATATACGATTGGTGCGCCTTGAATAATCAGACCCACGAAGCCACGGTATTCAAATTCGCCATGCAGGAACGTATTATCCGCCAAAGCTCCAGCTACGATAGTGATTTCCACTTTTATACCAAAACTCCTGCTCACGCTGAAAAATGGTTACTGCAAAAAGGTTTTCGCTTTACCCTTCCCACGTTTTAAATTTATTCCCTCTTTAAACTACCGTTACCGTACGAGTTGGTTATCACACACGTCGGGAGACCTTGATTGAGCCGCTAGCTCTTGACAGAATAATACTAATCCACCTTGATATGTGTTCACTCAGCGCGATAATTTTTCAACTTTTGACAAGCCAATTTCGTGAAGGTTTAGTGGGGCTAAACCGAACGCCATTGGCGCATCTGAAAAGCCGCGCCCGCAGGGAGATAGAGGCGGATTAGTATGAAGCAAAACTGTAAAGGAACGGGAATGATAAACGAAGAAGTTTCCACCCACACTGCGGCAGAAGATGCTCGCAACGATGACATTTTAATTTACGTTAATGGTGATATTGTACATCGGCGTGAAGCCAAAGTGTCGGTATATGACAGCGGCTTTATGCTGGGTGACGGAATCTGGGAAGGCCTACGTTTATACAACGGTCGATGGGCATTTTTGGATGAGCATATCGACCGGCTATTTGAAGCCTCCCGCGCTATTGATTTAGATTTGCAAATGACTCGTGAAGAGGTCATTGCTGCACTGGAAGCAACCCGTAAAGCCAACCAAATGGAGACCGACGTTCACGCCAGGTTGATGTTTACCCGCGGTATTAAAAAGAAGCCGTTCCAGCATCCGGCCTTGTCTGTGTCGGGGCCAACACTGGTGATTATTTGCGAACACTCAAAACCGGCTATTGCCCGCCCAATGAAATTGGCTACCGTGCCTCATATGCGGGGATTGCCGATGACGCAGGACCCCAAATTAAACAGTCATTCCAAACTCAATTGTATTTTGGCCTGCATTGCCGCTGAAAAGGCTGGCGCAGATGAAGCACTGATGTTGGATGTGAATGGCTTTGTCAACACCACCAATGCCTGCAACTTCTTCATAGTACGCAAAAACGAAGTGTGGACTTCCACCGGAGACTACTGCATGAATGGCATTACCCGTCAAAAAGTTATTCACGTGTGTAGACAGCTGAACATACCTGTTTATGAGAAAAACTTTTCGCTGGTGGAGACTTACGGGGCCGATGAAGCTTTTCTTACCGGTACCTTTGGCGCGCAAACGCCAGTTTCAGAAATCGATGGACGTCGAATTGGTGAAGATTATCCCGGCCCTATTACCAGTCGAATCAGAGAAGGCTATTATCAGCTCGTAAAAGGAGCTCAATAATGCATATAGCTATGTGGTCTGGCCCCAGAAATCTTTCCACTGCGATGATGTATGCCTTTGCCGCCCGCGAGGATTGCGCGGTGGTGGACGAACCCTTCTATGCTGCTTTTCTGCAGGCGAGCGGAGAGGTACATCCGATGCAGGACGCCATACTCGCTTCACAACCTACCGATCCCTCTGCAGTGGTAGCCAACATGCTAAGCCCTGCTCCTGAAGGCAAGGCCGTTTTTTATCAAAAGCAGATGTCTCACCACATGCTGCCGGAATTTCCCACCGACTGGATTAAAGAACTCGCAAACGTTTTTTTGCTGCGACATCCGGCACGGGTGATTGCGAGTTACCAGCAAAAGAGGGAAGAACCCAGGCTTGAAGATATCGGCATAAAACAACAGTGCGAGTTATTTGCTCGTGTACAATCACTCACAGGTCTAGCCCCTGTTGTCATCGACAGCGACGATATTCTCGCGGATCCTGAAAAAGGGTTAAAAGCGCTGTGCGCAGCAATCGGTTTGGCTTTTGACCCTAAAATGCTGACCTGGCAGGCCGGTGGAAACGCAGCGGATGGTGTGTGGGCATCGCACTGGTATGCCAGTGTCTGGTCAAGCACCGGGCTGAAACCTACTCCAATCAAGCCGCTACCGGCGCTACCCGAGAATTTGGAGAAGATCTGCCAGCAAGCCATGCCTTTTTATCAACATTTAGCTCAATATAAGCTTGTGTTCTAGAATCGGCAATAACGCAGCGCTCTGCCTGAATAACCAAGTAAAAAGTAAATAGGATGTGCCATGTCAAAACATTCAGGCTCTATCACCTTAGGGCGCAAGCAAAAAACCCGCTTAGGCGGCGTTTTGTTGCCTTTGCTACTGTTAATAGTATTGGCGCTACCGGCCCTGTTTGGATGGCTGCCCATGCCCATACCTCTTACCTATGGGGTGATGAGTATTGTAACCTTTATGGTGTACTGGAAAGACAAGGCCGCTGCCAGAAAAGATGCCTCCCGTACACCTGAACATACTCTTCATTTACTGGCGCTGCTGTGTGGGTGGCCGGGAGCATTAATGGCCCAGCAGCTACTGCGACACAAAACTCAAAAGCAGCCCTTCCGGTTTTTCTTTTGGCTAACGGTACTTCTGAATTCTGTGGTACTGATTTGGCTGGTTTACACCCTTACGTTCAGATACAACGGCATCTGATTAAAAGGCCAGTTTGTCACCTGAATAATTTCAACCGCTGGCGCAAAAACTTTGCCGACTGAACCAAACTTCTGTTCCTTTCGTTATTATCCGTGACAACAGTTTCCTGTGTGATTTAGCAGTGCGCACTTCAAAACTTCCCCCCCCAGTTTAGAAGGAGTCTGCAATGGTTCATAGCGAGGCAACACCTGTAGTATTGATCACCGGTGCATCCGGTGATGTAGGCGCAGCGCTATGCCACAAACTAAAGCAGAATTATTTTGTTATCGGCCTTGATTTAAAACCGGCTGATGCAGCAGATACCAGTTACGAGTGCGACTTCACGTCGCCGGATTCCATTAAGCTGGTAATGCAGAATTTGCGTCGCGACCATGGCGATAACATAGCGAGTGTTATTCATTTAGCGGCATTTTTTGATTTTACCGGCGAACCAAACCCCCTCTACCAGAAACTCAACGTTGACGGCACCAAACTGCTACTTGAGGCGCTACAGAGCTTTACGGTTGAACACTTTGTTTATGCTTCCACCATGCTTGTTCATGAGCCTGCGGTGCCGGGCATAAAAGTGACTGAAGAAACGCCGCTGGACCCGGGATGGGCGTATCCCGATTCCAAAGCCAACGCTGAAGCTGTCATTAAAGAAGCTCACGGTAAAATTCCCTACACCATTTTACGCATGGCCGGGCTGTATGATGAACACACTGCCGTCCCTACGTTAAGCTACCAAATCGCCCGAATCTACGAAAGACAATTCAAAAGCTGGTTGTATTCCGGCGATCTCATGGCTGGCCAATCCTTTTTACATAAAGATGACATGGTGGCGTTGTTTGCTACTTTACTTGACAAGCGTGCCACCCTGCCGAGTGAGAACATACTGCTTGCGGGTGAAGAAAACGTGATGGGTTATCAAGCGCTACAGAATCGCATTGGCCAGCTCATTCATGGGGAGGAAGAATGGAAAACCATTGAGATTCCTGAGTTTGTCGCTAAACCCGGAGCCTGGCTTCAGGAGAAGTCGGAACCCATTGTTCCAGACGCAATCGATCATGGCGAGAAACCCTTCATTAAACCTTTTATGATTGATTTATCCAGCGATCACTATGACCTTGATATTCGAAAAGTGAAGGAGCAAATCGGCTGGACGCCTAAGCACAATATTTATGAAGAGCTGGAACATCTCATCGGTAATCTAAAAGCCAACCCGCCCAAATGGTACAAAGCAAACGGCATAACCAAACCGGATTGGATGCAAACGTCAGAAGAAAAACACATCAATGCCAATACCATTCGTGAAGAACATGAAGAGAAATATCGTCAACAACACTACCAATTTATCTGGGCCCATTTTATTAATTTGGGGTTGGCATTCTGGCTTTTAACTGCGCCGTTTATTTTGGGCTATGAAAGCCAGATGATGCGCATAAGCGATATGGCCTCTGGCGGCGCCCTGCTGGTGTTTGGTTCCCTCGCGCTTTCCTGGCGAATGGGTCTGGCGCGCTGGGCGGTGGGAGCAGTAGGACTCTGGCTGTTATCTGCCCCCTTGGTATTTTGGGCCCCCACTGCGGGCGCTTACCTGAATGGCACATTGGTGGGGATGCTGGTAATTGGTTTCTCCGTTTGCTCCCGCCCTACGCCCGGAGTGGCGCAGGTGGCGGCTGAAACCGGACCGAATATTCCTCCAGGATGGGAGTTTAACCCATCAAGCTGGGTACAAAGGCTTCCAATTATTATTCTGGCGTTTATCGGCTTTTTTATTTCCCGTTATTTATGCGCGTATCAGTTAGGCCATATCGACGCGGTATGGGAACCGTTTTTTACGGGTGTTGCAGGAAATCCGAAAAACGGCACCGAAGAAATCATTACTTCTTCAGTTTCAAAAGCCTGGCCGGTGCCCGATGCAGGATTGGGTGCCCTCACCTATGCGCTGGAAATATTAACAGGCTTGATGGGCTCAGTCAGAAGATGGCGCACCATGCCTTGGCTGGTCATGTTATTTGGCTTTATGATTGTTCCCTTAGGCGCGGTTTCCATCGTTTTTATCATCATTCAGCCAATTGTGTTAGGCACGTGGTGTACGCTTTGTTTAATTGGCGCTGCCGCTATGCTTATTCAAATTCCTTACTCGTTAGATGAACTGATAGCAACTTCAGAATTTTTATATCGCCGTAAGAAGCAAGGGCGTCCACTGTTACGCATCTTTTTTACTGGTGATACCGATGAAGGTGAGCGGAAAGAAGAAGAATCCGAATTTAAACGCGGTCCTATCGCTATTATTAAAGATATGGTGGGCGGCGGCGTGACAATTCCATGGAACCTGGCGTTATGTTTGCCCATAGGACTCTGGCTCATGTTCACTCGTCTGACGTTAGGTTCAACGGGCACGTTGGCAAACGCCGACCATATCGTAGGATCTTTGGTTCTTACCGTGGCGATAACAGCACTGGCTGAATCGGCAAGAGCGGTGAGATTCCTGTTAATTCCATTGGGCGCAGCGCTGTTTGTTACGCCGTTTCTATATGGCGCCGACCTATTTGCTATCGTTTCCAGTGTGCTGTGCGGGGTGTTGCTAATTGGATTGGGCCTACGTAAAGGTCACATTTCAAATCAATACGGAATATGGAACAAAGCTATTGTTTAACGACCTTCCCATTATCGCAAATCTCGCCTTATTTGCGGTTATTGCAAGCGGCGTATGGCTGGCCGGAACCAGGTTATCTTACTGCATTGATGCCATTGCTGAACAGACACACCTTGCACGCGCTTTTCTGGGTCTAATTCTGCTAGCGACTGCCACAGAACTTCCCGAGGTGGTGACGACATTAACGGCGTCGGCAGGCGGGAAAGGCGCGTTAGCCCTTAACAATATGTTTGGCGGCATGCTGTTACAACTGCTGGTGCTGGCTATTGCAGATATTTTTGTTAAAGATGGTACCTTAAGCTCGCGGCCTCACAACCCAACGGTGATTGTGGCGGGGCTATTGTGCGTTACCTCTATGTCAGCGGTATTGATTATTTACTTGCTTGGCGATAAAACGCTTATCTATCATTTTGGCATTGGTAGCCTGGTTGTTGCCGTGCTTTACATCAGCGCTATGTATATTCTGGAACAAATTCAGGACCGTCATATCTGGAGCGCAGTAGATTTACCTGACGAAGAAACCCATCAGAATGATCGGGATAACCGCTTTGATAAAAAATCCAGAAAATACCTTATCAGTTCCTCCCTTATAGCCGGCACAATAATTTTAGTATTTGGCGTCATTCTGGTTCGTCTGGCAGATACGTTAGCCATACAGACCGGTTTAGGGCAAAGCTTTGTCGGTGCATCTTTACTTGCTCTAAGTACCTCCATGCCTGAACTAAGTACCTCCATTGCTGCCGTTCGAGTTAAAGCCTACACAATGGCAATTTCCAATATTTTCGGCAGCAACCTCATTATGCTTTTTTTGCTTTTCCCAAACGACCTCGCTTTTACCTCTGGGCCAATTATAAATGAAATGGATAAACCCGCTGCTTTTGCCCTTACCGCCGGTATTTTTATGGCTGCCGTCTATTGCGGCGGTATGCTTATCAGGCCAAAAGTAAAGTATTGTAAAATGGGGGTCGATTCGCTGGCGCTTGTAGGCATTTATTTGGCCAGCCTATGGGTGATGTTCACCCTGCGGCATGTGTGAAGCAGCGGTAAGAGGGTGAAAAACGATTCGCCATAAAAATTTAAGCAAACTTTCTTTTAGCATGCCCTCCCCGCTTTCCAAGATGCGCTTCGGCGTAAGCGCTTTGCTTAAGGCCGCATCATCTCGAAGCGGTTTTCTTCGCTTACGGTAAAATAATCGCCAGCGCCGCCACCGCGTAAAACTGGTTGGGCAACGGTGGTTTGGAATATGCCGTCTGTTAGCAAATCTTCGCGAATATGGACTCCAACCACTTCCCCCAGCACTAACCAACTGTTGCAGGGATGACCTCGCTTATCTGCCAGCTGAATTATCTGGGTTTTCTTGCATTCCATTACCACCGGGCTTTGCGCAACATGGGGTACACTGATTTTCTTTGATGGCGTCTTTTCCAGACCTGCCAACTCGAATTCATCGACGTGCATTTCAACCATCGCACTGGTCTGATTCATTTGCTCTGCTAATGGCCGGGTGACCAGATTCCAGCAGAATTCTCCCGTCTGCTCGATATTGCGTACGGAGTCTTTATAGCCAACACTTGAAAAACCGATGATTGGCGGCGTGTAATTGAATGCATTAAAAAAACTGTAGGGCGCAAGGTTCGTGTTTCCGTCACGCCCTTTGGATGAAATCCATCCGATAGGTCTTGGCGCGATAATAGCGTTAAAAGGATCATGTGCAAGCCTGTGGCCCAATACAGGTTCGTAAAAATGATAATTACTTTGCATACCGCTTTTTCCTTCCCATATGCTTTTAGAATATATATGTACGATAAAAATAAAAAACAGGGTTAATAAAAAAGTGCTAATTATCACTAAGCTAATTTAATTTCAGTCTCTGAAATTTTTTCAACACAAGCGCAAGGTTACCGCTCACGTCTTGCGATCTTATTAAGATTAGCGCGATTATAGGTGCTGCTCTACATCATGCCGATACAAGTTCACCACTTCTGGTTTATCCGCAGCAATATTGCTTATTTCTCAAGGCGGCCTAATTGTCATTCATTCATATTCCTACACTGAATTGCCAATAAAGAATCCGCTGGCCAAGGAGAGATCGCGAATGATTTTAAGCGATAAATGAAGATTTCTTAGCGTGACTTCTGGAGCGCGGATGCTCCAGCAGGGCTATCAGGGACGATTTTACGGCGTTTCGGATGAGGAATTTCGCTTATTCCTTGAGACTGCTGAAATTTTATTCATTCATGCTCTTGCCCTGTGCCGCTGGTGTTGGGAAAGAAGACGATAAGAAAGCGAGTTTAAAATGAACCGGTCTGCCAATAGGCGGTATAAAGGGTACAATGACTAAAGCTGATGTGGGTTATCTCGCCATCATTTTCCAAGGAGCAACACATAATGAAAATGCTTATTTCTTGCCTGACACTGGTTTACTTGTGCTTGCCAGTACTAGCGCAAGAACCTCAAACCCGCGCTGTTGAATACGACCAACGGCTGGCTGGTTATAGTTACCCATTTGATGTAAAAAAGTTTAATTTTCAATCACAGGGAATGGATGTAGAGATGGCTTATATGTTCCTGCCGCCACAGGAAGGCAAGCCCGTGGTCACTCTACTGCACGGCAAGAACTTTAACGGAGAGTATTGGCAGCAGACAGCGGATCTGCTTCAAGAAAACGGCTACGGGGTGCTAATCCCGGATCAGGTTGGCTTCGGCAAATCCTCTAAGCCCACGGATTATCAGTATTCCTTTGCTGCCTTGGCAAATAATACCAAAGCGTTGCTGAACAGCCTTAATATTTCTCATACCATAGTGGTAGGTCATTCCATGGGTGGCATGTTAGCCACACGATTTTCTTTATTATTTGCTGACACTACTGACAGGCTAGTGCTGGTGAATCCTATTGGGCTGGAAAATTACCTGCTCTATGTGGATTATAAAGATGTAAATTATTTTTATAAAAGCGAGCTGAAAAAAGGGCCAGAAGACATCATTGAATACCAAAAAAAGAACTACTATGACGGCAAATGGAACGAAGATTTTGCTGAGCATACGACGTTTTTAGTGGGTTGGATTAATGGCCCTGACTGGCCGCTTATTGCCAAAGTCAATGCATTGACCTACGACATGATTTTCACTCAGCCGGTAATTGAAGACTTCCGCTATTTGAAAATTCCGACCACATTAATACTGGGCACCAGAGACCGCACTGCACCAGGTAGAGGCTGGAAAAAGGATAACGTAAGCCGCGAACTAGGACGCTATGATAAATTAGGTACGGAAGTGCAGAAGCTGAACCCGGACATTAAACTTGTTGAGTTAGAGGGGCTAGGTCATCTACCTCATGTTGAGGCTTTCGACCGCTTTAAAGTGCCGTTTTTAAAAGCCGTTTCAGGCGATAAATAAACGCACGAATAAGAAGGCAGCTTTTGCTGCCTTTTTGCATAGTACCACTATCACATAGGCAAAACTTCCAGCACCACTACATACGTACCCCGACGCGTTTTTGCCGGTGCTTTTGCTTTATTATCTTCATATTCAGCTTCCAGCCAATACATGCCGGGATCTGGAAACTGCAATGAAATTTTTCCCTGAGCGTCCGCTTTTACTTCTATTGGATTTGCCGTATCACGGTATTTTTCGCCTTCTTTAACCACTGTTACCTGAGTTGCTGCAGCGCTTTCTCCATCCATGATAAAACGGAATTCCACATTTTCATTCACGTAGAGATCGTTCGGATGCGTTGTGGCAACAAGCTCCAGCCCCTTATTAGTCGGTTTTAGCACTGTATCAGATGGTGCCCCTGAGGTGACGTAAACCTCCACGCGGCGCGCCGAATCCACCACTTCAAGATTCTTAGCATCTTTGGGTACTGCGGCCTCAAATTCTGCGGGCGACGCGACTTCTCCTCGACCAGGCCAAAAATGGCGTTCACCCTTTTCGTCTTCCCACCGCGCGCTAATGCTGCGAGAACTAGAAGCCACTTTGTAGGTGCCTTCCTGCGTTAATTCAAGATCAAAGACACTACGGTAGTGCAGCTTGTGTGGGTTTTTTAGCTCAATATTTTTGCCATCCGGTGAAAAAGCGTTAAGACGCTCCAGTGGCATGGCAAAGTGATCAGGTGCAAAGATCCCATTGGCAATGGCTGCATCGAACGTGATCCACTCGTTTTCCCCTGATACCACAGTTGTTGAAGGCTTTATCCATACTCGATGGGCAGAGGTAAAAGGACTAACGAGCAACAACGACAATGCGCTGGCGCCAATGATTAGGGATTTTTTCATGAATGAGGCTCCGTTTTCAGTTCTATAGTGGTAATTTCGTTTTTACCCTGGGCTTTTTCAGTGCTTGCTGTGGTAACAGGTAAGGTGAGAGGAACGCTCAACACTTCTCTGCCGCCAAGCTCCCTCGCCGCTTCGACGTAAAGAACATAGTTTCCGGCTGGCAAGTTATCAAAAGTACCATCAAGGTCTACGGTGGATGTTCCCGGACGGCGGGTGGCGCCGCTAACACCATCAATTGGCAGCTCTGCTGACCGGCCGCTTCGACGCCACCACAAACGCAAGTCCTTAAGCCATTTTTCGCCCTTTTGATTTTCCATTTGGGTGTCGTACCACACAGCAATATCTTTTACCCGCTTAGCTTTATCGTCCGCCAGCCACACTGCCACATAAGGCGCGTGATATTCCGCAACCTTTATACGTGGTAGCGTAATTTTTAATTCGTCTGCTTCTGCATGTGCGGGATAAAGTAAAAAAGCAACAGGAATAAGTAGTCCTGCAATTACCAGGGGCCAGGTTGACTTCCGCCCCTTCGCGTAACGTTTTAACAGCCATAAGCCAGTGAGCGAAAATACAACGCAGGCAGCAGAAAAAATATCAATGAACCAGCGCCATGCCGGGCCGGTATTGCGGCCTTTGTGCAAGTCGTTAAGGTAGGCTAATGTCCCTCTGTCTGTTGCCTCCTGATAAAACTCTCCGGTATCAAGTGCAACGGTGAACCAGCGATCACCACCGGGGCGCGGCGATGCTACATATAATTCATTTTGCTCCCATTGTATTAACGCTGAATCAGATAAAGCCATTCCTGTTGTCTCCTTGTACCAACTGTAAAATGTTTGCGGTAATTGGCGCGATGGTTTTAATTGCCTTAACAGAGAAGCCGGCACAAGATTTTCAATGCTTGCGATTTGCGGCTCGCTTTCAATGTCCGCAGCATGATTAAGAGTGATACCCGTGGCAGCAAATAACAACAGGCCGATCAAACAGATCGCCGAGCTTACCCAATGCCAATTTTTTATGTTCCAGAAGTGGCGGGACATCCAAGACATTTAATACTCCACATACACAGCTACCGTACACGCTGAGCTATGCTTGTTCCTGATTCATTTTCTACTTTGCTGAACACGCCTTAAGCGGGTTATCAGCAGGCGAATTCAACTGGCATACGAGCGTTGTTATCGCGGCCTAACAACTCACCAAACTTAAAAAAAATGAGAATTATTTCTATTTAGAGTAAACTGCCGGGCGCACGTAAACAATATATTTTTTCTAAAGGTTTATTTAAGGAACGTTAAACCCTAATGAATATAAAATTATTGCGATCACTGCAGGTTTTTGTGCAGGTCGCCGATACCGGAAATATGAGTCTGGCGGCAAAATCGTTGCATATGACAGTCTCTGCCATTAGCCAGCAACTGCGAAAGCTGGAACAGGATATTGGCCTTAGTCTTTTTAATCGAAATACCCGCAGCCTCAATTTAACTGAAGCCGGACATATCTATTATCGTTCCAGCATAAAATTAATTTGCGAGGCAAAAAAAGCGCAACTTGAGATAGAGGAACTCCAGCAAACGCCCTCGGGTGAGCTGTCTATCATCGCGCCAGAAGGCTTTGGCGGTGGTTTACTCACTCAACCGATAAAACATCTTACCTCGCAGTTTCCAAAGATAAAGATCGCGCTACAACTCATTGACTTACCCGGCGATGTTATTTCTTCAGGTGCCGACATTGCACTGTGTCTGCAGCCCATGAACGACGCCAATCTGGTGTGCCATCATCTGGCGACATGGCAACGGGTTCTTTGCGTAGCAGGGGATCACGAGTTAGCTTCTATGACCGAGATCAATCCAGCCGCGTTGGAGACACACTGCTACATCGCGCATAAGCTATTGGAAGACTTTCAGTTACAGGAATCGCTGGTGCAGGAAACGGAGCAGCGCGAGCACAAGTTGCCACCACCCCGGGTAACAGTAAATTCTATGCAAGCGCTTATCCAGCTTACACGCGATGGCGTTGGATATGGCGTTTTACCTGAACCAGAAGTCAGGCATTACCTAAAAAATGGTGAGCTTGTACAGATTTTCCCCCAGCACAAGCTTCCAGAATACAGTGTGTACGCTGTTACGCCGAAACATGAATCAATGCCAGTTAAGACCTTGGCGGCGGTAGAATGTATGCAAAACTGGTTTTCTTCAGTTTAACAAACAATTTATCAGAATTTGATAGCCTTCTTTACCAGGCTCCCGGTTCTGGTGCCACGTGGCCGAAAACGATACTGTTTCGTCCGTCTGCATTTTGAGTCTCCCATTTCAACTGGCATAGGAGGTTTGGCTTGCTTGCGAGGAGGGTTGTTTACAATCATGCTGATGCTCATAAATAATGTCCTAACTTTCATGCTACGTCGTAAGTGAAGAAGCATAAGTCATACCAGCCAGAGCATATCCAAATTTTTGCTTGGAACGAACGATAGTACACCTGATTCGGAACTGGATTTTTACTGAGGGATCAAGGATGATAAGCCTACCTCTTATCATCGCTGGTCACTGTGACCATCAACCCATTTTGCATTCAAGCAACTAAGGATTAAAGGTAACTTTTTATGTATAAACTGGTACTTATCCGCCACGGCGAGAGTCAGTGGAATCTGGAAAACCGTTTTACCGGCTGGCACGACGTAGACCTTACTGAAGCAGGCGTTGCGCAAGCAACTAACGCTGGAAAGCTATTAAAAGACGCGGGATTCGAATTTGATTTAGCCTATACTTCAGTTCTGCTGCGAGCAATAAAGACGCTTAATCTGGCGCTGGAAGAAATGGGGCAGCACTTCATCCCTGTAGAGCGCCACTGGCGTCTGAACGAACGTCACTATGGCGCCTTGACTGGCCTGAATAAGGCGGAGACTGCCGAAAAGCATGGTGAAGAGCAGGTAAAAATCTGGCGCCGCAGCTTTGATGTACCACCACCGGAAGTGGATACCGACAGCCCCCATTTTCCTGCCCATGACCGTCGCTACAGCAATGTAGACCCTTCCATTTTGCCTAAAGCAGAAAGTTTAAAGCTGACCATAGAACGCGTTCTTCCCTACTGGCATGACGTGATTCGTCCAAGCATCCAAAATGGCAAACGTGTTATCATTGCTGCTCATGGGAACAGTTTACGCGCTCTTGTGAAATATCTGGACGATATGTCAGAAGATGAAGTGTTAGAACTTAATATTCCCACAGGTGTGCCGCTGGTATACGAACTGGATAAGGATCTTAAGCCGGTTTCCCGAGAATATTTAGGCGATCCTGCAGCCATCAAGAAAATGATGGACGCTGTAGCTAAGCAAGGTAAAGCTAAGTAATGTAAATAGCTGCTTAGAAAGGCAGCTTAATTCAACGTTAAAAGCAGCATCATCCGGTGCTGCTTTTTGTTGGTGCACCTTTCCACACCACTGTTTAGTACTAACCCGCATTAGCATAACATCTCATCTCAATCCTAAAGGATCGCTCAAGGGCGCGCTGCCATTGGCGAAATCCCTAGCGGTTTAAGCGCTCCACTTAACACTTTTATTAAACTATCAATCGCTCCTCCCACAAAAACATCTTTACCCTGTTGCCTTACCGGATAAACACTGTTGCTGTAAGTAGCAAGAACCACGTCACTGCTTTTACTAAGATTCGAGTTATCATTGGGCATGCGCAGATAAACCAAGATATTTTTTATTCCGCGCTGGCTTGTCTGAACTAATAAGTCAGGCAGCATTGCCTGCACTTGCTGGTAGCCTATCACCACCTGAGCGTTTTTATTGCGGTCTTCCATGCCTCCCAACTCCACTACACTTGGGGAGGGCGTAATACTGCCAAGTATCAACACATTGGCTTCTTCCATTCCCTTACGCAACATGTCTTCTTCAAGAGCCTGAAGATTTAAACAATGAAATTTTTGGTTTGGAAGATACATTTCCAGACAATAACTCACGGCTTTGGTCGTGGGCGCATCCGGCATCAGTATGAGCAAGGTGTCTTTGGGCGCGATAACTGCTTGTTCAGCGCTGCCTTTTAAAAGCGTAATGGCGTTATCGCAAAGTTGCTGGGCAATACTTTTATGTGCTGCAAGATTGTCGATTGCCGCGGCTTGAGAATCCCATTGCCATGTGGAAAGCTGAAATCTGTTTTTTGTCTCGCGAATCCGCTGCGCCGAATGTGTAATCTCCCCTATTGATAGCTCTCCTTGTTTAACGGCTTCCACAAGATAATCGAGAAGCTCGTAAAAGCGCGCAATACCAGAAGGCGAATGTACGCTAAGCGGCATGACTACAATATCGGTTCCTGCGGCAAAAGACGCCACCACCGCCTCAAACTGATCAAAAAAATTGCTGATTCCTGCCATATTCATGGCATCAGAGACAATTATGCCGTTAAAACCAAGTTCGCCACGTAAAATATCGGTAAGAATTGCCTTCGACAACGTGGCGGGTTTAATTTGTGCTTTACCGGCTTTGTCCACAAGTGTGGAATTATCCAGCGCCGGGTACTGAATGTGGGCAGTCATTACCATTGCCGGCGCGCTTTTACTAATGATGTAGCGAAACGGATAAAGATCTACAGCATCAATCTGCTGACGGTCATGATTAACGATAGGCAGTGCAAGATGGCTGTCTTCGCTGGTATCACCATGTCCGGGAAAGTGTTTTAACGTGGCCAGTACACCTTCTTGCTGCATAGCACTGGCTTGCGCTAACCCCAGTTGCGCTACCTCGGCAGGCGATCGGCTAAAAGCACGAACATTAATAACCGGATTTTGTGGATTTACATTTACGTCGATGTCTGGCGCAAAGTTGGTGTTTATTCCCAGTTGTTTGAGCTCTCTTGCTAAAATCTGGCCGCTAAGCCTGGCGAAGTGAGTACCGTGACTCTTCAGCGTTGCGCCGATTGCCATATTACCTGGCAGGTCGGTGGTCATGGTTGGTGGAGTGCGAAAAACGCGGCCGCCTTCCTGATCAATCGCAATGAATAGCGGCTGGCTGGCGTCAGACGCCATTGCTGCGCGCTGTAAACTTTGCGTAAGTTGCGTGATCTGCTGATAGTCGATAAGATTTTCTTTAAACAGGATCACGCCACCTACACTGCTGCGTTGAACCAGATCAGCTAAATCATCAGGAAGAGCGGTTACAGGTTGCTTTCCGGAAGCAGCATTATCTTTTACGTCTTTTTCTGTGGCGCAGAAATAGCGAAAATCCAGCATTAACTTTTGCGCTAAGTCGAGACGTAACGCTTTTTCTTCCTCAGCAGACATACGCGACATTCGAACGCGATGACTGCCTGAATGTGACGAGCTGTCCAATATTTTCTCCAACTAAACAATTTTGCTACTTCACCATCCTAAAAAACAAAAAGTACTTCTGTTTTTAAAGGCAGTATAAGCAAAATGTAGCAGTTTCTACCGTAATATCTGTAACGAATTTGCTGTAATCAGAGTCATTCCTGTTATTCCAAATATCGGCTTTCCAACTTCAACCGCAAGTTTTCCTTACAATACCTTTTAGAAAATCAACGTGTTCCGCAAAAATGATAATGATAACCTTTATCATTTGTGTTAGTTTAGCGCTTCTTAACCCTTAGGTAATAATTTTTTGGAGCACACTCGTGAAATTTAACTATCTTCCCTTATCTACTGCAATCATGGTTGCTCTTTCTCCAGCAATAGCTCTGGCGGAACAAGATACTGAGGCAAGGGTTGAACAGGCCGATGCGAATCAGGAAAATAACAACAAAGAAAACAATGACAGTCTTGAGGTAATAACGGTTAGCGGCAGATACAGTGTTGCTCAAACGTTAGATACTGCTACTGGCTTAGGTTTAACATTACGTGAAACCCCACAATCAGTTTCTATTCTTACTTCTGAAAGAATATTGGACCAAAATATTACCACTATTCTGGAAGCCGTAAATAATGCCGTGGGTGTGACTTCTGAAGAAACGGATAACGTTCGAAATTCCTTTTACGCCCGCGGTTTTCGCGTTGACAGTTATCAAATTGATGGTGTGCCTACATCCTGGAGTTTAGGCGGCGATTCTGGCGAAACTGTAGCCGACACCGCCATTTATGAACGCATTGAATTTGTTCGTGGCGCCACCGGACTGCTAACTGGGGTTGGCGACCCTTCGGCTTCTATTAACCTGGTCCGCAAACATGCCAACAGCAAAGAACTCACCGGTTATGTAGATGTAGCAACAGGAAGCTGGAATAAAAAACGCCTTACTGCTGACGTATCAACCGGTCTAAATGAAGACGGAAGTATTCGTGGCCGCGTTGTAGGTCGCTACCTGAACGGCGAATCTCATGTAGATTATTACGAAGACAACAGTAACGTTTTTTACGGCGTAATCGAAGCCGACTTGTCAGATTCTACCTTGGTGCGCGCAGGAGCAAGTTATCAACATACTGACCCTGAAGGCACAGTATGGGGAGCTCTGCCAACTTTCTTTTCTGACGGGACCCAAGCCGATTGGGACGTTTCCAAAACCACCGCTATGGATTGGAACCGTTGGGAAACAAAAAATACTAACTATTTCGCTAGCATAAATCACTTTTTCAGTAACGGCTGGGAGATTATTGCAAACTACAATAAGATAAAATACGAAAAAGCATCGAAGTTGCTGTACGTCTATGGCTCTTTAGACAAAGAAACGGGAACTGGGTTAAACGCGCAGCGGTACCGCAGTAACGGCGATTCGGAGCAAGACAGCTTTGATATACAGTTGAAAGGCGATTTCAAACTTTTCAACCAGACTCACGACTTCGTACTTGGGGCATTACATAGCGATCAGGAAGCCGATACCTTTACCCAGAATCCGATTGGCGGTGATATGAGCGGCGGCTTTGACCGGGTTGACGTAGGTAACTTCTACGAATGGGGCGGTTTATCTGAGCCTGAGTGGGTTGATGAAAAAGTCCAGTCTCAAGGTAGTGAAACTGAGCAGGAAGGCTATTATGCCGCCACAAGAATTTCAGCGACAGATAGCTTAAAATTTATTGTAGGTGCAAGGGTGGCAACCTGGTTACGCACCGGCTTTGATTGGAGTGGTGATATTGATTACGGCGACGAAGATGAGGTCATCCCTTACGCTGGAGCGTTATACGATATTTCTGAACAACATAGAATTTATGCTAGTTACACAGAAATTTTTAAACCGCAAAGCGAACGAGATGCACAAGCCAGATTTCTTGACCCTCTAGAAGGTAAAAGTTCTGAAATTGGTTTAAAAAGTGCTTTTCTGGACGATCGCCTTCACACTACGCTGGCAGTATTTAAGATTGAACAGGATAATTTAGCGCAAATCGACCCAGACTTCGTGAGTACAACGCCAGATCAGCTTACTGCTTATATCCCTGCGCAAGGCACCGAAAGTGTGGGTTTTGAAGTAGAAATCGTAGGTCAGCCAATTGACGGATGGAACATTACCACCGGTTATTCACAATATGACGCTGAGGATGCACAAGGTAAGGACATTAATACTGATAATCCGACTAAACAATTTAAACTGTTTACCACTTATCAGTTTGTAGATTCGTTACCTGAACTTACCGTTGGTGGCGGCTTTAACTGGCAAAATGAAACCTATTCCACCGGCACTAATCCTGCTGGAGTGCCTGACAGATTCACTCAAGACGCATATGTTCTTGCTAACTTGATGGCGCGTTATCAGTTCTCGGATGCACTAAATGTTCAGTTTAATGCCGCAAACATTACTGACGAGAAGTATTATTCGCAGGTAGGCCAATTTAGCTCTTACCGCTATGGAACACCCAGGAACTTTACCGTCAGCGTGAACTACAGCTTTTAAGTAAAAGGAAGGGCTGGTGCTTATTCAGTGCCAGCCCTGCCCCTTCTTTCATAAGAATGTTCGAGCCTCAATTTTCCCTATCAACGCTTTCCCCAAATTTAGCTCTTAATAACCTAAGTTAGATTTGTGCTGCAATTCACTCTGTTTCTGATCAATGGTATTTCATTTGGCAGAAAAGGTATTAAACGTGGCATTCTGCCAGCGCACCTGCGCTTTTGGAAAGCGTATGAATTACAGCCAGATTAATAAGTGACTGATACTCGATTTACACCAAATACGCACAGTAATAAAACCGTCAGAATTCCATGATGATCGCCCTAATCCCACTTAGGCTTTCTCACCTGTCGATACGCGCTACTGATTCGTTAACTGTGTACATCAGTTTGCGTTAGTGACAGGCAACACGTTTACGTAAACAAGAGTGTGGTGCCGAATTAGTTGCTCTTTAAACGATACATCAACACGGCAGCGCGTTTTGCCTGTGATGACAGAGAGTCTATATTTCCCTTCTCTTCAACGGTGTGTCCGGCAGTGCCGCTCATCCCTAAACCATCGATAGCCATATCAACATAGGCAGAGGTAAAAGACACATCTGCAGCTCCAGCATTAAGAGGATCCACCGCCTCTACCTTGCCGAACCCTAACTCTTCACTCACGTTGCTATAAATGCTGAGTAGTTTTTTGTTGCCTTCGGTAGGCGCTAAAGGCGGATAGCCTTCACCAAATTCCATTTTACTCTGCGTTTGTGGAAGATGGCTGGCCACAATCGCTTCCATTTTATTTTTTACCCGCGCTACCTGTTCTTCGGAAATACCGCGGATATCACCAGTCACGATGGCGGTTTCTGCAACCACATTATTTTTACCAAAAGTAGTGCCGCTGTTTTTCGTGCTGTTGTGAGTAACCGTTGTGCCACCCATAATGCGCCCAGGATTATATGTCAGCAGTTTTTCTTCTCGCAGTTCTGTATAGAAGGTATTTAACACCCGCGCGGCTTCATAAATGGCCCCGGCGCCTACGTCGTCTTTAAATATTTGTGAGGAATGGGATGGCACACCTTTTACGTTTAGCGTCCAGTCAATGGAGCCACGCCGGGAAATATTAGCGGTTTTCGGGTTGCCGTCACCGTTTTCAAAACCTATCGCGATGTCCGCCCACTTTGCCCCATCAATCAGAGCCTTTTTGGATAGCGTTAATGGGCGGCCGCTTAACTCCTCATCGCCCGTCATTACTACCATAATATTCATGTCAATCAATTCACCAGCTGCCTGCAACGCCCGAAGCGACTGCAAAATGACAATATCGCCTCCTTTCATGTCGGCAATTCCTGGCCCTTTCGCCACGTTATCGCTAATGTATTCAAATTTTTGAAAAGGACTGTCAGGTTCAAATACGGTATCTAAATGTCCAATCAGCAGCAGTTTTGGTCCTTTCCCGCCATTGAGCTCAGCTACGAGATGCCCTGCCCGATTAAATGCTGAACCGTCCTCAAAGCGCGCATCAAACCCTAGCTTTTCAAATTCAGGAATCAGAACATCGGCGACTTGGCGAACCCCAGCAAAATTCATGGTGCCGCTGTTAATGTTCACTACCTTTTCCAGCAGTTTCACAGCTTCAGGATGCGTATTGTCGATATGCTTTACTATTTTACTTTCTGTGGACGACACAGCGGCCCAGGCGGAGCTGACGTTTGATACAAGCACCAACAGCGCACAACACTGTTTAATAAATCTACATTTCATCACGTTATCTTCCACATTATAGATTTTTGCGCCCGCGCAACTAAGGTTGTACTGCTACACTGTGCTGGGGTGTTTTTATACAACTTACGAAGATTATCGCCTTTTAGCAAAGCTTTTCGCTTAACCGCTTGTGCTAGCGGTAAACTGCAAGAAGCGGCGGTACTCTCACTCGATCAGTCGCGGCTGATAAAATCACCGGCAAGCTTAAAATGTCCCGCTCACGAAAATGCCGCTGTAATCGACGCTGGCTACAGGCGTAATTTGCACACCCTCAATACTATGGGTGAAAAAATAACTGCTAAGGGCGCCAATTGCAGCACCAGCTCCCACATCGGCCCAATCGTGCTTATCTGCATCGACTCGTGTCCACGCGACGTAAGACGCCACAGCGAAGGCAGGAACGCCGTATTTTTTACCGTAACGCAGCTGCAAAAACGTGGCAGCCTGAAATGCCATAGACGCATGACCTGAAGGAAATGCATCATCACCAGAAAGATCAGGTCTGTCTTTATGTACCGTCATTTTTAATAATTGCGTAGCTACAACATTGCTGGCAAAAGAACGGTAAAACTCATAGCGTCCGGTTTTGTCATCTTCGACGAAAGTAAGTGCATACGCTGTTGCAGGTAACAAAATGCGGCCAATATCACCGCCGTCTTCATGGGTTGCTGCATTGGCCAGCTTGCAAAAGAACAGGAGGAGAAAAGCGCAAACACTGCGAGAGGTAAAGGAATACATAATTATTTCCGAATTTTTATTGTAATTAAATTTTTTACTGAATGGGTGGTGCTATTATTCCCGACATTGCAAAGATTTACACGCTTACATGCAACTTGAAGCTACAGCAGGTTTAACTCCGCAACAGTCAGTGTAGCCTGTTCGTCTCCCTCGTTTTCCTGGGTTACCTGTACTGGCAAATAGTTTACAGAAGTGGCAAACCAGATGGCCGTTTTTCTGGCACTGGTTTCCCGCACGCGCGTAAATTTCTCCGTTTCAAACTTACCGAGTGATGTCTCGATAGTTTCACTGCCATTATAGGTGAAATGAAATTGTTCTGGCTTCCCGCCATCATAAACGTTAAAGGTAGTATCTCCTCTCAAGCCGCGACTGACCGCCACCCTCAGCGCTTCATAAACCAGCAGCGGATCATAAATCTTTTCAGGAACAGAGGTCGCCGCCTCCCCTTCTGCGCCTTTAACGGTATGAGCAGATGGATCAAACAGATAAGCGGTGTTTTTCGTCCTTTTAAATGTACGGCTATCGGAAAGCGTATATTTCAGCGGTACTATCGATTTATCTTCCACAACGAAGCGAGCTTTTTCCCGCCGCTCAATATCATAGAACAAAATGGAGGCGGTGAAATACGTGGAAAGCTGATAGGTGCCCTCGTCATCTACTGCCAGCTCTCGCGTGGCTTTACCGTAGTTGTCGCCGTCCCGAGTGACATTATAGCGAATTTGATAGCGATTTAGCGGATCGCTAACGTCGTCGCTTCGGTCACTTGTTTCGGACGCTGGCGATTGTGCAAACGCAGGGGCAGCCACGATAAGCATGATCAACGAAAGTTGATAAAGTAATCGTAGTGAAGTTACTTTCTTCATTTTGCATCCTTCCCTGTTAGCGGTATTGATGTCTGCGGTCTGCCATTAGATACCATGCTTGCCGGTAAGTGCCGAAACTTTTTTTCTAATTTTAGCTCAACCGGTATAACGACCTCTATTGTAAGACTCGCCTATGCTGTTGACATTTTATGCTTTTATACCGATGCGAACTAATAAATACTACCTTTGAATCAGGTAAACCGATCAAGATGATGCGTTGACGGCGTAATCCTGTGACATAGCAAAAAAGGCAACTCGGTACTTAACTGTCGTCCTGCTCGTACGTTAAGAAAAAATTTGTCATTCAGTATAAAATTTCCTCATAATGCCAGTCCATGTCATTTTTAAACTGCTCTTGGAAGGTACTCATGCGCAACGTGTTTCTTGTTCTCTGCCTGATGTTTTCTGTTCCGTGCTTAGCTCAGAAGGAAGTCGATATTGTGTCTACCCCCGTTGAACTTTACCCCGACCCTATTCCCGGTGCTATTGAGTCAGATAATCAGGAGTTTTTCTCAAGAGCAGAGCCGGGCGATAAATTTGTGGCCTCAGTAAACCAGCCCAAGCTTACTGTGTATCAGCCCTCTGCAGCCAAGCGCAACGGTGTAGCTGTGCTTATTCTTCCAGGCGGCGGATACTTTGGTGTAGCCATAGATAAAGAAGGCTACGCCATTGCCGAGCGCTTTGCTAAAGCTGGCGTAACAGCCTTTGTCTTAAAATATCGAATGCCCATGGATAGCACCATGAAAGATAAAGCCACAGGTCCGCTTCAGGATGCTCAACAGGCATTAGCAGTAATTCGACAAAACAGCGAAAAGTGGGGAGTCGATGCTGATAAAGTCGGGATCATGGGCTTTTCTGCTGGTGGACATCTAGCTTCTACTGTCGCTACCCATTTTAAAAAACCTGTGATGCCAGGCTTGAGTAAAAAGCTAGTAAGGCCGGATTTTCAGGTGCTAATTTATCCGGTTATTTCTATGGAAGCAGGCATTACTCACCAAGGCTCCAGAGAATTGTTGCTGGGAAAAGCGCCTAACGGCCAACAAGTCAATGACTTTTCGAATGAAAAGCAGGTTACGGCAAATACGCCGCAAGCCTTTATTGTGCATGCTAATGATGATAAAAGCGTTCCTGTGGCCAATTCGTTGCGTTATCACGCAGCGCTGGTAGAAAAGCGCGTTCCTGTGCAGTTGCTGCTGTTACCCGAAGGCGGTCACGGCTTTGGCATGACCAATAACTTTGACTGGTTTCAGACTCTGGAAATGTGGTTACACAGCCGAGGCATTATTCCAGACAATGCCTCAGCCAGCGACAACTCATACTAATCCACCTTGATGTGTTATTTCTGAGCGAGCACACATCAGGGCGTATTAGTATTATTATAAGGTAACGCGTTTGCCGCTCTGGGCAGCGGCAAATATCGCGTTCACAATACGAATATCCCGCAGTCCTTCTTCGCCGGTTACCAGCGCCGGCCCCTTACCCAGAATCGCCTTAGCGTCGTCATCCATCTGAATAGTCTGCTGCATTCCATCAATTGCTGAAAACTCTTTACCGTCGCTGGTGGTGCCGGTAACGCCTGAATAAGACTGCATGGGTTTTAGCTGATACCAGCCTTCTCGGCAGTCAACCTTCAAATAATTCGGGCCTTTAACAACGCTGGTACCACAGTCGGCTATCAAGCCATTATCGAATTCCATGGTAAAATAGGTGGTTTCATCCACTTCACGAAATATTTTGGGATGGCTCTTTTCGTGGCGTCCGGTCACTGCCACAGGCTCCATTTTAGTCAGAAAACGCGCACCGTTTATGGCGTAAACGCCCATATCATAAAGTGCTCCGCCTCCCATTTCTTTTTGCATACGCCAGTTGTCCGCTGGTAAACCATTTCCACCGTGCCCGGCAAAGCTACTTACACTTTCAAAGGGGCCGTAAGGCATGCTTTTAGCGTATTGCGCAAAGCGCCGCGTGTTAGGCTCGTGCTGCATGCGGTAACCAATTGCCAATTTCACGTTGTTTTTGTTGCAAGCATCAATAATCGCCTGGCACTCCGCTTCATCCATTGCCATTGGCTTTTCGCACCAAACATGTTTTCCGGTATTGGCGGCTTTTACAGAGAAGTCTTTATGGGTGGAGGGCGGCGTAACCACATAAACGACGTCAATATCATCGTTATTCGCCAATTCATCCATAGTGTCATAGGTATAGACATTTTTATCTTTAATGTCGTAGCGGGACTGCCAGCGGGGAATTTTTTCCGGGCTGCCGGTGACAATTCCTCTTAGCTCGCAATATTTGGTAGCTTGTAACGCAGGTGCCAGTAGGTTTTCGCTATAATTCCCCAAGCCCAACAACGCTACCCCTATTTTTTTAGTCGGGCCACTTTCGCCATATACTTTCGGTAAAATGCCAAGTGCGGCTCCTGTTGCCATTAGCTGAACAAATTGTCGGCGGGATAAAGTATTCACATTGTGCTCCTGCAGCGGTCATACATCTGGAAATTAGTCTCAGATGCTTACGTAGTTGCGCCAATATTCAGATTACTTTTTCATCAATTCATTAATAACGCTTTCTCGAATACTTATTTTCGTGCTGTTGATAATTATGCTGAAAAATATGCGATGATTTACCTGCGGCTTCCGCTCCTTTCTCTACTTCATATATTCTGAGATATTGCTATGTCTGTTACCGAACGCTTAAGCGTTTCTTTTTACGTGTTTTTAATCGGCCGCGCCGTGTTCAGCGCTATTGACGCCATTGTGGTCACCAGCATTGCCTGGCACTTGTATGAAAGCACCAAAGACCCCTTTGATCTGGCTCTGGTGGGTTTATTTCAAATTGCGCCCATTTACCTGTTTTTCGTTTTGACCGGCTGGGTGGTAGACCACGTCTCTCGCAAGCGAATTTTACAGATTGGCGCGGTTGTACAGCTTGCTGTACTTATTATGGTTGCCTTATTAATGCAATCCGGGGATTTCAATAAATGGTATCTGCTGGGGCTAATTGCGGGGCTGGGCTCAGTAAAAGCATTTTTATCACCGGCACTACAAGCCATATTGCCCAATCTTGTCACCAAGTCTCAGCTGAGTTCTGCTATCGCGCTTACCAGCACAGTCTGGAATGTATCGCTAACGGGAGGGCCTTTTATTGCCGGGTTGTTGATAGCGCTGCTTAATTTCAAGATCTACTGGGTAATTGTGGCGTTGGCCCTGATTACATCGGTATGTTTCTTTTGGCTGCCGCCAATTAAAGCCGCCAATACAATGAAACGGTCTGCCAGCGATTTGTGGCGAGGCTTTTCATTTTTACGCGATAACCGTATTGTTCTTGGCAGCTTGCTGCTGGATTTATTAATCGTATTAGGTGGCAGTGTGGTGGCACTGCTTCCCATATATGCTTCTGACATTCTTAAGATCGGGCCAGAAGGGCTGGGGTTATTGCGGTCCATGCCCGCTATTGGCGCGGTGTTAGTGGGAATTTATCTTACCCGCTACAAAACTGAGTTTGAGAATACCGGACGCACATTATTTACCGCTCTTAGCGTATTTTCCCTCTCAGTGATTCTGTTCGCTTTAACCGACAACGTATGGCTTTCATGCACCTGTTTATTTATTTACGGCGCATCGGACATGTTCAGCGTAGTGATCCGTGGCGCCGCCATTCATCACAATACGCCGGATGAACTACGTGGCCGCGTCAGTGCGCTAAATTCAATTTTTATAGCTTCATCCAATCAGCTGGGAGATTTTCGCGCAGGCAGCGTGGCAGCCGTAGCCGGGCCAGTAAACGCAGCGCTTATCGGCGGCGTTACCTCTGTAGCGGTTGTTGTCTGGGGTTACAGCCGGTTTACCAACTTGCGCAAGCTTAAATCTTCAAGGGTAGAATAATTTCTTTTTCTTCGGTAACTGAACAACCAGCACCCAATCATTCCCCCGCTGAACCCCACCGGGCGGGTTAAATACGGGGTTGTCGTCATTATAAAATGCAAAAGCTGGATAAAATTTGCCATCCCGGGGATTGAACCACCTTGCCTGTACCGTCGCACTCTGAATTTCTTTAGTATCGATGGTAACGGGTCGCCCTGTGAAGGTGTATATCAGCGCATAATCTTTGCCGCGTAGCGCAGGCTGATAGTCATACCTTCTCCCTTGGTTAAGCACAAGATCCGGGTCGGGTCGTCGGTCAGATTGAGTATGTTTGAGGATAAGGGTTTTCAAATACGCCATTTGAGTTGCACCTTCCGCATCCATTGCTTCATGCCAACTTTGCGTAGCGCCATAAACCGGCGCCTCCCCGGACTCGGGCTGGTAAAACTGCATTACGCTGTTGTGTCCGTATGTAAAGCCAGCCGCGCCGTGAAAGACCGACCAGTAAGCATACCGTCTTACATCCTCAGACTTCCAGCGAGGCAGCGACGAATCGTGTAACCCGTAAGGAATATCTTCGTAGGAAGGTTCTCCGTCCAGCGTCGGCTTCAGCGGCTTACGCGCATAATCTTTTTGGGCATACCGCCAATTATCGGGGCCGTAGCGAAAGGAATTCCAGCTGGTATCCTGACCATAGCTTCGATGCCCGGACTGGAACATATTAAAATCCAGCCACGGGCGATTGTGAAACCATTCTGATGACATGTGTCTGCCGCGGGGATGAAATGTAATAAGGTGACGGCTGTCCAGCTTATTTAAGGTAGAACCCATTGCCTCCCAGATCTCTGTATTTTCATTTCCCAGCGTATCCCCGCCGTTCATCCAAATTATATTGGGTTTATTACCGAACCGTTTGGCTAAAAATGTAGCGTACTGAGTAATAGCGCTTTTGCTGACTTTTCCGGGTGTAATTTCCGAACCCCATACCGGCACCAACGCCACCCACAACCCTTGATCGGCTGCGGCATCAATAGCGAATTCAACATGATCCCAGTAGTCATACTCTGTCGCACTGGCAGGATTATTCCCTTTGGTAATTAACGGCTTGGTAATATTATTGCCGATCAGCGCGGCATCGCCCTGAAAATTGGTTACATCCAAGCTGTGCAGCAACATCACCTGAATAACATTAAAGCCCTTTGCCTGGCGGTTCTGCAGATACTCAAGCGTATCTTTGCGGTCGAGTTTTTTAAACATCAGCCAGGCGGTATCTGCCAGCCAGAAAAATTGCTGGCCGTTTTCTTTGGCAAAATAATGCGGGTTCTTGCCAACTACTATGTTAGGCCATAGCGCTTGCGGATCTTTTTGCGTTGCGCAGGAAAGCAAGGTTCCTATTAATGACAACAATACGAGCAGCTTTACTTTACCCGGCATTCAACGCTCCTGTCATACTGTGGTTGATAAACTAAAATGTTGTTTGATATCCAATAGGATCAGCATACGCTGGCGTAACTATTGGCGCGATATCCACCACAATCCCTCGCAGTTAAAAATGCCCCCTGATATTATCAGACAAGTTCAGCATAAGGTCAGTTCCCTGACGCGTCGGAGGACGCTCCGAGCAACGCTGAATCTTACCGTAAAAAGAAAGATAAAAAAAACCAGCGATATTGCCGCTGGTTTTGATAACCATATTTCACTATTAACAGCCAGAGTGAGATCGTGAATATTTTTTAAACAACAAGTGAAAGTTTCTTAGCCGTACTTCTGGAGCATGGATGCTCCAGCAGAGCCATCAGGGATGATTTTACGGCGTTTCGGATAAGAAACTTTTACATATTTTCACAGCTGATGGTTTTTCGCTCACTCATGCGGTTGCCCTGTATTAACAGCAGTCCTGCTATTGCCGAAGAGGGCAGATTTTACTGCGTTAATCCCCGGCGTTTAAGCAGCGCATCGACAGTGGGTTTTTGGCCGCGGAACTGTATATAGTTCTCCATCAAGTCTTCGCTGTTTCCTTTTGAAAGCACTTCACGACGGAAAACCTCACCATTTTCTCGTGTTAATCCGCCATTTTCTTGCATATATGCAAAAGCGTCTGCGGCAAAAACTTCCGTCCACAAATAGGCATAGTAACCGGCTGAGTAACCACCCGCGAATGTATGACTAAAGTACGAAGATTTGTAACGTGGCTTCACTGGCGCATAATCAATACCGTGTTTGGCAAGCGCTTTCTGTTCAAACTTTTCCACATCAGAAATATTGGCATCCGCGCTAATTGTGTGCCATTCCATGTCCAGCAACGCTGCCGCCAGATATTCTGTGGTATCGAACCCTTTATTAAACTGCACCGCTTTTAACAGCTTATCCAACAACGGTTGAGGAATTTGCTCGCCGGTTTTGTAATGTTTAGCGTAGTTGGCAATTACAGCAGGTTCAATCGCCCAGTCTTCATTGAACTGCGAAGGAAATTCAACGAAATCCCGCGCGGTTGAAGTTCCGGCCAGGCTTTGATATTTCACTTGCGAAAATAGTCCGTGAGCCGCATGACCAAATTCGTGGAACAGGGTAGAAGCTTCATCAAATGTCAAAAGCGTCGGCTGACCTTCTGCTGGCTTTGGAATATTCAGTTCGTTATACACGACCGGCTTGTTTTGCTTCATAAAGCTCTGGGTGACAAATTCGCTCATCCAGGCACCGCCAGCTTTGCCTTCACGGGCATACGGGTCAAAGAAGAACAAGCCAATACTGCTGCCGTCGGCATTGAACACCTCAAATACCCGACTGTCTTCAACGTATAGCGGAATATCTTTACGCTCTTTAAATGTAATGCCGTAAAGTTTTTCCATGGCAAAAAACAACCCATTTTCCAATACGGAATTCAACTCAAAATAAGGTTTAGTTTCGCTTTCGTCCAAATCGTATTTCGCTTTGCGTACCTTTTCAGCATAGTAAGCCCAATCCCAGGGTTGAACGTCACCTTTAAGTCCGTCAGCATGCATGACTTCTTCAATATCAGCCGCTTCCTGTTTCGCTCTCGCCACCGCTTTAGGCGCAAGATCATCCAAAATCTCAAAGACGTTTTCAGGCGTTTTGGCCATTTGATCTTCAATTACATAGCTTGCCCAATTGGGATACCCGAGCAATTTCGCCTTTTGCGCTCGCAGTTTGGTCAGTTTAAGAATGATGGGGCCGTTTACATCAAGCGCCCGGTTTGATGACTTTTTCCAGATTTTTTCCCGCAACTCGCGGTTTGTCAGGTTGGTAAGGATAGGCTGACGAGTCGTATTTACCAACGTAATCAAATACCCTTCTTTATCAGCACTTTCTGCCGCTGAAGCCAGGCTGGCGATATCAGCGTCAGATAGTCCGGCCAGCTTGGATTTTTCGGTCACTAAAATAGTGTCATTCTTAAATGAAGCGAGAATATTTTGCGAAAATTCAGTTTGCAGTTTGGTGACTTGCTCATTGATATCCCGCATTGTGGTTTTGTCGGCGTCGCTTAAATTGGCCCCTGCACGAACAAAGTTATTATAGTAATAATCAACCAGACGTTGATCTTCCTGCGATAAGCTGTCTTTATTCTTATAAATGGTATTAACCCGCGCAAACAGCTTGTCGTTCAAAAAGATGTTATCAAAATGAGCAGAAAGTTTTGGCCCCATTTCCGCTTCTATACGCTGGTATTCGTCATCGGAAATAATGCTGGAAAGGCCGAAAAAAACTGTTGAAGCACGGTTAAGTATTTCGCCGCTTTTCTCCATAGCCACTAGCGTATTTTCAAAGGTCGCAGAGGCTGGATTGTTAGCTATTTTTTCAATTTCTGCGCGGTTTTCTGCCATTCCTTTTTCAAAGGCTGGTTCATAATCTGCTGTTGTTAGTTTATCAAAGTCAGGCGTGTGATACGGCAGTGTACTTTCACGCATTAAAATATTATCAGATTGGTTTTGCTGCATCGTTTGCGCTTGGCTGGTAGAAGAAGTGGTGGAATTACTTGAGCACGCCGCCAGCGCCAGCGTAGTGGCAATGGTACTGGCAATAATAGTCATACGCATGAAGGGATCTCCGTCGTTTTTATAGTGTATGCGCCTAGTTAAACACTAAGCCCGAGATTTGACTCAACCACTTTACCACCTCCTGCTGCTGCTACCATTCTACTGGACCCAGCTGATTTGAGGTTTGTCGTATTTACTACCCAAAGGCTCAATTTTGAGTTAATACAGAACCGCCTTTGTTAATCCCAACTAAGCACTTTTTATGAAGTTTATCTGCGACGACTGATGAAAACATTCATCCCGCTTCGCTAATTGCTGAGCACTCGCACGGCCATAGCTAAATAAATTACGGTGTGAAGCATATATTAGGTTTAACAGGATTCTTCTTTCATTTCCCTTGTGGCGACGATGGAACATTTCCACATTTTCAAAAAACACTGTGCCCGCAGGCCCCGTAATGTTCTCGATGTTATCGCCAAACCTTTTGCGTGCTTCAGCTTCAGTAATTTCGCCAACCAGCATATCTTTTAGACCTATTTCTTTATGACTGCCTTTAATTGCCACATGGTAGGAGGACTGTAAGGAGACTGGGGTAATGTAAACAAACACATTAAGAGATTCCCACCCCGCATAATCAAAATGAAATTTATTTTGGCTTCTGACTTTTTCATCATCTTCGCTATGAGTAACAAATAATGAAGCAGCTAAAAGAACAGGTTCGCTTTTAAGATACCCGCGAACCACATTTTTTATTCCCTCGTCAGTAACGATACGATTAATTTGGGGGCATACCTGATGCACTAGTTGATATTCATAAGGGGGTAAATTGCGCGTTACCTGCGTTAGTTCAGCCACTGTTGCTGCAGGTAGCACTCCCGCTATAGCAACACCGTCTTTTTGCAGTTTTTCAACCAGAGCGCGTTGGGTGGAATCTTGGGTAATTTCAGGCAGCAGGGAATCGCTGGCTCTGGCGTCTTGAAATTCTGGTTTATTGATAAGCCGAATCAACTTTATAGGAAGAACTCGCCAGGGCCCGAAGTGCAGAATGTGTCTGGCCTGATGAACCCTCTTGATAAGCTTGTACCGGTAAGCAACTTTTCTTAGCTTATTTAACAGGTACGCTTTTTTACTGTAGGCAGAAGCCTTATCTTCAACGTCAACAGTTACTTCCATTATTTTGATATCCCTATCGTGCTTTACTAACTACCTGGAGTCTCATTAAGAGCACGTTGGAAAAATAAACACAAGAAAAATTGTTGCCGCAGAAGGTTTAATCAATCCGTCTTGATGTGTGCTCACTCAGCGCGAAAATAGCTGAACGCGCTGACGTAGACCTTAAAATCGCAATCGGAAACACTAAAGTTCTGACAGCGCCACACCAGATAATTGCGCTATTTGCTTTACCACCGGATCATCAGCGTAGTTATCCTTAAGTGCGGTTAACGCGTGTCGGACCGCTGCGCTATCGCCATGCTGATATGCGTATTTTGCCCAGGTAATTTGAATATCATACTGCCCAGGCCACCGACCGTTAGTGGTTTGCAGAACCGATATAGCCTGATCCTGCCGGTTTTTCTGCCACAGCGCTACAGCATAAACAAAGCCAAACCTCGGGGTACTTTGCTGGCTTTCCTGCGCCTGCTGTAAGTAAGTAAGCGCCTGCGCAAGTTGCTTACCGCGTACTAGCGCTAGCCCATAAGCAAACTGGACGCTGGCGTCATCAGGGTCATATTCAAGGGCGCGTTTTAAAAGTGCCGTGGCGTTTTTCTCAGCGCCGTTCTGGCGCCAATATTCGGCATAGTTGAGTAGCGTAGGCGTATGACTGGAGTCAATCGCTAATGCCCTTTCATAAAAGGATTCTGCGCTTTCGTTATCGCCTTGATAGAGCGAAAGTTGCGCCATTCCCAGATTCGGGCCAGGGTGATCCAGGCTGGATTTCAAAGATGCTTCCAGTTCGGCAAATATTGCCTCGGTGATGCTAAACTCTCTTGCCTGCGCGGGCATAGCAAGCAAGCTGTTCGCTAGCGCAATTCTGACCGAGGCGGCAGGGTCCTGCGCCAGCTTTTCCACAAAGCCTGCCCGCGCACTTTCTGCAACTGCATCAAGATTTTCCGCTACTGCCCGGCGTAATATGGGGTCGTCTGACGAAAGCGCCTGTTGTATTAACTGCAGAAATTTCGGGTTCTGCATGGGCGCCATTTTATCTAGCAGAGCAACCTGCAAGAGCCCGGGAAGCTCACCTGTTAACAACAACCTGTTCGCAGCAGAAATCGCCTCGGCGTTAAACTGGGCTAACTGCTGATTGATATTCGCCCAGTTGCCGTAAGTATCTTCTGCGGCGCCTTCTCTTTTCGGCCATTCTTCAAGGGCTTTTTTAAACCACCCGTCAGACTCTTCAGCATGACAGACTCTACAAGGAGAATCACTGTTTTCACTTTTCGCAGAAGGACGATGAAACCGGTGATCCCGGCGCGCATCCACCTTCATAAACATCTGTTCTGGCATATGACAAGACAGGCAATCAGCATCTTTATGACCATTAGTATGCGTGGGAGCAGCAAATACGTCCGCTTGATGACAGGTAGCACAGACTTGCGCGCCCGGTAACAGGGTTTTACCGGTGTGTGCGTCATGGCAATGAGTACAGGTTACCCCCTGCTGAGCCATCTTACTTTGTAAGAACGACCCTAAAACAAACACTTCATCGCGAATCTGGCCATCAGAAAAATACAGCGGCTCCTCTACTTCGCTAAGCTGAAATTGTTGATGATAAGGTACAGTATTTTTGGGCTCGGCCAGTTCCGCTCGCCTTGAATGGCAAGCGCCGCAAGTCTCTAACGCCAGCGATGAATCCGTAGGAGGAGAAGCCGGTCGGGCAATGGGATCCTTACCGTTAAAGACAAAATCCACCTGCTCTGGTAGCGGCAGCAAACCGGTTTTTACTTTCGTGTAACTTCCGCTATTAACCAGCTCCACGTGTGTGTTACCTGGGCCATGACAGGTTTCGCAGGCGACATTGACATCGGAAAATTGCGTATTAAAAGACAGTGTTTGCGGATCGAAGCCTTTCGTTAAATTGGTTGAATGACAAGATGCGCAACGGCTGTTCCAGTTCTGATAGTAGCCCTTCCAGTGGAATGGATGATCAGGGTTTGTCACCGCCTCGGTTTGCAGTTGAAACCACCGTTGTCCTCCCTGCTCCGCCGGGCGGCTATCCCACGCCACATCAAAAGCCTGCAAGCGACCTTTTTCTGCCTGCAGCAAATACTGTTGCAGCGGGAAGAATCCAAAAGTGTAACGCACCGGGTAAGTCTCTGGCTTCTTGTCCTGTTGCGTTATTTCAATAAAATACCGCCCCTCATCGACAAAAAACCTTGAGGTTCGGAGGCCAGCGGAAAAAGTTACGTTATCAAAATTGCCTTTAATCGCCGCTTTTGTCGCCGGCAGCATACTTTGATGATGGTCAGATTGCTGCCATGCTTCATGTTGTTGTGAGTGGCAACCGGAACACTGCTGCTGACCAACAAACACGCTATCGGCTGTGGCCAAAGCCACGGTACTCCATAGAAAAAGAAGGAATCCCAGGGTTTTCTCAATCACAACAAACCTTTTTTGAAGAAATGCAGCCACACTAAAAGCTATCGGCCTTTGATGTTAATGAAGTATTAATAGTAAAACCAGCAAAACACACCTTCTCTTTACGCTGATCTCTCTGCCGGTTGGGCGCGGTGCCGCTATATGTTGTCAGCGTTTTATCGGTAAACCGCACCTTGCTTCAGCTTTATCTTGTCAGTAGGAACAGGAATAAGCTTGGCTTACATACAAATGATAATTGTTTACACTTAACGAATGATGTGGGAGCATGACTTTTTTGGCGTGGAATTATTTAGGTAAATTAGATCCATAGGTAGTGTTAAGAGGCAGCTTAAGTGCAGTTTCTTGCCTTTGATATTTTCGCGCACATAGCCACACAACATTTCCAAACAAATAAATGAAAAAACGATTTTTCGATAGTATGAACTGGCTTCATACCTGGACAGGCTTAATTCTTGGCTGGTTACTTTTTGCGGTTTTTCTAACTGGCACGCTGGCGTTTTTTCAATATGAAATTACCGACTGGATGCAGCCGGAAATTATTCATCCTGCTCAAACTACCAAAGCAGTAGGACAAGCGCAGGCGTTTCTTTCACAAAACGCCAATGATTCTGAGCGCTGGTCAATCACTGTACCTTCGCAGCGCGAATCAGTGACAACTCTTTTTTGGCGAGACCCTAACGCAGGCGGTAGAGGATTTCGTCGCGCCACTTTAGACGGAACTGGCGAGGAAGTTGCCATTCGGGAGACCCGCGGCGGCGGATTTTTTTATCGCTTTCATTTCGACCTACATTACATGCCTGTTCTGTGGGCACGCTGGTTGGTAGGTATCGCGTCGATGTGCATGTTGGTTGCTATCGTCAGCGGCGTCATTATTCATAAAAGAATCTTTAAAGACTTTTTTACCTTTAAACCTGGCAAAGGCATGCGAAGCTGGCTTGACGCGCACACAATAAGCTCGGTTTTGGCGCTGCCGTTTCACTTTATGATCACGTATACCGGCCTGGTCACCTTAATGCTGATGTATTTTACCTGGTCCATTACGCTTAGCCAGGGCGATCGGGGGGCGCTGTTCAACGCCTTAAATGGCGAACCAGCGCCTACACAAAATGCCGGAGAGCCGGCGCCAGTTGCTTCTCTTCAGGCGATTTTTAACGACGCCACAGCACGTATCGACGGTGCGCCTATCTCTTTTATCAGTGTAACCAACCCTGGCGATAGCGGCGCAATGGTTGAATTAACAGAAGCGCCAACCCAATCGTTAGTGTCAGATTATCGCAAGCTAACGTATTCTGCAGCAACGGGCGAATTTATTTCTTTGACACCGGTAACCTTTGCCGCTGAGCAAACCCGAAGAACCATGATTAATCTTCATGCAGGACGTTTTGCCGGCCTACAGTTACGATGGCTTTATTTTATTTCTGGTATTGTCGGCACATTAATGGTCGCCACTGGCCTGGTACTGTGGCTAAAGAAACGTAAACAAACCAGCACATTACACAGCGGTCATCGCCTGGTTGAGGTACTAAATTTCGGTACCTTAATGGGATTGCCTTTTGCCGTAGCCGCCTATTTTGCCGCCAACCGCCTGTTACCGCTAACGATAGCCGAACGCTCTGATATGGAGATACACTGCTTTTTTGCCGCTTGGGCTTTTATGTTGGTTTACGGCCTGATCCGTTCGAAAAGCCGCATCTGGCTCGAAGGTGCTGTGATCACAGCGTGCGCGTTTTTTCTCTTACCGATAATTAGTGTATTTACCGTAGACCGCCACATTGGCACTTATACCATTGGCCCGGACAACACGCTTTTGTATATGGATCTGGCAATTCTGTTTACTGCCATCGGTTTTTCTGTAATGGCCCGTTATATTTATCGCAGCACCTTGAAAAAGGAGGTGTCACTTGTATAAAAATTTCGCAACTTTACGTAAGTCGTCAGTGAGTTTCTTTGCTCTTAGCAGCTTTCGCATTGTAATGGCAATAGTAGGCGGTTTTGTCCTCACCTCGCTTTTTGCTGTCTGGCTACCTGAACTTCTGTTTAGTCATTTTGGCGTAGATAAAATTCGCACATTTCTGTGGTGCCTGTTATTTGCCTTTGCACTCTATTGTGTATTGATTATCTGGGTTATAAGCACTCATCATCTATTACGAAGCTCGCTGATTATGCTGTTGATCGCCGGTGTGCTGTGGCTGTCCATCGAACCTGCTTCCGCTGCTACCAGCATAGAGACAAAAGAGACGCAGTTATGATAATGCTGGCTGGCTGGCTTACCAATTTACTCGGCTTCTGGCTATTTGCTTTGGCGATGCCACGTAATCGCAAGTGGTTAATTGCCAGAAAATTCTCATCGAAGCAGGAAAAGGTAGCCCGGAACGCCGGATTTGCGCTGCTGCTGGTGTCGTTATGGTGTGTTCTGCGAACCTCCTTCATTGGCGACGCTATCGTGATTTGGTGTTACATGCTTACTATCAGCGCTCTTCTCATCACAGGAATTATTGCCTTTAAACAGCAACGATAAGCCGGGCATTTAGCATCTACCCGCTATCCGCGGTAATCCACGGCATCACTGATATAGCGCGATTTCTCTTCTGCGTTCGGTTACCCTTCTGCGTACGAACGAACGTTCTATTGAACGATTCTCCTGTTATACGAACTCCCATTATCCAAAAACTTGTTAAGTTAATGTTACCGCCATACAAGCGGTTATCTGTTACCTGAGCGCTAGAACTGGCGCGTTTACAATCAAAAATGGGAATATTGCCTATGACTTATCGTTACCCCTTTTCGTACTTTAACCTCAAAAATATCAAGAGATTCACTCAAACCCTCTGCTGTACGCTTGCGTTATCAGCGCCTGCCCAGTTTGCGGACGCTCAAGAGTATGTGCGTACCGACGGCACCAGGATTGTCGATGAAAATGGCGAAGAACTTTTTCTCAGTGGTATCAATCTGGGCAATTGGCTGGTTTGGGAAGGTTACCTGATGATGGGAGATTTTAATTTCAGAACCCATACCCAGTTTTTTAATGAACTATCTTCAGCGTTTGGCAGTTCTGACAAAGCCGCGGAATTTGAATATCAATGGCGGTTAAATTACGTCGATGAAAAAGCCATAGCTGATCTTAAAGCGCTGGGGTTCAATTCGGTACGGGTGCCCTTTAATTACAATTTATTCTGGTGGAACGGCGAGCTTCGCGACAACGGCTTTGAGTATTTCGATAGAGTCATAGAATGGTGTCGCAAGTACGATATGTATGTGCTTTTGGATATGCATGGTGCGCCGGGCTATCAGAATCCCGGTGATCATGCCGATAATGTGAATTCCAATGCCAACCAGCCCAGAGGCTCCGTTGCCTTCTGGGATGACAATAATGTTCAAATTGCCGCTACAATTTGGCGCCATATTGCAGAACGCTACAAAAACGAGCCTGTCGTCTGGGGATACGATCTCACTAACGAACCTGTTCCGCAGGCGGGCCGCGAGTTTGAATTATTGCCGTCGTACGTCACTATACGCAATGCCATACGTGAGGTAGACACCAATCATATTCTGGTGGCCGAAGGCAACTGGTGGGGTTCAGATTTAACTAAAATCGACTGGAATAATGCGCAAACGCAGGCCGAAACAGGAATCAACTATCAATGGGACGATAAGCTGGTTTACCAGATTCACCACTATGGCCCAGTGGCGGATACCGTAGGGCGGGAAACCATCACCAACAACCTGAACATCCCGTTGATTATTGGCGAATATGGCGAGACGGATGAACAGAATCTGTTAGCTATCACCAACTGGGCGAAAGAGAATCTGGCGGGTTACTTTCCCTGGTCTTTTAAAAAGATGTCACACGACAAAACCCTGTGGACTATTCCACCAAATGACGCCTACGAACAGGTGAAATCTTATATTAAAAACGGTGGCAACCCGCCTACTCACCTTTATGACGCAATGATCAGCTTTGCGCAAAACAACATTCGCAACGGCCACAGCAGCCATATTTGGCATCAAGGCTTTTACGATGGTGTGAAACCAAGCGCTTCTGCAACCAATTGCGCCACTGCTTATGCCCACCCCGTACCCGGCAGGATTGAGGCGGAATCTTTTTGTGAGAATCAGGGCGTGGAGCTGGAAACCACCAGCGACACTGGTGGCGGCCAGAACATTGGCTTTATCGACGGCGGCGATCACACCGCCTATAACGTTAATATTGCAAATAGCGGCACCTATACATTCAGCGTGCGCGTTGCTTCGCTGGATACTTCCGGTCTTATCGACGTTCAGTTGGATGGCAACAACGTCGCCAGTTTCACCACACCTGTAACCTCGGGTTGGCAAACTTTTGAGACTATCTCCACTGTGGCTAGCCTTCCTGCCGGTGAACACACGCTGCGGCTAGATTTTCCCGCAGGTGGCTTTAACCTCAATTGGATTAATATTGCTGCAAGCAACACCAGTGGCGAGCTTCAGCGTGGAACCTATTACATTACCAACATTGCCAGTGGCAAGGCCTTAGATGTGGCCGATGCTGCAACATCAGATGGTGCCAACGTACAGCTGTGGGATTACTTTTACGCCAGCAACCAGCAATGGCTGGTAGAGCCAATCACCGACAATATGTTCGAGCTGAAAAACCTAAACAGTAATGCGTGTCTGGATGCTGATAACGGTAGTGATAATGTCCATCAATGGAGCTGCTTTGGAAGTAGTAACCAGCGCTGGTATGTTGAAGCAGATGCTTCTGGCTTTTTCACCATTCGCTCTGCAGCTAACAATGAGGCATTAGAAGTGGCTAACGGCACCACGGCAAACGGCGGCAATGTCAGAACCTATCCAGCTAATGGGAGCGCAGCTCAGCAGTGGCGCTTTCACGCAGCTTTGTAGTTTCGCAGCCCTACCATTATCGCTTCAGAAGTACCTCTAATACTAGAGTCTGTTGATCTTTGCTGTACATATTTTATTCAGCATACATCGGTAACCACATCATAATAAAAGCCAGAGATACCATCGAATGGTAGTTTCTGGCTAGTTTTTCATATCTCGTCGCAATGGCCCGATATTTTTTCACTTTCAAAAATGCATTTTCAACAAGGTGGCGATATTTGTATAGACACCAGTCCATATGCGCATTACCACGCTTTTTATTCGCCTTTCTCGGGATGTTAGATACTGTACCTGTTGCCTCAATGGTCTCTCTCAAACCATCACTGTCATACCCCTTGTCTGCCACAATTATTTCGGCTGCCGGCGAGTTGAACACTAATGACTCGGCAAAGCGTACGTCATGCGCTTGCCCACCCGATAATTCAAAATAGACAGGTAATCCTCCACTATCCACTGCTAAGTGGATTTTCGTCGAGTTCCCGCCCCGGCTTTTGCCTATCGCTTCATCATGATCACTCGCAGCACCGCACCCGTGTTGATGTGTTTTAACGATACTGCCATCGAGAAACAGCCATTGGGTATCACTGTCGCGGCTTAATATTTCAAACATATAGGCCAACACACCCTTTTTCGACCATAAATTGAATCGCCGGAAGATGGCGCTCCAATCACCAAACTCTGAGGGTAAGTCACGCCATGGAATACCTGTTCTCATACGATAAAGTATTCCTTCAAATGTCATTCTGTGTTCCGGCTTTGAATAGACTCGGCCACTCAAATACATTACGCGGGATAGCATCGCCCATTGGGCATCTGTTAACATAGTTCTCGGCATGTTGATTTCGGTATTGTTTGTTTTTGGCGAAATGGATTATACCAGTCTTCATGCCGTTTATTTTTTATACCACAAAGATCAACACGCTCTAATCCGCGTTGATGTGGATTAGTATTATTCTCTGGACGATTGGCTGAGCCGGGCGCACCTCTTCAAACATGGCTTTTTACCACCATACGTCTCATACTGATCCACCGGGATGTGTGATCAGCTCAAAGCCAGAGGAATCCAGCAGGCTGGTTAAACATTTTGCTCTGCAGACTTCTGTTCACGATGTCTGTGCAGTTGTTTCCAGGCGGCAAATGTACAGGCTGCCACCGCCGCTATTAATGACCCGTAAAACAAAAAGTGGAGCAGACTCGCCGCCCAGTGTGCGTGATCATGACCGGCGTGAGAAAAGGCCGGTAAGCTTGCTGTCAGCAGTAAAAATTCAACGACTGAAAAGGCAGTATTTCTCATTGTTGCTCCGTTTTTATGGGATTAGTGGAGTGCTTTAACGCATTGATGGGTGGAATAAGAAAGCGGCTGTCGGTGCTCCCGCGGGTTAGACGACAGCGCTAGCAGCGACGAAAAGTTTTGTTCGAATATCCGCAACTCCCGTAACGCCACGTCTTTTCCCCATAGCAGAACCTCAAAAGCGGGAGCGTCAGGATCAGCCTGTTGTATTGCCGTTTCTATATCTCTAAGCACACTTTGTAGTTCAGCGTAGGCCAGCCCGAAGCCCTCCTGATAAATAAAATAATCTGCCAGATTGTGAGCGCTGACGAGCAGGGCTGACACCGCTTTTCGCCACCAGGGCGCGCCGACAAATAGTGCTTTGGCGATACTAAGAGAATGCTTGTAGTGAACAAGCGCCAGAATAAGATGCTCCTTCTCAAAGTAATGGTTTCCACAAGATATTTCGGTTTCCCATTCATGGTATTGATGTTGTGTACGTTGCATAACGTGGCTCCAGTTATAAAAGCATAAAATTACCATGGCGTAGGCGGTATCGCTTCGCCTGAGCCACGGCAGCAGATCTACTCAAAGAGGCGTTGGTAGCAAATGTTGAGGAGCTGATCTTATGTTTCTGCGTAAGACTGCCCTGCCAGAATGGACTCATTATTCACTGCGTCGCCCTGTTTTATTAAATGCATGAGAAAGGCCGGACTTAATTCGGTTTCTTGCAGCCTGGTGCCGGGGCGGGTAACGGCTACAGCTCGGGAAAGAATGGCAGCAAGTTCTTGTGGTGCATCTACATGTTGATACGCGAGACTTAACTTGTACGCCAACGCCAGTATTTTTGACGCAATGGAATGATTCTGCCCTTCTTCCAAATCGTATAACAGAACAGCTATGTCGAAGGCACACCCAAGGTAAGGTATGGCTTCCCGATATCGTGTATCCTGCAGTAATAAATCGCCCTGCAGTTCATCGCGCGCCAGAAAATGTAGAGCTTCTACTGGATGACCGTAAACCCATTCAGCATGTTTAGAGCAAAGATAAGTAATGTGCATGATGCGTCCTCCTGTTTCTAAGGTAGAACAAGAACACACCCATTGCAAATGATAATCATTGTTATTTACATCGTAATTTTGCAGCCACTGATTTTGTTAAATATTTGTGATGTACTAAGGAGTGGTTTAATGTAGCTGCTTTCACGTCATTACTGCATTTGCCTGCCACACAGGCCTGCTAGTGGAGAGATAGTGGTCAGCCTTAGCAAATGGCAACGAGTTTCTTACGCATCAGGTGCTTTTGCAAAAAGCCTTCAATGGAACTCTACCGAATTTATTCTGCTCTACTATTTTGCAGAAATTGTTGGTTTAGGAACCATGCAGGCGGGCTTAATTCTTTTTATATCTTTTATTTGGTCGGGGCTGCTGGATATTTGTTTCGCCCGCTTTTTTGATAATAAAAACGTTAATTACCAAAAGGTCATTGCCGTTTCTGCACCATTTTGCGCTTTTACTTTTGCTTTGCTGTTTTTGCCAATTTCTCTACCGGGTAACTGGCTATTTAGTTACTATCTGGCAGTCACTTTGCTGTTTAGAATCGGCTATACGCTGGTAGATATTCCTCACAATGCGATGCTCGGCTCCCTGTCGACTAACAGCTATGAGCGAACACGGTTATCTGCCAGCCGTATTTTCTTTAATTCCTGCGCAGTGTTGGTATTTGCTTTTTGTGCTGGCCATCTACTGGGTCTGCTGGAAAACGGAAGCATGCAGAACCTGCTGATCTTCTTACTTATTTTTTCTCTATTTTACTTAATCAACATTGGCGTCTGTGTAATACCAACATGGCATTTACGGGCAGCCTCGCCTCAAGTCAGTAGTGAGCAATCTTTTGCTGTAGCGCTAAAAATGCTGATGCAAAACAAGCCTTTTTTAATTTTGCTGCTCTTTACCCTTATTTCTGATGCGTTGATGTCCATTTTCTCGAAATCTTCAGTGTATTACGCCAGTGTAGTGCTAGGGGATGACACTAAAGCAACCAGTTTAATCGTTGGCTTGGCCATAGGTAAGATTATCGCCATGCCGATGTTTTCCCGGATTGCCGAAAGTGTTGAAAAGCATCAGGCTATGATTTTTGCTTGTTTGGGAAAAGCAGTTGCCATCGCCATTTTCTGGTTATGGTCTCCAACTACTGTGTCATCTGCATTTACCTGTTACTTTATATACGGAATTTTCTCTGGCGGTTTACATATGCTGGTATGGTCGGCACTTCCAGATACCATTGAGTATGGCAAACATCATTTCAAAACTTTTAATAGTGCTCTTACCTTCGGCGTATTTCATGTTGTCATGCGAGTAGGTAACGGCATCAGTTTTGGTTTAATTGCGTTGATGCTAATGATGCTGGACTATCCTGCAGGCGGCGAAAATCTTGTGGATAACTTAATTCGAGCTATCAGTATACTTGCGGGTATGGGCGCACTTCTAGCGCCGGTCATCTTGCTTTTTTATCCGCTTAGCCATGCTATGCATCAAGAGTTGGCGCAAGAAAAATCTACCGCAAACTCATCTATCCACTAACGAGGTTTTATGCGCTTTTTGTTATCCCGACATTTGTCTCAGTTTATTGCTATTTACGATTTAGGCAGTTTACGTGCGGCGTCCAGCATCCTTGGGCTGACTCAACCCGCACTGTCGAAAAGTTTACATCAGTTCGAAAATCTGCTGGATGTCGTGTTGTTTGACAGAACTGGCGGCAAGCTCACACCTACACCTTTTGCTGATATTTTACGTATGCGGGCGAATATCATTCTTAAAGAAGCCGAATTTACTGCTCGGGAAATAGAGGTAATAAAAGACAACTTCTACAAACCTATGGCAGCAAGCGCTGGTCCGGTATGGCTGGCGGAGATTTTACCCATGGTGTTGCCGGCGCTGTACCAGGCTTACCCTAAGTTTCAGATGGGGATCAAGCTGGAAGGGGCTGGCACATCTCTGAGTAAAATTCAGTCGGGCGATCTGGATATGTACTTTGGTTTCATTCCCGAATCTGTCGAACAAAAGGGACTTGCGGTGATCTCGCTACTTAATCTGCGCATGACAGTTTATGCCAGACGACACCATCCCATTCACCAGGAATCGCCCGGCAGACAACTGGAAATGGCAGGTGAATATCCTTGGGCAGGCTTTGGGCTGGGTGACGGTATTGAAAATACGGTGGTAAAAAGAGCCTCCCGTTTCAAGGGTTTTACCTATGGAATTGAATCGTTGCTTGGCCTGGCAAAGCTTGCTCAACAGACAGATCATATTGTAATTTCTGTAGACGCCGTGGCAGAGACATTTGCAGATCACGATATTGTTGAAGTGAAAGGTGTAGATTTAGACAAATATTTGATGTCTGGGGTGGTGTGCCGCGCCAGTCTACTAAATTTTTCTCCGGTAAAATTTTTAATAGAAGAAATCAGAAAACGCTACTCTTCACACTAATAGACCCCGATGAAGGGCGCCAGCCTGTTCACCTTTTTTTGTGATTAATTTTCCTCACTTTGTCGACTCCCACAATGAGCTTCTACCTCACAACTTTCGAAAAAGTTATAGGTTTATAAGTTAATATCAATTGTAGTTATACAGCCTTGAGCTCATCATCACTGCAGTTAACAAATAACAAACATAATGTTAACTGACAAAGCGATTTGGCGGGTCAACGAATTTGTCTAAACACACCGCTGTCTTTGTCGCTCAACCCCTTAACGTGAGAGATGAGAAAATGACAATGATAACCACCCCACTTATTAGAAACACTTTAGCCGTCACCATTGCCGCCATTTTGTCTGCGCCAGCCCAAGCCCAGAATGAAGAAGCAGCAGATCAGGACATCGAGGTTATTGCAGTCACTGGTATACGCAAAAGCCTTTCGGAAGCCATTGGAATTAAAAAGCAATCCGCCACCATCGTCGACGCGATTTCTGCCGAAGATGTGGGTAAGTTTCCTGATATAAACGTGGCCGAATCGCTGCAGCGCGTTACCGGCGTGCAGATTAACCGATCACGAGGAGAAGGCTCTTCTATCAGCATTCGAGGGCTGCCTTCAGACTTTGTGCTGGTGCGGATGAACAATGTTACACTTCCCAACGCGTTGAGCGATGGCGATACCAGTCGCAGTTTTAATTTCTCATCTCTCCCCAGCGAGTTTGTCAGCACACTTGAAGTGCATAAAACGCCTACCGCCTCACTTGAAGAAGGCGGGCTTGCCGGCACAGTGGTGATCCGAACGCCGCGCCCTTTTGATTACACGGAGCGCCAGCTTTCACTGTCGGTTCAAGGCAGTAAAGAATCTAACGCTGATAAGATTGGACCGCGAGTCACTGGCTTCTATTCCGATGTTTTCGGCGATGGTTCTTTCGGTATTACAGCGGGATTGTCTTACATGGAGCGAAACTCGGGCACGCAGAGTTTCGAAAATTTCGGTTACAGCACCTTTTCAGAACAGGATGGCTTTACCAGCGGCTCGCAACAATTTGGTGCTTTTACCGCTGACGGCATTGCCGATCCCCAAATTTGTAACGGGACGGTAGAATCCAAATCCCTTTGTAGCGGCCAGGACTTTAACGGTAATGGCGTTCTTGACGACAGTAACGTGGCTATTCCCTACATCACGTTTCATAATCTGTACGACGAAAAACGTACCCGAACCAGCGCTTTACTAAGCGCGCAGTGGGCCGCAACGGATAACCTTGAATTCACTGTAGATACCTTCTATACCGATTACGAAGTCGATAGTGCTCGGGCAGAGTTTCTGGCGTTTCCCTATCTCTCACTGGGGCCCTTTTATCCTGATGAATCAGAGATTCAGAATATCGGTGGGCGCGATGTTCTCACCACTTTCCGCGTAGATAACGTAGATACCCGGGCAGGAAATCGTATTGAAGCGCGAGCCGGAGACACTTGGTCTGTCACCGCAGGCGGGCAATGGATAAAGGATGAATGGACAGTAAATGGGCAGATAAACCGCTCTCGCTCCAGTCAGTTAACGGATAATCTAAATATCGTCAACAGTACGTTGGTAGACTTGCTGCTACAGTCTGAAGTAGGGGACGCGGTTACCACTACAACGTATGTAAATGGTACTGATGAAGGTGTGCTTAACCCGGAGAATTATCGTCTGGTTGGTATAAATGGCGCTTACGATCAAAAAGCTTCGGAAGACCTGCTGGATATAAAACTGGATGCCTCGCGCTACACCGATTGGGACTACGTCACGCGGGTAAGCGGTGGTGTACAGTATGCAGACCGGGAGAAGATAGGCCAAAATGCCCAACTTAATATGTCGGTTGACCAAATAGAATCGCTCTACGGTGAACAACCTTCAGTGCCCCTGTTTGAAGACGTGGGAATGACAGGTACATCATCTGCTGCGTTTTTGCTTAACCCGGTGTCACCGCTAAATGGGGCCTTTTTAGAAGATTACCCCGGCTTGATCCAGGAACGGCTGGCTATCGATACCCGGCGTATGCTTAGCGAATTCAGTAAGGCGCAGCTTATTGCTGCAGGTTCCTATCGTGTTGATCCCACGCAGTCAGAAGACGTTTCTGAAAAAGCGATGAATGCCTTTGTACAGGCGGACTTTGAGAGTGCTGACGGCAAAATGTCTGGGAATGTCGGCGTGCGTTTTACCCGTACTGAACAGATTTCCCGTGGTGCAGGCGCAGATCTTAGCAAAATAACGTTGAATCCTAATGGCGGCCTCACTACTGTTGAACCGTTAGGAATTATTGACGTGGAAAATACCTACAGCGAGTGGCTGCCCAGCCTGAACGTGCGTTACAGCATTACCGATGATGTTATCGCCCGCCTTGGCCTTAGCAGAACCATCGCTCGCCCCCGATTTACCGATATTTCACCGGTCACACAGGCTAACGTAGAGGCAGCCAGCATTACTGGCGGCAATCCAAGCCTGGACCCTTTCAAGTCGAACAATCTGGATTTGACGCTGGAATACTACTACGACGATACGGATATGGTAGCCATGACCTTGTTCTATAAAGATATCGTGTCACTTATTCGTAGCGGGAATGAATCGCTTACGTTGCCAGTGCGTAACGCGCTGACTGGCGAAATTTTTACCGCGCAGTTTATTGATCGCAGTCCAACTAATGGTGAAGGAGCAAAAGTAAAAGGGGTGGAACTGGCTTTTCAAAATAGCTTCGACAGCTTACCGGGAATTTTAAGTAACACCGGCGTAAATGCCAACTATACCTTGATTGATAACAGTGACCCAGAAGCCATCACTGCCGCTTCAAAGCACAATTTCAACCTGGGTGGCTACTACGAAGATGAAATGTTCGGCGCTCGCATTTCCTATACCTGGCGCGATAGTTTTCTTTCCCAGCTTGTCGCTTACGGCGGCGTAGGTGCAGAAACACAAGCCTACGGCACCTTGGATGCCAGCTTTAATTACAACATTAGCGACGCTTACACCTTTGTGCTGGAAGGGGTAAACCTTTTGGATGAAACCGCAGAAGTTAAATTTACTGATGGCTTACCCTATCAGGTTATTGATAATGGTCGCCGGTTGTTCGTCGGCCTTCGCGCAACCTTTTAACTGCATAAGTTTCAAGCTGGCTCTGTTGCGCGCCCCACAATCCGTCTCAGGGCCTCTTTATATTTCACATTAAAGTTCAATAATTATTTACGAGGCAAATACGTGACTATTTCTTTTCGTCTTTTGAGCAGCATTTTTTGCGCAGCTTCTATCGCCTGCTTACCCTATGCCGGCGCAGCAACGCCACCACCAGATCAGGCTCAGGCACAGGACGCGCCCCGACCCAACATTGTGCTAATCATGGCAGATGATCTTGGTTACGGCGACTTAAGCAGCTATGGCAGTCCTACCATTCAAACGCCTAATCTGGATAACATGGCCGCAGAAGGTATGCGACTCACGTCTTTTTATGCCGGCCAGGCGGTGTGTACCCCTTCTCGAGCCGCGCTACTTACCGGTCGTTACGCCATTCGATCTAACATGTCTCAGGTGTTAATGCCGAACAGCGACCAAGGGCTGCCTCAATCAGAACTCACGCTGGCGGAAATATTACGTGGACAGAATTACCAGACCGCCATGGTTGGAAAATGGCACCTTGGAGACAAATCGCCTTATCTCCCCACCGACCATGGCTTCGATAGTTACTATGGCTTGCTGTACAGCAATGACATGATTGAGCCTTGGGTGATGCCTGGAATGGCGGGATTAAAAGAAATTCCGCCATTAATGCTGTTCAGAAATACCACCCCTGAAAAAGAAGTGAAGGATCAGTCCATCCTCACCACTACCTATACCCAGGAAGCGGTGGACAGCATCAAGAAGTTTGAAAAATCCCAGCCGTTCTTTCTGTATATGGCTTATTCCATGCCGCATCTGCCGGTTGCTGCACCCGAAAAATTTAATGGCAAGTCAGGCGGCGGGCTTTACGGTGATGCAGTAACAACGGTTGATTGGAGCGTAGGCCAAATTCTGGCAGCGCTTGAAGCTAAAAACGCGCTGGACAACACCATTGTGATTTTTATCAGTGACAATGGCCCGTGGCAAAATCTGCCAGAAAGGATGATTCAAAACGGTGTTGAACGCTGGCATGTTGGAAACGCAGGAGCGTTCCGTGGCTCCAAAGCCACGACTTATGAAGGCGGTTCTCGCGTTCCGGCAATTATTCGTTGGCCAAACACTAAGCTTCACAACGAAATTTCGCCCGAACCGGTTTATGCCACAGACCTACTGCCTACCCTCGCCAGCGTGAGTGGAGCAACTATTCCTTCCAACGTTACGGTAGATGGCCGCGACTTAACTTCATTTTTTGAAGGAAAGACAACAAAGGTACAAAAGCAGGACTTCTATTATTTTCGCGGCGACTATGTGGAAGCCGTGCGGGCAGATAAGTGGAAGTTGCGGGTCTCTCCTTTTAATGAGTTCAGCGAAGAAAGCGCACAACATGACGGCGCGGTGGAAAATGTGGAACTATACAATCTTGAAGTCGATCCTTCCGAGCGCTTTAACGTGTCAGACCGATACCCTGAACGACGAGACGCTTTAATGAAAAAGCTGAACCAGTTTGCCAAAGAAGTCGGCGCAAAAACTTACACCGCACCCTAGTCTGCTCTCACAGCCCACAGTTTCAATTTACACTACATCACTGCCAGCTTTGTGCTGGCAGTTTTTTTAAAAATTGAAAATTTTGCGAATGATATTGCTTCATAGCTTTATACCAATCCTTCTTACCCAGCCCCCCCTCTGTCGACTTTCCCTGACTTTCTGATAACAAATTAAAAGCGTTTAACAGATTAAAAATAATGTATAGCGCCATATACGAGCGTCTGTTTTATATATTACGTAAAAGGAATATTCGGCCGATAACCACAACACTAAAGTCTGGCTTCGCATCGAGCAAATATGAAATTAAACATTCTACGAAAACTACAAATTCTCGCCTTAATCATTGTAGTTATTTTCAGCGCGGCAATATTGGTTATGCGCTCAGCAAACAATGATGTTGCCAATCAGTTCACCCGCTTCCATCAGGAAGATTTTCAGGCATTTTTAAATTTTGAGGAAGTCAAAGGGGTTCAGGTTGATACCACTTTAAGCATTAGAGGGTTACAAATTGCCTACTTGCTCGGGCTCAACGACCAAATTCGCGAGTACCGCAGTGCCATTCAAACCAATAATCGCACTACACCTCAGCTAATTAATGCGCTTAAAAACGCAGCCGCAACTGACAATATGGAGCGACTACGCGAACTTGAAGCCCTGGTTCTGGACTTTCAGAAAAAAGCCATGAGATTTGTTAACGCCATGGATTCAGCTGCAGATAACAAGGCCCCCTTTGATGTTTTTAAAGCCTTCGTTGACAGCTATGACGCGCTTTCCGCATTTTTTATTGAGTATGAGCAGTACTTAAATGAATCCGCCAATGCTACACAAGAGAACATCAATGAAGCCATCAGCAGCGCAGATATGGTCTTCTACATAGGCATGATATTGGCACTACTGATATCAGCGGCGCTGAGCCAGTATATCGCCAATGGCATTAACCGCGGTATTCAGGCACTAAAAGACACGGCGCTCAGACTGGCCGACGGCGATTTGCTCACCCGCGCGCAGATAGAAAGTCATGATGAACTGTTGGAGTTAGGCGAAGCCCTCAACTTAACCATTGAACGCCTGCGCAGGACTATCACTACCATTCAAAGTTCCAGTGAAGTTGTCACTGCGAACAGCAATACCGTAATGCAATATAATGGTGAAGTGAAAGCCAGTGCCGATGAAATTACTAGTAATACCAATCAGGCCGCAGCCGCTATCGAAGAAATGTCGCTAACCAGTCAAAATATTGCTGAAAATATCAATAATACTGCAGTTGCAGCAGAGGAAATCAATCGTGTCGCGACGGCCTGTCTTTCTGCATCCAATGAATCCGTTGCCGAAATCGACACCTTACTGGCCTCTTTTACCGCTACGGTGACAACGGTAGAACAGCTTAAAGCACAAACCGATAGCATTAACCGAATCCTTGAGGTAATTAAAGCTATTGCCGGGCAAACGAATTTGCTGGCTCTGAATGCTGCTATTGAGGCTGCGCGTGCAGGCGAGCAAGGCCGAGGCTTTGCAGTGGTTGCCGATGAAGTCAGACAGTTGGCGCAACGTTCTCACAACTCAGTTAGTGAAATTGAAACCTTGCTTAGCAATCTGGTGGCGGCGGGTGACTCTGCGTCATCACAAATGGAGCAAAGCAATGCCATCGCTAACAATCTGAATCAGCGCATTGAGGTTTCCAATGAACTCATGGCCGAAATTCAAACAAAGGTTTCCGGCGTAAACCATCAAGCGCAGGAAATCGCATCTGCCGCGGAAGAGCAAAGTTCGGTTGTGCTAGAAATCAGTAAAAACATGCACAGTATCAAGCTGCTGGTAGATAAAAATCCTGAAACGGTAAATACCTCAAATAAAAAGAGTGAGGAAATGAAGCAGTCAGCGAATCAGGTGAATAAACAACTTATGACTTTTCGGTTGCAATAATCATGATACGTTTAACTGCTCTTCTTTTTCTAACCGCCTGCCAGCTATGGTCGCCAATAGTTAAGGCGGCTACCAACTGGACGGACGCTTCGCTCACTTACCTTAATGGGAATAACTATGAGTTAGGTGATAACCAGCGCCAGGTCTTGACGCTGGAGTACGCAAGTGGCGCAAGTTGGGGCGATAACTTTATTTTTGTTGACCGACTGGAATCAAGCGATGGCAATCACGCCACCTATGTGGAAGCCAATCCGCGCATTCGTTTATTTGCCTTTGACAGTGCTGTAGTTAAGAACCTTTATTTTACTCCCACTGGCGAATTCGGTGATGAAACAAACTGGTTATACGGTTTGGGAACCGATTTAGCGTTGCCGCATTTTCGCTATGCGAAACTCAGCGTTTATTATAAAGATAATGGCAATGGCGCGACCAACGAACAGGCGACACTCGCCTTCGCTGTGCCATTTTTAGAGAATTTTCTGTATGACGGTTTTGTCGATATCATGAGCGCCTATCGACGCAATGACGGCCTGATGTCATCCAGTCAGTTTAATGCCACTACACAACTTAAATATAATCTGGATCGCCATTTCAACCTTTCTACCCGCCTGTATGTGGGGATAGAATATGTCTACTGGAATAATAAATTCGGCGTTAGTGGCGTTAACGAGCGCAATGTGAATTTTTTGCTTAAATACCATTTTTAATCGGATTGATTGTGGATTCCGGTGCTTGCTCTACGAGCGTTAGCAAGAGAGGTGGTATTTCTTTGTTGTGAACCTTTTATTTTTATAGCTACACGGCTCGTTTGCTATGTTGTACTGATGTGATCACCCGGGGAGGCTAACGGTAAAACTGGAAAGCCATTTGGACAGCATTTGCCCCACCAAATCCCAATACAGATATAAACTTAATCCGGCGGCGTTTTAGTAGCGCCGGTTTAATTTCTAGAATTGTTATAAATTCAATTTCTTGTTACTATTTTCCCCTTCGTTGGGGAGTAGCCTGTTTCCATAATTTTTGGAAAAGTTCGTATCAACATAATTGGTCATCCGGCCATGGTACGAACACCTCTCGGTTGGCGAGACCATCGATATTTCCATGCCTAAGGTCAGGCGTGTGGATTATCGTGGACTCAATATGCCTGACCGGAGTAAATTTACGGATGAACATCCCCGCTCTCATTCTTCTAGCGTTTGCCATGTCTACTGATGCATTTGCCGCTTCGATTGGCAAAGGTGTCAAAATTAAAAAGCCACGTCTTGGATATGCCCTTAAGATAGGTCTGACTTTTGGCGTTGTCGAAGCGATAACACCTGTCATCGGTTGGTGGATAGGAAGCGTTGCGTCTTCTTATGTTGAAGAGTGGGATCATTGGGTAGCCCTTGTTTTATTGGGTGGGCTGGGCGCTCATATGATCTATGAAAGCCTGAACTCTGACAAAGAAGATGAAATAAAGACTAAAAAACAGTCCTTTGCTTTAGTTATATTAACTGCTTTTGGAACAAGCATTGATGCTATGGCAGTAGGCGTAAGTCTGGCATTCATTGATGTGAGCATCGGTATTGCAGCGACGCTGATTGGTATCGCAACTTTTACAATGGTAACCATCGGCGTAATGTTAGGCAGTGCTTTAGGTTCCATCATTGGAAAAAGAGCTGAGACACTCGGAGGAGTCATTCTTATTTTGGTTGGTGTGTGGATATTTCTCAGTCATGTTCTTTAGGTTATTAAGAATATAAAACAACCAATTAATTCTTAACGTCAATAAAGCGGTCGCCATTTTCGTTGTATTGGCGGGCTTTTGCAATGCATAGCGCTCATCCATTGCGAAGCCAGGCTCTGCGCCCCCAGAGGCCGATATCCAGCCTTTCCAGATACTCTCTGTTAGTATTAATCCAGCCCGCGGTTGTCATCGTCAGGACCAAACTTCTTTTCTGACAAACATAAAAAAAGCTGGCAGCGTGGTGCGCTGTCAGCTTTTGCAAAGTTAATGCTGTAGGATCAGGCTTTTTTGCTGTCTATCCAGCGATTAATTTTGGTTTCAAGAATGGGTAATGGTAGGGCGCCTGTTCCCAGAACCTGCTCGTGAAATGCTTTGATATCGAACTTTTTGCCCAAAGCCTTCTCGGCTTTTTTGCGTAACTCCTGAATTTTCAAAGCTCCTACTTTGTAAGCCAGAGCTTGTGACGGAATGGCAATATAACGCTCTACTTCAGCAACCACCTCGGTTCGCGTCATGCCGGAGTTCTCCAGCATAAACTCAATGGCTTGATCGCGGCTCCATCCTTTGGCGTGAATACCCGTGTCCACCACCAGACGCATAGCGCGCAATTGCTCATCCTGAAGCGTGCCGTAGCGGTTCCAGGGGTCATCAAAAAAGCCCATTTCGTAGCCCAGAGTTTCAGAATAAAGTGCCCATCCTTCAACATAGGCGGTGTTTCCGCCAAATCGCATGAAGGCGGGTAGTGCGTCATTTTCCTGGGCAAGACTGATTTGGAAGTGATGGCCTGGCGCCCCTTCATGCAAATAAAGCGTCACATTACCTGTTGTTAAGCGACTGGGTAAGTCGTAGGCATTGAAGTAAAAGGTGCCTGGACGAGAACCATCCGGCGCACCTGACTGGTAAGAGCCGCCGGCACTAAACTGCTCAATAGCCGGGTCATAAGGTTCAATTTCCAGCGATGTCTTAGGTAATAAGGAGAAATAATTGCCAATTTTTTCATCCACTTCACGGCCAATACGGTAGTATTCCTGAGTCAGCGCTTCCCGGCTTTTGGGTTTGAATTTTGGATCGGTACGCACATAGTCAAAAAATTCTTTTAGCGTGCCATCAAAGTCGACTTCTTCCATGATTTGCAGCATATCCGCTTTAATGCGTTTAACTTCCTGCATTCCTAAATTATGCAGATAGTCCGGGCTAAGCGGTAGTGTGGTGGTTTCTTCTATCAATTGCTGATATAGCGCTTTGCCGCCTTTCATATCGCTTAAACCGATAGTTTCACGAGCCACCGGCAAATATTCATCCCGTAGAAAGTTACGCATACGTTCCGTCGAATCATAGATAGCCTGGGTTGCAACTTCATATTGCTTTGTTAACCGGGCTTTTTCATCAGCGCTAAAATCTTGCGGAAGCTTTTCTACCGGACCCCAGAACTGCGACTCTTTCATCGGGATCGACAACTGTTTGTCCAGCTGTTTAATCACGCGGTCAATTGTTAAATGCGTTTCGAGAACGCCACTTTTCATACCTTCACGGAATCGCTCAATCGCCCTATCGTTAATAGCAATATAGTCCTTGTGGCGAGAGAGATTGTTTTCGTAGTCCTCGACAGTCTTAAATGGCGCAGCGCCTCTACCACTGGCAAACGTCGGGTAAAAAGTATGAAAGCCACTGAAGTGATTGACCGGGCGCACTTCAGTAAGTGCACGAATTTCGTCAGTTGTACTTTTTAGCGCTTGCTCTTGATTATACTTAAAAACATCGTATGCCAGTTTGTCCGTTTCATTGAGTTTAGCGCGATCGATTTGCTCAAGCTTCGCGATATTCAGCAGCGTATCTGTACGCGACGCAATCGAATGGGCGTCAGTAAAGTAATCGCCAAGCTGATCGGCTCTGCGCATGTCACCGCGAAACAAGCCGTAAATCGGGTTAAGCGCCAGATGGCGCTCATCTGCCTCAGCAAATAACGTAAACAGCCGGTCATGCTCGCTTTGTTGCTGCTGCGCAGCGTTCGCCGTATTTTTTGTCTGAGCGTCAGCCATCACTGGCATAGCCGTTTGCGTTAAAACCGCACTGCTAATTAATAAAGTTCGAAGTAAATTCACTGTTTCTCCCTAAACGCTCAGGTAATTTAAGCATGGATAAAAACTGATATTAGCCTGTTACCCTGCCGGAGTCGATCTAATGACATTGCGCCTCTAGGCCGCGTTGAGAGGAAACAGAACTTTACACCCGCCATTTTTTCCATTGCATCTCACGTCTGCCGCGACTGTCATAAAAACTTCATAACTTTCTCTGTCCGCTTTTCTGAGTATTTGGCTCTTTAGTGGTGTTACCTGAGCTCACTGGTACACCCAAAATCAATGCACATACATTACCTGGAACGCACATGAAAAAGAGTTTTAACAAAACCACATTATCACTCGCCATGGTTGGAATTATTGCCAACATGGGTACCGCCGCGGCTCAACAGACTGCCGCCACAAACACTGCTAACGATGATATGGAAGTCATTGAAATAAAATCTTTTCGCGGGTCGCTTATTCGCGCAAAAGATTTAAAACGCGATGCCATGGTGTCGCGAGACAGCATTCTTGCCGAAGATATTGCCGACTTTCCAGATTTAAACCTGGCCGACTCGCTACAGCGTGTACCCGGTATCACCATTACCCGTGAAGCGGGTGAAGGCCGTCAGATTTCATTGCGCGGATTGGGCCCCGACTTCACTCGCGTACAAGTAAATGGTATGGAAGCCATGGGCACTTCTGCTTCGCCTATGGATGCAAAAGGTGGCGTTAGCCGTAGCCGCAGTTTCGACTTCAACGTTTTTGCCTCTGAGTTGTTTAACCGAATTGATGTATACAAAACCTACTCTGCCGATCAGGAAGAAGGTGGTATCGGCGGTACCGTTGGCCTTTATACAGCAAAACCCTTTGACTACGACGGCCTGAAAGGAGCTGTCTCGGTACGTGGCGGTTACAATGATAACAGCGAAGAAACCGACCCTCGGATGGCAGGCCTGCTATCGAACACCTGGGGCAACTTTGGTGCGCTGGTGTCGGTCGCCTACAGCGAGCGTAACACTACCGAATTTGGTACCAATACCACCCGCTGGCGCCAGGAAGGCGGTAAAGTTGCCGCGGATCCGACAGATACTGAACTACAGGCGGAGCTGGATTCCGGTGAACTATGGTTTCCGCGCGGCCATCGCTCTTCTTTATGGAACAACGAACAAAAACGACTGGGTATAACGGCAGCCCTGCAGTATAAGCCTAATGATGATGTCAGTGTAACCCTTGATATTATGCATGCAAACCTGGAAAACAATCAAAATGAGCACCATTCTGCGGTTAAAGACAACAGCGTAGTTAACGCACTGGAATGGGTGGAAAACAACGGCCAGAAAGAGGTAGTTTTTGCTGACTATGCGGATGCGACCTGGCGTAACGAGAACAGCCAACGCTATAACGAATCCACTTTTGATCAGTACACGTTGACCCTGGACTGGTCGTTAACCAGCGCGTTAAGTGTGAGTGCGCTGATAGGCACCAGTTCTTCAGATTTCGATCAGCCCGAAGTCATTAAAACCAATATCCACGCTCAGGAAAAAGTAAATATTCTGACGGACTTCCGCAACGATCGCTTCTACGGCGAAAGTTCCTCACCTGATTTTGATGTCACTGACATCGCGGGCTTTGAAACTAAAGATATTTATCTACAGGAAGACTACATTACTAACGATTTCGATAATGCGAAAGTGGACTTCACTTATTTAATTGGCGATACCGGCGAACTGACCTTTGGCGCCAACTATAAGAAGTTCGAAAATTCTTCTTATCAACTAACGCAAAGTAATGCGCAGAATATTGCTACTGCCAATACCGGCAATCTGGTCCTCTCCCCCGAACTAACTGAAGTATTTACTCAACACCCGGACGCTAGCTGGATCCAAAGTGATCTGTCTGCGTTACTGGCTTTTTATGATTTAGATGGCTATCGCATTGATGCCAGTGAAATAACGGCGAACGACAAGTCACCGGTAACCGAAGAAACCATTGCACTCTACACCCAATATGGTTGGGAAACCGAAGTGGCAGGTAAGCCATTACGGGTAAGTGCGGGACTGCGTTATTTTGAAACAGAAATCACCGCTGCGGGCACTTCGGACGGCCTGGATGTTGAAACGTCGCGTACCTATTCTGACGTGCTGCCTGCGTTGAATCTGGTTTATGAACTTACCGATGATTTTATCTGGCGTTTTGGTGCCAGTAAGAACGTGACACGTCCTTCATTGGGTGCGGTAAGTTACAATGTGTCGGTATCGCAAACTTCCGGCGACGCCATCACCAGTGTCACCATGGGAAATCCAACGCTGGAGCCGTTTGAATCCACCAACCTGGATACGGCAGTTGAGTGGTATTTTGAAGAAGTAGGCTATGTCGCCGCTGCCCTTTTTTATAAAGATATCGATAACTTTATCGTTAATACCACTACGGAGGTGGTGTATTCCTCGCTGGGTCTGCCTGCCGAACTGTTACCGGTAGATAAAACCGTCGACAGCATCTTTTATCTGCAGCGTCCGCAAAACATGGACGCCTCGACCATCAAAGGTGTTGAACTTACCTTTTCACGGGATCTAGATTTTCTGCCGGCTCCTTTTGATAATTTAGGCGTTATTGCCAACTACACCTATTCCGATGGTGACGCGCTGTATAGGAATATCTACGGTATTGAAGGTAACGATCAGAAGAAGCCCTTTACCGGGCTTTCTAAAGACAGCTATAACTTCACGCTGTATTACGAAGAAGACAATTGGGGGGCGCGCGTTTCTGCGGCTTATCGCAGCCCTTACATTACCGGCGCTTCATCAAGCGGCGATCAGGATGAAAGTGGATACCACAGCACAACCTATGTGGATTTTTCTGCGTTTTATCAAATTACCGACAATATTAAAGTCAGCCTGGAAGGCATTAATCTGACCGATGAAATAGAAGAACTGTACAGCGATTCTCATGACCGCGCCTACAACACCACCACCAGTGGTTCTACCTATATGTTGGGGGTAACTGCGCAGTTCTAATCAACTGGCTGCCACGGTTCGGGCGTTTATGCGCCCGATTTTTCTCGCTAACGGATATCTATACATGCAAAATTTTCATCAAGCTTTTATTGCCGCAATGGTGGCCTGCGCTATAGCAGGGTGTAGTAACACTCCTGATTCTTCATCAGAAAGCCTAATATTTAAGCCGCCCGGTACCCAACAGTGGCTTGCTGGCGACCACCATATTCATGGCAAATACAGTGTAAAATGGAACTGGGATGATACGCCTCCTTCCCCCATTGTATTTGGTGATGCGCATTACTTTACTGCTTTGAATGCTCGCATGGCGGCGCTGCACGGGCTCGACTGGATGGTGACTACAGATCATGGCGGGCCGGGGCACAGCAGAGTTAATCTGGAACAAGCTTATCCGGAACTGGTAGCATCACGCAAAGCCATTCCGGGTATTCTACAGTTTTACGGTATGGAGTTTGACACGCCCGCCGCTCGGCACAGTACGCTTATCATTGCTCATGGCGAACAGGAAGCCGACCAAATGTATCAACTGGAAAAGCAGTTTAATCGACGGGAAATTTACCCTGATGAATCCCCTCGGGATACAGAAGATTTCATGCTGAAGGCGTTAACAGCGATGCAAAAAATGTCACCGCGCCCTTTGTTGTCAGCCAATCATCCAGCCCGGTTAACAACTGGTTTAGGCAAGTTTGATAAAGTTACCCCCCGGGAAATGCGCAATTGGCAAGATACCGCCCCCGATGTATTTTCTGGAATGACAGCGATACCCGGCCATCAGGCCGCTACCATTAATCCGGATGGTTCGATAGATCCAACCAGCGCAAGAGCAGAATATAACGCCTATCCGACGTTAGGCGGTGCGGATCAAATGTCAGCCATTGTGGGAGGAGTGTGGGACAGCTTTTTAGGCGAAGGCCGCAAGTGGAGCGTTACTGCTGTGTCCGACAGTCATGCCCATTACACCGAAGGACGCACCGACTTCTGGCCGGGCGAATACGCTAAAACCTACGTTTATGCGGATAAAAATTACGCTAGCGTGTTAGCTGGGCTAAAGCAGGGAAGGGTGTTTATTACCACCGGTGATCTGATCAATGAGCTATATGTATCGGTCACTCAGCCCGGCTCATCTGGGGCAGCAATAGGCGAAGAGCTGGCAGTTAAGCCCAACTTACCGGTTACCGTCACAATTGCCTTTCGCACGCCTGAAGCGCCGAATTACCATGGCGATAACCCGGCAGTAGGCAGAGTCGATTTAATTATGGGTAATGTAAACGCCAATGCCGATTACGCCGCCACCAATCGCAATCCTACTAGCAAAGTAATAAAACGGTTCTATTCTCAGGACTGGCAAAAGCAAGGTCAATATCAGGTAACGTCTTTCAAGCTTGATAATATAGACCAGTCTGCGTACTTTCGTGTGAGAGGAACTAACCAGACTCAGGAGCTGGAACCCGCACCCGATCCTAAAGGAGAAGATCCCTGGCAGGATTTATGGTTCTACAGCAGCCCTTTATATTTGAAGTACCCATCATAAAAAAGCGTGTGCGCCATATGACTGTAACATTTGTCGGATAAAATGAGGGAGTTTCATCCACCATGTTGTAAGCAATTGCGCAATGTCTGACACAGCCAATAAGAAGTTGCTCGACCAGTTAACCGACAACACTCAGCTACAGCGCTATCTGTCACGCAATACGCGAGACGTAGAAGAAGCGGCAGATATTTATCAGGAGTCGGTTATGCGCGTACTCGAACAGGCTCGGGAATCGGTTATTGAAAATCCGCTTGCGTATGCCAAACGGGTGGCGCGTAACCTTCTTCTGCGGCGTTCTTCTGTCAGCACAGAAGATGTGGAATTACTGGACAATCCCGGCGCGAATCCTGAGCAGCTACTTGATCACGAACAACGCATCAATCTGATTTACCAGGCATTATCTGCCATGCCTGCTCAACGCCGCAAAGTTTTTGAACTTCGGCGCATTCATGGTGAAAGCAGGGAAGAAATTGCCCAGAAGCTGGGGATCGGCGTAGAGGCGGTGACTCGACACATTTCACGGGCAATGGTGGATATCCAACGGCATCTGGATAATAAGAATTAATCAATGGCAAGCACAGATAAAGGCGCACAGGAACGTGTATATATACAGGCTGCAGAGTGGCTGGACAAATTATCTGAAGGGGATCTGGATAACCTCAGCAAACACCGGTTTATTAAATGGCTGGAACTGGACCTACAGCATCGGCAGGTATTTGAACGCATGCTTAGTACCTGGCACGATCCATCATTGGCATTGGCTTCAAAGAAGCTGCGGACAGAAAGAGGCCATGAGTCACTACGTGATCGGGGTTGGGGCTTTTCGTTTTGGCAGTGGGGAGCCAGCTTTGCCTGCATGGCTGTTATTGCCGTTGCAGCCTTCCAGTGGCATCCATTAACGTCTGATGAACCCGCCGCAATAGTATTGGCTACCGATGTAAATTCAGATAAAGAAACCCTGTTAGAAGATGGTAGCCAGGTGCAAATGCAATCGGCCAGCGAAGTTGTCGTGGCTTTTTCTGAGCAGGAACGGCGGATAAATTTGCGTAAAGGCCAGGCTTATTTCGCCGTGGCCAAAAATAAGCAGCGTCCGTTTATAGTAAAAGTAGGAGCCGCCAGTGTCACCGCTGTCGGTACAGCTTTTAATATTGACCGTGGACATTCCCAAACCGATGTTACCGTTTATGAAGGCGCGGTAGAAGTATTAGGTGCAATTGGGCAACCTTCGATATTGCTAAAAGCGGGAGAACGAGTACGTATTACTCAAGACCAGCCCGGAGCAATTGAACAAGTTAATATCAGCAATCTGGTGGACTGGCGCTCTGGTTGGATTGAAATTTCCCGTGAGTCACTGGAATTTTTAGTTGAGCGGTTAAATCGACATAGCCAAAAGCCCATTGTATTTGCCGAGGCAGGTATCGGCGCGCAGAATGTGGCCGGACGGTTTCGCTTGGATGACGTTGAGCAAGCGCTCGCGCTACTGGAAAAGCTGCATGATTTGAAAATAGAACATACACCACAGGAAATTCGCATAACCCGCGGTAGCAGGTCAACCAATGCATTGCCGCTGTAGCAAAGCACGCCGTTTGGTTCTAATATTTTTACTGCAAGTTGTACCTTTTGCCAACGCACAACAAGATTCAGCACTTGATATTGCCTTTGAAGCACAACCGCTTAGTAATGCACTAAACGCCTTCTCTCGCGCCACCGGTCAAACCATTCTTTACGATCCTGCGGTAACAGCCAGCTATTTTAGTACTGCGGTCAAAGGAAGCTTTACTCAGCGAAAGCTTATCCTGCAGATCCTCGTGCAATCACCGTTGTGCGCGGATAAAGTGAAAGAGGGTTGGCTTGTCAGCGACTGCCCGCAGAATGAAAAAAGCGCTTCTGAACCGCCATCAACAAACCCGAATCCAATCAATAAAAAGCAAAAAGTACCCTTTGAAATAGAAGTTACCGGCTTTAGAAGCTCGTTAATGCAGGCCAGAGAAATTAAACGCTTAGCTATGATTTCGCAAGATGCCATTCTGGCGGAAGATATTGCCGACTTTCCCGATCTTAATCTGGCGGATTCACTTCAGCGAGTGCCGGGAATTTCGATTACCCGGGAAGCCGGTGAAGGTCGTCAGATATCGTTGCGGGGGCTTGGCCCTGACTTTACCCGGGTCATCGTTAACGGCATGGAAGCCATGGGAATGACCTCTTCGCCTATGGACGCCAGAGGCGCAGTAAGCCGAACCCGGGCCTTCGATTTTAATATTTTTGCTTCTGAACTGTTTAATCGTATCGATGTAAAAAAATCCTATTCAGCCGATCAGGAAGAAGGCGGCATCGGCGGGACGGTATGGCTGCAAACGCCACAACCTTTCGACTACGAAGGCTTTCAAAGCGCGCTGACGTATCGCCAGGCGTACAATTCCAATAGCAATGAAAGCGATCCGCGAGTGGTAGCCATGATTTCCAACCGCAGCGATAACATAGGAGCGCTTTTTTCTGTGGCTTACAGCGAGCGCCACACCACTGAATACGGTACCAATACTACCCGTTGGCGGCAGGAAAAGAAGCAACTCGTAGGACAGCAAAATCCTGAGCTAGCTTTGATATTATCGGAAGGAGAGTTGTGGTTTCCTCGTGGTCATCGTTATTCTCTGTGGAACAATCAACAATCCCGCCTTGGCATGACTACGTCTTTACAATATCGCCCGCTTGAGCAATTTTCCCTTACCCTCAATGGAATTTACAGCAGGTTGCAGAATCGATTGGATGAGCATCATTTGGCAGTGAAGGATAATGATTTGGTATCGTCTGTGGAATGGACAGAGATCAACGGTGATAAAGAGGTCACTTACGCACACTATCAAAATGCCACCTGGCGTGCAGAGACAAGAGAAGATGAAAATCGCTCTGTTTTTTACCAGTTCTCCGGCGAGGCGAACTGGAAAATCACGCCGGATTTGTCATTGAATCTGCTGATTGGTAACAGCTCTTCTGATTATTCCCAACCCAAAGTCAATAAGGTTAACATCTGGGCCGAGAATGTAGACATCATGACGGACTTCCGCCAGGACAGATTTTATGGATTGAGCACGTCGCCAGGCTTCGACACCACCTCAATTGAGGGTTTTGAGGTAAAAGACTTGTACTTCCAGGAAAACTACATGACCTCAAATTTTGACAATATTAAGCTGAGCCTTGAGCATTCCGTCGATAATCACAACCGGTGGACTGTGGGGGTAAACCAGAAAACCTTTGCCAATACGGGTCACGACCGGTTTCAGGGCGATTTTCCTACCAACGGCAGTACGCCACAAAATGAAGGTATCGTCACGCTTAGCCCAGCCACCGCGGATGTTTTCTACGGTCATCCCGATATTGCCTGGCGGCAGGGAAATCTGGCGGCAATTCAGGCATTTTATGGATTGGAAAATTATCAATTGGGCGACGAATATATTATCGATGCTTCAAATTTTAAAGTGACAGAAGAAACACTGGCAGCTTATGGATTATACGACTGGGATACGAACCTTGCGGGTCAGCCGTTTCTCGTAAGCGCGGGTCTGCGGTATTTTCAGACGCAGCTTACCTCCGCAGGTTTGTCAAAAGGTGTACCCACTGAAATATCACGAGATTATGCCGACTGGCTGCCGAGCTTAAATATGGTATATGAGTTTTCCGATGATTTTTTATGGCGGATGGGCGTAAGTGAAAATATTACCCGCCCCTCAATTCGATCGCTTTCCTTTTCAGCAGATGTGTCGCAAGCATCCAGAAATGAGGGAGAAATAGGCTCGGTGTGGGTTGGAAACCCCGATTTGGCTCCCTTTGAGTCTGTGAATTTCGACACGGCGTTAGAAGGCTATTTCAGCGAAAACGGCATAATCTCTTTGGCGCTGTTTTATAAAAAAATCGATAACTTTATTGTGGAACAAGCGCAACCTGTTGTTTATGCCTCTCTCGGTTTGCCCGAGGCGTTACTGCAGGCGGGAGATTCAATTTACGATGTTTTCAATGTCACCACGCCGCAAAACAGTGATTCTTCGACTGTGAAAGGGTTTGAAATTGCCTTCTCCAGAGATTTTGATTTTCTACCCGCCCCCTTTAATCAATTGGGGATGGTTGCCAATTACACCTGGGCAAACGGCAACACTTTATACCGAAACGTCGAAAACAGTGGCAAAGACCGAATTAAAACGTTCGCTGGATTGTCTAAATCCAGTTATAACCTCACCTTTTATTACGAAGCTGAACGCTGGGCAGCAAGAATTTCCAGTGCATATCGCAGCGACTATATATTGTCAGTTCAGGCAGGAAATGCTGATCAGGATGAAGCTGGGTACCACGATACAGCCTATGTCGATGCTTCGGCGTATTATCAGATTTCAGATGATATAAAAATTACCGCGGAAGGGTTAAATCTGACAAATGTGAGAGAGGAGCTTTACAGCGATTCCAACGACAGAGCCTATAATACGACAACCAGCGGTAGAACGTTTTTATTGGGTATCAGTGTACAATTACAATAATAACAACATCAGCGCCTGAAAATTCAGGCGCTGAATATTAACGCTTTATTCTTAGAACTGAGTATTTACCTGAACACTTAGAATATTTGCACTGGCGTTTTCAGTCGCAGTTAAGTTGCTCACAATCGGACCAAGCCCACGTTGTTGGTTTACGTTCGCTTCACGGCCTTTCAAATAAGCGTAGCCAAAGTCTACACTGGTTGATGCAGTGACCGCATAAGTAGCACCTACAGTGAACCACTGTCTGTCGGTATCCGGAATGCTAAGCGATCGATGAGCATAAGACACTGCGCCATCATCGTACGCATAGCCCGCACGTAACGTGATTTGATCATTATATTGATAGGTGGCACCAATACTCGCGCGCCAGGTATCTTCGAAGTCTTCCTGTTTAAGCAACAAGTCAGTGCCATCGGCCAAGTTGGCTTCCAATTTGTCGAAGGTGCTCCAGTCAGTGAAGTTAACGCTTGCTTGTACCGACCATTGGTCGTTGATAATCTGGTTTACCGCTAACTCTGTAATAGAAGCCAGGTTTAACGCCAGTTTACCGCCTTGATTATAAGTCGGCTCTAGATCAGAGTTAATTTCGCCAGAAAGATTCAGTTCGGTTTCAGCGCGATAGCTTAACGCGACGTTCGTAGTAGAAGTGGCTTGCCAAAAGGCGCCAACATTCCAGCCATAGCCCAAATCATCACCTTGCAGATTGACAATGGTAGCATTAGCGGGAATTGCACCTTGAGTCAGAGCAGCAACGGCTTTAGGTGTAGACGTACCGATTTCCGCATCTGCATAGGTAACGCTCAGACCCAGGCCTAAGCTTATTGTGTCCGTTACCTTGTAAGCCACGGTTGGATTCATGGTTATTGTAGTAATTTCGGCATTATCAGCAAAATGCAGGGCATTGAAGTCATCGCTGTAGTCTGTAGACAGGCCATAGCTTGAGAAAATTCCTAAACCCACAGATACTTTTTCATTGATAGGCTGAGCATAAAAAAATGAGGGAATAACTGCGCTATCCGCAATGTCATTTTCATTTGCCGACATAGGAATACTGGTTCCACCAAGCGTAGAAACCAGTTCACCATCGATGTCCACGTTAGGATCGATATAGTTAATGCCAGCACTGAATGAGGGCGCGTCAAAGACAGTAATAGCAGCAGGGTTGGTTGCCAGAACCGAAGCATTTTCAGGCATTGCCGCTTGGCCAGCAAAGGCGCGACCTAAACCGTTCGCACTATGTTCATTAACTTGAAAACCCGCAGCCATAGCTTGATGGGATACCGCTGTAGACAACGTGAGGCATAGGCAAGCAGGTAGAAACTTAATTTTATTCATAAATTACTCGTTGCTAGAAAACAAAAATCAAAGAATGCTAATCTGAAATCGCAAGAATGGTAATAAGAGTCCACCCATTCGCAATGAGATTGATAGCGAATCTAGGGCCGCATGTTACGTGACGAGAGGGATTATGTGCAATACACCTTAACGATATTTAATTAATTTTTACCTTCTTTTAACGTTTATTCACCGCATATCAGCGGGTTTTTTAAGCACATCAGACCAGCTGATCATGCTGATTTTTTCAAGTTAATGAAGAGGTTGAGGCGCGAGAGCAACGGGACAGGAACTTCCGCGTTGTCTTAAAAGGTACCAGCCCGCATTAGTGAGGGTTCCGCCGCCAGATTCACAAAAACGCGCTTAAATAATGGTATACGGAGTTATTTACGGTATTTGGAGATGACAACGATATACGCTTTTTACAATCTGTGGACCGATGCAAGGCTCAATACAGAAGGAACCCCGGAAGAAAAACGCTGAAAGTGAAGAGATTGAAAAAAGTTGAAGGAGGCTAATAAGCAAAAGGCCGAAAAGCTATTCGCTTTTCGGCCCTGAAAACTATGCTTTACTATGCGCGGTAACTACAGAGGGCGCACATTGTTGGCACATGGACCTTTCTGGCCTTGACCAACTTCAAATTCTACCGCCTGGCCATCATTCAGCGTGGCATAACCGCCGCCTGTTTTAATTTCAGAGTGGTGAACGAAAAGGTCTTTACCGCCATCTTCCGGCGTAATGAAACCAAAACCTTTATCTGCATTGAACCACTTTACTGTACCTTTACTCATACTATACTCATTTGTTTTTGGTGAAATAATTGAATCCTGTTTTCGCTATCACCATTACAAAAACAGGTTGTGAATTACTTAAACAACATATTGACACTTTACGCGGGCAAAATCTAATTTAATACTTAACCCTGCATACGTTCCGAGAGACATTCATAGCCCCCCATTTCATATTCCCGACATATCAACGGCCGTTTATCGTAAATACTACAGCGCATACTTGAGCGATCCAGAGCTGCGCACCAGCCATCATCCAGCCGCGCCATTCTCATTCCGCCCCAGGAATCAAACTCGACAAACTGTTCAGGAACGCCTGTATCGGTAATCAGCATCACCTCTAAGCGGCAACAACTCGCGTTGCAGTTTGAGCATGATACATTACTTTCGGGCAAGCTCCTTACTTCTATCTCATCTTTCATCATGCATTCAGCTCATACGAAACTTCATCCGGGGCGCCAAAATAACACGTCAGGCCCCGATGTTTTGTACCATTCATGTCTCGCCGATGCACTATCACATCTATTAAAGCTATTACCGATGCTCGTCTGATTAGATATACGCTTTTAATCATCATTCTGATTATATTAGCGCTTTCTAAAGATTTAGCGAATAAATTACGCTTTTATTACCAGTTATCGCGAGCTAACTGCGTTGACGCAGCTCGGGCCACCGCGGAGCGATGGCTACGCTTGGCAGATATATACTGGGTCACCGGCTAACTGAACGAATAACTAAGCTAATTTTTCATCGGAATCGAATATGATCTCTATTTAGCGCCCGTATACTGCTGCAACCCATCAAGCGCATATCGCGCTCTATTTCCGCTATAAGCAGCGTCATAGCGCGTTCTACCCCTGCTTGACCTGCAGCGGCAAGGGCATATAAATAGAGTCTTCCTATGCCCACCGCCTTGGCACCTAGTGCCAGAGCTTTAAGTACATGAGTACCACGCTGCACGCCACTATCGAACAATACGTCAATTTCCTCACCAACCTCATCAACAATTTCTGCCAGATGATCAAACGAGCTACGCGCGCCATCTAACTGCCTGCCGCCGTGATTGGAAATAACAATTCCGGTACAGCCAATATCGACTGCCCTGCGTGCGTCTTCTTTACTCATGATGCCTTTAAGACAAAATTCGCCGTCCCAGAATTTCACCATTTCTTCAACATCTTTCCAATTCATGGTGGGGTCCAGCATATGCGTAAAATAATCGCCGATAGAGCTGGTGCCGCCTTTCATGTCAATGTGCGCGTCTAGCTGGGGTAACGAGAATTTTTCGTGCGTCAGATAGTTAATTCCCCACATTGGCTTAGTGACAAATTGCCATAAGCCAGCCACGTTCAGGCGAAAAGGAATAGAAAAGCCGGTGCGCAGGTCCCGTTCCCGGTTACCCCCGGTAATGGAATCAACCGTCAGCATCATAACTTCAATGTTAGATTCCTTTGCCCGTTCCATCATGGCGCGGTTTAGCCCCCGGTCCTTATGAAAATAAAACTGGTAGACCTGCGGCGTATCATATTGTTTGGAAATTTCCTCCATACTCACAGTACCCAGCGAAGAGACTCCAAACATGGTGCCAAATTTTTCGGCGCACGCCGCCACTGCGTGTTCCCCCTGATGGTGGAACAGTCTTTGTAGTGCGGTTGGAGAACAATAGATAGGCAGCTTCAACTGCTGCCCCATTACCTCAACACTTAAATCAATATCTTTTACCCCCGTTAGCACCCGGGGAATCAAATCGCATTCATTAAATGCTGCTGAGTTGCGCCGCATTGTTACTTCATCGTCTGCACCACCATCAATATAGTTGAAAATCGGTCCTGGTAAACGTTTGCTGGCGAGTTTTCTGAAATCATTAAAATTGTGGCATTGGCGCAGTCGCATTGGTGCTTCTCATGTTGGTCGGTGACGGGGGACTAATAACAGACTTTCGTTATTGATTGTACAAAATTAAGCCCGCCAGAAGCGGGCCTACAGTTAGATAATACCAGAACCTGTGGTGCTGGCGTCACGCTGACGGGCTTTTTGCGATAGCCACATTTACGATATCCCCCAGCAATACAGCTTTACTCACCTATACCAAGCCTCCGATGTAGCTAACTGGCTCCAGGTGGAGGAAAACGCAATGGCTGCGTTGCTCGCGCTTTTTCGCTTATCACCATAGTAGAAAAGTTGTTACCGCTGAGATTTAATGAAGGCTAGAACAGCCACTAATTCTTATCAAGCAACCCCTTTAACTTCTCGCTCGCTTTGTCCATCAATTTATCTTTTTCTTCATCAATTTTCTCTTTTGCCTTTTCTTTCGCTTTTTCTTCAAGCACTTTTTTGGCCTGAGCTTTAGCTTCAGCAATTAAATTGTTGAGCATGCCATCAACAATGGCAGCACCAACCTGATCCGCCGGCATCCCATTCGGATTACCTACCGGCCCCGCGTTGAATGTGGGAAGCGTGACATCGTATGCCTTTTTATCCAGTTTGAGCTCACCGGTGTCCAGCTGTTCGAAGTCAATACGTAAACGGGTATTCGTCACGGTGACATTTTCCACAATTAACAACGGCATGGGATCATTGGATTTTTCTGATTGAGAAGCATTACCGGAAGATAAGTGCGACTGTAGATTGTCTTTAAGCACCATTAAATTGCCTTCGCCAGATGCATTCACTTCGTAAAGCACTTCCGGCGCATCGATACGTATATTCTGCACTACATATGGCTCTTTTACCGCTGCGCCCAAATCCAGTATTACCTGATCAAAACTAAATGCATCTTCGTCACTAAATCCTTCAGGGTTCTCCACTTCCAGCTCATCAATGCTAAGGCGGCCTTCACGCAGTGCCAGCTCTACTCCGGCAACACTGACTTCAGTTTCAAGATAAGTACTGCCGTGCCCTTCGATTTGCCGTTTAATAAAATCGTCAGCACCACTCAGCAAGTACCAAATTCCGCCGCCGATAACTAACACTATAATTAGCAGTGCAATTAACACTTTTTTCATTAGCCGCTCCGTCATTCCATTATGTAATGTTACGTTGATACAAACTTATACCTTATCAGGATTACCACAACTTTGTTTTCTAACGTAATGGTAACTGAACACCAGCTTCGGCTGATGGGCTTAAAGGTAGCGCCACAACGGGTTTTTACTTCGGTGCTTAAATGCAGCAAACGCCCGGGTGGGGAAATACAGCGCAATCACCAGTATTACGGTAATTAGCCATACCCATTCAATTGAATCTACACCAAATCGCTCTCCTTGGTTGGCGCCGTAAATCGCAAGCAGAATTTGATATATAACCAGCAACACATAAAGATGCAGAATGTAGAAAAACATGGGCGCAGAGCCAAAGGTTTCAATAGCATCAAGTAATTTACCCAACATACGCTCCAGCCATGCCAGTAAGATAAATACCATGCCTAATGTCAGCAAAAGATAATCAAGAGAAGGCGGATATTTGGTAAAGTTCAAAAATGACATTAAAGTGTGCAACACGCTCTGCTGAGCTTCCCAGGGAAGCGTTTCGCCATAGACATTAAAGCCACGAAGCAAAAGAAGCAGCGCCCAGCAGCCGATTCCCAGCGCCAGTAATATTTTTTGGCGGCTAAAAGCATCTTTTGTTCTGGCATAAAGCGGACCAGCAAAATAGCCCAATGCTATTACGCCTATCCAGGGTAACACAGGGTAGGAAGCCCGAACTCGCACCGGCTCCAGCATTAACACATTGCGATCATGCAAAATGCTCCAGAGTGTAAAGCCAGTTTCACCGGCTTGAAAAGTAATAGGAGTAAGCAAGTTATGACCAAAAACTATGAGAAAACCTACTGCTCCAACAACGGGAAAAGGCAGTTTTGCTAACAGCCCTAGCGCAATCATGCTGATACCAATTGCCCAGATTACCTGAAGGAATAACGCATTAAAGTCGCCGTTCCAGGCAAAGGCAATTACGGTTAGCTCCAGGACTATCAAAAACAACCCGCGTTTAACTAAAAACTGGGTGGGGGAACGGAAGTTGCCGTTTGCCCCCTGCGCATAAAGCCACGCCGAAAGGCCGGTTAAAAAAACAAAAGCCGGAGCACAAAGGTGTGCCGCCAAACGGGAAAAATAAAGTGCCGGTGCCGTGTTATCAATATCCATCGGATCGGCGACAGGCATATGAAAAAATAGCCGTTCACGCACATGATCCATCACCATAATGATCATGACCACCCCTCGCAGAATATCAATACTCGCAATGCGCTTTTTCAACGTTTGCTTATCCACACCCGATGACGTTACATCAGCCATCACCACACTCGAACTCATAAATTTTCCTAATTTCTTTGCTATCGCTTCTATCTGGATTAGCCGCTTAGATCTTCGATTATCTTCTGCGTCAGAAAATGCCTGGGCATGACGAAAGATACATCAATCAAAAACGTTATAACATAACAAGTAAAAAAGAAGTGCATGGTACTATAAATTCTAAAAATTTCCAGATTGACGTTTGAATGAAGCGTGTAAATGTTGAATGGAGGCCTTCGTCATTTCATTAATTAACCGAACGTAAGTTGATAGCGTCTATTTTCGTCGCACCTATCTCCTGCTATGGTAGCAGCACTGAGTAAGCCGCAATGGCAGGAAAAACTGCTTACGGATAGCTCCCCAATTATGCAAAGTTGGTAATTAACAGTAGGATAACCATGAAAAATATCGGTTGGGTGTTTTTAACTGCACCTTTGCTGTTTGCGTGTTCAGAACCCGCACAGCAAGAATCATCGCCAGTCAAAGAAGACAAACCTGTCACCACAACATCTTCTACAGCCATTGTTCCGGGAACAGACTACCACTCGTTTTCTAATCCCGACGAAGTAAAGGTGACGCACCTTGATCTGGAGCTAACCGCTGATTTTGACAAGCACCAACTGGTAGGTCAGGCCACGCTGGGTTTTATCCGGCAGACAGAATCCGCAGACACACTTGTTCTGGACACACGCGACCTTACAATCAACAGCGTGACTGCAGGAGAAGACGCGGTTAGTTATACGCTTAAAGATGCCGACCCGGATTTGGGTGCCGCACTGGAAATCGACCTGCCTGCTGAAGCCACCTCGGTGACCGTTGATTACACCACCTCGCCCACCGCATCCGGTGTACAATGGTTAACGCCAGCGCAAACAGCAGGTAAACAACATCCTTTCCTGTTTACTCAGGCTCAGGCTATTCATGCGCGCAGTTTTATTCCGTTGCAGGATTCACCGCAGGTACGAATTACTTACAATGCCCGTATTCATACACCTGAAAATTTATTGGCGGTGATGAGTGCAGCCAATGATCCACAAACTCCCAGAGATGGCGACTACGAATTTACGATGCCGCAAGCCATCCCTTCGTATCTCATCGCGTTGTCTATCGGCAATCTCAAATTTAAAGCCATGGGTGAACGCACTGGCGTATATGCAGAGCCGGAGCTGCTGGATGCCGCGGCAGAAGAGTTTTCTGATACCGAGAGCATGTTAGAGGTAACCGAGAAAACCTACGGCCCTTATCGCTGGGACCGTTACGATCTGCTTATTCTACCGCCGTCTTTCCCCTTTGGTGGAATGGAGAACCCGCGTTTATCATTTATTACGCCAACGGTTATTGCGGGTGATAAAAGTCTGGTCTCGCTGATTGCTCACGAACTGGCACACAGCTGGTCGGGCAATACCGTTACCAACGCCACCTGGCGAGATTTATGGCTAAACGAAGGCTTTACCACTTATCTCACCTATCGAATTATGGAAATGGTGTACGGACAAGATCGCTACCGTATGGAAGCAGTGTTGGGCTACCAGAGCTTGCAAGCAGATATTCAAGCGCTTCCTGAGAAAGATCAGATTCTTGCCATTGATCTGCGCGGTCGCAATCCTGATGACGTGTTTTCCGATATTCCCTATGAAAAAGGCGCCCTGTTTTTACGGGAAATTGAACAGAAAATTGGCCGCGAGAACTTTGATGCATTTCTAATGGCTTACTTTGATCATTTCGCTTTTCAAAGTATTACCACCGACGCGTTTATTGACTATTTAGATGCCACGTTACTCAAAGACTATTCGGATAAATTAAATAAAGGACGAATTCATGAATGGATATTCTCGCCCGGAATTCCCGAAGGCGCCCCTGTGCCAGAATCTGATGCATTTGAAAAAGTTGATACCGCGCGACAGGCGTGGCTAAACGGCAAGAAGCCAGCGGCTGACATTAACACGCAGGATTGGACAACCCACGAATGGCTGTATTTTCTTAATAATATGCCAGAAGAGTTGTCTACCAAACAGCTGGATGAGCTGGACGCCGCGTTTGCATTAACCAAAAGTCAAAACAATGAAATTGCTCATAGCTGGTTGCTGATTGCAGTTAAAAACGAATACGAACCCGCTTATGATCGCCTTTACGACTATCTGGTTCACATCGGCCGCAATAAACTGGTGAAGCCGCTATACCGCGAGCTCTCAACGACACCAGAAGGCAAAGCGTTTGCTGCCAAAGCATTTGCCGAAGCAAAACCCGGTTATCATCCTTTGACGATTCGGGCGAATGAAGGGTTTGTAGAAGATAAAAAGTAAGTGTGAAAGCACGCTTTGTTACAAAACATAAATAACAATGCCGCTTTTCGAAGCGGCATTTGCTGTACCTTATCAGAAGTTATAACGAACGCTGATGCCCATCATGTCTTCATCATCAGCTATTGAATAACTTACACCGACGGCAAATGCCTGGGTAAAGAAATAATTGCCGCCTACGGAAATCTGAGTTTCACCTTCACTGTCTATTTCAATATGACGAATTGAGCTACTTAGTTCTAATGTATCAGTAACCATTGAACGCACACCGACTGTCACACCAAAACCGTTGTCGTCAGCCTTCAAGCTGTACCCTCGATAAGAAGCTGACAGCTTCACGTATTCGTAGCTAACAGCGGCAAATACGTCTGTGCTTGCAGTTGCACTAAAACGATAACCAACACCGAGGGAACCTTGATCCAAGTCCAAATCAGCACCATCGAAGTCGTCACTTAACACGCTATACGAGGCTGCTAAAAATACGTTTTCGCCCAATAGTTTGGAGCCGTAAAAAGCCGCACCTGCCGGCTCGATTTCTTCTGCTCCAAAATCGAGTTTCGCTTTCGCATAACCTAACTCCACTAGATCCCAACTAGGGGCCGCAGCAAAAGCATTCATGGAGAGGCCAGCGATCAAAGTTGCAAGTAAAGTGCGTTTCATCTTTCTTCCTTATAATTAAAACGAATAGACCACCAGTCATTGATGGCGGCAGAAATATAAAGAAGTCACAGGTGAAAAGAAAGACGTAATTTCTGCAAAAATCGGGATATCTTTGATGAGCAGAGTTCTTTTAAAGGAGAATCGTCTGTGTTTTGGGCTTTAGCTAAAACCGGAGGGCGATACTGCCACAAATTTTACCCAGCTTTCGCCTGTATTGGGGTCGAACCAAAGCTGGCGGTAACCCGCTTCGCCTACATCAGCCTCGAGGATCTTCACCTTGTGCTGACTAAGCAACGAGTAGGCGAGGTGGCTGTTGGCATCGCCGATGGATTGTCGTTGTACTCGGGCGAAATCCTGATGGGGTTCGGCAACGCTGGTCAGCATATTGCCGCCGCCAAAAATTTTCGCCTGATAATCGCTGATACGGGTGTTGTGCTTTAACGCCAGTTCTTTAAAAAGGGCAATACATTCATCGCCATACCGTCCAGCCGATAAACATTCTGGCGCATCAAGACCCTGCGGGCGCGACGGCAATGCAAAATGGCACATTCCGCCTATTCTGGCTTTCGGATGCCATAAAGTAATTGCAACACAGGAACCCAGCAGGGTGCTGAGTAATCGCTGACCGTAGCCAAAAATAACTTCTCCAGCATGCAGTATCAATGGACAACGTGGATATCTTTTCCGTAAATCGTCGCTTTTTCTCACGACAATTTAAGCACCGCAGAGGCAATACGTTGAAGCGGCAACTGCGTTTCCACGCCGCCACGTTTAAAGGCTTCTTTAGGCATGCCGTAAACAACTGAAGAGGCTTCATCCTGCCCTACCGTTTGCGCGCCTGCATTGCGTAGCTCCAGCATACCGTCTGCACCATCATCACCCATTCCGGTCAGAATTACCCCTATGGCATTACGCCCTGCAATTTGTGCCGCCGAGCGAAAAAGCACGTTTACCGAAGGCCGGTGTCTGGCCACCAGCGGCCCGTCTCTTAGCTCCACATAATAGCGGGCACCGCTACGTTTAATCAGCATGTGCTTGTTGCCCGGGGCTATTAACACATGGCCGCGTAGCAGCGAATCTCCCTGCTCAGCTTCCTTAATGTTTAACTGGCAAAGTTCATTCAAACGTTTAGCGAATGAACGAGTGAAGCCTTCCGGCATGTGCTGCACAATGGCAATGGCCGGCGAGCCTGGTCGATAGCGTAAGCCATCGCGGTGTTCTGTTCAGCAGCTTGCTTTCTTAGATGAAGCGCCGCACCTAAAACCAACGTAATTACCACCATAGTAGTGGCAATAAGCACGTAGCTTTGTTTGCTGTCTTTAACAACGGGTCGATCTGCGGCTGTCATGACACAAAACATCCGGCATTGAACCTAGCCAGCGGTAAAGAAACGTATCCTTTCTCTAGCAACGCATACTTAATTTTGGCGCGACTGACAAACTGTTGCGTATTCCATTCCTGCACAAGCGTATTTCCTGGATAAAAAGCGAAAGCGGCTAAGTTAGGATAGACCATAAGTTCGGCACTATCGCCTGACACGTAAGTCTGCGGATATTGTTTCATTACGTAATCTAACGATGGCCGGGGCAGTAACAGCACATCAGCACGGCGTTGACGAAGCGCAAGCAATGCAAGAGCGGTGTCTTCAACGGCAACTACGCGAGAGTCAGCCAGCCGCTGACGCAACAGCAGTTCGCCTACCGACCCTCGCACCACGGCGAAGGTTAATGACTGGGAGAACGGCGATATTGAAGGGTTGTAACGGCTACCTTCCTTTCGCCATAACAAGCTGATGGGAGTATCAATAAGCGGCGCAGAAAAGCACAGTTTGGTGGCTTGGCTATTGCCAATTGATTCGCCAACCACAACTTCAACCCTGCCCTGCTGAAGAGCAGTCACTACATGCTCAGGTGAAAGCAATACCCAACGAATAGTCGAATACCCCATAGCGTTAGCAATTATCCGCGCAACATCAGGAAAAAGCCCCTGAACCTCGCCTTGTTTATCCACATACACATAAGGCGGATTATCCAGATATCCAACTTTTAACGTTTTAGGGCGATGGTCTGCACAGCCCAACACCGACAAAATCAGGTAGAGCCCAAAGACGTAAATGAGTCGGCGGACGGGAAACATCGTTTGATACCGCTTGGTAAAGATCGCGTTATGGGCGCACTTTACGACAATTAAGCCAGCAGTAAATCCGTAAAACTACGAGATGTGATCATAGTTTTTTCGACAGAGATATAGCGTTTTGCTTCATGTTCTTGTGAACAGATTTGTTCAATATAGCGCCAGTTTCGAATGAACTGGCTTCTAAAGATTTATTTTATTATCTCTTTTCCCGAAAAGATGAGACAAACCTGCTATTCAACTATTACAAAGATTCGTGCTGAGTAGCTGCTTTGGCTCACAAGCGGACATTTGACCGAAACGGTACGCGCCTTGTTCAAAAGTCCGTTTATTCAAATTAAAAACGAACGTTCACCCCTACCCACAGGTTACGTGCTCTGTCTTTGATATTGTAGTCATCAAGAAACACGACTTCGCTTACTACTCCCCGTCCGGTAAGGTACTCATAAGAACCGTCACCGTTTAAATCATTATACTCGGTGGTGTAGGTAGTAAAATCCTCATCCAGAAGGTTATTTACCCGCGCATTTACCGTAACGTTTTCGTTAATGCGATATCGCGCACCTAGTACCAGAAGCTCGTAATTTTTATAGTATAGCGGCTGCTCCAACGTGCTGTCCCACCCCCGATACCGATCTGAGCGAATTTGCGACTGCAGGTACATATTAAAATCGTCCGTCCACTCCCAGTTCAGGGTGATATTTGCCATATGTTCTGCAGTATTGGTTAGAGGCTCACCTTCCTGTGGGCCGCTCTTTTGTTCGCTATCGGTCCAGGTATAGTTAGCCGTAATGAACCACTGAGATGACATTTGCCAGCGACCAGCAACCTCGACCCCCTGAATATCCACCTCGTCAATATTAATCTGCTGACTGTAGGTTGTATAACCCAGCTGATCATAATCTCCCAGGTTAACACAGGGTCTGACGCCGCCTGTTACGTTACAGCTGTAGACAGTATCGCCTCTGGCAATTTTATCGTCAAAGCGTGTGTTGAAGTAGGTAACATTGAAGCTGTGGCCTTCGTCATGGTTCCAATAAGCGGCAATCTCACCGTTTACACTAGTCTCTGGCTCAAGCTCCGGGTTACCGGCAAAGGGGGAGGTTCCCTGACCGCCAAACCCGGTAATGCCGTCGTAAAGATCGGTAGTATTGGGAGTTTTGTACCCTGTGCTTACACCGCCTTTAACTGTCCAGTTATTCGAAATCGTGTAAACCGCATACAGGCGTGGTGATGTCTGGCCGCCAAATACATCGTGTTCGTCGTAGCGCACACCAGCTGTAATCGTCAGATAATCATTCGGGCTCCAGTTATCTTCAGCGAATAACGACCACATTTTTTGTTCCTGAACGCCTCCGGCCTGACTGTCTTCGAGGCCAAACACACCGTCGTTCAGCTCACCATCTATAACTTGACCACCCAACACCAGGTTATGCTCGCCTGCAAGACCACTGAGAGGAATATCCAACCGTGCATCAATCGTATACTGGCTGCTTTCAAGGGGGCGCTTGGGACGGGGTAAAAAGGTATCTTCGGCTAGTGCTCTGCGCTCGTCTTCGGTTAGCCCTGTATAGTCGCCGGTGCCATCATACATTTGCTGTAGTAACAAACGTTCCGCTACTGAAAGAGGCAGAGTACGTCCGTCATTAGACGTATCCACGTGAGAAATGGCGAACATCGAAGTAAAGCCATTCCAGTCTCCGTTATGACTCAGCGACCACCATTCCCGTTTAAATTCCTGATCTTCTGCGTAACCTGCCCTGGGCATCACCACACCACGGGAATCCTGCCACAGTGCGTCAATATTGTCTTTAGTACCCAGCGGGTAAGAAACTTCCCCCGTGTCCATATTGTAGGTGGGTGTATTGTCATAGCTTTGGTTGGAGTTGTCATAGTCGAGCTTAAAACTATGGTTCTCACTGGGGGTATAGTAGAGCGTGAAACCAAGCTGCTCGCTATCACTGTCAACGGTTTTGCCGCCTGCTCCAAAACCTAGTTCCCGAATATGTAGCTCGCCATTAGGATCAACCGCAGGTTCAAATTCAGGTGAGGAAGCCTGTCGTTCATACACACTGCCGCGAACGCCAAGAGCCAGCAAGTCTTTAATTAGCGGCCCCTGGGCAAAAAAGTCGGTGGTGATGTCGTCGCCATATTGATCATCTGTTTCCAGGCTCCGGCCAAAATTAATAGCTCCCATCCACTCATCCGAACGTTTCCTGGTGATCACGTTTATCACCCCGCCTAAAGCATCAGCACCATATAACGTGGAAGCGGGACCTCGTATTACTTCAATACGTTCAATAGCTTCCACAGGCGGAACGTGGCCGAAGGCGTTACCACCAAAGTTATTAGGATAGATATCGCCGTGGTTGTTCATTCTTATACCGTCAATGAGCAACAAGGTATACTCGCCAGTCAACCCGCGCATGCTGACGGTCCCCTGCCCCGTTTTGTCACGCGTAGTACCTATATCGATTCCTTCCTGAAACTGCACCGCATCAAGCAAAGTAATAAAGGAGCGGGCGTGCAAATCTTCCTGTGTGATTACGGAAATACTGGCTGGTGCTTCTGCCAGTTTCTGCTCAAACCCAGTGGCAGAAACCACAATGCGCTCAATTTCATTTCCATTAGGCACAAGAGTTTGTTGTGTTTGTGCAATTACGGCAGCAGGGAGGAGAGTAGCAAGAAACGCTGCTGCAACTGGTGTATGTGTTCTTTTCACAGGTTAATCTTCCTTTATGCAATATCCGTCAGTAGAGTGGCTAGGTCCAGTTTCTAAGCCGGGAAGATAGTAGCAGCAGGCTGGGAAAGTAGCAACGCAAATGAGACTAGTTTCTATTTGCGTTTGATGGAAGTTCAATTAACCCGCATTCACGCCCGTCTTCGCAGAAGACTTTTCAAAACCAGCAGGTAAAAAGAAACACTCACGTTCGGTCTCTTCTGTTCCTGAATCTACTGAAAAAATTTTGCTAAGTGTTAGCGAATCGTTAGAGAAAAAATAGAAATATACCGGGTTATATTACCCTGCACTCGCTTTGCCGCATCGGTGTGGAAATGAGGCGTCGCCAGCCTTTAAAGTGTTAAAAAATGGTAAACACAAGAATATGTGCTCCCACTCTTTAACTTTCAACCACACCTTGGAAGGTATGCAATGCAAAAACTAAATACTATTACACTGGCAATAGCGCTAGCCTTCGCCATGCCCGTGTTGGGCCAAGAATCTAACGCTACTACTGATAACGCCGAACCGGCGCAAGCTACTGAACAAAATGAAAATGCTCTGGAAGTCATTTCAGTTACGGCAACCAAACGAAAAACAAAATTAATGGAAACGCCAGTGGCAATCTCAGCCATCAGTGAGGCTCAACTTCAGCAAAATGGCGTAAACAATGTCAGGGATATTGCCAATCTGGTGCCAGGTCTGGACATTTCTACCGCGACAGATCAGGCTGCTCCGGTAATCTCCATGCGCGGCGTACGCTCAACCAATATTACCGAACTGGGCGACCCCGCTGTGGGCGTACACTTAGACGGCGTCTACTCTCCTCGCATGCAGGGAGCGCTGGCGCTGATGTACGACGTGGACCGGGTCGAAGCATTACGAGGCCCGCAGGGAACCTTGTTTGGCCGTAATTCCACAGTGGGCAGCATCAATGTCATTTCCGCCAAGCCAAATTTCTCTGGCTACTCAGCAAACGTAAACGCTGAAATAGGTAAATTCAACAGTAAGAACGTGGGCGGTTTTGTCAACATTCCGGTTAATGACGAGTTTGCGGTGAGAATTGCAGCAAAAGGCCTTGAGCGTGACTCTTATCTGGAAGGATACTGGGATCCAAACCAGTATGATACCCGTCGTTTATCTGACGATGTGCTGAACGCGCCTGTCATATCGGAAGATTCATACCAGGGCATCGGTGATACAGTGACCCAACGGGAAAACTGGTGGATTGATGGCGCGGGCACAGACCCTGAAGCACAACGGATACGCGCGTTAACACCCGCCGATAAAAGTGATTTTTATAATAACGCCAACGAATACTCTTTCAGGATCAGCACCCTGTGGGAACCGTTAAGCGGTAAGTTTTCAAACCACACCGTTTTTCAGAAGTACGTTAACGACAGTGGCAACAACCTGGACCTGGTGAATTGTGACAAGCTGCGTGGTCGTTCTGAAGAATACGGCGGTGACTGTTCTAATTTTTTCCCCAGCGACAATACCTATCAGGCAGTGGCAAATGTTCCCGGGGAACTTGAGCTTGATATCACGTATCTGCGCAACACCTTAAATTACAATTTAAGCGATGAACTAAGCCTGGTTTGGTTACTGGGGTATGAAAATATGGACCGGGCATCGGCCCAGGACAGCGAAGTAGGGCTCGACCCCTGGGACGGCGCGACATACTTTTTAGACGGCACCGGCGCCGAATCCTGGTCCACCGAGCTTCAGCTACAATCTGACGAATACGGCGATTTCGTCTGGATAGCAGGTTTAAATTACTTCCACGAAAAAACCTCAACGCTGGGCTATTACGACAACCCCATGGACGACAAAGCATTCTGGGATCAGCCGGATCGCTCCACCGACGCCTACGCCTTGTTTGGCCAGGCCACCTATAATATTACCGACGATCTTCATGCTACCTTCGGTTACCGCTACAGCGATGAAACCAAAGAGGACAAAGGCGGACGTACCTATCGCTGCTCCAATGCGGATGGTTGCGCCCCTGGTTGGTTAAACCGTACCACCTTAAATGACTTACCGGCGGATTACTTCGAAGATCCCTCTATTTATGCGTCTTATTTTGCTAACGATAACAAAGGCAGCTGGACTCACCACGATTTCCGGGTTGGGCTGGATTATGATGTAAACCAGGACGCCATGATTTATACCTATCTGGCCTCCGGGTTTAAAGCAGGTGGTATCGGGGACGTGTTTCAGGTGGTAAACGACAGAACAGGAGAAGTATCCCGCTTTGAGACCCAATTTGATCCCGAAGAAGTGCTGACGTGGGAAGTGGGGGCCAAATCCAGTTACTTCGACAACTCGTTAAATTTACAGGCGGTATTTTTCTACACCGATTACACCGATATGCAGTACGCGTCGGTAGGTTCAATTGGAAACGTGGAACGACTCTCTGTTGTTGAAGATGAACAAGGCACACCAATACTGGATGAAAACGGCGACCCCGTGCTTGATTACCAAAATCAGCCTGTTATTGCCTACTACACGCAAAACGTACCAGGCGCTACCATTAAGGGCATTGAGCTTGAATTCGACTGGAAACCCTACCCTGCTGGCCGTGTTACCGGCTACGTTACCTGGACAGATGCCCGGATAACAGAAGACTGGATCACCAAATGGGATTATGACGCTGAGTACCTTTTTGATATTTCCTATGAAGAATCCATTGACCCGGAAAATGACTTACTGACCACTAATCTCAGGGGTAATGACCTTGCCATGACTCCTGAATTTACCGCCAATATTAGTTACACCCATAGCTTCAATTTAGGCGAGTACGGCTACATTCACGGCTGGTTCAATGCAAACTGGAAAGACAGTTCCTATTCCACCTTGTGGAACCTGAACAAGCATCTTGACGACATGGAGTTTGCCGTGCCGGATGAGGCCACCCACTATATCGATGACACCCGCGACGCTTTCGCTGTGCTGAGTGCCTCGCTCAAATATGAGCCTCAGGATCAGCAGTGGTATGCAGAGGTGTTTGTTAATAATGCCACTGATGAACTTGTACAGTACTGGAACAATACCAGCAAAGGCTTTTCAAAAGGTAGTTTCGGCATGCCCCGCTATTACGGCGTAAGAGTAGGCGTTAACTTCTAAGGAGACTAATCTGAATCGTTGTGTTCACCGCAACCTTGTAGGTTGCGGTGACACTTTCTTTTCACACACCCGCAAAAAAGGAAACCTTCATGCATAAGTTCGTCTCTTCATTCGCCCTGCTGTCAGGTCTTACAATGATGTCAAATGCGCAGGCAGATTATTTTAAAGATAATTTCACCTGGGGTTTTGACACCGCGGTTTGGACGGCCCGAACCGGCGCTAATGGTTCCCCCTTTGGTTGTAGCTTTGAGCCAGGCCAGATATCTCCGAGTTCCCACGGCGTTACCCTGGCAGTGAGTGAAGGGCGATGCGCGGAGCTGCAAAGTAAAGCCGCTTATAGCTATGGCAAGGTGCAGGGATCACTAAAAACAGGGAACACTCCGGGCACGGTGTCATCCATCTTTACCTACACTTCCTGGTGGGACGCGCCGGGAAGAGCCTGGCAGGAAATCGATATCGAATTTCTTCCTACCCTCGGCAATGTCATCCATACTAACGTGATTTATCAGCCCCAGGGAGGAACCTACGAAAGCTGGGAAATGGATATCGATCTGGGGCTGTATGGTCTTAATATTCAACAGGATCTGGTGACCGTTGGGTTTGACTGGACGCCATCACAAATCCGCTGGTTTGCTTATGATGCCCAGGGAAATGAACAAACCTTAAGAACCCTTTACAAGGATAACGGTGATGGTTACCTGGCTGCAGATGAAATTCCTGCCTATGCATGGCCCGTTGATGATACCAAGCTGATGATAAACCACTGGCACGGCGATAATTCTCAGGAAGGCTTCTATTTCCCCGGCCAATACTACGGTGAAACGGCCTGGGCCTATTATGATTTCATTGAGTACATTCCACACTAACCAATTCTGGTAACTGTTGCTTCATTCGGCGGTACGTTGGTATCGCCGTTTTACTATGTAAGGATTCAAAAATGTTTCAAAAATTGCGCTCACCTGAGCTCATTGGCGCTGCTGTTTTAGCTTTCACTATCTCACCTTTAGCAGCGGCCAATTCTGATGGAGATACTGTTGACTGGTCGGTATCCGGCCCGCGTTTAGAGCGGGACGCAAAAGTTGAAAAGCAAATAGACGATTTAATGTCGACCATGACGTTAGAACAAAAAGTAGCGCAGATGATCCAGCCGGAAATTGGCTTTCTGACGGTGGAACAAATGCGTACTTACGGCTTTGGCTCCTACCTGAACGGTGGCAATTCAGCGCCTTATGGCAATAAACAAGCTGATCCGCAAACCTGGCTAAAGTACGCCGATGAGATGTATATAGCATCTGTAGATGCCTCGCTGGACGGCAGTAGCATTCCAACAATCTGGGGAACAGATGCCATGCATGGTCATAGCAACGTATTCGGCGCGACACTTTTTCCTCATAATATAGGTTTAGGCGCCGCCCGTGATCCCCTATTAATTGAAAAAATCGGCGAAGCCACAGCGAAAGAAGTATCGGCCACAGGAATCGAGTGGAGTTTCGCGCCCACGGTAGCCGTGGTTCAGGACGACCGCTGGGGCCGAACCTACGAAAGCTATTCGGAGGACCCGGCCGTGGTGGCCTCGTACGCTGGCAAGATGGTAGCGGGTATCCAGGGACATAAGGATGAGGACTTCTTACGGAATTCTCATCGCATCGCTACCGCAAAGCATTTCATCGGCGACGGCGGCACGCAAAATGGCATTGATCGTGGCAATACCGTTATTGACGAGAAGACCTTGAGAGATATTCATGCAGCGGGTTATTTTTCGGCGATTGAAGCGGGGGTCCAGTCGGTTATGGCGTCGTTTAACAGTTGGAATGGGAAACGGGTGCATGGTCATAAATATCTGCTCACCGATGTGCTTAAAGACCAAATGGGGTTTGATGGTTTTGTGGTGAGTGACTGGAACGCCCATAAGTTCGTCGAAGGCTGCGATTTGGAACAATGCGCCGGGGCAATTAACGCCGGAGTCGATGTATTAATGGTTCCGGAGCACTTCGAAGCGTTTTATCACAATACTGTTAAACAGGTAAAAGAGGGCGTGATCCCGGTATCGCGAATTGATGATGCGGTGAGACGATTCTTACGAGCAAAAATTCGCTGGGGCGTTTTGTCCCGGGGTAAACCCTCCAGCCGGCCGGAGTCTACCCATCCTGAATGGTTAAACGCGTCACAGCACAAAGAACTGGCCAGAGAGGCGGTAAGAAAATCGCTGGTGATGCTGAAAAATAATGGCGGTGTATTACCCATTTCACCCAAAAGCAACGTGTTAGTGGCAGGAGATGCTGCTAACGATATTGCCAAGCAAGCTGGCGGCTGGAGTGTTTCATGGCAGGGAACAGACAACACCAATGAGGACTTTCCCAACGCCACTTCGGTTTTTGCCGGTCTTCGCGAACAGATAACAGCGGCAGGCGGAACCGTTGAATTAAGCGAAGATGGGCGCTATTCAGAAAAACCTGATGTGGCCATTGTGGTCATAGGGGAAGCTCCTTATGCGGAATGGTTCGGCGATATCCAGCGTCTTGAATATCAGTACGGCGATAAACAGGATCTGCAGCTACTCAGACGCCTTAAAAAAGAGAATATTCCGGTAGTGACGGTATTCATCAGCGGCCGCCCTCTATGGGTGAACAAGGAGCTTAATGCGTCAGACGCTTTTGTTGCTGCATGGCTTCCCGGTTCGGAAGGACAAGGGGTTGCTGACGTGCTGCTCACTGACGAACAGGACAATATTCAGTACGATTTCACCGGCAAGCTCAGCTTTTCCTGGCCCAAGTATGATGATCAGTTCACTTTAAATAACGGCGATAAACCCTACGACCCATTATTTGCCTACGGCTATGGGCTCACTTATCAAGACGATGTGACAGTGGGTAAATTACAGGAAAACACCAGCCCGGAGCCAAAACTAAATGATGACCAGGCAAAACCGCTTTTTGTCAGAAACTTGTCGGAAGGACTGGTCTGGAAGCTCGTTGATCCTACCGGCGAAAAGGAATTTGCAGTGAGTTCATCTGGCGTAAGTGGCGACGGAGAAAGTTTGTCTATGCAATCGGTGAATCTGGCGTATCAGGAAGATGGCCGCAAATTTGTATGGGCCCCCAATGGAAAACCTGCCGCAGTGGCGCTGAGTTATTCCTCCTCAGCTAAACCTGCTGCCGAACGTAAAAATAAGTTTCTGCAGATGCGGGTGCGGATAGATGAGTTAAAACCAGCACCAGACGCCACTATCAAAATAATGTGTAGCGCCTCGTCCTGCCTTAATTCCGTATCCACAGCCGCTTTAGCCGCTTCCCTTTCCCCCGGAGAGTGGCAAAACGTGGCCATCCCGCTGAATTGTGCGACAACTCCGGCATCACCAGAACCCATATCTGATGCCCTGCGCATTTCAGCCGAAAAGCCGTTTAGCGTGGCGTTAGCTGATATCGCCATAGTAAACTCCATTGCAAGTGATGCTGCCACCTTCACCTGTGGTGATTAAAAAAAACGGTATAATCGGGTAAGCTCAGCTGCCCGATTATCTTCTTGCACAAAACGAGTATTTCTGTGATGAAGTTGGAGACACGAAGTCAGCTATTCTGGTTATGCCAATGCGGTGGATGGTTAGTTTATGCGATACTCACCGAAATCATGATAAAGATCCCAGGTGAAGAGCCCTGGGCTGTGCACCTTCCCCACCTGCTTCTGGATACCGCCAGCGGCTTTTGCATCACATTGTTGTTACGAAAGCTCTACCTGTGGGCACGACGCCAGCAAGCCAGTGTCAGCGTTACCCTGCATATTGTTTATTTGCTTATTGCAGGCGTATGCTGGACCCAGTTTAAGTGGCTTACCCTGCAGTGGCTGTACGGTAATCTGTGGCAGTCCATGACCTGGTTCGATTTTGGTACCTGGACGTCAGCATCGTTAACCATGCTGGCAACCTGGACCGCAGGCTACTACGGGATTAATATCTATTTGGATAATGTAGAGCAACGGCAGAAAGCCGTTGAAGCCACTCATCTGGCCAAGGAAGTGCAACTGAAAATGCTGCGTTACCAGCTAAACCCCCATTTTATGTTTAACAGCATTAACGCCATCTGTACCCTTATCCTTAAACAGGATAATACGCAGGCAGTCTCCATGCTGGAAAAGCTTTGCGACCTGTTACGCTACAGTCTGTACACCGACCCGCTGGCAAAAATAACGGTTAGAGAAGAAGTCACGATTCTTAAAACCTATTTTGACATAGAGCAGTGTCGTTTTCGCGACAGACTCACCGTGGATATCACCGCGGACAGAGAGTGTGATAACCTGCGGATGCCCTCCCTGCTTATTCAGCCATTAGCGGAAAACGCCCTTAAACACGGTATGGGATCACAACAAAGTATGATTATCAGGGTTCATTTCCAACGGGTTTCCAATAAGTTGATCATCATGATTTCAGACACAGGTAAGGGATTCTCAGATACTGCTAGCGGCCAGAAAGGGATTGGCCTTAAGAATTGCGAAGAACGGCTAAACCTGATTTACCCCACTAACAGCCACTTCGAAATCGGTAACCAACCAGAAGGTGGAGCCTGGGTGAAAATTTCACTGCCGGTTGAAGCAGCGGAGTAAAGATGATGCAACTGAAAACCCTGTTAGTTGATGATGAACTGAGTGCCATAGAAGGCCTGGCCATCCGACTTGATGCCTTTGCCGAAATTGATATTATTGGCCACGCTACCAGCGTAGATGAAGCTATTGACATAATAAATCGCGAGCCCCCGGACCTTATTTTTCTGGATATTGAAATGCCGGGGAAGACAGGCTTTGATCTCATCAAACAACTGCAGCCGGAACGGTGTCCTGCAATCATCTTTATTACCGCATTTCATCAACATGCGGTGAAAGCATTTGAAGTAAGAGCCATAGATTACTTACTCAAACCGGTTAAAACTGAAAGACTGTCAGAAGCTCTGGCACGGGTGATGGAAAACCAGAAAAACCCGGTGCAGAAACACCAGATGATGGAAGTACGGGACGAACTGGTACAAACCGAATTCCCCAACAAGCTTGCTAAAGCTGCACCCCAATACCGGCTTGAACAGGAAAAATTAGTTATTCAGGACGGAAAGAACCCGGTTCAACTAGTGCCCTATAATCACATTATCTGGATAGACGCGGCCGGTGACTATATGTGTGTGCACACCAGGGATGAAACTTACGTAATGCGCGCCAGAATGAAGAGTTTGGTGAAAGAGCGGCTTCCAGACGACTTTGTGCGTATTCACAAATCCACAATTGTTAACCTTAATCACATCCGACAGCTGGAACCGTTACGAAACTCTGAATACTTTGCTATTTTGAATAATGGCAAGTCTCTTAAGGTAAGCCGCACTTATAGCCGCAACCTTAAAGCCAGGCTAATGGGTTGAGTTGTCGCACTTATTTAGCGAGCTGAGGTCCATCACGCTCTGCCCATTAACATCCTGAGAGCGGTTAAAAGTAATCCTTCGAAATCATTTCAAGATCTTTTAGTTCAAGGGGCTTATCAATAAACCCTTTTACGCTGGAATATTGCACCGCGCGTTCTTTATCCGAATCAAAAACAGAGGAAGAATCAGAGCAAGAGCATGAATGCTTAAATATCATCCAATGTGGTCAAGCCCGCTGCTAACACCTGTTCCAGATAATCAGTGCTGCCATGCGCCCGCTTTTGCTTACGCGGAATACTAACTTTTCTGCTCGTTTCTGCGCGCAGCATGTTCAATGCAATCTTCCTCGCCCCAGACAATACCTCAGCGGCATTTCCTCGATATATCCGGCATTGGTCTTCCTTCATTGACACATCAAGAACCCAGTGGAGGCTATTTTCAACAGCCCAGTGACTGCGTACCTCCTTGGCAAAGCGGGCTTTCGTTAACGTGGCTGAGCTGATGTAGTATCGATACTCAAGCGACTCTTTACCACTTTTCGTCTGCCGATAGCCCAGCGCAACGCCAATACTTTTCAGACCTTTCCATTCAGGGAAAGTATCCGCTAACGTAGCGGCTTCCATAACATGATAAGCTCTGGCTTCTTTGCGGCCGTGACTCTTTTCTAAGCAAATCACTTCCTCATTAACAACACCGGTAAGTGCATAGCGTACGGCATCATGAAGCTCTTTTTGATTCCCTTTTAGCGCCAGCAAATAATCACCACCGCTATCGATAATCTGTCCTGCAATGTCGGTTTGACAGCCCATTGCATCAATCGATATCAAACAACCTCTTATGTCCAGCAGGCTAAGTAAAGCCGGAATAGCTGTTATTTCATTCGATTTACTCTGCGTTTTTATCTGTCCCAACACCATGTTATTTTCTGATGCAAAGGCATTCACCATGTGAATCGCTGATTGCCTCTCGTCACGGTTGTAAGACCCGCAAAGACGTTTACCATCAATAGCAATTAGCTGTCCCTCGGATAGCTCTGCCACTGACTGCATCCAGCCAATAAAGCAACGCTGGAACTGCTCACTATCTATTCGCGATACCACACGAGCGATGGTGTCATGGACTGGCAAGCCATTCTTGAATAATCCTTTGCCTGTGAACCAATTACAATGCAAGTCACCAAAGTCTTCGATATCTTCCCATCCCTTGGCTCCGGCAATGGATGCACATACCACCAGGAATAGAATATCAGTAAATAAATGCGCTACCTTGGCCGACTGGCGAGGATCTTCTAATTCCCCAAAAAACTGCTCAAATGCACCTGTTTCCATGACTCTCTCCGCAAAAGAGAGTATAAGATCACAGACACTATAACTCGTCCAGTTATAATTTTATCTGCTAAATCAGCTGGTTAATTTATGTTCGTGATCTTGCCCTGCTTTATCCGCCGGGGGGCTGAAATCAGCTTGTTATAATGTTTTTTTCAGCGCTCGGCGATAGCACTATTACCCGGTCATTCAACAATTCTGTGGTAAGTGCCCTGCACGCCTCAGTTTTTTACTGGTTTGGCTGCTCGCCAGGAGAACTCGATTAAGAAGTAGGAACGTCCTGCAGGTGCTAAACATTACCATCCGCCGCTGTTACGCTTTGAGAAATTTTATAGTGGCTTTCGATTTTGATTAGTAACATAACAGCCAGTGCTGAAATGCCTTTTACGCTTTCGCAATCGTCTAATGTGACTTTATGGGATCCTCGTCTACGTTCCGTCAGGCTGAGTAGACGATAGTAAGCACCACTGAATAAAATGCTGGTAACAGGTTAGGAGTGAAAAATGATTAAAGAAAGCACCACATCGTTTTTCGAAGCTCAGCTCTGCGCCGTAAAATCGCGGACGAGAAAAACAAACGGAGCTTTCTCATACTACCAGAAGCTGTTAATGAACGCCTGCCGCGCCGTGGCAGGACAACAGTGGAAGGAACCATTAACCGCTAGGCTTTTGAAGCCTTGCCGGAGCCCGATGGTAAAATAAGCCACGGGTATAAATCTCCCTTCCATTGATTCGCGTCCCGGGTTTCCCTTTCTGGCATGCCTTGTGCTTTTATCACTATCACTTTTTATACTTTAAGGAGAAAGACATGTCGAAATTTTTCAAAATGCTCGCCTTATCCAGTCTGGTTTTAGGTATGACTGCTTGTGATGTAAACAAAACTGAAGACGGTGAGATGCCTGATGTAGAGGCTGACAGCGGTAATATGCCCGAATATGAAATAGAAAAAACTGAAGAAGGCCGCATGCCCAGCGTAGACGTTGAAGGCGGGGAAATGCCTGAATACGATGTAGACACTGCCGACGTTGACATAGGCACTGAGAAAAAAGTAGTTACTGTGCCGGAAGTAGACGTAACAATGCCGGACGAAGATGACGACGAGCCGGAAGATGACGATCGCGATTAATCAGTCTGCTATAGAAGATTCAGAAAAGCGGCACTTTTGAAAGTGCCGCTTTTTTTTCGAGTCAGCGAATGGGAGGTTTGCGCTTTAGCATATTATCCAGCCACTACACCGCAAAAAACCGCTCTGCTGTTTCCTTTCACATACAGATTGCAAATAGTTTTGTAATTGTTACAGACCAAGTGCAAATTTAAAATGATTAGAGGTGAAACTTTTTGCTTGAGGAAAGATTGACGATCCGGTTTTAGCTGAACAAGCATACTGAATGCGAAGTGATATTAATTGGCGTTAAATCCGAACTGCCGGGACAGCAAAACCTGCTTCCAGTGACTTTCGCGCCTAAGAACATCTTTTTCGCTAGTATGTGTGTCAGCTATTTCAAGAATGGCAAATCGAAAATGGTTGGATGATGATGTCCCCATTTCTTCTAGTAGTTGCCGCAGTTCTTTATTGCCGCCATGTCCGTTAGCCGCATATTGAACCCATCGTTGGTACAGCCCGCCCTCGCCAGTTGCGCTTCCGATATACAACTTGCCTGAAGCCGTGTCGGATATAACATAGACACCTGCAACGCTGGATAATGCCGAGCGCCATGATTCAATCGATTGGCGCACAATGGTATCCAGTTCTACTTTTGAAATGTTGACGTTGCGGTAGCCAGGAAAGTCGGCAATAGACATTCTTTCAGATCTAATCTCATCGATAAGAAGTGTCGGTGCCAATGTTTCCGCATTGCGGTATGACTGGCGACCTTGGCGCTCAAATGCTACTACTAAACGCCCGTTGAATTGCGAGCAGCGTTCTAATAGCCTTAGATCATAAATATAGCCTTTTAATGACTCCTGCCATTGAGCGCCATGCGACTCGTATAAGCCCGCTAATAACCAGCGATGCGGCTGTGGAAGAGCAATAAGTGACACTACATATCGGCGCTCAAAATTTTTCTTGCTCTGCCAACTCTGAAACTCATCAAATTTGCCTGCCAGGTAAGCGTCCAAAGGGTGATCTTCGCCACTTAGGGAGGCTAGGTGCAGCTTACAATTAGTTTCTAAAAGTTCAGGCATAGTAGCCCTGAAAAAGCTAAAAAGATCCATCTATCCACGCGGTACATCAGATTTTGTCTACAAGGGAATGTACTATGCTGCTAATCAAAATACACCTAGAAGGTATGAATTTCTTGTTGGCCGATGTGTTATTGGTCATCAAGAGTTCCGAGCGTAGTTCCACAATTGTAATTAACATCTGCCACGTAAAGAAATTTACGAGACATTTTTTGGTATTGGTTTGCCAGCCTAAATAATTGCCCCTAAATATGGCGTTGTTGCCCAAATTGAACTTTAAGACGTTTGCCTTATCAGATCGTGAAATAGATTAGCGACGAATGGGCATGGGCAACGCGAAGAACAAGATATCCAATTGATCGACGTACAATCAGGCGCTGGTTGATCGCGGTTCAATTACCTTCTGGATAGATGTGACTGGCTATTATAGAGTCGTTAGAAAAAGTAATCGCAGACGATGAGAGGTTCATGGAAAGAAGTGATAGAAAGTGGATTTTGGCGAGTTTATCCAACTGTTACTTAGCTGTAGGCAATGACAAAGAAGCCAAAGTTTATGAAGAGCGCTTTTTATCAGAAGAACTCGCTGACTGGGAAGAACAAACCTTTGATGAAGGAAAAGTTGCTGATTAAAAAGCATTTGAAAAGTTTCAGGATTTAAACTAGTTGAATACTTCGCAAGCTTATACTTTTAAGTAGCTTTACTAAAATTAAGTTGAAATAGTGGAAACTCAATCAGAACTTCCACTTTCCAACTTTATTTAGAATCTACAAAAAGAACTTTCGCTCCTTTTCTTATTCCACCGTCACTGACTTCGCCAGGTTCCGGGGTTGATCCACATCGGTTCCTTTAATTAAGGCGACGTAGTAAGACAACAATTGCAGCGGTAAGGTATAAACAATGGGCGCTATCGGGCCTTCGCAGTGCGGTACGTTGATAACCCGCATGGTGTCGTCGCTGGCAAAGGCGGCGTCTTTATCGGCGAACACGTACATCAGGCCGCCGCGGGCACGTACTTCTTCCACGTTAGATTTTAGCTTTTCCAACAGTTCATTATTGGGCGCGACAACGATAACTGGCATTTCTTCGTCAATAAGCGCCAGCGGGCCGTGTTTTAGCTCACCAGATGCGTAAGCTTCTGCGTGGATGTACGAAATTTCTTTTAATTTAAGCGCACCTTCCATTGCAATCGGGTACTGATCGCCTCGCCCTAAGAACAAGCTATGGTTCTTGTCAGCAAACTCTTCTGCCAGATCTTCGATTCCTTGGGTAATGGCCAGGGTTTCTTCCAATTTAGCGGGTAAGCTATGTAGCGCGGCGACTATGGTTTGATGATTAGTGTCGCTTAGCCCGTGGTGTTGACCTAACGCCAAAGTCAGCATTAAAAACGCGGTTAATTGGGTGGTGAATGCTTTGGTTGATGCCACACCAATTTCGGCGCCAGCGCGGGTCATAAATGCAAAATCAGATTCACGTACCAGCGACGAGCCGGGTACGTTGCAAATGGTGAGGCTGGACATGTAGCCCAGTTCTTTAGCCAGACGTAACGCGGCGAGTGTATCTGCGGTTTCGCCCGACTGGGAAATGGTCACCAGTAAGCTGTTTGCATGTACCACAGATTTGCGATAGCGGAACTCAGACGCAATTTCTACATTACAAGAAACGTTGGCGTATTGTTCCAGCCAGTAGCGCGCGGTCATGCCGGCGTGATAACTGGTGCCGCAGGCAATAATTTGTACGTGCTTCACTTTGGCTAAAACTTCATCCGCGCCCACGCCAAAAACATCGGGCAGCAAGCCGCGCTCGTCCAAACGCTGCTGTAGTGTATTGCGCACTACTGTGGGTTGCTCGTGAATTTCTTTTAGCATGTAATGGCGATAGCCCGCTTTGTCGCCAGCATCATGTTCAATGTTTGACTCTATAACTTCCCGCTCTACCGGGTTGCCATTAACGTCAAAAATGTTCACTTCGCGGCGGGTAATTTCAGCCACGTCGCCTTCTTCTAAAAAGATAAAGCGACGCGTCACCGGTAGCAGCGCCATTTGATCAGAGGCAATAAAGTTTTCACCTAAACCCAAACCGATGACTAACGGGCTTCCGGAGCGCGCCACAATTACGCGCGACGCATCTTCGCGATCCATAATCACTGTGCCGTAGGCGCCATGAAATTGCTTAACGGATTGTTGCACTGCGCTAAGTAAATCTGCGCCTTCTTGCATTTGCGCATGCACAGTGTGGGCAATCGTTTCAGTGTCGGTATCGCTGGTAAAGGTGTAACCCTGTTTAGTCAGCTTTTCCCGCAGCGCCAGATAATTTTCAATAATGCCATTATGCACAACAGCAATGCGTTCATTTGAGCAGTGAGGATGGGCGTTTCTTTCGGTTACGCCGCCGTGAGTCGCCCAACGGGTGTGGGCGATGCCGGTTGTGCCAAGGGCTTCCCCTGCGGCAACGGCATCAACCAGTTCCTGTACCTTACCGGTGCGACGAATTCGGGTTAAGGTGCCATCGGTTTGCAGCAATGCCACACCCGCTGAGTCATAGCCGCGATATTCCAGGCGCTTCAGGCCTTCCAGTAAAATTTCTACTACATTACGTTCGGCAACTGCACCGACTATTCCGCACATAATTCTTCTCCGTTCGGGGCGGTGATTAGCACCTGCACACCTTGCTGCTCAATGTTGTATTTCACACTTTCATCAATACTGCTATCTGTCACCAGCACGGAAATATTTTCCCACGCTAATTCAAGGTTCGGCATTTTGTGTGAAAGTTTGTTGGATTCGGCCATTATCACCACGCGCTTTGCGGCTTTCGCCATTGCTCGGGTAAGCCCGGTTAATTCGTTAAATGTAGTCGTACCGCGGGTAACGTCGATACCCGCGGCACCAATAAAAGCAAGATCAAAACTGTAGGCGGCAATCATTTTTTCTGCCATATGTCCCTGAAACGACTGCGACTGCGCGTCCCAGGTGCCGCCTGTCATCAGCACAGTGGGTTCATTATCCCCCGCGGTAAGGACATTTGCTGCATGCAGGGAATTCGTCATTATCACCAGCTTAGAATAATTGCTTAAGAAAGGAAGGATGGCGCTAGTGGTACTGCCGCAGTCCAGAATGATTTTTTGGCCATTGCTAACTAACGACGCCGCAATTTTACCGATGCCATTTTTCTGCTCGGAAATATTGCTACCCGCTTCAATATGGTGACCAGGTATGGGCGCGGCACCACCAAACTGGCGCAGCAACAGGTTTTGCCCGGCGAGAAAAGCCAGGTCTTTGCGGATAGTGACTTCAGAAGTATGAAATTCACCAGCCAGCTCATCTACCTGTACATGTCCATGTTCATTTACCCAGTCCACAATATCGCGACGACGTTGCTGGGTATTTCTCTTTTGCATTTTGAAACTTATAAATTACGATATGAAAGAAATATAAATCAAATATATTACGAATTGCAAGAACAGTTTTTATTTCAGCCTATCCGGGGTAAAAATAAACGGCACATTTTGCTGGCCTAATTCGCTGGCACGTTCCATCAGTGCAATCACCGGCAGCACACTCTGGGCTGTCGCAGGCAGTGACGTTTTGTTAGTTAAGCCAGTATAGAGCTGCTGATAAAACGTGGCGTATTCACCTTTAGCTGTAGGTATGGTTTTGCAACTTTTGTCATCACAGAAATGGCCGTTTTCGGCTTCAGAGGTAAACCCCCACTGCGGATCGGCCAATGATACTGCGGCTTTTAGCTGGTCTTCCTGAGGATCCAAACCGTACTTGCGATAACTTCCTTTGTCTCCCTGCACATCAAACCGTAAGGTGTTTGCTGCCTGAAAAGGGGAACTTCCCAGAGTCACCACCACATCAGAATAATAAAAAGTAAGTTCAAAGGCATCGTCACTTTGCCCGCCTTCACGCAATGTAAGAATGTGCCCACTGACTTTTTCCGGCGTTCCGAATAACTGCATGCACTGGTCAATGAGATGCGGCCCAAGATCCCAGAAAATTCCGCTTCCCGGACCGGCATTTTCGCGCCAGCGATCACGAGGCATAGGCCGGAATCGGTCAAAGCGACTTACTACCCGCTTTACGTTGCCCAATTCGCCGCTTTGCATAAGCTGCTGCACTGTCAGGAAATCGCCGTCGAAGCGTCTGTTTTGATAGACGCAAAGGCTTAACTGGCTTTTCTCTGCAAGGTGAACAAGGTATTTGGCATCGGCTGTTGATAGCGTAAATGGCTTTTCCACCAACACATGGCTACCTGCCTCCAAAGCCGCTTTAGCTTGGGTAAAATGTAAATGATTAGGCGTGGTGATAATGGTTAAATCCGGCGACAGCGTCTGCAGCGCCGTGTCGATATCGGCATATACCGCCGCCTGCGGTAGCACCTTATGAACATCATCAGCACGAGACGACACCACGCCAGTAATGTGGAAGCCAGGATTATCCAGCAAAAAAGGAAGATGAAAAGTGGTGGCAGAAAAACCGAATCCGACTATTAATGTTTGAATCATACAAGCCTATCCTCGATACCTAAATTGATAAAAAAGCCAGCATTACGCTGGCTTAGAGTTAACTTTTCTTTTGTGGTCGTGACCAGTTTATTATATTGCGCTGTTTACTGCGTGCGACAGAAAGCGTTGCCTCCTGAACATCCGAGGTAATGGTGGAACCTGCTCCTACCGTCGCCCCTTTACCAATATTAACTGGTGCAACCAATGCGGAATTAGAGCCGATAAAGGCATTGTCGCCGATGACAGTTTTAAACTTGTTTACGCCATCGTAGTTGCAGGTAATAGTACCCGCACCGATATTAGCGCCAGCCCCGACGTCGGCATCGCCAAGGTAAGTAAGATGATTGGCCTTTGCGCCTTCACCGAGCACTGTTTTCTTCATCTCGACAAAGTTGCCGACTTTCGATTTAGCGCGCATAACGGCGCCAGGACGTAATCTGGCAAAAGGACCAACGGTACAGTTAACCCCAACCTGAGCGCCTTCAATAATTGAATTTGCCTCTATCACTGCACCGTCGGCAATGTCACAGTCGATTAGTATGCAGTTAGCGCCAATGCGCACGTTGTCGCCTAAGCTGACATTGCCTTGCATGACGACGTTGATATCCACAAACACATCCTGGCCTGCTTTCACCGTACCACGAATATCCAGGCGCAGAGGATCAGCCAAAGTAACACCTTCCAGCATCAACGCTTTAGCCTGACGCGCCTGCAATGCTCGCTCAATGTTGGCTAACTGTACGCGATTATTGATGCCTTCCACTTCAATGGCCGAATCGGGCTGGGCCGCACGAATGGTCTTACCTTCACTGGCAGCCATGGCGATGACGTCGGTTAGATAATATTCGCCCTGCGCGTTATTGTTGCTTAAGTTACCTAGCCAGGCTTTTAACGCGGCGCCGTTCATCATCATCATGCCGGTATTGATTTCACGTATTGCCCGCTGCGCCTCTGTGGCATCTTTATGCTCAACGATCGCGGTAATATTGTCGTCAGTGCGTATGATTCTGCCCATGCCAGTAGGATCGTCCAGTTCCACCGTTAGCAGGGCCAGATCGCTTTGCGCCTTCACGTCCACCAGCCGTTGTAATGTTTGCTGCTGAATTAACGGCGCATCACCAACCAGAATCAGAACATCTTCATCATCTTTAATATGCGGAATGGCCTGCTGTACAGCATGGCCGGTACCCAACTGCTCTTCCTGTAAACACCAGTTCAGATTTTCGCCGGTGACAGTGGCTTTAAGTTGGTCGCCGCCGTGGCCATAGATCAAGTGAACAGCGGTGGCATCCATCGCTTCAACAGTATTGATAATACGTTGAACCATGGGAATTCCCCCAACTTTATGTAGCACTTTTGGCAGTGCCGATTTCATGCGGGTGCCTTTACCGGCGGCTAATATTACGACAGAAAAAGCCATGCAAAATCCTTGTGGTTAATTCGTTATTTCGGTTTTACTGAAAATGTTTGGTCTTAGTGTAACTAACGCTCAATCACAAGTCAGCGTCTGTTTTATGAATTTCAACGTGCTAAATAGCTGGATCTGCTTATTGCGCCTAGTAGTTCATATCTTGAGCAGGTATAATTTATACTTAATCAAAGCGTTATATGAGTCTGACTTGTTTGCCAGGGAGTGTGAGTAGTCTGTGAACGCCTTCAGGACCCTTCATCGAAGTGTTTTATTGCTTTTTGCAATTGTCGTTGTTGCCATTGTTACCTTGGTGCACTTTAGTGTATCCACGATAGTGGCGGAACAAAGTCGCGCTCAGCAACAGTCTCTTTCTCCTGCCTTTTCACTTATTGTCGAACAGTTAATAAAACCACTTCATACTGCCGAAGTACTGAGCAAATCGCCGGAACTGGTGGACTTAATGGATGCCGAGACCATTGATCCTCAGCAAATTCATTCAATGTTAAATCGCTTAGGCGAAGATTTTGATTTAGCCTTTTTTATTGCCAGTGAAAAAGCGCGTATGCAATATAATTCCGATGGGCCTGACATTCCTTTAATCAAGAATAAAGTGAACTGGTACTTCAAATATAAAGCGCTTGATAAGCCCGCGGTGACAGATATTGGTAAGTGGGAAAACACGCATTTCTACATTGATATAAAAATTTTTAATGATGACGGTGAATTTCTCGGATTTTTTGGCGTTGGGAAAAGCCTTAAAAGCTTCGTCAGTGTGTTTGAATCTTACAAACTGCAGTACGGTTACGACTTCTTATTTGTGAATGACGTTGGCGATATAATGCTTTCTTCTGACGCGGACCTGATGGCGGAATCTTCTGACTTCACTAATTTATCGGAGCTGCCGTGGTTTGCAACTTTGCCCGATGATGTAAAAGATCAGCGGAATCTGAATAATCGTCTGGTAACAATAAATCAGCAGGAATATCTCGTAGCGGAAGTAAAACTGAATCAGTTTGACTGGACAGTGTTTTTGTTAAGCCCGCTTGACAAGCGCAAAGCCGATATATCCCACGCCTTTGTAATCAGCGTTGTGACTTTGCTGGTGGTAGTATTTTCGCTGTTTATGATGATTTACCACTTGCTGCATTATTTTCGCAGAGATCTGAGTCCGGAAGCTGCGGGTCGAAGCGTAAACCGGTTACTTGATCAAAACCGGATAGAGAAGCAATTTGATGATTTTTTGGCTGCTCATCACTCCGTGAGTATGGTGTTGGTGGGAATAGATAATTTTGCCTCTATTAACGATACCTACGGCAGAAATACTGGCGACAACGTACTTGATTCTATTGCTGCTTATTTATTTGCCGATAAGCGCAATAAAGACGTACTAGGGCGCTGGAGCAGCGAAGAGTTTGTAATACTTTTACCTGATACAGGGCCTCACGAAGCGGTGGATATTGCACAAAACTTACGCCACGGCATTGCCACGCTAGCGGGCCCTTCAAACCATCCTCAATTGCAGCTAACCGGCTCCTTCGGGATCTCTTTTACTGCCAGTCCACGACCAATGAGTGAAGTTGCAGCCAACGCAGAAGATGCCCTTTACCAAGCCCGCCGGGACGGCAACAACCTGGTGAAAATGCAGCTAATTGAGTGACAATAGAAGCAACATCAAGGCCTTTCCCGACAATTCGTAGTGTTTAGCCTAAGCCATGCCTAAGGTTGTCCGGTAATGGCTTTACGTCGGGCAAACTTAGCGGTGATCCTCGTTGTCAGTGCCACCCCTGTTAAAATAAGCACGCCGCCTAGCATCGATTGGAACGACAGTATTTCATTGAGAAACATCAACCCCCAGCCAATACCAAATAATGGCACCAGATATGCTACGGTTATGGCTTTCGCCGGACCAATATTGGCAATTAAATTAAAGTACAAAATGTAGGCAATACCGGTACCACCAAGCGCTAGCGCAATCGCATTCATCCACGCGCCGCTAGAAGGCATAGCTTCAGGCCAGGTCACCAATGCAAAGGGAAGCAGCATGATAGCAGCAAATGCCTGACTTCCTGTTGCAACAGCCAGAGGCTTTACGTTGTGTAGCCAGCGCTTCATCATGCAAGCAGCAAGGCCATAACAAAAGGTTGCCAATAGCGCCGAAAGTATCGGCAGAAAAGTCACGTCACCGCCGCCTACTTTCTGCACGCTAATGGTAGCCACGCCGGTAAACCCGATGATCAACCCTACAATGGCGACATTGTTCAGTTTATCTTTCAGCCATGCAAAGGCAATGACAGCACCAAACATGGGCGCGGTGGCGTTGAGAATGGCATTAACGCCGGCTTCAAGGTACAGGCTGCTGAAGTTAAACAGCACAAAAGGCACGGCAGTATTAACTCCACCGATTACTGCGATAGCTTTCCAATGCCGTTGTAGGTCGCTCCAGGCTGTTGCCATCATTAAAAATGGGATCAATACCAGAGTGGCGAGTACCGTTCTCACCTCCACCAGCGCGTAGATGCCAAATTCAGGTGCAGCTACACGCATAAAAATGAAAGAGCCACCCCAAATGGCGCCTAATAAGAAAAGTGAAAACGTGTCTTTGATACTCATGCTGTTACCGGAACTCCTTCTAAATTCAGTAGATACGCCTTTCGCTGCATTCCGCCAGCATAGCCGGTAAGTCTGCCGTTGCTGCCGATAATCCGATGACAGGGAACAACAATAGCAATAGGGTTGCGACCGTTTGCCATTCCCACCGCACGAGCACCTTTCGGGCGACCGACTTTTTGCGCGATAATTCCGTAGCTGGCAGTTGTGCCAAATTCAACTTCGCTAAGCGCCCGCCAAACTTGCTGCTGAAAGGGCGTTCCCTGCATAGACAGCGGCAAATCGAAACGTTGCAACTTGCCAGCGAAATAGGCTTGTAGCTGCTGGCAAGCTTCTTGTGTCAGTTCGGAAGGTGCCAGGTCGGAAGGTGCCAAGTCGCAAGATGTTTGCCCCAGAAAGCGGGGTTCAATAAATCTGACAGCAGTAATTCCATTGTCATCAGCAGTTACGCAAATACTGCCACAGGGACTTTTAATTTTTTGATTATACATTGGAAATTTTCTCTTTTTGTAGCCGATCTGCCAGTTCCCATAACTGCAACGTTAAATAACTGCGCCAGGGGGCCGCGGCTTCAGGTTCTAGCGCCATTGCGCCAGCCATTCTTTTGGCAATGAGATCCGTGCCCAGATACACATCCGGCAAGCTATGGCCTCGCATCATAATGTAATCTCGCGTCCAGGGCCCTACGCCTTTTATCGCCAGTATGGCATTTTCAGTTAATGGGGTTTGCGTATCCCACTCAGCCACCGTTGCCGCAAACAGTCGTAACGCTTGTCGGCGCGCTTGCGGCATTTTTAAAAACTCCAGAGCATGCGCTTCCACGGCAGCCGCTGTGGGAAAGGCGGTGCCAAAAGGTGTGATTTCCCCCAGCTTTGAAACCAGCAAATTTACTGCATTAATAGCTGCCTTCACCGATACCTGCTGACCCACAATTGCTCTGCAACCGGCTTCAAATTCGCTCCATACGCCGGGCAGTCTTATTCCCGTTAGTTGTTGAGCAGCAGGAATACCAGCACGGGCGAGCGCCTGTTGAATAATATCCGGATTGGCTTGCACATCCAGCACTCTGGCTACATTTGCCATAACATTTCTCACTTGAGACAGATCGGAAATTTCAAGTGAGACATTGAAACGTTGCTGGTCAGGACAGTGCGTGGCTACAACCTTGCCGCTTGCAACGCCATAGGTAAATACACGCGCATAAGCAGAGGATGAAATTTCCTCTACCCCTGAAATCTGCCGCCTTAGCAGAAAGTCTCTTACAAACGACCAGTCATACGGTGGCAGATAAGAGAGCTGCAAAGTGACCACCGGAGCACTGGGTTGTACAGCAAGCGGTGAGTGGCTTTTTCGAAGCATTGACGGCGAGAGTTGCCAGTACTTTTTCATCATATCCTGCAGCCGACGAGGCGACTCGAAACCCGCAGCAACAGCCACACTGGTCACATCAATACGACTTTGCTGCAGCAAGCTTTTTGCAAAAAGCAGTTGGTGATAAACCTGAATTTGTTTGGGCGAAATCCCGAGGTGCGTAGTCATGAGCTTATGCAGATACCGTACGGAGATACCCAGTCGCTGCGCGATAATAGTCACCGGTTGCGGAGGAATAGCGGCAAGTAAGGTTAGCGCACGCTGTACGGTGGTAGTCACACCTAACCATGCAAAAGAGCCTGGTGCACTGTCCGGCCGACACCGCAAACAGGGGCGGTATCCGTCGCGCATGGCTTCTAATGATAGCCGATAGTACGCAACATTTTTTTCCTGCGGTAGTCGCGCCGGGCAAATGGGACGACAAAATATACCTGTGGATTTCACTGCCACGAAAAATTTGCCGTCAAAACGGGAATCCCGCGCCAGGCGCGCTTCGCTAAATTGCTTTTGCTGCGCTTCTGAAATTAATAATTCACCGGTATCCGACATAATTACAGTACCAAAAGGCCAACTCATAACGCACAGTTTACGTCATTAATCAGGTGAAGAAGCGATAAAATCGGCACTCACCTGACAGGAAATCAGCTGGATATTTGCAGGCTACAATTCGCGTGGCAGTTGATTATAACTTTTCCCATACGCATAATACGGCGAGACGAGAATATGCTTGCCATAAGGAATATGGCAGTAAAATAACTACTGGAGAACCTTTGCCGAATTTGATTACCTGCTTTGCAGTCTGGTTTCGGATAGTGCTGCCCCTGCTATTGCTATTGGGAATGACGGCATCTGCCAGCGGGGAAGAGTGGCTGTCTGACTACGCCAGACATGTAAGGCAGCAGGCTATCAAGTATCAGGTGCCTGGTTACGCATTTGTATATTATCAGCAGGGCGAAACCCCAAAGGTTTATGTATACGGTAAAACGCATAGAAACGGTAAAGCTGTTACCGCCGATACTGTGTTTCGGCTGGCATCCGTTTCTAAATCTTTTACTGCCTTGCTCATGGCCAAGCTGGTAGAAGAAGGTAAGCTTAGCTGGGATACCCCCATTGGCACACTAGTTTCTGATATACCGTTCACCGGCCAAGGCATGGATCAGTTGGCACTTAAACATATTGTGGGGCAGTCGAGCGGCTTCATGCCCAATGCCTACGATAACCTTATTGAAGCTGACTACCCGCTTAACAAAGTGCTACAACAGCTATCCCGGTTGGAGCCAATTTGCGCACCTGGCGATTGTTACACCTACCAAAACGCTCTATTTGGTGCTATTGAATATTATCTGGTGGGCGAAGGAACATCCTACCATCGCCAGATTCACGATCAGTTATTTGTTCCTTTGGGTATGAACACTGCCAGCGCTGGCAAAGGCGGTTTACTTGCCTCCAAAGAATGGGCACGCCCGCACATTGCAATTGCCCGTAACAAGTGGCGTGAAGGCGCAGTGGAAAGTAATTATTACCGCTTTACACCTGCTGCGGGTGTCAATGCCAGTATCACTGACATGACTATTTATCTTCAGGCGCTGCTAGGCGAGTTTCCTACCATTGTGCCACCTGAAATTGTCGACACTATTACTACCCCACGAGTCACAACTACTCGAGAAACCTACCGTCGCGGCTGGAGAGAACACTTAAACGATGCTCATTACGGACGAGGCTGGCGAATTTACAACTTTGACGGACACACAATTAACTATCACGGCGGCTGGGTAAAAGGTTATCGTGCAGATGTGTCTTTTGCGCCGGATTTCCGCTCAGGCTACGTGATGTTGATGAATGCTGAGTCGAATATGATAAACACGACAACTGCAGAATTTTGGGAGCGATACTTTGAACACGCTGCCGAAAAAAAGTGATCGGCAGCGTGAAGGTGTTTTAGGATTGGGTTTTCAGATAGGTATAGCCGCTTAAACAGTTTTCATAGAAATCTGTCCAGCGCACCCCTTCCCGAGGGTTCATATTGCCGCTGGCAACATGGCGATCAATCAGTCTTTTTACATCAGATGCCATGGCGCGAGGGTTGTATTGCATAATACTCAGCACATCTTCTACTGAGGAACCTTTCACCACTTCTTCAATATAAAAATCTTGCGGATCATCGTCATAACTGAAGATATGCACTTCGTTCAAACGCCCAAACAAGTTGTGCATGTCTCCCATTACGTCCTGATAGGCACCGGTGAGAAACAACCCAATGTAATAAGGTTCGTCTTTATGCAACTTGTGCATAGGTAGAATATCGGTGATTTCACGGCCAATAGTAAACTGATCAATTTTGCCATCGCTGTCGCAGGTAATGTCTACCAGCGAGCAGTTTACATCTGGCTTTTCATTCATTCGCGTAAGCGGCACCACCGGCAGCAACTGGTCGATTGCCCAGGTATCGGCGGCAGACTGAAACACCGAGAAATTACAAAGATACTGGGACGACAGACTGTAATCCAGCTCCTGAAGATCTTCAGGCACATATTCCGCATCGGCGTAGTGGGCTTTTAAACGCGTCATTAACTGCCAATACAAGGTTTCAATTTTACCCAACTCTTCCAGCGTCAGCACCCGCAGTTTAAAGGCATCAACTGCCTGCTCTTTGTACTGTGATGCGTCGTTAAAGACTTCCTGCATATTCATTTGCTGGTCAAAAGTATCTACCAATTCACGAATATTCTTTACAAAAAGGTGTTCACCCGCTTTCACACTGGTATCAATTTCGGCGCTGTTTGAACGAATTTCACCTACTACGTCGGTTATCACGCAGCTATGGTGTGCAGTAATCGCTCGCCCACTTTCACTGACTAACGTCGGATGCGGCACGCCTTCTAAATCGCAGACTTCTTTCATGCCATAAACCACGTCGGCAACGTATTCCTGCATGCTGTAGTTTCGCGAAGACTCATTGGTAGAGTTACTGCCGTCGTAATCTATACCCAGACCGCCGCCAACATCCACATATTCCAGCTCAAAGCCCATTTTATGCAGCTCAGCATAAATTCGAGCGCCTTCGGTCATGGCTTCTTTTACCGCACGAATATCGGTAAGCTGGCTGCCAATATGAAAGTGCAGCAGCTTAAGGCAATGACTTAGTCCTTGCTCTTTCAAATAGCGTGCAGTTTTAATAATTTCTGCAATGGTAAGACCAAATTTAGCACGCTCGCCGCCAGAGCTTTCCCACTTACCGCGGCCTTTCACCGTCATCTTTGACCGCACGCCAATAATGGGATCAATTCCCAGCTCTTTGGCAATGCGCACCAGCAAAATCAGCTCAGAGTACTTTTCCACTACAACAACTATTTTACGGCCAAGCTTGCGCCCAAGCAGCGCCAGACGCATAAATTCTTCGTCTTTATAGCCGTTTAATACCGTCAGCGAATCTTCGTTAATATTCATGGCCAGCACGGTTATCAGTTCCGCTTTTGAACCCGCTTCCAAACCATAGTTAAACGGCGCGCCCGCATCGACGATTTCTTCTACCACTTCGCGCATCTGGTTTACTTTTACCGGATAGACGCCTTGGTATTTACCCTGATACTCAGCTTCTGCAATTACACTACGAAAAGTGGTGTTGAGATTAGCAACCTGCGAACGTAACACATCGTGAAAACGCACCACCACAGGAAACTGCACGCCTTCTTCGCGGATTTCATCAATCACCGCTTTGAAGTCAATGCGAATACTGTTGTCAGACGGTACAGGCGTTACCTGCACGTTACCGTTTTCACCAATTTCAAAATAGCCACCACCCCAGCGCGAGACGCCATAGAGCTTTTCAGCTTCTTCGATGCTCCAATCAGACAATGTTGTTCACCATTTAAAGTTGAATGCCTTGTCAGAGGGACTCACAAGCCATGCAGTAATAAGTCTAAAATAATAACCGCGTATTATAGTCATCCCATATGACGACGCTATGTAAATTATCGCTTTTTCTACACTTTATCTTAATATTCTTATAAACGCTAAAGCCGTTGAGAGTTCACTTTTACCCGCACATCAAGCGCCTGCACAATCTAAAGCTGGTATTTTCCCGTACCCTATGTGTTATAGCGGGTTGTTACGCAGAACGCTGTCTTATAAACAGCGATAACAGGAGAACAGCGATGACCACTGCCATTCTCACAATCGATCAAGGCACAACATCATCACGGGCCATTATTTTTGATGAAAATTTCAAGCCGGCTTTCGCCGCCCAGCAGGAGTATCAACAATATTATCCTGCTCGCGGATGGGTAGAACACGATCCGGAAGACATCTGGGAAACCACCGTATCAGTGTGTCAGGAGGCGCTTGCAGCGGCCAGGGAAAAAGGCCTGAAAGTCGTCGGTATTGGTTTGGTCAATCAACGGGAAACCACCTTAGTCTGGGAGAAAAAAACGGGCAAACCTGTTTATAATGCAATTGTCTGGCAAGACCGCCGCACCGCCAATGCGTGTAAAGCCTTACAACAATACGAGCCATGGATCACCGAAAAAACCGGTCTGCGGATGGACCCATACTTCTCTGCCACTAAAATAAAATGGATTTTAGACAACGTAAGTGGCGCAAGAGGGCGCGCAGCCAGAGGCGAACTGGCGTTTGGCACTGTCGATTCCTTTCTTATCTGGCGTTTAACTGGCGGTAAAACCCATGTCACTGACACCACTAACGCCAGCCGCACCAACCTTTTTAACTTATCCACACTGCAATGGGACGAAGAACTGCTGGCGCTGTTTAATATTCCCGCCGCCATGATGCCTGAAATTCGCCACTGCGCGGATGATTTTGGCTTAACAGAGCAACACATTCTTAGTGAATCCTTACCCATTTGCGGCGTGGCTGGCGATCAACAAGCGGCGCTTATCGGGCAAGGCTGTTTTAATAAAGGTGAGACAAAAACTACCTTCGGAACTGGCAGTTTTGCGCTGGTAAACACCGGCGATCGGTTAACCTATTCCAGCCACAACTTGTTAACTACCGTTGCCTATACGCTTAAAGAACAAACCTGTTACGCCATTGAAGGCTCCATTTTTGTCGCAGGCGCCGCGGTACAGTGGCTGCGAGACAGTATGGGAATGTTATCCAATGCCGCAGAATCAGAAGCCATTGCCAGCAGTGTTGCAGATGATCACGGCCTGGTTTTGGTGCCAGCCTTTACTGGCCTTGGAGCGCCGTACTGGTCTCCGCAGGCTCGCGGCGCTATTTATGGGCTCACCCGCAGCTCAACTTCCGCGCATGTAGTTAGAGCGACGCTGGAATCGGTAGCTTATCAGACTCAGGATCTGGTTAATTCCATCAAAAGCGACAATATTCCCGTAACCTGCATGAAGGTGGATGGCGGGATGGTGCAAAATAGCTGGCTTTGTCAGTATCTTGCCGATACGCTGAATGTGACCGTCGTTCGCCCTGAGGTTATGGAAACAACAGCGTTGGGCGCTGCATTTTTAGCAGGATTACAACTTGGTATGCGAGAAAACCTGCATGATTTTGCCACCCTGAATCCCACGGAAGCGCAGTTCACTTCCCGCATTGACGAGACTCTGCGGACTCAGCGCAAAAACCGTTGGAATGCGGCCGTTCAGGCGACACTTCTGATGGCAAAAGCAGAAGCATAACGCTCAGCTTTATCAGTAGTGCCCGTTTTCAAGTTTGTGATAGCGAAGCTGAACTTGTAGGCTTGTTATATTTAAAAATAAACACAGGAACGTCAATGTTAAAAACAATATTGGTATGTGCTGCCCTGCTCACTACTGCCGTGCAGGCCAACGTGGGTAAGGTGTCAGAAATTGGTGAAGCCCTTGATTTAGATCAGTACCGCCAAGAGGTAAAAACCCTTGCCAGTGACGAATTTGAAGGTCGTGCCCCGCTTTCTGCCGGTGAAAAAAAGACAATTAGTTATCTCACCAGGCAATTTAAGGAAATGGGACTAAAGCCCGCCTTTCATGGCAGCTACACCCAAAAGGTGCCGCTGGCAAAAATTACGGCCGATCAGAACATGACGCTGAAAATTGGCGACCTTTCGCTCGACAATGGCACAGAGTTTACTGCTCGCACTCAACAGATAGCGGAAAAGATCTCACTGGATAAAAACGAGGTGGTGTTTGTCGGTTATGGCATTAACGCGCCCGAGTACAACTGGAACGATTACGCGAACGTAGACGTTAAAGGAAAAACGGTCATTGTGCTGGTAAACGACCCCGGCTTTGCCTCTAAAAAAGACGAGGATTTTTTTCAGGGTAACGCCATGACCTATTACGGTCGCTGGACTTATAAGTATGAAGAAGCAGCCCGGCAAGGTGCCAAAGCCGTGTTTATCGTGCATGAAACCATGCCCGCCGGTTATGGTTGGGGTGTAGTGCAAAACTCCAACACCAATACTAAATTTACCCTGATTGATGACAACAACAATATGTCACAAGTTGGTGTGATGGGTTGGATGCACATGCGCGCCGCGGAAAAAGTTTTTGAAGCTGCAGATATGAACTACCGCGATATGCAAAAGGCCGCGGCCAAACCCGGATTTAAAGCGCAGCCAATGAACCTGAGCGCAAACCTCACCATGAATAACACCATAGAACGCGAAGAATCGCAAAATGTCGGCGCTATTCTTCCCGGCACAGAAAATCCAGATGAGTGGGTCGTGCTTCATGCTCACTGGGATCATTTAGGAAAAGCCATGGAGAATGGCAAAGAGGTAGTACTGAACGGCGCTGTCGACAATGCCTCTGGCGTAGCCGGCGTGCTGGAATTAGGCAGAGTATTTAAGGCCCAAAGTGAGAAGAAGCCATTTAAACGCACCCTGATGTTCAGTGCGTTTACCGCCGAAGAAACCGGGCTGATAGGCGCCGAGCATTTCGCCAAAAATCCTCCGGTTCCCACCTCGCAGATCGTGGGCTTTTTAAATATTGATGGTATGAACGTGAACGATGGGGTGGATTACGTACTGCAATATGGTGGCGGCGTATCAGAGCTGGACACTTATGTAGAAAACACCGCGAAGAAACAGGGACGTTCTGTTAAAGCGGATCCTCGCCCCCAAAATGGCCTTTTCTTCCGTTCCGATCATTTTGCTCTGGCCCGTGAAGGCGTGCCGTCTGTGCTATTTATGAGCCTGGGCGATACCGACCCTTCGTTTATCGCCAACAAATATCATAAAAGCGGAGACGACTATTTTGCCAGTTGGACGCTTGGCGGCGTAAAGCAGGATTTGGATCTTATTGGGCAGATTATGGCTGAACTGGCGAATAACGGCGATTGGCCGCAGTGGACAACAGATTCTGAATTTAAACAAAAACGCCAGGAGCAACGGCCGTAGCCGCTCGCTATTGCAGTTGAAATAACCGGTTCAAAGATGAGCTGTCGTTACAGTTAAGGGCAGCACGGAAAGTGGCTGACTGTCTCTTTATGCTATTCCACACTGTTGTGTGGAATAGCATTATTATCTTTTGCACTCAATACGTTCCTCAGTTCTTTTCATAAAGCCCGCTTTTCCCGGCCAAAAATTATTGTATTGTGAGCGATGCTGCGCCACTATTTCGCAAATGAGCAGAGACAGCACAATGGCTTATGCAGCGTCTTAAAACCGGCACAACAAGGATACTTCATGTCGTATGATTTTGGTTCTCAGACATTAGGAATTAATAACCCTTTTAAGACCGAGGGGAAATTTCGCGCCGCAAGTGGCGCGCTTCTGTTTTTAGCGGGTTTGATCCCGCTTTTCAACGTCAGCTCGTCATTGAAAACCGAGCCGGTGTTAGGATACACCTACGCCATATTAGGTTTTATTTTACTCGCAGCAGGTAGCCGCCATTTAGGGGTGGGGTTGTTTCAGTTGTTCCGCTACTTCGTCGGACGTTCCGTACCCACTTCTCTAGCGTTTAATCGCTCGCGTTCAGAATCAGATACCGCAAACGCTGAGAAAAAGGCGCTGCTGTACGACGACGATCAACTTCACTCCATGTTAATGGGGAGAAAAAACACCACTTTTGCTGAGCCGGTGGGCTGGGTGGCTCGCCTTATCCATAGCGTATTTCCTAATCTCACTTTTTTGCCTTACCCTATTCGTCACATTGGCCAGGAAGTCGGCGCCATGGCAATCAATTTCGCCACCGCCTTTATTTCTTACCTTATTGTATTTTTCGTTGTTTCTACCGGTCTGGCCGGCATTGTAGTGCAGGAAATCGCCACGCCTGCTCTTTCGCTGTTGTTGCTGATTTATCTTGTTATTTCATGGCGACGCTCGGCTGCTGCATTAAGTACAGTGACCGAAACCCATATGCATTCATCCGCCGGCGCGTCTTTTGGCACATTGATAGCCATGAGTATTCTTATTCCTGTCATCATTGGATTTGGTCTGGACGAATTCACCGGCTGGACAGCGCAGGAGGTATCCGAATTTACCGACGGCCTGTCGCTTTTTTCTGCGTGGCCGAATCTGGGGCTGTTACTGGTTGCCACTCTCATTGTTATCGGCACCATAATTCCGCCTTTAAAGAAGCGGGCGAAAGGCGTTACGCCGTCTACCGATGTCAGCGAGTATCGCGATAATATGCAGGAGAATGTTCATCCCAATGAGATATTCATTAATATTGAAAACATCGTTTTAGCAAATCGCCGGTATAAAGAAATACCCAACCGCATTTACCGTGAGTTTGATCCAAAGCTCATTGAACAAGCCGAGGGTAAAGGCGCGTTTAAAGGTGAGCTTCTTGTTGAAACCCAGCCGCAATTAGCTTTAGACGACGAAAAACTACCCAGCCGCGGGCAAAAAATACTGCTAACAGGGGCTGCGCAAATAGCGCTGCTCCTTGGCTATGTATTTTTCGTGCTGCTGGCGCTGAACATCGCCGATATTATTAGCTATTTCCTGGCGTTGCCAGGGCCGCTTTTAAGTAAACAAACGCTATTGACTATGCTACCGCTGTTAAACGACGTATTGGTATCGCTGTTCGCATGGCTAACTTTCCAGGCGGCGGCCAAGATGCTAAATAATGCTTCACACATATTCTGGGGAGAATTGCAGTTTTCTTCACTGTTGATGTATATGAAAACCGAAGGCACTTATACCGAATCCCGCATTTCTACCGGTATGGCAATTCACGATTCCACCCGTTCAGAAAACGTTGTAGTGCGTTCTTCTATTACTCCCTGGATTATTACCACGCGCCTTCTCACCAGTATCTTTGCCACCAGCGGCAGCGGTAATTTAGAAAGCCCGCGTTTCATTATGGGAATGATGAAAAATGACGATGAGATGGAAAAAATTAAAACCGAGTTGAAGTCTTTCTTGCGTGGCAGGGAGTCGATAGCGTCGATTACCAATGAAGGCGATTTGCAAAATGCCAGCACCATTCATCAGGTTAATCAGCAGACTCGCGCCATTCCCATCCAAGAAGCTGAGGTAGAAAAACTCAACGTTCGCGATAACGACGCTGCGGGCTTTTTGCGCAACAACGATGCTGATGGTAAAAAGTAAGCGTAAATATTTAGTTAGCGTAAAAGCAATTTGAATGAGCATGAGCCAGTGTTAGCGTTCGTGCCTAACACTGGCTCAGCGTTCATTTTAGCTGCGGCTCATTTAACTATTGCAACGTACCAATAGAAGCTGGCTTTAACAGGTAGGTCTGAGCGGCCTTAGGCCACATCAGCGAACTCGCGCACAATGCTGTTAATGGTATCTTTTGCATCGCCAAGCACCATGCGGGTGTTGTCTTTAAAAAATAAGGGGTTATCTACGCCAGCAAAACCTGCGGCGGCGGAGCGTTTTAGTACAAACACGCTGTTTGCCCGATAGGCTTCAATGACAGGCATTCCATAAATTGGACTACCTTTCATTTCTTTTGCCGCTGGATTCACCACGTCGTTTGCGCCTATCACGATAACCACGTCATAATTTTCCATCCGCGGGTTAACGTCGTCCATTTCGTAAAGCTGATCGTACGGCACATCCGCTTCTGCCAATAGCACGTTCATGTGACCGGGCATGCGTCCAGCCACCGGATGAATAGCATATTCTACGGTGCAGCCGTTATCTTCAAGCAGGCTTTGTAGCTCTCTCACCGCATGTTGCGCTTGCGCTACCGCCATGCCATAGCCAGGCACCACCAGCACAGCCTGCGCCGCTTCCAATACATAAAATGCATCTTGCGCCGCCAATACCTTGACTTCCCCTTGAATCTGCTCGCCTGCTTCTACAGGTTTAGCAAAACCTGAAAGCAACACATTCATCAACGAACGGTTCATTGCCTTACACATTATGTTGGTAAGAATCAGACCTGACGCGCCTACTAATAATCCGGTAACAATCAAAATGGTGTTTCCCACCGCCAGCCCGGCTGCTGTGGCAGCAACTCCCGAATAGCTGTTGAGCAACGCGATAACCACCGGCATATCCGCTCCGCCAATAGAAACAGTTGCCAATAAGCCGAAGCTAATAGATAACAAAATGGCCAGGTATAACCACATCGGTTGCTGTGGCTGCGTGATGAATAAGTATCCAACCACAACAAAAGCTAAAAGGTGAAGCACACTGAGTTCCCGCAATCCGGTAAAAATTATCGCTTTTGCTGACATTTTTCCGGAAAGCTTTCCCCATGCTACCAGCGAACCCGAGAAAGTAACGCCTCCAATAAGCACTGTAAGAAATACGGTGGTAAACAAGAAGGTATCAGACCACTGTGCACTGGCAGCATTCAGACTGCTAACCGTGGCCCAACCCAATAATAAAGAAGCCGCCCCGCCGAAGCCGTTGAATAACGATACCATCTGTGGCATTTGCGTCATCTCAACCCGTTTGGCTTTCCACATACCAATAGCTCCGCCAAGTACAAAGCCAAGCAGTATCCACTGATAGCTGATTATCTGCCTGTCGAGCAATGTAACGACAACGGCGACTAACATACCCACAGCTGATATAGCATTACCTTTGCGCGCTGTTGAAGGATGACTTAGCAATTTAAGACCTAGAATAAAAAGCGCGGCAGCTACCACATACGCAAGATTGGTAATAAGTTCGATACTGGTCACTTTGCACTCCCCGCTTTATTTGTTTTCTTTTTGAACATTCCTAACATACGATCCGTTACCAGATAGCCGCCGACCACATTAATGCTTGCTAAGGTTACCGCCGCGGTACCCAGCAGCATGGTTAACCAGTCATTATTGGAACCGGACGCGGCTAAAGCCCCTACCAGCGTAATGCCAGAGATAGCATTTGAGCCAGACATGAGCGGCGTATGCAGCGTAGCGGGAACTTTGCGAATTAATTCAAAACCCAGAAAAGCCGCCAGCAATACAATAAATAACAAATACATCATTTCCATTTTTAGGCTCCTGAGTAAGCGTTTTTCAGCATCTCGTTGATAATGCTGCCGTTGTGGGTAATGACACTGTGGGCAAGAATGTCATCATCTAAATTTACGTTAAATGATTGCGTACCCTCGTCGTAGAACTCTTGAATAAGATTCAACAGATTATTGGCGTACATATCAGTGGCATCTTTTGCTACCCGCTGGCTCCAGTTGCCGGTGCCGATAACAGTAACGCCATGCACATGCGTAATTTCGCCTGCAATCGATCCTTCCACGTTGCCGCCAGAAAGCGCAGCCATATCAACTACCACACTGCCAGGCTTCATAAGCGAAAGGGTTTCTTTACTGATAAGCAATGGTGGACGACGTCCGAATAACTGAGCAGTGGTAATTACGATGTCTGCAGCGGCAATAGCGTCGCGCTGCGCGTCCTGTTGTTTCGCTTTTTGTTCTTCCGTAAGGGCTTGGGCATAGCCATCTTTCGTCTGACCTGTTTCGCCAATATCGATTTTCAGGAACTTACCGCCTAAAGACTCAACCTGTTCCGCCACAACCGCACGCGTGTCGTAGGCCATTACGCTGGCGCCTAAACGTTTTGCTGTCGCAATTGCCTGCAAACCCGCCACACCCGCGCCAATAACAAATACTTTAGCGGGCTTGATGGTGCCTGACGGTGTCATCATCATTGGCAAAATGGCGGGGAGATGATTGGCAGCCTGCAGCATCATTACATAACCAGCCAGGCTGGCTTGAGAGCTGAGAGCATCCATTTTTTGCGCGCGGGATGAGCGCGGGATCATTTCCACTGATAAAGTAGTTAGCTGTTGATTAGCAAGACTCTCTACGGCAGCTTGCTGGAAAAAGGGATCAATATGCCCAACCACAATCGCCCCCGCCTTCATCTTAGCGACATGTTCAGGAAAAGGCCGGTTAACACACAGCAGCATATCTATTTCAGGCAACGCCGCTGCGGGCTCATCAATCATCGTTGCGCCTGCATCAATATAATCGCCATTGCTGTAGCCGGAAAGAATTCCCGCACCGCGTTCTATGTGCAAAGAAATTCCTTTTTTTACCATTCGTTTAGCTGCGCCAGGAGACACTGCGCAACGCTTTTCAACATGTTGCGAGTTCTGTCGCTTTCCCTCATTTAACACCAGTACTTCCAACTTTCTATTCTCCTTGGTTGGTCTAACGAACCACGCTCTACCACGCAGTATGGGCTGATCGTCACTATTGTTAGGCGAATGTAATATCAAATGCCACCGGTGGCAAATAATATTTATATATCGTTATATTATAAAGAATGACTAAAATAAATACATTGTGGAGAGGAAGCATGGGCTCAGCTACCTCTTTTGCGAAGGCATCAATGCAGAGTTTTGATTAAAGCAATGAAATAAAAGAAGGCATTTAAACCATCACCTTCCCACCAACAATGGCGCACGTCCGCGCCGTTAAAGACATGTTTCGTGAAGTAGACGATGATCGTAGTGAATGGCCACACTACGGCAGTTGAAACACGCTCCTCCACCAGCACACCTAAAGGAAATAAACTGCCACCGGTAGCATTATGTTTATTTTATGTTAATATTTGTGGGGATGTTTTTTAGTACCGGGCGAGAAAATGGAGCGTTATTTAATTCCGAGTGTATTTCAGGCAATTCAACTCTGCGATTTATTAGCGAAAGAAGTTAACGGACTGAGCGCGGCAGACATAGAAGAAGCCCTCTCCTTACCACAATCTACGGTATTCAGGTTATTAAGAACGCTGATCAGTGAACGGGTGGTTCAGAAACGCGGTAAGCGGTATTTCCACGGTAATCGGATTTATGAGATCAGCGCAACCAATGCTGAGGGGCGGTATCTGCAGCGCTTACTGGCTCCCGCCGTCGCGTCGCTGTTGGCAAATTGTGACTGTAGTGTAATTGTATCGGTTCCCAGTGAATTCAGCGCATTTATTATTGATGTAATAGACAGAAGCCCTAATCGAATTTCTTCTTTTCGGCCTGGTACTCGACTCTCCCTGCTTGATTCTGCGCCTGGGCACGTCATGCTGGCGTACCATCCCGATTTCACTGATAGTAACTTTAAAAGTACTATGAGGGATAAATTAACCCCGCCTTTCGATTCCAGCCTGGCTTTAAAACATCGCACACAAACCTGTACCCGAGGATTCGCGATAAGTTATTTTCACCCCAATAATACCACGATGCTGGCGATACCGGTTTTCATTCATCACGGGGAGCTAGCGGCCATTTTAGCCATTGAGCTGCCTAACGTAGAACGAGACACTCAGGTACTGCAGACGTGGGGAAACAAACTCAAGATGGTTGCCCGTCTGGCGTCAGCTTCAACTAAAACAGAGAAAGTCGTATGAAAATTCTGCATTACCTGGTTATCTGGTTTGGTATCGCCATTTGCGTGTTTCCGCTTAACGCCAGCGCGCAAGAACTGGCCTTTGATGGCGCTTTAGGATTCGGAAAATATACTGTTGGCGGTAACCAGGGTCGTATTCTCATTGTTGATACGTTGGCAGACAACGCCTCTGATCCTCAGCCGGGAAGTCTAAGATGGGCCGTTAAGCAGCCCTATCCCAGACTGATTGTTTTCGCCGTCTCTGGCGTAATTACGTTGGAGAAGGAACTGGAAATTAAGCACGGTAATCTCACTCTTGCTGGCCATACGTCAGAGCAAGGTATAGTTATCTCCGGTGCTACAACCTCTGTTGAAGCAGATCAGGTAATCATTCGCCACCTGCGATTCAGGCCAGGACACTTTCAAACCGAGGGAGATGCAGTCACAGTACGAAATACTCGCAACGTCATCATCGACCATTGCTCACTGAGTTGGGCGAACGATGAAGTAGGTTCTTTCTACAACAATCAACAATTCACTTTACAAAATAGTATATTGTCAGAAAGTTTAAATAACGCCGGACACCACAAAGGTGACCATGGATACGGCGGTATATGGGGAGGAAATCAGGCCAGTTTCCTGCGAAATATTTTGGTTAGCCACACTAGTCGAAACCCCAGACTTAATGGTTGGAGATTAAAACCGCCCTACTCACAGGAACAAGAGTTTATTGATATCAGGAACAATCTGATTGCTAACTGGAAAAGCAATTCCATGTATGGCGGGGAGAACGGTAAGGCAAATATCATTGGCAATGTGTTTATCCCTGGCCCGGCTACCAGGAACGTGTGGTTCTATCAACTGTGGGCAGAAGATGCGCCTCATACGCGGGTATATCTGAAAGATAATCTGATGTATCAGCACGAAGCTATGTCTGCAGATAATTTACTCGGTGTAGTAGTAAAACACCAAAAGCGGAAAAGTGATCAATGGCAACAGGCGCTGAACTCCCATATTGCTTCGCACCCTCTACATACTTCTGAAAACGCGGCTCCTAACGACAAAACCTTACCCACCTCCGAAGTCTGGACGCTGCTTCTTGATGCCAAAGACGTTGGCGCCAACCTGTCCCGTCAAGGTATACAGCACGATTCCGTAGATTCTCGCATATTGCAGTCAATAAGCTCCCATTCCTATACCGGTAAAGACGGCATCGTCGACAGCGAGAAGGAAGTTGTTCAGTGGGATAAGTACCGCCACGAGTTCGCCCCCACCGCTCCCTCGAATGATCGCCCGATGGCCGATGAAGCATGGAGAAAGCTGGCTTTGGAACAATAACAAGCCAGCTAAAATATTCATATATTAATAATTTGTTTATTAATTGTTAATAGAGAGTTTACCTTAGCGTATTTTCGATTCATACTGCCACCGGTGGCACGGCGTTTTGAATGTGAGGTTGCTGTGTCGATAACTGAATTAAAAGGAGTTCACAGCATGCACATGTTCAAATGGACAGCTATCGCACTGTCTGTATCAGTTGCATTTGCAACCGCAGCACAAACAGCAGACCCTGCCTCAACCACCGCTGACGACTCGCCAGAAACCCAATCACAACCTTCAGAAGCCAATGACGTTGAAATTGTCGAAGTAAAAGGCGTAAAACAAGCCGATCTTAAAGCCCGTGATTTAGAAAGAATGAAGAACGGTTTCAGTTCTGTAATTTCCACTGACGATTTGGGTAATTTTGTTGATCAAAACGTAGCGGAATCATTACGTCGATTGCCTGGCGTTACTCTGCAACGTTCTGAGGGTGAAGGGAAATACGTCACTGTAAGGGGGCTTGGTCCTGGTTTCGTTTCAGTAAATATGAATGGTTCCCAAATGTCCGGCGCAGGTGAAGAGCGAAAAGTGGGATTGGACGCACTGCCCGCTGATTTGCTGGGCACCATTGAAGTGTTAAAAACGCTTACACCAGATCAAAATCTCAATTCCATTGGCGGCACAGTTAATGTAAAAGCCATTTCCGCCTTTGATAGAGGTAAAAACACCTTAAAGATGCGGATTCAGGATGCCTATTCTGAAAATCGCGGCGCTCATTCGCCTAAGTTTAGCGTGGACGGTACCCAATTCTTTCTGGATAACACGTTTGGGATAGGCTTCGCCCTGTCTCATGAAGAACGCAAAACGCAAATTGATGAAACGCGCCATCACAGCACCACCGAAATGAAGTTTTATACGGCGGATCTGGGCAAAACTGAAGAGGAAATTGCCGCTGGTGAAGAAATTTTGGCACCGTCTCAGTTGGAGTACCGCCGTGAGGTAGCCGGCAGAACCCGTCAAGCCGCCGCACTCAATCTGGAATTTAAGCCCTCGGCAAACAGCTACTACTACGCAAAAGGCACTTATACACAGTTCGAAGATGACGATCTCGCACTGCGTGAATTTTACGACTTTCAGGATGCCGGCTCCGTCGGAGACGGTGAAATTGTTTACGTTAACGGCCAAACCAAAGAATTTATTTTAAGCGACATTGATGTCTTTCATCAGCAATTTATTCAGGAAAGCGACAACAAAACCGTGACCTTCAGCGTTGGCGGAGAGAACCGTTTCGCTGATCGCTTTGTCGTCGATTATGAATATGCCCAATCCCGTTCTGACGAAGACGCTATTGGTGATCGCCGGGTGCAGTTTAGGGAAAGAGACTTGATTGTTTATGGACAGGGTCTGCGTGACAATATTCGCGCACAAATTTTATCTCCTGAAGAAGCGGCAAATATAGCCGGGCTGACATACGATCCTGATAACAGCATCTTTGGTACTTCCGGCAGTGGCAATGGCACGGAACTCTCAAATTATCTGTTCGATAACTTGTTTTTAGAAGACGGCGTGCGTACCGATGAAATTAAAAGTGCCAATATTAATTTGCGTGCTGATGTTTTCAACAACTGGCTGAATTACGTCAAAGTTGGGGTGGAGGTCACCGAACGCGACCATGCTCGCGATAAAGATCGCTGGAGTTTCGCCCCCAGTGAGAGCGATTGTAGCGGTGATACCGCTTGTATTGATGCTGTGAACTCCACACTTGGCGATTACGCCAGCAGTATTCCAGAAGACAGTTCATTTCAGCTTCCTTTCGAAAGTCGCGCAACAGTCGAGGAGGTTGTCAACGCTACCCGCCAAACTGTAGAGCCAGCGACTGACGGCGAAGTGTCGATTGAAAGCACGAAAGGCGATTATACGATTGTGGAAAACACCAAGTCCGCCTTTGCCATGGTAGAAGTGCCTTTAGGTATGGATGCCACGCTTATTACCGGGGTGCGATGGGCAGAAACCGAATTTTTATCCACCGGGTATATGTCGCTTGAAAACGATGATTTTGAATTTAATGGTGCAGGTGCGGGTGCACTTGATATTGCCATTCCTCTGCCCGAAGCTTCGATTACATACAGTGAGTTTTTCCCCAGTGCCCACGTAAAATGGGAGCCTACTGAGAACATTCTGGTCCGTGGTGCAGTTTGGACCAGTTTCACTCGGCCGTCATTTAAACAAGCCCGTGCCTACGCTATTTTTGACAGTGACATTGAACTTTGCTCGCCTGGATCAGAAGATTGCGAAGATAGTCAGGATGGCGCATCAATGCAGCAGTTGAGCCAATATGTACTGGGTTCAGACAATGCACTGGACGTAGGCAACCCTAACCTCCTGCCAATGACATCTGTAAACTATGATGCCTCTATTGGGTGGTATCCCGGTGAAAACCTGTTTTTAGAAGCTGCGATTTTTTACAAGGACATTGATAAATTTATCGTGGATGTAAACGGTATTGGCATGTCGATCGCCGACCTACCCCTTACCCTGCCGGTTAATCAGGTAACGGAATTTGTCATCCCGCAGGATCTTTACCTAAATGAAATTAATATTACGATCAATGGCGACAAAGCTAAGGTGTACG